>NZ_CAAAFO010000031.1:6399-14249 GCF_900634715.1 Candidatus Protofrankia californiensis | reverse complement strand
CCGGAACCCTGGCGCCGCCGATGAAGTTCGTCAGGATCCTGTCCATACGCACACTCCGGTAGCCAGCACAGAACGAACGGGCCTGGGGCTACTCCGGCACCGATTGGCACCGCCATCCACTGTAGGTTCCTCAAGACCTCCGAGCCCGCGAGGAAAACCATGATCGCGTACTCTTCGGCCAACCAGGTTCCTCAAGACCTCCGAGCCCGCGAGGAAAACCATGATCGCGTGCTCTTCGGCCAACCAGGTTCCCTAAGCACGAGAAGGCCGCTGACAAGCAGCCTAGACCACGGATTACGTCTTCGTCAGAAGGATTTGAAACGGAAACCATACCGAAGTATCCCTTGAACGCCATATCCTCGGTCATCCCGCAGGCATCCCTCGGGCACTCCCAGCAGGTTGATCAGGCGACCCGGCGGCCGGAACGGCCCAGGCTCCACCTGGACGCTGCGGCCGGCGGCGTGCGGCGAACCGCGGCCGCCGTCAGGAGGTGACCCGTCAGGAGGTGACGTCGCGGGCCAGCGCGTCGAGGGAGTCCAGGTAGCGGTCGACGTCGGCGTCGGTGTGCTGCACCGACAGCGTCCATTCCTCCTCCCTGCCCGGCGCCATCAGGACGCCCCGGTTGGCGTTGTACAGCCACGCGAGTTCCGGCAGAGCCGCGTTCTGATGCGCCATGAAGGAGGTGTAGTCGCGGATCGGCGCGTCGGTGAAGTGGACGCAGCCCTTCGAGCTGATCCCGACCGTGTAGCCGGGCAGCCCGTGGCGACGGAGGATCTCGTCGCAGCCGGCGATCAACAGGCCGCACAGCCGGTCCAGCCGGGCGTACGCCTCCGGGGTGAGGACCTCCAGCAGGCTGGCCCGGGCCGCGGCCATGGTCAGCGGATTGCCGTTGAACGTTCCGACCTGCTTGACCCGGTCCGACGCGACGATGTCCATGATCTCAGCGGTCGCACCGACGGCGCCGGACGGCAGACCACCGCCGAGCGCCTTGGCGAGAGTGACCATGTCGGGCACGACACCGAACCGCCCGGTCGCTCCCCCGGGCGCCACGCACAGGCCGGTCTTGACCTCGTCAAAGATCAGCACGATACCGTGACGCCGGGTGATGTCGCGGACGGCCTCCAGGTAACCGGGCTCGGGCAGGATCACGCCGAGATTCATCATCGCGGCTTCCATGATCACACATGCCGGTGGGCGCCCCTCGGCGACAAGCGCCTCGATCCGCTGCGCCATGGCCGGGGCGTCGTTGAACGGCACCGGCACGGTCAGGTCGACGACAGCCTGCGGGATGCCCTCGCCGTAGGCGAGTGACGCCATGTTGTCGGGCGGGCCGATCTCGTCGTAAGGAGTCCCGATGGAGACCATCACGTAGTCGTGATGGCCGTGATAGGAGCCGAAAATCTTGATGATCGTCTCGCGTCCGGTAACGGCCCGGGCAATCCGGATCGCATCCATGGTCGCTTCCGACCCCGAGTTGACATAGCGCCACTGCGGCAGCCCGAAGCGACGCGCCAGCTCCTCACTGACAATCACGGAGTCCTCGGTCGGCATGGCGAAGTGGCTGCCCAGCCCGATCCGCTCCTGTACCGCCCGGACGATCGCCGGATGCGCGTGCCCCTGCACCATCGACCCGAAGCCGTTGTGGAAGTCGCAGTACTCACTCCCGTCGACGTCCCACACCCGAGAACCACGCCCATGCGTCAGGTAGATCGGCCAGGGATCACGGGCCTGGTAGGACGACGGAACCCCGCCGGTCATCGACCGCACCGCCCGGGAATGCATCGCCTGTGAACCCGGGGTGCGTGCCTGCAGCCGCAGCTCCTCACGCTCGGTCAGGGCGGCCACGCGCCCGTCGCGGTGGGCCGGTGAGATGCCTGCAGACGCTGTTCCGGCCATGTTCTCCGCACCCCTCCCAATGACCCGGGGACTCGGGGACTCGGGGACTCGGGGACTCGGGCCTCCCGGACCTCCAGCGCTCGGTACGGAAAGCGTAGCCCGTCCAGGAGGACTACCAGGGAATCCGTGGCAACAGCCCGGACAGGAAATGTCGGTTCCATGCCGGATGAACCACTCCGGCAGGCTTACGATTACCTTCGGGTGCATCCAGCAGACCAAATCACGATTACTCCTGGTTCATCCTTACCCGATAAGGAGGACGTTGTCCCAACCACGTAAGGCAAGCAGTGCGCGGATGGCGCCGGAACCCCTCCTGGACGACGTCAACAAAGCGATCATCGAACAGCTCCAGCGGGACGGCCGGCGGTCGTATGCGGCCATGGCCACAGCGGTGGGCCTGTCCGAAGCCGCGGTCCGCCAGCGGGTCCAGCGGATGCTGGACGCCGGAATCGTGCAGATCGTCGCGGTCACCGATCCGCTACGCGTCGGATTCCAGCGCGAAGCCATGATCGGCGTCAGAGTGTCCGGTGACACCCGGGAAGTGGCGGACGCCATCGCGGCGCTGCCCGAGGTCGATTACGTGGTGCTCACCGCGGGCTCGTTCGACCTGATCCTGGAAATCGTCGCCGAGGACGACGAGCACCTGCTTTCGCTGATCAACGATCGCATCCGCGCCCTGCCGCAGGTGCGGGAGACAGAGACGTTCGTCTACCTGCGCCTGGTGAAGCAGGCCTTCACCTGGGGCGCACGCTGACCGGACCAGGCCGCCGCACGCATACGCCCAGCGCATATGCATCCGGCGCATACGCACCGGCAAGGCACGTGTGTACCGTCAAGGCTGTTGCGACAGTGCCTGGGACGTGCGGTACTTGCCTCCATGCCACACCCCGCACCCGCGCAGCACTCCGCACAATCGCACCCCGCCCAGCCGCACCCCGCAGTGCGGGAACCGGCGAAACCGGGGCCGCTGCTGCACCCGTTCGCACGTCCGGCGGCGCCCGCGGACTCGTTCATCCGGATCGTCTCCGGCAAGGGCGCGTACGTCACGGACGACTCCGGCCGTCGCTACATCGACGGCATGGCAGGCCTGTGGTACTGCGCGGTCGGACACGGTCGCGAAGAGATCATCGAAGCGGTTGCGGCGCAACTGCGGAAGCTGGACGCGTTCCACCTCTTCGAACGGTTCACCAACGCCCCGGCCGAGGCACTCGCCGAACGGCTCGCCGCACTCGCACCCATGCCGCGGGCCCGGGTCTTCCTCACCAACGGCGGGTCCGAGGCGGTGGACAGCGCCATGAAGATCGCCCGTCTTGCGCATGCCGTCGCCGGCGAGCCGGAGCGGACGATCATCATCAGTCGCTCCCCGAGCTACCACGGCGTCACCTACGGCGGGATGAGCCTGACCGGCCTTCCGGCCAACCGGGACGGATTCGGCCCGGGTGTCGGCGACATCGTCCAGGTCGGCAAGGATGACCTGGACGCGGTGAGCGCGGTGATGGACGGCAACCACGGCCGGGTCGCCGCGGTGATCGCCGAGCCTGTGATCGGCGCCGGTGGCGTCCATCCCCCGCGTCCGGGTTACCTCACCGGGCTGCGTGACCTGTGCGACCGTCACGGCGCGTTCCTGATCCTCGACGAGGTGATCACCGGATTCGGCCGATTGGGAGACTGGTTCGGCGCGGGCCACTTCGGTGTCCGGCCCGACATCGTCACTTTTGCCAAGGCTGTCACCAGCGGCTACCAACCGCTGGGCGGAGTGCTCGTCGGTCCCGCCGTACACGAACCGCTCAACCGCCCGGCCGTGCTGCTGCGCCACGGCGGCACCTATGCGGGGCATCCGGCGGCGTGCGCCGCCGCCCTTGCCAACATCGGCCTGCTGGAGTCCGAGGGCCTGATCGACCGGGCACCGGCGATAGGTGACCGCCTCGCGGCCGGGCTGCGCTCGGTCGCGAGGACGCACGGTCTCACCGACGTCCGCGGCTGCGGCGCCATGTGGGCGGTCGACCTGCCGAGCGGACTGGACGCCACCGCGACCCGTAACCGCATGCTCGCCCACGGCGTCATCGTCCGTCCGATCGGCACGTCGACCCTTGCCTTCTGCCCGCCGCTGGTCATCGACCTCGCCGACGTGGACGTGCTGTCGGCCGCTCTCCGGGCGGCACTCGACACGGCAGCGGACCTGGCATCGGATCCGGATCCGGTGCTCACGACGGCCCCGCCGGCAGCGCTGTCCGAGGGCTGAGCCGGCCCTGCCCGCGCCGCCAGAGCTGACAGGTCGGATCGGTGGGTCGGATCGGTGGGTCGGATCGGGCAGATCGGATCGGGCAGATCGGAGCAGGCAGATCGGAGAGAACAGGTCGGGCTGGCAGCTGTCAGGACCGGTACCGGACGGGGCAGGGCTGGTAGCCGTCAGGATTGGTAGATGGGCTGGAACAGGCTGTTCCACTCGGCGGCCTCGGCCCTGGTCAGGACGCGGTAGCGCCGGAGCCGGGCCAGATCCGAACGGACGGGGAAGACCAGCGGGCTGTTGGCGGTGGCCATCATCTGCGCCTGTGCGGCACCGCTGGCGGCACCCGCGTCCCGGATGATCCGGTCCCGCGCGAACGGTACCGGGGTGATGTAGTTGATCCCTTCGGCGAGTTTCGCGGCGATGTCGATCTGATAGGCGAAGTCCATGAAGGTGATGGCGTCCACCGGATGTGGTGCGGTAACCGGGATGCACATGCTGTCTGTCCACATTATTCCACCCTCGTCGGGAATGATGAAACGCAGGTCGGCGCCCTCGGAATTGGCCTGGAAAATGTCTCCGGACCACGCCATGGACAGCCATATATCCCCTTTCTTGAGAGGCTCGATGTAGTCCTGCTGGTAGTAGTTGCGGACGATACGGTCGTCCCGTTGTTTGCGCAGGATATCCGCGGCCTTCCGCCAGTGCGCCGGCGTCGACGTCTCAGGCGTGATTCCCATGCCCACCAAGGTGAAGTTCGGCAGGTCACGGACGTCACCGAACATCCCGACCCGACCGGCGAAAGCCGGATCGAACAGATCGTTGAAGCTTCTGATCTCCCGGCCGGTGCGGTTGGGATCGTAGGCGATCCCCGTGATTCCCGACTGCCAGGCGACCGTGAACCGGTTGTTCGGGTCGTAGGCGGGATTCACGACACTCTCGTCGGCGTTGGCGAAAAAGGCCGGGAGCCGGCTTGCGTCCAGCGGCGCCAGGTGGTTCAGCCGGATGAGTTCGGCGAGCACCTGCCCGTTGGTGATGACCATCAGGTCGTAACCGACCGGGCGTACTGCCTCGAGCAGCGGCCGGATCCCCGCATAGAACGATTCGTCGTTTTCGATGACCTCGTGGTAGGAGACCGTGATACCGGTCGCGTGGGTGAACGTGTCGAGTGTCGGATGGGCGTCCGCCCGGACCGCGGACGTGTCGATGTACAGCGGCCAGTTCGCGAAGTCGAGATGGCCGGCGGGCGTCTTGCCGGTCCAGTAATCGGTGACGGTGAGCTCCGGGAGAGGGCTCGGCTCCGGGGGTGGCGGTGGGGATACGGGGCGGTCCTCACCGCATGCTGCCAGCAGGACGCCACCACCGGTCATCAAGCCGGACAGGCGGAGGAACTCCCGCCGTCCGATCATGCTCCAGTCCCCTGCCGGCCGTGCCGGCCGTTGTCCCACCGCCTGACGCGGACGCGTGCGTGGCATGGTCAGGCCACGCAGCAGCGCGGAATGATAGGGATCACGGCGGTCCCGCCCCGGCACGTCGGCAGTGGGCCCCTCGGAGCTCGGCGTCATCTCGACCCTTCCAGAGGTAGGCGATAGGCAGCAATAGAACTACTGATCGTGAATTAAGATCGAAGTTTCCCTCACCTACATTCAACTGCGTGCCCGTATGACTACTTTTAGGACCACGGCGTGGCTGCATTGTCCGGACAGCACCGAGCGAGCCGGAAGCAGCACGATCATGCTTCTCTCGCGTCCAGGGTCGGGAAGCCGACGTCCGACCGGAGCAACCAGTACCGGGGGACGAGAGTCCAACATGTGCAACAGCCGGAACCGGTTTGGTTCAGGAGGAGTGGATGACCATGGCACTGGTTCATCACGATCCGCAGGACGGCGTTCTGACCACCCGGATCGGTCAGGCAGAGATCACGGTCCGGCCTGAGCCGCCGGCCGCCCCGGGGCAGGCTCCAGTGATCCTGCTGCGTCTGGACGCTCCGATGCTCGACGCCCTCGCCGCCGCCTACCTCACGCCCGAGGAAGCCCGCATGCTCGCCGAGGTGCTGCTGCGCTCGGCCGACCTGCTACGCCCGGCGAGCCCCTGGCGCACCCCCCGGCCCTGAGCCCGCGGCCTACACCCCCGGCCCTGCGCCCGTGGCGCACCCTCCGGCCCTGAGCCCGTCGCGACACGCGCCCGGCGGTGACCGCCACGGCTTCGTCGCCCGTACGAAAGCCGGTCGGCGTTCCGCCGCGTTCCAACAAAACCCGCAGCATTTCAACGAGGTAACGGCGGCTTTACCCCTGTCAGTATCCGGACAGGCCCGTCACACCACAGCGGTCTCGTATCCATCTGAATCATCGGATATGCAGAACAGACACTTTTTCTGACTGCCGGGGGTCGTCGTGCGCATATCTGCGCCTTCCATCGTTGTCGCTGTCGCGGCAGCCACCGCGCTCATCCTGATGACAACGGGCTGCACCGGTACCGATACCGTGGATTCATCCGGCACACGGCCGTCGGGCGCCTCGACATCGGCAGGCACCGGCCAGGTGAGTGCGGTCCGATCAGCATCGCCGGGAACGGCAATCCGCCCAGCGTCGCCGTCGTCGAGCTCGAACGGCTCGCCGCAAGCGGCTCGGGACGGTGACGTCGACGGTGACGGCCGCACAGAATCGATCACGCTTCCCGCTGCCGGTCTGCTCCGTGTCGTCTACTCGACCGGCCGTACCGAGGAAGTTCGTTTCGACAGTGGGCCGGACCCCGCGGCGCAGGGTGTACTCGGCTCGGTCGACGCCGACCGGGACGGGCACGCGGAGGTGTTCGTCCGGTTCGACCAGGGAGCGGCGATGCAGCTGGCAACAGTCTTCCGATATGTCGACGCCCGGTTGCGGCTGGTCACACTCGACGGGCAGCAGGCGGCGCTGCCGTACGGCGCCTCACTGCGGAACGCGGCAACGTGGGGGTGCCGCCGGACGCAGCCGCCTGCCGCCGCGATCGAAAGCTGGACAGGCAGCAGCACCAACGGTAAGGACTATCGGGGCGACAGCACCTTCTACAACTTCTCCGGATCCCGTCTCGTCACCGTCGGGAAATCAGCTTCGATCTCACCGCCGGAGATGCTCGGCTGCGGCTCGGTGACATTCAAGTAGAGGCTCGGACAGCCACCGGCTCACCCTTGCCCACGGCAGCGGCAGCGGCAGCGGCGATGTAGCCGATCGGCTGTAGCGGTTCCGGCCAACCGCCGAAGGTTCACATCCGACCGTTGCCGACCACGAGCAGATCACCTTCGACGGGCGCCACAGCTACGCAACCGTGTCGATCGACGCCGGGGCGAACCCGAAGGTCGTCAGCGAACGCATCGGGCATGCCAGTATGGCATTCACGCTCGCGACCTACGTGCAGCGGACCGGCGACCTCGACCGGGAGGCTACTACCGCCACGGCGATCACGAACCTGATCCTCGGAAGGGAGGAGGCGGAGGAGCCCGAGGAGTCTGGCGAGGGCTGATCGAGGGCACGCCCGTACAGTGCCCGGCTACAAATCTGGCTACACGGACGCGAAAACGTCCCCGGATAAGATCTATCCGGGGACGTTTTCCCTGGTAGCGGGGACAGGATTTGAACCTGTGACCTCTGGGTTATGAGCCCAGCGAGCTACCGAGCTGCTCCACCCCGCGTCGGTGTGGCTTCACCATACTAGATGCAGGGTGGGTGGTGTCAAACGAGCTTGATCGAAT
>NZ_CAAAFO010000031.1:5171-5999 GCF_900634715.1 Candidatus Protofrankia californiensis | reverse complement strand
CAGCCGGCGCCGGCTGTGGCGGAGAGGAAGGAGAGGGCGACGGCGAAGGGCTCACCGGCGATGACGGTGCCACCCCTGTCAGCCGCGCCAACCGGTCCAACGCGTCCGACAGGTCCTTCTGCGCGGTGCCGTAGACGGTGAAGTCGGGGGGATCCTTCTTCAACGCCTCCTGCCCGGCAGTGAACGCGCGGTCGGCATCGGTGATCGCCTGCCGGATCTGCGGATCGCTCGTACTGCTCGGCGGAACGTTCCCGCCCGTTCCCGTCCCGCCTGTTCCCGCGCTGGGTGGCCCGGTAGCCGTGCCGAAGACCTGTCCCAGCGCCTCGCTCAGGGTCGGCGCGAAACCGATGTTCTCGCCGAAGACCGCCGCCACCCGTTGCAGGGTCGGATACACCGCGTTCTCCCGCGCCTGGACGTAGTACGGCTCGACATAGAGCAGCCCGCCCGCCACCGGCAGGGTCAGCAGGTTCCCCTGGATGGTCCGCGAGCCCTGGCCCCGCAGCAGGCTCAGCTCCTGGGAGATCTTCGCATTGGACTCGATGAGGTTCTGTACCTGGACCGGCCCGTTGATCGTGACGCCCTTGGGCAGCTGCAGGACCTGGAACTCGCCGTAGTTGCCGGGATCACTCGACACCGCCATGTAGGCGGCGAGTTTCGATGATCCCCGCGCCAGCAGCGGGGAGGTCAGGTTGAAGCTGGGTTGCGACTGCCCGATCAGCTGGCTGTAGACGTAGAACGGCGGCTGCGTCTGGTTCTGGTCGTCCGGGGACGGCGAAACCGCCCAGAAGTCCTCCTGCGAGTAGAACTCACGCGGATCGGTCACGTGGT
>NZ_CAAAFO010000031.1:2004-4862 GCF_900634715.1 Candidatus Protofrankia californiensis | reverse complement strand
GACCGGGCGCCCGGAGCTGTCGACGGTGTTCGCCGGCGCCGCGACAAATCCCTTGCCGTGGGTGTACGTCAGATGCAGGTTGATCCAGTTCCGCTGCTGTTGCGCGAGACCGTTCTGATCGAGTTCGCGGACGGAGACCACGTAGTCCTGGGTGCCGCTGCGCCCGTCCGGGCCCGCGATGGTGTAACGATCGATGTCGAGCGAGGCCGGGAATCCGTAGTATCCGCGGATCTGCTGGAGCTGGTCGTAGGTCGGGGACAGCACATTCGGGTCCAGCAGGCGGGCGTTGGACAGCGTTGCCGAGCCCGCTCCGAGCTCGGTGCTGTTGGGGGTGTTGGCCGCGTCGTAGGCCTGCGGTCTTATCCGGTCGATCCCGTATGCGGAGCGGGTGGCCGCGATGTTCCGGGAGATGTAGGGCGCCTCACGGGAGGCCTCGTTCGGCCGGACCTGGAACTGCTGGACGATCGCCGGGTAGATACCTCCCACCACCAGGGCGGACAGCACGAGTATTCCGGCGGACAGCAGGGGCAACGTCCATCCCCGCTGGAAGATGTTGTAAATGAACAACACCGCGCACAGCAGTGAGATGAACAACAGGATGAGCTTCGCGGGAAGTACCGCGTGCGTGTCGGTGTAGGACGCTCCGTTCACCGCCCCGCGTGAGGAGAAAACCAGCCCGAAGCGATCGAGGTAGTAAGCCCACGCCTTCAGCAGGGCGAGCAGGCCCAGCAGGACGGATATGTGCGCCTTCGCCGCCGACACCACCCGTTCGCCCTGGGTCTGCAGCCGTATACCGCCGAACAGGTAGTGCGTCACCAGTGTTATCAGCAACGACAGCACCACGGTGGTCAACAGAAAGCCGAGCAGGAAGCGCTGGAACGGATAGGTGAATGCGTAGTAACTGATGTCACGGTGGAACTGGGCGTCTCGTTGCCCGAAGGACTCGCCGTTGCGCCACAACAGCCAGGTCCGCCACCGACCGGATGCCGAGATACCCGCTACGATGCCGAACAGGATCGAGACCGCGAGCAGGATCGGGACCATGTACGGTTCGATGGCGACCCGGTAGCGCTCGAGATTCTGCTGTTCGAGGGAGAGCGGACGGACCGGTGGTCGCAGCTTGTACGCGAGCGCCAGGTTGGTGCCCACCGCGGCAGCCATCAGCGCACCGAAGACGACGAAGAGCAGTATCCGCGTTGACAGGGCGGTGTTGAAGACCTTGCCGAAGCCGACCGACCGGAAGAAGAGCAGGTCGGTGTAGACCCGCGTGAAGACGCCGAGTAGAACGATCAGAACAATGACCACGACCAGAGTGGGGACGAGGATGCGGGTACGCACCACCAGTGGTCTGCGGGCTGCTGCCACTCGCTCCTCCTTGTGTCGGGGGCACACGACCGGGTTGTCCACCTGGGAGGCAACCTACGCCAGTGCCCGACTGGCACCATCGGAGAGGATGGGCTAGTGAGCAGCCCCGACATCAGTGAGTTGACTTCCGTCGTGCTGGAGGTCGAGCGGCACGTGGCCGATCTGGGCTGGGACCAGCCCAGTCAGGTCTACGCGCTGGCGGACACGTCCGAGCTCGTCGCCCGTGAGCCGACCCTGGCCTCGCACATCGGCGAGGTCGTCCCCGGTTCACTCACTCCGGTCGAGCAGGAGCCCCTGCCCGCCGGACGCCTTGACGAGGTGCTGGCCGGCATCGGCTGGCCTCCGGAGGTCCTCGGCTGCGTCCTGGTCACCGAACTCGTCGTGCTGCCCCCGAGCGCCGAACAGGAAGCTCCCTACGAAGAGGTGGACATCGAGATCTGGGCGGCCAACCATCCCGAACGCCAGGACGTGCGGTTGGCGGTCGGGGTGACCCGCGACGGGCAGCATGCGTCCTGCCTGCGGGTACGCGGGGAGGAGGAGCTCGTGGTCGATCCGGACCTTGCCGACGGCCTCGTGGACGGCCTGCTCGCAACCTTTCACTAGTGACCGGGGACCTGGGCTCACCAGCGACCGGGAGCGAGAAAAACATGATCGCGCCGTCTTTGTCCCAGGCCAGCACTTCCGCTGACGGATCGGCCTCCGGCGCTGGACGCCGGAGGCCGATCGGAGGACCACCGTGGGAGGGCAGCTGCCCGGTTCTCAGCAGCTGAGGACGTCCGCCTGCGGATTGCCGGCGAGAGCGTTCAGATCGCTGATAGCACCCTTCAACGTTTCGACCCGGACGAGCCGGAGACCGGCCGGCGCGGACTCCCGGGCGTCCGCGCAGTTCGCAGCCGGTACGAGGAAGGCCACGGCACCGGCTTGGCGGGCGCCGAGGAGCTTTTGCTGGATGCCTCCGATCGGCCCGATCGTACCGCTGGCGTCGATGGTGCCGGTGCCCGCGATCGTCCGGCCGCCGGTGAGCTGCTCGGGCCCGAGGAGGTCGACTATGCCGAGAGCGAACATCAGCCCGGCGCTCGGTCCGCCCACGTCCTTGATTCTGATCTTCACCGTGAACGGGTAGCTGCGCTTCTCGGTGGTGATGATCCCAATAGCCGGCCGACCCGCGTCACCCGGCGCGGGCACCGTCGTGATGGAGGTCTGCGCGGGCGCGCCGCTGTCACGAACGTAGGAGATGGCCACCGGCTGCCCGGGGCGGACGCGCGCTATCGCGTCCCGCAGCTGCTCCTGCGTGGAGACGCCGGTGCCGTCCACGGATACGATCACGTCACCCGGCAGCAGCTTGCCCTCGGCGGGTGAGTGCTCACCGAGTTGATGGACGGCCACGGACGTTCCGGTTGCGGCGACACCGATCTCACCGAGAGCCGCGGCGGTCGCCTGATCCTGCGAATCGATCATCGCCGCGGTGTTCTCCTGGCGGATCTCCTCATCGC
>NZ_CAAAFO010000031.1:0-1339 GCF_900634715.1 Candidatus Protofrankia californiensis | reverse complement strand
CGGCCTGGTCGCTGTCGAGCCAGCCACGGACCGCGCCGAGCACGTTCAGCCGGGGAACCTCCTCGACCGTTGTCAGCTCAAGCTTCCCCGAGGTCGGATAGGTCTGCCGGCCATCAATTTCGATCAGCGGCTTACCGTCAGGACGCCCGAGCGTATCGGTTACCGGCCCGGGTGACAGCAGCACGAACGGCACCGGTAGCCACAGACCCACGACCACGAGCAGCAATGACAAAGTGGACGCAACAATGAGTGTCTGGATACGCCGCGTCATGTTCGCAGTCTAGCGGGCTGAAAAACGCGCGATCATGACCCTGTTCCGCGCGGTTTCACGCGCGCGCAGGCCCGAGAAACTACCCCGCACGAGGGATCCACAGCGGGCAGAAGCTACGGCGCGTCCGGTGGTCGCGGGTCCGGTAGCCGGGTGCCAGCACGGACCGCCCCGTTTCGATCATGAGCGGACGGATCACGCGACGAGTGCAACGGCCGCGCGAGAGCGGCCATGCTACGCCGGTAACCCTCGACGGTGATCAACGCTTCGGGTCGGCGTTCAGGACGCGAACGCAGGACGAACCAGACAAGAGTCATCAGGACGGCGATCGGCGGAATAAGCAGGAACCACATGGCGGCCTCGGCGTCAAGATGGGGAAGGGGGAGGCGACCCTTATGATAAGGCCACGTTCAGCACGCGCCCACCCACTCCGACGAACCGTCCAGAAAGACCTGCCGCTTCCAGATCGGTACCTGGGCCTTGACTTCGTCGATCAGCTGACGACACGCCGCGAATGCCTCGTCGCGGTGCGCGGCGCCCACCGCGACGACAACGGCGATGTCACCGACGTCGAGCGGACCCGTCCGGTGGGTGACGGCCACGGCCAGCACCGGGTGCGCGTCGGCTACGCCGGCTGCCACCCGTCCCATCTCGGCGCCGGCACTCGGGTGGGCCGTGTACTCCAGTTCGGCGACTCCACGCCCGCCGTCGTGGTCACGCACCGTGCCCACAAAAAGCGCGACTCCGCCCACGTCCGGCCTGTGAACGGCTCGCAGGCACTCGTCGACCGACAGCTCCTCCTTGCGGACCGCCGCGAGGACGACCCGTCCGGCACCCGGCCGTACCGCGCCCGGCCGTCCGGCCGCTTCGCGGTCAACGGCTTTGAGATCAACAGTCGGGCCGGCAATGCGACCGTCGCCGACGGCATGGTGGTCGCCGACCGCATGGTGATGGTGGGTGGTCACGCCGCGGGCGCCGGGCAGCGGATCCGGTCCAGCGCAGATATGGCCCATGTGTCCGACCGTAGGGCAGGCACCCAGCCGCTGTCGGCTTCGCGCGGCTGAGACACCG
>NZ_CAAAFO010000030.1:23330-25130 GCF_900634715.1 Candidatus Protofrankia californiensis | reverse complement strand
ACGTCGGGCTGCCGCTCAGCCCGGCACGCACGGCCGCGCTCATACCGGCCAACGTCGAGGCGTTCGGCTCCGGCCTGGAGGTCGACCCCGCCGAGGTCCGGATCTACCTGGCATTGCGCGAAGCCGCGTCCCAGCGCCTGTACGCCCATGTCCCGTGGCTGCGCGCGCACGTCCTCGGCGCGGTCGAGGAGTACGCGCGAGGCATCACCGTCGATCCGAACGCGGTCTCGCGGGCGATGACAATGCTCGACCCTTCCCGGCTGATGGACCCGGCGAGCTTCTCCGAAGCGCTCGGTAGTGACGTCTTCGACGAGGCGACCACTCCGGAACAGGCCGCCGCGCTGACCCGCCTCGAGATGATCCTTGCGCTGGTCGAGGGATGGGTGGAAACCGTCACCGATGCCGCCGCGGTGAAGAACCTGCCGGCGGCACCCAGACTGCGGGAGATGGTACGCCGGCGGCGGGCCGAGGGCGGGCCGGCCGAACAGACCTTTGCCACGCTCGTCGGCCTCAACCTGCGTCCGCGCAAGTTGCGAGAGGCGGCCACCCTGTGGGACGCCGTGGGCGAGGCCAGGGGAATCGACGGACGCGACGCCTTGTGGGCCCATCCCGACCTGCTCCCGAACACCGACGATCTCACCAACCCGCAGCGGTTCGCCGCTGGCGACACCACCAGCACGGTGGGTGACCCCATCTCGGAGCTCGAACGGCTCCGAGACACCCCGGCCCAGGACGAGCCACCAGGGCCGGAAGGAACACACGGCACAGATCCGCCCGATGGTCCGCGCGGCGGTCGTTGACCGCAACTGCCATGCGGCCATAACTTGACGGGCACGAAGCCCCCGGCTACCGGAGAACCCTCCAGAAGGGGAAGCTGGAGAGCTCGACCGCATGCCGGGGGTTTCCTCCCCACCCGGTGCATGCCCCCACCCGGTGCATGCCGCGCGACACTTACCGCGTCAGATGGTCAGCCAGCTGTGACCACTGGTGCGAACGAAGGCGACCGCCGGTCCAGCTGCGCCTGGATCCCCTCGGCAGCCTCACCGTTGGCCATGGTCGTGGCCTGGGCGAGTGCCTCCCACTGCAGTACCTGTTCGAGGTCGTTCTCGCCCGTCAACGCGACCTTGGCCAGCCGGGTCGCGACCGGGGCCGCCGAGGCGATCCGAACCGCACTCTCCAGTGCGGTGGCGACCAGATCGGCGGCCGGCACCACCGCATTGACCAGACCGACGGCCGCGGCCTCCTCCGCGCCGACGACCCGACCCGTAAAGATCATTTCTCGGGCCCGGACCACCCCCACAGCCTCCGGCAACAGCCGGGTGGCGGCCATCCCCGGATGCATCCCCAGCCGGGTGAAGGGGGCGGAGAAGGTCGCCTCCTCGGAGGCGAATCGCAGATCGCAGGCAAGCGCCAGACACAGACCGGCGCCCACCGCGGCGCCGTTCACCGCGGCAATCGTGGGCACTTCCACCGATCTGATCTTCAGCCACGTCCGGTAGAAGGGGAGCATCTTCGCACGCAACCGGTCCGCCCCGGAGTCGCCGTTGCGCCGCGGGTCGATCCAATCGAGATCGCCACCCGCGCAGAATGCGCGACCCTGCCCCGTGACGACGACGGCCCGCGCGGAAGGATCGGCTTTGATCGTGTCCAGCGCCTCCGACCACGCCTCGGTCAGCGCCACGGTCATTGCGTTGCGCCGCTCAGGCAGGGCCAACGTCAGCAGGATGACACCGTCGGCGGGACGTTCGACCAGCAGCGGTTCGGACACAGTCGGCTCCTGAAAGTCTGGACGGCCAAAGG
>NZ_CAAAFO010000030.1:22210-22673 GCF_900634715.1 Candidatus Protofrankia californiensis | reverse complement strand
CCCCCCGTCGGCGACCCTCCCGAGGGTAGAGGCTTACAGCTCCCGGCGCTGCGAACATGACCACGCCCGCATCGCTTCCACCACGGCCCACCACAGCCGTAGGACCTGGCACCGAAGACAGAACCACTGCGGGACAACGGAAAATCAGCCACGGCATCTTCCGGGGGGCGACACAAAACAAGATCCTTGACTTGAGGAGGATGGCTCCGGGTCGGCCGTTCGGGCCGGCCTTCTTCGTTGCGAACCCGCGGTCCATCAGCGAGCGCCGGCAAGAGGGAGAACGAGTGGCAGAGACGTTCGAGGGCTACTGCGTCAAGTGCAAGGAGAAACGGCACTACCAGGGTGAGGTGCGGGTGAGCGACTCCGGACGCCGGATGGCGCGCGGCACCTGCCCGGTCTGCGGAACCACGATCAACAGAATCCTCGGCAAGGCTTCATCCTCATAGATCTCCAGGGCCACCGA
>NZ_CAAAFO010000030.1:21365-21825 GCF_900634715.1 Candidatus Protofrankia californiensis | reverse complement strand
CGCGATGCGCCCCATCCTCAAGCCCGGTCTACGCCGGCTCTGGCGTGACGGGTCCACCCTGCAGATCGGCGTCGACCCGGCACGGGCGATCGTCCTCGGTGGGCTGACGGCACGAGACGCGTCCGTGCTCGACCTGCTGGACGGCACCCGCTCCCGCGAGCAGGTACTGAGTTCGCTGGACGCCACCCGGGCGGAACTCGTTCTTCTGCTGGAGAGGACGGGCATGCTGGCGGACGCCGGTCCGACCGACCGGTCACCACCATCCTTGCTGGACCAGGAGCGCCTCCAGCCGGATCTGGCGGCGATGTCCCTGGGTTCGACCGATCCGACACACGCCCGACGCGCGATGCAGGCCCGCCGCCGGGCACGGATCCAGGTCCGCGGAGCGGGCCGGATCGGCGCTCAGGTAGCGGCTCTGCTGGCCGCCGCCGGGGTCGGTCACGTGGTCGTCGACGACACC
>NZ_CAAAFO010000030.1:15218-21010 GCF_900634715.1 Candidatus Protofrankia californiensis | reverse complement strand
GGTACGACCCGGCCGGCCGACGTAGCGCCGGGCGGAGCCCGTCTCGACGACGTCGGGCGTCCGCGTTCGGTTGCCGCCACCGCGGCAATCGCGCGGGTGACGCGTCCCCTCACGCCACGCCTGCTCCGGCACTCCACGCCGTTCCGTCCCGATCTGGTCGTCGTGACGCCGGCTGGTATACCGGTCGTCCACCCACAGGAGTCACTTGAGCTGGAACGCTCCGGCGTCCCGCACCTGCTTGCCGGTGTTCGTGAGACAACCGCGGTGATCGGGCCACTTGTACTACCTGGGGTGACATCATGCCTACACTGCCAGCATCTCCGCCGCCGAGGCATGGAGCCGGCCTGGCCACTGCTGGCCCTGCAGATGTCCCGCCGGCCGGACACGGGGGTTGACGCCTGCGACGTGACGCTCGCCGCCGTCGCCGCCGGGCTCACCGCCATGCAGGCACTCGCTCTTATTGATCACAACGACCACGGCGCCGGCCGTCACGACCAGGCACAGGGGCTGGGGCAACTGCGTCAGCCGACGGCCGAAGAGCTGCCCACCATCGACGGGACACTGGAAATGACGATTTCCGACCTTCGGCTCCGGCGCCGATCGTGGTCGATTCACCCCTCGTGTCCTTGTCATAGTGCTCGGCTGCTAGCAGCTGCATGCACCGGGGAGGCCGAGGACAAGCCGGCGGGCGGGGACCCGGACGAGGACGAAGCCTCCGATCGGGCGGATCGGAGGCCGTGACCGAGTGAACCGGACGCTGTGGCCGGGCGGAGCGAGCACCATCCAGGGGTCGCCACCCACCGAACCCGCCGTCATCATTACAGTGAGTAGTATTAAGGCTGCAAGCTACGATCCCTCCTGCCTCCCGTCCACAGAACAGGCACGATGGAGTTGTGTCCGAAATCCCAAAACGCGCGGTCGTCCGCACCGCCAAGCTGGCGAGCCTTCCCCTCGGCTTCGCCGGGCGGGCCACGATCGGTGCGGGTAAACGACTCGGCGGACGCCCCGCTGAGATCGTCGCCGCGGAACTGCAGCAGCGCACCGCTGCTCAGATCTTCCGTGTCCTCGGCGAGCTCAAGGGCGGCGCGATGAAGCTCGGGCAGGCTCTGTCGGTCTTCGAGGCGGCGCTGCCCGAGGACGTCGCACGGCCCTACCGGGCGGCGCTGACGAAGCTGCAGGACACCGCACCCGCCCTGCCCGCGGCTTCGGTCCATCGCGTGCTCGCCGGCGACCTCGGCGCGGATTGGCAGGCGAACTTCCTCAGCTTCGACGACACCCCGGCCGCCGCGGCGAGCATCGGCCAGGTGCACCGCGCCGTGTGGGCGGACGGACGCGAGGTCGCGGTGAAGATCCAGTATCCGGGTGTCGGTCCGGCCCTGCTCGGCGATCTCACCCAACTCGGGCGCGCAGCGCGGCTGTTCAGCGCTGTCGCCCCTGGTCTGGACATCAAGCCGCTGGTCGCCGAACTGAAGGAACGGATCCTCGAGGAGCTCGACTACCGCCTGGAAGCAGCATGGCAGGCGGCCTTCGCCGAGGCGTTCGACCACGATCCCGACATTCATGTGCCTAGGGCCGTCGCCGCGACCGATCACGTGCTGATCACGGAGTGGATCGACGGCAAGCCCCTGTCAACGATCATAAACAGTGGCACGGACGCCGAACGCGACCGGGCCGGGCTGCTGCTCGTGCGCTTCCTGTACTCCTGTCCCGCGCGGGTCGGCCTTCTGCACTCCGACCCGCATCCCGGTAATTTCCGGCTGCTGGCAGACGGCCGCCTGGGCGTCCTGGACTTCGGCGCGGTCAACCGCCTTCCGGACGGGCTGCCCGAACCCATCGGCCGGCTCAGCCGGTTGGCGCTGGAAGGCGACGCGGACGCGGTCATGGCGGGTCTGCGGGCTGAGGGTTTCATCCTGCCGACGGTGAAGATGAAGGCGGCGGACCTCCTCGACTACCTGGTGCCGCTTCTCACACCTGTCACCGCCGAGGAGTTCCGCTTCTCCCGCAACTGGCTGCGAGGAGAGGCCGTCCGGCTGGGCGACCCCCGCTCCCCCGCGGCCCAGCTCGGCCGCCAGCTCAACCTGCCCCCGTCCTACCTGCTGATCCACCGCGTCACCCTGGGTGCGGTCGGCATCCTGTGCCAGCTTGGCAGCGCAGGGGCGTTCCGTGCCGAGATGCAGCGCTGGCACCCCGGCTTCGCCCCGCCGGGGTCGGCAGCGGCCGAACACGCGGCCTGGGCGAACCGACCCGGACGCGAGGTACCGGCGCTCGCCGTCGAGATGGACGCCGGTGTGATCCGGCCGCTCGCGTCCGGATCCCCGCACGGGTTGTTCGTCCCGGCACCGCTGCCGGGGACTCCGGCGCCACCGTCGGGGGCCTCGCCGACGGGCGGCACCGATGACGGCGACGGCAGCGATGACGGTGGCTCCGATCCGATACGACCCGTCGCGGAGCAACCGACGTCGGCCGGCGGCACGGCAGGCGCACCCGCCCCGCGAACGCCATCCTCCAGCGCCGGTACCCCGTCCAGACAGCCGAAACGGACCAGGCGGCCCCGGCAGCCGAAGGTCCCAACGCCGCCCAGGCCACGCGACGCCGCCGACGAACAGGATCTTCCCGCCGCCACGACACCCGGTAACGCCCGGCCAGGTAACGACAGCTCCGGCACACGAAACCCACCCGAAACAGCCGCCGAAACCACCTGAGCCACGTCCATCCCGCAGTGCGGAGCAGCGATACGTTCGGCTGGACGTTTCCGAGCCTGTGACCTGCACCGGCGGACGTCGGCGGACATACATGGACGTATCGCCGAGGAGTACGGATCAGATGATTCGTCGGCTCGTCGCATGGCGTGCGAATCGCAGGAAGGTGACCGCGCCGCTTCCGCGGCCGCTATTCGCTCGGAGAGCTCAGTGGTTTGAGTCGATCAAGGGGTGATCGGACGGAGCTACGTGGGTGGCGTCGCCACGCCGGCCCGCACGCACCCCGCGGATGCCGAGCCAGCCGACGGCGGTGCCGATCGCGAGGGAGACGACGGCCAGGACCAGGTGGACGAGGAAGAAGCCGGTCGGGCCGTCGTCCCAGGATCGATCATCTTTCCAGATGTTCCGCATGAAGTTCGGCCAGATCGCCCACGTCCACACGCCGACCGCGATCAGGAACCAGGATGCCCGCTTCGACAGAGTCACCCCATCAGCCTGGCATCCGCAGACAGCCGTGGTCTCTCGGTGGGGGCGCGAGTTCGGACACGCTGACCGCCATAGGTGTGACCGACAGATGTCACCATCTGCAACCACCTACGAGCCACCTGCCGCACTCTCAGCAGAACAGACAAAACCCCGGGGGCTTGCCGCCTGAGCGGTAGAGGTCCTCCGGGGTGTCCACCTCGTAGTATAGAAGATCGGTAGCCCGATGTCGAACGCCCTGACCCCGTCCCACGATCTCGCGGCGCGCCTCCGGCGCAAGCTGAGCGTCGAACGCCTCGGCCCGTACGAGCACGTCTGCGATCACGACCTTGGGCGGGCAATGGCCCTCTACGCGTGGAACAGCAGCATCAGCGCCGCCTTCTACGAAGCCCTCGGACTCCTCGAGATCGTCTTGCGGAACGCTCTGCACGAGCAGCTCACCATCTGGCACGCCCGCCGGCACAGACAAGGCCACTGGTACGACGATCCGACCGCTCTCCTCGAAGCCCATCGGCGTCAGGACATCTCCGACGCCCGTGCCCGGCTGCAACACGACAGAAAGATCGTCATCCCCGGCCGGATGGTCGCCGAGCTGACCTTCGGCTTCTGGCGCTACCTCCTGTCCCGACGCTACGAGACAACGCTGTGGACCCCTATGCTCCGCCATGCGTTTCCGAACCTCCGCCCGGCGCAACGAGCCAAGGTCTACACACCCGTCAACGATCTCGTCCGACTTCGCAACCGCATCGCGCACCACGAACCGATCCACAACCGGCCGCTGGAGCAGATGTACGCCGACCTGCTACGCGTGGCCGGCTACCTGGACTCCGACGTCCGAACATGGATCCAGGAGCGCAGCCCCGTACCCCGTCTCCTGCTCAGCCGGCCGGTCCCGGCAGTACCCGCGCCACGGCGGTCGTCTAAGCCAGTACCTGGGTCATAAGTGAATGCTCCACACCTTCGGCCAGATCGCCCACGTCCACGCACCGGCCGCGATCAGGAACCAGGGCGCCCGCTTCGACAGAGTCACCCACCTGGCCTCGCCCTGACCAGCTCGTGTACCGACCGCTCGTATCAGGCGTCCGCGGCGGGGGCGCCGAGGTAGAGAAAGCCGTATGCCTCGTCGCGAAAGGGGATACCGGCGGCGCGCAGCGCCTCGTCCCAATCCCCCGTGCACGCGGGATTCGCACCTTCGCTGCCGTGGTCCGCGGTCAGCAGGATGGCGGTGTCGTCGGCGAGTCCGCGGGCTTCCAGCAGGTCGAGGAAGACCCCGAGGCGCCGGTCGGCATCGACCATCGACGCCCGGGCCTGCGGCGAATAGGGCCCGCCACCGTGGTGCCCGGTATCGGTCACCGTGGTGTTCCACCAGGTGAACGCGGGCGGCTCCGCCTCCTCACCCCACAGTTGGCTGACCTGCGCGAGGCCGAGCGCGTCCACCTGCGTCGACCAGGCGTAGTCCGGGTCGGCGGCCACCCATTCCTGGGTCGCATGTGGGTCGTCCGACGCGGACGGCAGATGCTGGCCCAGCCCGCCGGCACCGTCGGTACTGTTCATCGCCCGGACGACCCCGAACGTCGAATACGTCGCGCCCCGGTCGATCGGCTCGTTGACGCAGGCCGTCGACACCCCGGGCCGGGAGGCGGCGATCGCCTCGAACACCGTCCGCACGCCCGGCCGGAGCTGCTCGCAGGCCACATGCCAGGTGGCCGCGTCGTTGGCGACGATCCGGCGTCCGGTCTCCCGGTCGAAGTAGACGTTGTTCAGGATGCCGTGCCGCCCCGGGCCGACACCGGTCAGCGCGCAGGTGTGGTTCGTCAGGGTGACGCTGGGAAACTCCGCAACGGCACCACCGGTCAGGGCAGCGCCCCGCGCCAGCAGGCGGGCGATCGCCGGCAGTTCGCCGTCGCCGGCCATGTTCAGCAGGTCGTTACAGTTCACGCCGTCCCAGAGCAGGCCGACGACGTGACGGGCACCGGGCACACACAGGTCCGCGAGGGTCCGGCCGTCGACGTCCAGGCCGTCCGCACCCGTCATGGACGCCCCGGCCAGGTACGCCAGGGTCGGTGCGACGTCGATGACGCGGGCTGAACGCGCAAGCAGCCCCCGCCTGCGGACGCCGGCCCCGGACAGCAGCAGCGGGGCTCGGGACTGGCCGGCGTCCAGCGACCCGTGCTCGCCGAGATGCCCCCCGCGCTGCGGCCAGTGGTGCGCGGCGCTGTGCACGACGACGACGTCCGGCGACCGGGCCGGATCAGCGAAGACCGACGCGAGCCGCGCTCCGGCGAACGGGTAGGAGTTGCGGTCGTTCGGCGGCGAGGGGTCCTTGCGCGCCAGGCTCAGGGGGACGCCGTGCATCGGATCCTGAACGGCCACCGGATCACGACCACGCAGCACCTCCCAGGGGCCGCTCGGGTCGGTCAGCGACAGCCGCGAGGCACCGTCCGCGTTCGCGACATGGAGCCATCCGCCCTCCACCCAGGCGACGAGGTCCACGATCCCGGCGAGATCCGGCCTGGTGAGGACCGCGACCGCCGCGGACAGCTCGTCACCGCCGGCACGGCGAAAGGGTGCACCACCGGGACGACCAAGGGATGCGCCGTCGGGACGGCG
>NZ_CAAAFO010000030.1:12760-14919 GCF_900634715.1 Candidatus Protofrankia californiensis | reverse complement strand
CTTGCGATCACATAACAGACAACCCGGCGGATCCGTACGCCGCCGCTGCCCTCCTCCGCGACTCCGCCGACGCCCTACGCCAGAGGTCTCCGGGTCGGTTGGAGGCCGGTGTCGATCGCCGGTGGGTCCCGTGGGCTGAGCAGGCTGAATCCGGCGTCGCCGGCGGCTGCGGCGAGCCGGTCGTCATAGGTCACGAGCGCGTCGAGTTCCCGGCCGAGGACCCGCGCGGTGGCCAGGTGGATGGCATCCAGCGAACGCAGCGTCCGATCCGGTTCATTCATTGCCGCCTCGACGATGTCGTCGTCAATGGCAATGTAGTCGAAGGCCAGCAGGAGCTCACGCGCATCCGGAATCATCGCCGGTAGGACCTGGCTGACTGTTCGTATGACCTCGATACGGAGCAGCGCGGAACTCACCCACGAAGCGCTGGCATTGCTGTCGTAAAATGCCGCGAACGCCAGGGAATGAGTCTCCTCGGCGAGGAGTTTGATGGCCGCCGAGGTGTCCACGTAGTAGAGAGTCACCACGTTTCCTCGTCGCGCAGCGCCTCAAGTGCCTCGCCGAGCCGATCGCCGCCGCCGCTTGGCCGCATCCTCGGCCGGTATCCGGGCCGTGTCGCCAACCGAGCCTTACCGGACTCGACCAGCTGCGACATGATCGGAATCGGTGTCCGGTCCTCGACGGGCACGATTCGGGCGATCAGCCGGCCGTACTCGGTCACGTCGACGGTCTCGCCGCGCCGGACCCGGGCCAGCACCTCGCTGGTGTTGTGGCGAAGCTCCCGCAGGCCCACCGAATGATCGTTGGCGGTCGTCATACTCCAGATGTATCACAAATTTGTGGCCACATACCTTCCAGTACATGCAACGCCGCCACCGCCCGGGGATCCTGCCGGATGGACGCAACCGATCCGGCAGGAGCCCCGGGACACACGCGTAATAAGGACGCGGGGAGAGCGTCAGGCCGCGACGCTCTTGCGGGGACGGCCGCGGGGCCGCTTGCGTGGGACGACGGCGCCCGTGACAACGAGCTCGCCACCCCACACGCCCCAGGGCTCGCGCCGGTCAAGAGCAGCGGCCAGGCAGGCGTGCCGCAGCGGACAGCCACCGCAGACCGCCTTCGCGGATTCGACGTCCTCGGGGGACTCCGCGAAGAACAGGTCCGGGTCGACGTCCCAGCAGGGCAGCGCCAACCGGTCCAGCTCGATCCGGGCAACGATCGAGGGGTCGAACACCGGTGTCACCTCCGGCACTGAAGGAAAAAGAATCGGTCGGGGACGGTTCGGTCGGAACAGTCAGATCGGAATAGTCGGAACGGTCGGTTCGATCGGTTCGGCTGTCCTGGCGGATCGGATCGGGAGACGACAAAGGCCGCGGTTCCCGTCAGGGATCCGCGGCCTCGGTCGGCGCTCGGTTGGCTTGTCAAACCAGGAGCAGACCTCGGGGTGGACCCGGGACGTACAGCGTGTGGCGCATCGTCGATGCTTGGATGTGGGCATCCGCGGTCGGGGTGTGGTGCGCGGCTGCGTCAGCCCAGCGCGGACCGTCGGCAAACCCACGGGTAGCTCGGAAACCGGCGGACGCAAGGACGTGCTTGGACGTCACGGCCGCGGCCAACCGGACCGCGCCACGCAGGCCAAGCGGATACGCCCGGCGCACGAACACGGCGACGATCCCCGTCATCCTCATGGGGATCACCTCCTTCGCGTTCGTGTCGGGCGCGGGCTGGGCACACTCAGCGCCCATCAGCACCGTAGAAGCCGACCGGAACGGTCGCAACCTATTTTCTGTGTTTCCGATCAAGTACCTGATGTAGTCGAGAACCTAACTGAAGGTAGCACGATCATCGCCGCTCTGGCGGCATCACCCCGCGGCGGGACGGCGGATGATCCCACCGGGAAGGCGGGGTTCCCGCCAGGACGGCAGCGGCTGGGACAGCGGGGCCGGTATCCGCTATCCGGCTGGTTCGGAGCCGGGGACCCCGGCGGAAGGCGACGAGAGGGATCCGGGCGGTTCACGCCCGTCAACCAGGGCGAGCACGTCCTCGCCGTAGCGGTCGAGTTTGGCCTGGCCGATTCCAGGGATGCCCACCAGCTCGGCGACGCTCGTGGGCCGGTGTTCGGCGATCGCCAGCAAAGTCGCGTCGGTGAACACCACGAA
>NZ_CAAAFO010000030.1:0-12373 GCF_900634715.1 Candidatus Protofrankia californiensis | reverse complement strand
GCCGGCCGACGCACCCGCCGACGTCGCCGAACGGGGCACGAGCCCGTCGAGGAAGCGTGACGGCCGGCGAGACTTACGGCCGCCCTCGTTGCGGGCAAGCGCCCACGACAGCGCCAGATGCTCCCGTGCCCGGGTGACACCGACGTAGAGCAGGCGCCGCTCCTCCTCGATCTGCGCCGGAGTCTGCGCATGGATGATCGGCAACGTCCCCTCGACCAGGCCGACCAGGAAGACCGCGTCCCACTCAAGGCCCTTGGCCGCGTGCAGAGAGGCGAGCGTGACCCCCTCGACGGTGGGAATGTGCTGGTGGGCGGCACGGTCGGCGAGATCGGCGACGAACCGGTCGAGGGTGGCCCCGGGGTCGGAGACCACCATGTCGTCGGCGAGCCGCACGAGCGCGGCCAGATTCTCCCAGCGTTCCCGCTGTGCGCCCGAGCCGTTCGGCGGATCGTTCCCCCGCCATCCCAGCGCGGCGAAGACCTCCACGACCTCGGCCGCGAGACCCTCCGGCCGGTCGGTGTCGGCCGACCGCGCGGCCGCCCGCAACAGCCGGACGGCCTCGGCGACCTCCGGCCGCGCGAAGAACCGCTCGCCGCCCCGGACCAGGTAGGGGATGCCGGCGGCGGCGATCGCGGTCTCGTATGCCTCGGACTGGGCGTTGACCCGGTACAGCACGGCGATCTCGCTGGCCGGCACGTCCGCGTCCAGCAGCATGCGGATGCGGCGGGCGACCGCGGTCGCCTCCTCGGGTTCGCTGTCGCATTCGGTGAACGCCGGTGCCGGGCCGTCCGGACGTTGCGCGACCAGCCGCAGCGGTTCGTGCCGGGACGCGGCGGGAGCAGCACCCACGGCCGCGCCCGATGCACCCCGTGCGCCCGATGCCCCCGGTGCGCCGGCAGTGCCGCCGGTGCCGGTTCGCGCGACCAGCCGGTTGGCCAGCCCGACCACCTGCGGCGTGGAGCGGTAGTCCCGCACGAGGCGGACCACAGGGGCGTCGGGGAAGCGCCGGGGGAAATCCAGCAGGTAGCGGGGAGACGCCCCGGTGAACGAGTAGATGGTCTGGTTGGCGTCACCGACCACGCAGAGGCTGTCCCGCTCGCCGAGCCAGGCGTCGAGCAGGCGCTGCTGCAACGGGTTGACGTCCTGGTACTCGTCCACCACGAAGTGCCGGTAGCGAGAGCGCAGCTCCTCGGCGACCCAGCCGTGCTCCTCGATCACGGCCGCGGTCAGCAGCAGCAGGTCGTCGAAGTCGAGAACGCCCGCCTCCCGCTTGGCCTCCTCGTAGGCGGTGTACAGACGGGCGATCATCTCGGGCGGGTGCGCCGCCTCGCGCGCCGCCGCGGTCGCGGCCGCCGGGTACTCCTCGGGGGTGAGCAGGGTGGCCTTGGCCCACTCGACCTCGGAGGTGAGGTCCCGAAGCTCGGTCCGGCTCGGCGACAGGTGTATCCGGTTCGCCGCCCGAGCCACCAGTGCGATCTTGCTCTCGACGAGCCGGGGCAGTGCGGCTCCGGCAACCTTGGGCCAGAAGTAGCCGAGCTGCCGTAGCGCGGCCGCGTGGAAGGTACGCGCCTGGACGCCGTCGGCGTCGAGCGTCCGCAGGCGTCCGCGCAGCTCCCCGGCCGCGCGTGTGGTAAAAGTCACAGCAAGTACCTGGCCGGCCGGGACCGTGCCCGAAGCGACCAGATAACCGATCCGATGAGTGATCGCCCGCGTCTTGCCCGTGCCCGCACCGGCTAAGACGCAGACCGGGCCGACCGGGGCGAGCACCGCCCGGCGCTGCTCCGGATCGAGCGCATCGACCAACCACTGCCCGGACACACCCGGCCCGCCCTCGAACGGCGCGTCCGGCACCAGCGGTACCGCGGGCACCGGGTCGTCGACGGTCGCACGCGCCATGGGAGGAACGGTAGCCGCCGCCACCGACGGGAAGCGACCGGGCCGCGCCGTGGTTATGAAGATTTGTTCTGCCATGGCCACGGAAAGGACCGTTCGTGCTGACGATCTATACCACGTCGTGGTGCGGCTACTGCACCCGTCTCAAGCGCCAGCTCGACCAGGAAGGTATCCCGTACGAAATGGTCGACATCGAGCAGAACCCGCAGGCCGAGCAGATCGTTCGAGCGGTCAACAACGGCAACGCAACTGTACCCACCGTTGTCTTCGACGACGGCACCGCGATGACGAACCCAAGCTTGCGCCAGGTTACCGAGAAGGTCGCTTCTGCCGCATAACGGATACCCAGAGCAACAGACGCCAGCAGTCGCGCGCCGACTTGAGCCCGTAGAGCTTGATCGGGGGACGGTCTCCGTCACTGCCCGTGAAGTTTGTGGGAGAGTTCGGGCTGTGTCGTCAGTACCTTCAGCACCTACGTGGAGCGCAGTCGATGCCGCGCTGCAGGCCGCGGGCGCCGTCCATCAGATGGAAGCGACGGGCTTCGTGGTCCTGTCGGGCTCGACCGCGACCTACCAGCGGACGGCAGGAACCCTGCCCGGCCTCGACGCGGGTCTGACGCTGCCCTGGAGCGAGACCGTCAGCACGCGGGTGCTCGACGGCGCGCCCGTCGCCCTGGCGGGCGTCAGCGACGATCCCGCGTTCGCGGGGACGGACGAACCGTCGCGCCTGGGAGTCCGCAGCTACGTCGCCATGCCGGTATTGGGCGACGATGGACGGTTACACGGTCTGCTTGTCGGGCTCGATCGACAGCGTGTCACCATCACCACGCCCGCGGTCACATTGCTGCGAGGCATCGCCGACGCCCTGGGTGCCGTCGTGGGTGAGGCCGAACGCGTCGAGGCAGCCGAACGTGCGGAGACCGCACGCCGTAAGCCACCGTCGGCTCCGACCGCGCAGCCGGGCGGAGCCGCGGCCCGGCCCGCGCGTCCGGGGCCGGCCCCGGGCGGGCCGCCCGCCCGGGGCCCCGCAGTCACGCCCGCGGCGCCGCCCTCGCCCACCGGGCCCTCACCGACCGCTCGTCCCGAGCTGTGCTTGCGCAGGGCCCCGGTCGGATGGATCGTGGAAGGCCCCGCAGGCGAGGTCCGACCGGTCGGTGACCTGCTGTCCGCGATGGTTCTCGCCGACCTGCTCGCCGAGGACCTCGCTCCACCCGGCCGGCCCCGGCGTCCCGATCACGACCTGACCGAGATCGAACAGCTGCGGCTGTCGGTGGTGCAGCTGGAGCACGCGCTCGCCTCACGGGTCATCGTCGAGCAGGCAATAGGCGTACTGGCCGAACGTCACCGTCTGCGACCTCGGGAGGCGTTCGAGCGGCTCCGGCGGACCGCTCGCGGCATGGGACGACGCGTACACGACCTCGCCCGGCAGGTGGTCGAGTCGGTCTCCGACCCACGGACGGTCCTGCCCGGGGAACTGGCCGGTCGCGGTGGCAGCGCTCCCCGACCGGCACCGCCGCGGGCCAACCAGTCCCGTCACTGACTCCGACGGCTGCGGGCCGGCTCCGGAGCGGTTCGGAGCTGGTCCCGGAACCGCGGCTGCGGACCAGCCCCGGGCCGGCTCCTCTGGACCAACCGGGCCGGCTCTGGGCCGGCTGCGGCCCAACCGGGCCCGCGGTCTGGGCTGGCTGCGGGCCGGTCAGCCGGTGGCGACCTCGGCGATGACCTCGGGAACGGTCTCGACGACGGCCCCCACCTCGGAAGCGATCTTCTCCGCGTCCCCGACCAGGACGGTGACCAGCCGCGTCGGCGCGAGCACCTGCGTCGACAGCTCCAGCACCTCCTGCGGTGTCACCTTCGCCAGCGCCACGGGATGGTCGTGCAGGTACTCGATACCGATCCCCGCTCCGGCCAGTGCCGACAAGGTGGACGCGAGCCCCACGCCGGTCGCCGTGGACAGCGCCAGTGTCCCGACGGCGTACTGGCGGGCCGCGTCGAGCTCCTCGTCCGACACGGGCAGCACCGCCATCCGGCCCAGCTCATAAAAGATCTCAAGCAGCGCAGGCCCGGTCACGTCGGTTGCCACGTCCGCCGTCACCGTGAACCGGGAGCCCGCGACCGGGTAGTCGACCGAACTACGCGGCGAGTAGGTGTACCCCTTGTCCTCCCGGATGTTGGAAACCAGCCGTGAGCTGAAGTAGCCACCGAAAATGGTGCTCGCGAGACGCTGCGCGGCGTAGGAGGGGTGGTGGCGATCCACCGCCGGGCCACCGATGCGGATGTTCGTCTGCACCGCGCCAGGCCGATCGATGATCACGACGGGTCCGGTGCGCAGGGCCGGGAGCGACGGCGTCACGTCAGCGGCCGTCCCCCGCCACTGGCCGAGCACCGCCTCCACCCGCTCGAGCGCGGCCTGCGGCTCGACGTCGCCGACGAGGGTCAGGACCGCGCCCACCGGTGACACGCGCGCGGCGTGCAGCGTCCGCACGTCGGCCTCGGTCACCTGCGCCACCACGTCCGGTGTCGGTGTTTCGCTGCCGTAGGGATGGTTGCCGTACATCCGGCGCAGCAGGCCCTCGCGGGCGATCAGCGCGGGCTGGCTGTGGGCGATCGTGGCTTCCTCGACCATCCGGTCGCGTTCACCGGCGAATTCACCGCTGGGGTAGGTCGCGCCGGTCAGCACCTCCGCGATCAGGTCCAGCAGCGGGACGAGATTGGTCGCGAGCGCGGAGCCCACGATCGCCAGCCGGTCGGCGTCCACTCCGGTCGACAGCGCCCCACCGAGGGACTGGACGACGGTGGCAAGCTCCACCCGGTCCCGCAACTGTGTCCCGGTGAACAGGGTCTCGGCGAGGAGCTCGCCACGGGCCTGGTGCACCGCACCCCGCCCGGTGAACGGGATCCGTAGCCGTACCTCCACCAGTGGCACGGTCGTCCGCCGGACCACCAGCACCCGCAGACCACCCGGAAGGATCCGCTCGGCCACCGTGGGGAGTTCGGCCGCCACGGTCGGAGTCACCGCCGGGATGACGGACGGCGACGTCCCGGCCGCTGGGGCGCCGCCGGAAGCTTTCCCAATGGTTGCGGCGCTCACCGCGACCTCCTGTTCTGGAGTGACGTCCTGCCCGGCGGGGCGCACGGCGTCCGTGGGAGTCACGGCGTCCGCGAGACTTCCGGCGTCCGCGAGACTTCCGGCGTCCGCGAGGCTTCCGGCGTCCGCGAGGCTTCCGGCGTCCGCGAGGCTTCCGGCGTCCGCGGGGCTTCCGGCGTCCGCGGGGCTCACGAGGCGGCACCGGCGCGCAGTTCCAGGACCGCCCGGCCCTGGGCACGCAGGCCGGCGGCGGCCGCCTGCACACCGTCCGAGGTCACCGCGCCCACCAGCGCGGGAAGTTCGTTGATCAGTTCGGGTCGGCCGCGGTGCAGCTCGAAGGTGGCCATGGCCAGCGCCCGCCCAAGCGCGTCGTCGGCCTCGCGTAGCAGGCCGGAGGCGATCCGCGCCTGCACGCGGGCGAGCTCACCGAGCTCCAGTCCATCAGTGACGATGCGGTCGAGTTCCTCGTCCACCGCACCGAGGATCGCCTCGGGCGTCGACTCCGCGGGATGACGGGCCTCAAGGGTGAGCAGCAGCGGGTCCCGCTGGTCGAACGGGTCCCCGAACGTGCCGAGATAGGTGCTCACGCCGATCACCGACCGGTCCTTCTGCACGAGCCTGCGCTCCAACCGACTCGCGTCACCCGCGGACAGTACGTGGGTGAGCACGTCGTAGGCCAGGAAGGTCTGCAGGTCGGCCAGGGGGTCGGGAACCCGGTAACCGACGGCGAGCGCCGGACGGGGCGCCAGCGGATCGGTCAGGACCGACCGCCGCTCCTCGGCGTGCACCGGTTCGGCGAAACTCGGACGGCTGGGCAGCGGTCGGGCCGGAATGTCTTCGAAGTAGCGGCGAACCAGGCGGAGAGCGCCCTCGACATCAATATCACCGACCACGGTGAGTACGGCATTGCCCGGCGCATAGTATTTGTCGAAGAAGTCCTCGGCGTCGATGAGGCTCGCCGCCTCGAGTTCGTGGAAGTCGCCGTAGCCGTTGTGGGCGTTGGGGAACGTGTCGAAGACAACCGGCGGGAGCGTGATCCAGGGAAACCCGCCGTAGGGGCGGTTCAGCACGTTCACCCGAATCTCTTCCTGGACCACCGCGATCTGGTTGTCCAGGTTCTCCCGGGTGATCCGCGGAGCACGCATCCGGTCGGCTTCGAGGAACAGCGCGCGTTCCAGCCCCCCGGACGGCAGAAGCTCGTAGTAGTCGGTGTGATCCGGATGGGTGGAGCCGTTGAATATGCCCCCGGCGGCCTGCACGTACTTCGCGTGCTCGGCCTTTCCGACATTTTCGCTGCCCTGAAACATGAGATGTTCGAACAGGTGCGCGAAGCCGGTACGTCCCTCCGGCTCGGAGCGGAATCCCACGTCGTAGTGGACGGCCACGGCGACGACGGGCGCGGTTCGATCCGGAGCCAGCACGACGCGCAACCCGTTGGCCAGAGAAGTCTTCTCCACCGGGTAGGAGGGCGCCGGCAACAAGACGGCGGTCGTATTCGTCTCGGTACGAGGGGGCACGGTTGGCAACGCTACTGCGGTCGGGCCTGTCATGGTCCGAGTACTCGATGATCCGCGCCACAAGACCGCTCCTGACGGGATCCGGAGCCGGTGGGGATCCGGCGTTTCCGGCGAATCCGGCCGGGGCCTCGCCGAGATCTCGCCGCCGTCCCCGGGCTCCTCGCGGCGCCCCGCCGATCAGGGTGGATTACGCTCATCGGAGCGCCTCGGCGGCCCGAAGTCCGTCCGAAGTGGAGTGCAACCCGTGAAAACTGTTCCAGGAGGACAGTTTCCTTCTGATCTTACCGACATCCTGAGACTTGAGCTCACGACCCTCGGCGACGATCTGATCGCGGCCATCGCGCGTGAGGTACCACCGTACGCACGCCCGCTGGAAGGTTCGTTCGGCCGCGGCGTCCGTCAGGGCGTCGAAGAAGCACTGCTGCGTTTCCTCACGGTGGTCGACACCGACTCCAGCGGACCGCCCGACCTCGCGGCCAGTCGCGAGATCTACGTCCGGCTGGGACGCGGCGAGTTCCGCTCCGGACGCTCACTGGACACCCTTCTCGGCGCCTATCGGGTGGGTGCCCGGGTCGCCTGGCGTCGGCTTGCCGAGGCCGCACGGCGCGGCGGGCTGGACGCCGACGGGCTGGTGTCACTGGCCGAAACGATGTTCGCCTACATCGACCGGATCTCCGGCGCCACCGCCGAGGGCTACGCCCAGGAACAGTCCGAGGCAGCCAGCGAACGCGGCCGCCTGTGGGACCGGCTCGGCGAGTTGATGCTGTCGGGGGGTAGCCCGACGACGATCGAACAAATCGCCCGGGCGGCCTCCTACCGGCTGCCCGAGATCATTGCCGCGGTTCTCCTCCCCGGCTCCGCAGGGACCGGTCAGGACGCCGACAATGCCGAATGCGTGGGCGAGTCGGCCCGCGAACGCGTCGACCACCGCCTCCGCTGCCTGGCTCTGCCGCCCGACACACCCCGCACTATCCAGGGTGAGGACAGCTGGGTGTTCGTCGCCGACCCGGCCGGGCCCGGCCGGCGGGGCTGGCTTGAGCGGGCTCTGGCGGGTCTCGACGCAATCGTCGGCCCGGCCGTCCCGTGGCGGGAATCGTCCGCGAGCGCGGCAAGGGCGGCGTTCGCCCGCAAGGCCCGTGACCACGGGACGCTGCCGGGTGTGCTCGCCGGCCCCGGCGGGACGCTGTTCACCGACGACCATCTTGCCGAGCTGCTGTTCGCCCGGGATCCGGCGCTGCTCGCCGACCTTGCCTGTCACCGGCTCGCCCCACTGGACGGGCTGCCCGCCCGGGTCCGCACCCGGCTGGCGGAAACACTGCTGCTGTGGCTGCGGCTATGGGGACAGCGTGGCCGGATCGCCGCCGAGCTACAGGTGCACCCGCAGACGGTCCGCTACCGGCTCAGCCAGTTGCGCACCTTGTTCGGGGAGAGTCTGGACGACCCGGACGTTCGCTTCGAACTCGAGCTCGTCCTGCGTGCCGGCCTGGCCGACACCCCGCATTCCCCGGCGGCGACAACCACCTGACCCGGTCTGCTAGCCCCGGCTGGGTACCTGGCCGACCCCCGGCCGCCTCACCGCCCCCTGGTCGGGCACCTGGTCGGCTGGGCACCTCTGGCCGGCTCGCCACCCCCTCCCCCGACCCGGCCCCGGCTCGCTCGTCGCCGGCAGCGGCAACGGCAAGGTCAGGCGACGGGGACGGGCTTCGGTCCCGTACTACGCATGTTGACCAGCCGGCCGAGCAGGTCGAACCAGAACGGCGCGCCGAGGGAGAGCGCGAGCGTGGTGAACAGCCAGCCGAGTATTTTCAGGGCCCAGCCGCCGGCGTCGTCGGGAACCGCCCGCGGGTCCGCGCTGTCGGAGCCGGCCCCGGTCCACCCCAGCGGCAGGTGGAGCGCACCGGCATCCCGGATGGCCTGTACCGCCTGGTTCGCGGCGTCCTCAGGACTGTTCGTCGCAGCGGTGCCCGTGCTGACGGTGGAGGAGTTCACCTGGGTGGCCGCGGCCTCGACCACGGCCGCACGCAACGACCGGTTCTCCCACAGCGCGTTGGTGAGCGCGATCGCGTCCAGATTCAGCAACAGGGTGACCAGCAGCGCGTATGCGATGAGAAACCGCTGGACACGCCGCTTGTACCAGCCGGAAAGCCGATCCATCGTGTCGTCGTACCAGGCGGCGAGTTCGGCGACGATCCGATCCCGGTCATGGCCCGCGCGGGTCACTATGCCGGTCAGCGCCAGCCGGAGGGGCGCGTTCCTGGGCAGCTTGTCGAGTTCCTTCCATAACGGCTTGACGGCTTCCGGACCGGCGAGCCCGACTATCGAGGTGGCAAGTTTGCGACTTTCCTCGGACGCCGACGGAGACGCGGCAATAGCGTCGGCCAGGGCCGCGGCCGTCGTGTCGGTGAGCGAATGGTGCGCATCGCGGTAGGCGCCGCGGGCGGTATCGGACAGCGTCTCCGTGTCCATCCGGTCGAGCAGGACACGCACCGGCGGTTCCAGCATGTCGAGCACACCACGGGCAAAGGCGACGGACGGGATGTAGGACGGTAGGCGCAGATTCCGGGCCCGCCGCCAAACCCCGATCGGCCCCGATGCATCCTTCATGTCGGGCACGGCGTTCTCCTGGCCGCCCGAGCGCAGGCCGCGCAGCGGGCCGTCGAGGAGCTTGGCGGTCAGGCTGCCGTCGTCGGTCGCGTCCTCCCTCCGGTCCACCGGGGCGTCGCCGAAAAGTCGACGCAGCTCGACCTCGAGCTGCCGGCTGCGGTAGCTCATGATCCCGAAGATGACCTCGTTGATGCGGGAGACCGCCACGCTCCCGATGGCGAACACCAGAATGAGACCGATCGGCACGTCCAGAATGGCCGAATCCGGCATGTCCGTTCCACCCCCGACGCGTCCGGGACGATCCTGCGGGATCGTCGAGACCACCCGGCTTGCGTGCTATGCACGTTTGGCTGGTGAAAGACTACTGTGTCCTGGTCCGAGCGGTGTGCGTCCCGGTCCGATGCCCGCGGAGTCGGGGCTGACATCAGATCGCGTAAAGAGGTGTCAGAGGGCGCCGACATGGCTGAATCAGCCGCATGAGCACGTCAGGAGTCGCATGAACACGGCAGGAGAGCTGGCGCTGCAAGTGCTTCACGAGCGGGCCGGTGCCATCGGCACGCCGCTCGAGCGCCATAGCGAACGCGTGTACGAGCTGGCCGTGTTGCTCGCACCGACCGCCGATCGAGAGCTGCTGCGGGTCGCCGCGCTCATGCACGACATCGGCGTTCTCGAGCCTCTCGGAAGGACCGCCTACGTGACGGTCGGCGCCGAACGGGCCCGCGGCCTGCTCGAGTCCTGCGGCTGGCAGGCCGAGCGCATCCGGTCGTGTGCCGACGCGGTGGCGCGTCACCACGAACTTCGCCGTCAGATCGGCCGGGGTGTGGAGGTGGAGGCGATTCGCCGCGCGGACCTGATCGACCTGAGCAGCGGACTCATCCGGTTCGGTGTGCTACGAGCCGACGTCCAGGCGGTGTCAGCACGACATCCCCGAAGGGGATTTACCGTGGCTCTGGCCAGGATTGTGGGACGGCTCGTCCTGCACGCTCCGCGGAGCCTGCCCGTCGTTTTCCGGCCGCCGACCTGAGGTCCGCCCGACCCGGGCCATGCTCCCCCGCCATGCGAAGTAGGGTGGGACATCGCATTTCGGCATGAGGTATTTCGGCATGAGCCGAGGGTGAACAGTGGGGTCGTCAACATGCCCGCCATACGTCTTGCTGGTAGGCTCGTTATTCGTGTCTGTCCAGTCGTACCGCAGGGCTTATCGGCTTGCAGTGCCGTCCGGCAACGGTACCTCTGCGGACCGTAGCTGGTGGCGCCACACACACGAAGTGAGGTCAGCCGCGTCGAAGGGTTGACCGATGCTGCCGATCTTCCATCCCCTCTCGCACCTGAGCTACCCCGCCAAGCTGGCTGGTTCGGCGTTCGCGCCCGTCCCGTCGCCAGCCGGACGGCTGCTGCGGACGGACGAGCCGGCGGCATCGGAATCGTGCGACTTCTTCGACATGCCGTACCTGTTTGACGTGTTGCACCTGCACACCGTGGAGTTGGCAACCGTCGACGACAGTGAACGAATGACGGCACACCCGGCCGGTGCGAACGACGGACTCGTGTTCACCTCGCACGATTTGGCACCGAACATCGAGGCCGATGTTCACTACGAGCTGTATTTTGAACACAGTCCGGAGAAGACGTGAGGTTGATGTCCGCATCCCCAGCCAAGATTTCCCTGACGGGAATCAAGCCGACCGGCGAGCCGCACCTCGGCAACTACGTCGGCGCCATCAAGCCGGCGCTGAAGCTCGCCGAGGAGTACGAGGCGATGTACTTCATCGCGGACTACCACGCGCTGACCACGGTCCGTGATCCGAAATTGTTGCGACACTACACCCGTTCGGTGGCCGCAACGTGGATCGCCGCGGGTCTCGACCCGGACCAAGTGATTTTCTACCGACAGTCGGACATCCCCGAGATCCCGGAACTTACCTGGATCCTGTGTTGCATGACCGGCAAGGGGCTGATGAACCGGGCGCATGCCTACAAGGCGGCCCGGGACCGCAACCAGGAAGCAGGTAAGGCGGACCTCGACGCCGGGATCAACATGGGGTTGTACAACTACCCGGTTCTCATGGCGGTCGACATCCTGATCATGGGTACCGACGCGGTGCCGGTCGGGCGTGACCAGATGCAGCACGTGGAGATCGCCGCCGACATTGCCGGCTCGTTCAACCATGTCTACGGTGACAGCTTCAAACTCAAGGTCCCACAGGCGATCGTCCCCGAAGCCGAAACCGGTCACACGCTCCCGGGCCTGGACGGTCGAAAGATGAGCAAGTCGTACGACAACACGATTCCCCTGTTCTGCAGCGAGTCGCAACTGAAGAAGCTCGTGCGCCGCATTCCGACCGATTCCACTCCGGTGGAGGACCCCAAGGACCCGGACAACTCCAACGTCTTCCAGATCCTGGAGCAGTTTGCACCCCCGGAGATCACCACCGACACGCGGCAACGCCTGCAGGCCGGTGGCATGGGTTGGGGCGAGCTGAAAAACCAGCTGTTCGACATCCTCAACACGCAGCTCGGCCCGCTACGCGAACGTTACGACGCCCTGATGGCACCGGGCAGCGAACTGGACGCGCTCCTGGCCGCGGGGGCGGAAAAGGCGCGCAAGCGAGCGGTACCCGCGCTGGATCAGGTACGCAGGGCGATCGGTATCGGCTAACCACCGTCCCGCGCAGGCGTGACGCGCGGGACAACCGTGCAACCGTGCGAGATGGCCATCGGGCAGCCGCAGCCGCCAGAGCGTCGGTCAGGTAGCGCAGATCCGTTCCGAAATCGATCAAAAATTCATGATCAAATACCATTCGAATCACGAAAGTGAGGGAACAGACGGTCGTTATAGCAGAGCGGCCTCAAGCTGTCGGTGCGTCAGCTCTGGTAGAAGAGCTGTCTGCTGATCAGAGGGCTTGGGTGCGGGGCCAGGAGCTGACGTTCGCAGAGCGGGAAGAGATCTCCAGGGGGCCGGCGGCGACGATTTTCCGACTGCGGGTTGGCCATGAATCCACCTTCGTCGAAAACCGGTGGCAGGTCGAAAGCCTGCGGGATGCCGTCGATGTCACCGTTGCGCACACCAAAGATCGACCGCAGTCCGAGCATCCGGCTGTGGGGTGCGCGCAGCTACCTCATCCGGGGTCGGCGACGAAGCCCCGCCAGCGAGGAAACGCGGGCCGCCGCAGCCTCGCACGGATGCCACCGGACCAGGCGCATGCACGGCGGCCATAGGAAATCACCCACAGATGCCGACTGCGCGCGACTCGACCTCGGTGTTTCATGAA
>NZ_CAAAFO010000029.1 GCF_900634715.1 Candidatus Protofrankia californiensis | reverse complement strand
CCAGGCAGCCCGCCGCCCCAACTGCTCCAACGCCTTCTCAGACCGGACTGGCGGCGGTACGGCATGCGTCGACAAAGGTAACCAGTTCATTCACCCTGTCGGACCGGGCGTCGACGGCGCGGTTCACGACCCGGATGAGGTGAGCATATGCCTCCGTGTGGTCGTAGTCGGCGACTTCCCTGATACGCAATGCCCATCGCCAGTAGCCGCGGATGCTGTCTGCCAGTGGCATCCGGAAGGTCGCGATGACCTCGCGGATTGGCTCCACTACGGTGTCACCTTCCCGGCGCAGGTACCGCTCGACCACGTCCGCCATGAACGCGAAGTGGCGTGCCTCATCGCGGGCGAGCCGGGTGAGGACGTTGGCCAGAACGGGATCGCCGGCCACGGCACGTAGCTGCTGATAGTAGATCTGCGTCGCCTTCTCCTGCACGAGCGCGTAGGCGAACAAGGAGACCGCGTGGTCAAGTGGCAAATCGAATTTCTTGCGTCCCTCGGCCGCCAGTTCCCGACGCAGTTCCTCCGGTTCGGCGATACCGGCGGCGACCTGGTAGCGGAACAGGGCACGGGCATGGCTGTCTTCTTCCTGCGCCCACCGCACCGTGAAATGGTAAAGCTCGCGGTTATGGATAAAGGTTTCCAGGTCGACGTCGGAGTTGAGAGGGAACGCACGTTCGTAGAGGCCGAAATAGCCAGGGAGATGGTCCTCGATCAGCGTGATGAAGCGGACCGCCGAGCGCTGGCCGTCGGTGAGCCGGTCAGCCTCGGCCTCATCCCACCGAAAGGCCGATTCGACGTCCCACCGGCGGGCGGCGGACCCAGCCGAGTGAAACGCGGTGACCGCCGCCTCCATGTCGGAGGCGGGCAACAGCGGCGGCAGCACCGGACGGGCAAAGGGGCCATCGGACCGGGCAAGGTGACGTTGCCCCCCTTCCGGAGTAGAGGAATATGACGTAACGGTGCTCGATACGGTCACGGTGAGTCTCCGGTCCTGCGTCCGCGTGCCTTCCGGCACGCTCGCGGGCAATAACGTGGTCCTGTAGCCCCAGCGCGGCGTCGGCAACCTGGGAGACAGCGCGACGCAGACGCAGACGCAGACGTGCCAGGCTGTGGCGCGTCGATGGTTGCCGCGGTCGCGTGTTGTTAGACTGCCGCCGTCGCAAGCGCGCTGAGAACGATACGGACGACGTCGTTGATGGAACTCAGCGTGAAGACGTCCTCATCCTCGATCTCGATGTCGTACGTGCGCTCTATACGGGAGATCATGACCAAGACCTTCACCGAATCCGCACCTTCGACAGCCCGCAGGTCAAGGTCGGGAGTAAGTGCATCGGCTGGTATCCCGATCTCGCGAGCGACGATGCCGGTGACGGTACTGACAATCTCGGCACGGGAGGGTGTCATCATGGCTCCTTCGGCCATTCACCGCGTCAGTCGAGGCGCGGTAAGAGGGACCAGCTAGGCCTTGCCGCCAGCGGCCTGGGCCGCGCTGGAAGCCTGGGCTGCGATGGCTTCCGCGACGCGGTCGAACTCGTCCGGTCGCAGGTCCAAGCGTCGCCGTGCGTTGGCCATCGATATCGGACGGTAGGTCGCGCTCGCCGCAGCCACCAGATTGCCCGCAGAGTCGAGGATTTCGGCCTCGGCACGCACCAGGCCGTCCACGCCCGTCGGGTCAGAGGTCGGCTCAGCCCCGCCGGCATGTAGGCGGGCGACGCACTGGTAGTCGGCGTTCACCTGCATCGCGGTGACGTACCGGAGCCGCATCCCGGTGGTGAGCGAGGTGAGGCCTGTTCGCAGAACGATCAGGTTCCCCATAGTTTCATCGCAGATGACCCCGATGAGGCCGCCGTGCACGATTCCTGGGTACGACTCGTAAGCGTGGTCCAACCTAAAACGGGTGTCGATACCATCGGGACGAGAGGCGAAGCGGAGGCGCAGGCCGATTGCGTTGTGCGGTGAGCAGCCGAAGCAACGATAGTCCTCCAGGACCGACCAGGGCACCGGCAGGTATTCCTCGAGGGCCGACTGTTGGGGGGAAGCGGTCGGATGGGTGGGCATCGGTTCCTCCGGAAGGGAATCGGTCATGCGCGGCCCTGCCGACGACGTCGCACGTGACCCCGGGCGCCGTCGTCACCTGTCACCCCGGATCTGATCGGGTACGGGTACGTTCTCAGATTCGACGCCTCAGGTCGCCAATTCGGCCATCGCGTGGCGGATGGCGGAGTTCCGGCTCAGATCCCGGCCGACCGCTGTTCCGAGCATGCGCCGAAGCTTCGCCTGGAGCTTTTCCAACGCATCCGGAGGAGAGAACTGGAGATAGATATCGATCACGTCGTCGACGGTCTCGTACCCCCGCATCTCCTCGACGCGCTGATGCTTGTAGACACCGACCGGATGGTTGAGCCGCGGGCTCGTAACGTAAAAATGGATCCTTTCCAAGACCGATTTCAACTCGTTGGGGTAGAGCTCCAGACGGCGCTTCAAGTAATATAGAAACTCACGGGCGTGCCCTGCTTCGTCGCGGCTCGCGCGGAGAAACAGGTCGGCCAGCACAGGCTCCTCCACCCACTCCGACAACGCCCGGTAGACCGTGTTGACGATGATCTCTGAGATCACATTCGTGGTCAGGGTCGCGCTCGGCGTGATACCGGCTTCGTACGGCTCACGCAAAGCCTCAATCTTGTCCTGGTCGATGTGGACATCGACCGCCTTGAGCCACGCGCGAAAGGCGTAGTGATGCTGAAGCTCCTGGTAAGCCCAGATGGCCACGAAAGCCGAGCAGTCGTAGTCGTCGTAGAACTCGCTGAGGAAGCCATGCAGCCCGGGGAGAGACGTCGCCTCGCCCATGACGACGCCCTTAACAAGCGGGATGTAGATCGGATGGATGAGGTCGCGTCTGATGTTCTCCAGCCCGAGGTCGGAAACCTTCCACTGGAGACGTTCGTAGTGTTCGAACACATCGAAGCTGTGCGACTTTTCAGATGTGGCGGTCGGCATGGATGAACTCCTTTTCCGAGCTTCCTTGCAGGCCTCTGCCGCTTCACCATAAGCTATCCGACCGGTCGTTACAACCTCTGATTTCAGCTCTCAATCGGGCCATTTCGATCAGCTATCGGTCCGGCTTCCGCGGAGATCCCTGGTCATACGCCGTCACTCGGCCGCTCCCGGCACACGATTACCCGCATGTCGCCAGGCCAGCCGGCGAGCTGGTCACCCGCCGGGCCGGTGCGCAGCAGCCCGGTCAGTTCGGCGACCTCACCGTTGTCGCGGGGCTTCCCGTCGGCGTCGACGGCCGGGCACCACACCGCCGCGGGTAGGCAGCCGATCGCGGCGCGGACCCGATCGTCGAGATCGAAACCCGACCGCGTAGTGGACCTGATGGCCGGGAGCGCTGTTCAGCGTGGACAGATGGTCGACCAGGGCGTGGGTGGACCCTGCCCCGTCGACGATGACCAGCAGCTTCGTCCGGTACGGCCCGGGGACCTGGGCGATCGCCTCGGTCAGGACCTCGATGTGATCGGCGGCCGTGTTCGCGCCGGCGCGGCCTGAACGCGGCCGGATGACCAGGGCTTCGCCGGTGTTGTCGCACCAGGCGGTCAGCGGGTGATGCCCGAACGTCCGTTTGAATGTGGGCGCGGCCTGTTCCTTCTCCGAGTGGGCAATCACGATTGTCGCATCCAGCCGGATCACCACGGTGTCCCCCAGATCGGTCCCCGCGACCCGGCACGGGGGTATCCGCCCGTGCCGGGCGACGATCTGCTCCCACACTGAGTCCGGACCGCGGCCCGGGCCGCGGTCACCGCGTCGAGCCGGTCGGCGGCTTCCTCCAGCGTCCGCCATGCCGTGGGCACCGACGCCACCGACCCGAACAGCTCTTTCTGGTCGGCCAGCGTGGTGATATCCCCGATCCTCGTGCCGCCGTCGGCGACTGTGACCGCGATGTCGGATAACACCCGGCCCCGGTCGTGTACTGGCGCGGACCGGGTGCCCGCCAGCGCTGCTGACAGCCCAGCCCGCCGGTCAGCCCGACCCGGTCCGCGAGCAGCCGCAGCACGGCCGTCCCGACGTGGGAGACAACGTCACGGCCGCCGACCTCGACTGACAGCCCTTTGGACCAGCCCGTAAACTTCACCTGGAAAGTGCCTTCTGATCTTGTTGACGACATGGACTTCAGACACCCGTATCGTCCCAGGTCGGAGGCACTTTTCCGTCACCGGGCCGCCCCGATCCGTCAGATCAACAAGAATTGGCGTGAATAGCCGAGGCTAGTCAGAGCGGTGCGGCCAGATCTGGGACAGGCTGGCGCCGAGACGAGCCTCCCGCATACGGTGCGCCGCGGTCTGGGGAAGTATCCCGTACACCAGCGCGCAGAACGTGCGGAATGTCGGGGCAGTGAAACACGGCCGCAGGCCGGCCAGCAGCGACGACAGTATGGGCCGGTCGTAGCCGGATATCAACCAGCGTCGGCCGGGATGGCTAACATTCAATCGAGCAATATCGATCGCGGATGGCCGAGCGCCGCCCGCCGGTTCTCGCGCTCGCATCGGTTAGAATTTATCAGACGTCATTCCGGATCAGCCTGTTCCTGGTGCGTTCGATTACCCTGCCCCGTCACTCCCGATAGACGAGGGTGTCACCGCCGACCACGACGTTCGACCGTTGCGGAAAGGACCCAGCCATGACGTTCACGTCGGCATCTGAACCGACGGCGCCCTCCGCACCACCGGCATCCACCCGCGACTCCGCACCGGGATCAGTATCAGGACCGGTGTCGGAAAAAGTGGCCGGGGCCGGCCCCGGGATGCTGGATGTTTTCCATCCGGCCCACCGCCCGGACCCCTACCCTGTCTTCCGTGCGCTACGTGAAAGCGGCCGGTTCCACCCGCTCCCCGTCGGTGAGGGCAGTCTTACTCTGATCAGCCATTACAGCGACTGCGTGGCGGCCCTCCACAGCGGAGCGTGGGGGCACCACTCACTACCCAGTACCGTGAATCCCTTCCGGCCCGGCTCAGACAGCGGGGAGGGGCTTCGTTCGATGCTGCGGACGAACCCGCCGGCGCACACCCGGCTTCGCGCGTTGGTCAGTAAGGCGTTCACCCCGCGGACGGTGGCGCACCTGCGGCCGTTGGTGACCTCCCAGGCAGACGCGCTGCTGGACGCGGCCCTCGAGAAGGGGGAGGCCGACCTGATCGAGGCCTTCGCCCGACCATTGCCACTACGTGTCATCTGCACGCTGCTTGGGGTGCCTCCCGAGGACGAGGAGACCTTCGGAGCGTGGGGGATGGCACTGAGCAGGGGGCTCGACCCAGATTATCTTCTCACTGCGGCCGAGCTGGCGCAGCGCGCCGAGGCCACCCGCGGTTTCGCCGCCTATTTCACCGAACTGATCGCCCAACGGCGGGCCGCGCCGTCCGACGACCTCCTGAGCCGCCTGGTGACGGTCCAGGAACAGGGTGACTCCCTCACCGAGAGTGAGATGCTCGAGACGTGTGTCCTGCTCCTGGTCGCAGGGTACGAAACGACGATCAATCTCGTCGCCAACGGTGTCCTCGCACTGCTGCGCAATCCTGGCCAGCTCTCGCTACTGCGCGCCGATCCCGCCCTCACCGTCAGTGCTGTTGATGAGATGCTGCGCTATGACCCACCGGTCCACTGGGCTGGGCGTGTTGCGCTCGAGGACACCACGCTCGCCGGTCACCGGTTCGCTGCCGGCGACGGCATCGTAATCGTAATCGGTAGCGCCCATCGTGATCCCGAGGCGTACCCCGATCCGGACCGTTTCGACGTCACCCGCTTCACCGGATCAGCGCCCGCGACCCGACACATCGCCTTCGGGTTCGGCATCCACTACTGTCTCGGCGCAGCCCTGGCGAAGATGGAGGCCGAAATCATGCTCACGGCCCTGCTGCGCCGCGTACGCAACCTTGCCCTCACCACCGATCGCCTCACCTATCGACCGCACCTGTTAGCTCGCGGCCTGGAAACACTACCGGTCCGGCTGTCAGCCTGACACGCCAGCACTGTTGCGTCGACGGGTTCGCGGACTTCTCCGCGGTCTGGGAGAAGAAATACCCGGCGATCACCCGGCTGCGGGAGAACGCTTGGTCCGAGTTCACGCCCTTTTTGACCTTCGACGTCGAGATCCGGAAAGTGATCTGTACGACCAACGCGATCGAGTCGTTGAACGCCCGCTTCCGCCGCGCCGTGAAAGCCCGGGGCTAAGCAGCAGGGTCAGGAGGAGGTAAGCAGTGAGAAGATGGCCGTGGAGTGATCTGCCGATGAAGATTGCGCGCGGCGGCACTGTTGCATCCGTCAGGACCAGCCGATCTTGACCGTAGATCTTCCGGTGGAGACGCCCTACAGAGCCGTTCCGGGGCGTCTGAAGCGTCCGTGATTCGGTCGCATGAGCCCTGTCGACGGGAAGACCTGCGGTCAAGATCGTCGATAATCGGCGAACGCAACGGACCCCTTCGGGGCGGAATCCTGATCGCTGCGATGCCGGCGCCGGCGAGGACCGCGTCGAACGACGCGGTGAACTGCCCGGCCCGGTCACGGACCAGGACGCCGGAAGTCGGCCGCCCGGTCGCCGAGGTCCATCAGAAGGTTCCGGATCTGCTGGGTGGTCCAGGGCCCGTCCGGGTTCGCGGTGACCCCGAGGACGTGCACGGAGCGGGAGCCGACCTCCATGACGAAGAAGCAGTACAGGCGGGTGAGAGTTACCGCGCAGTCCACGTGGAAGAAGTCCACCGCCAGCATGGTCGATGCCTGGGTGCGGAGGAACTGCCGCCATGTCGTGTCGGTCTGTCGCTTGGGTGCCGGGGTATCCCCAGGGACTTCAGGACTCGCCGGATCGTGGACGCGCCAACATGGTGGCCGAGCTTGAGCAGCTCGCCCTGGATCCGCTGCTATCCCCATGCCGTGTTCTCGGTCGCGAGCCGTCCGATCAGCGTGGCGATCTCCGTGCTGACCGGTGGTCGTCCCGTCCGGTGTGGGTAGGTCCACGTCCTGGTGATCAGGCGGCGATGCCACCGCAACACGGTCCCAGGGGTGACCAGCCGGTGGGCTCGCAGTGTCCTGGGAAGGAGCTGGATCAGCGCGGCGAGCACAGCCCGGTCCGCCCAGTCCCACCGGGGCTTCGGCGGGGTACGGCGCAGCACCGCTGACCATCATGCCGACAGCCACGCCGTCACATCACCCCAGCTCACAAACCCAGGCTGACTTCTAAGAGACGCCGGGCCTGGACGGCGAACATCGTTACACCAACGACGAGGTTGTTCTCGTCGCGGCTGAGTGACCACCACTCGTCCACCTCTTGCTGCGTCATCAGCTCGGCTTGGATGATGCCCTGTTGGAATTGCTCCACAAGGAGCTGCCAGGCCAGCCACGACTCGCTGCTGCTGCGGGACTGAGTACCGCGGTACTGGGCGGATACGTCAGTGAAGCCGAGGCTGAGCACGTCGCCAAGGAGCCGGCGGCCATAGGTCGCGTCGAACCCGCCCCTCTCACCCATGAGCTGCTGCAGAGCACGGACCATTGCGATGTGTATCGGCGCCTCGGGAACGATCAGGTCGGCGCACGTCCAGTCGACCTCCTCAACCAGAAGCCAGCCGCCGGGTGTGACCGCTGCCGCGAGCCGCTGTAGCGCGCGCCGATGGGGGTGTAGGTGCGCTATCAGGAGCCGCGTGTGCACCAGGTCGAACTGCGCATGCGGAAGGTCGTCGACCATGACGTCCATGCACCGGACCTCGACCCCGTCCGGCAACTCACCGAGGAAGCGGATGTCGCGGTCAACCGCGAGGACGTGCCCCTCGGGGCCGACGACATCAGCCAGTGCCCGAGCGATGGAGCCGGTGCCCGCGCCGACCTCGAGGCAGCGATGCCCGGTACCGATGCCCAGGGCGCCCACGAGCCGCATGGTCCCCGGATCCCACGCTCCCGCCATCGCCTCGAGGCGTGTGCGCTCACCCGGATGCCCTTGGTCCAATACGTAGGTCGACAAACCAGCTCTCCTGTGGTCGCATCGGAGTCATCCAGCGTCCGCATGGGCCCCGATAGACATTTTACCTCCATTCTCCCGGGTGCTCACACCCCATCAATCCGTTTTTTCTATTGAGTGATTGACAGTCCGATGGCGACACGGTGTACGGGAATTCATGTCGACACTTCGTTGACGTCACGACCGGATCGGTTCAAGGAATGTTCACCTCACGGCAATCGGCGGGGGCTGTCATTGTCGGCGTTCTGTCGACATGATTTTCGCGACAACCGTGCTGAGAAGAAGGACGTGGACGTGTCCGCTGCGCCGCAGGTTGTATTCGACGCCTTTCACCCTGTGCACCGATCCAACCCCTACCCGCGATACGCGTTGGTTCGCGATTTCACCGCGCTGTACCCGATCAAGCCTCAAATTCTTATGGCAACGCGCTACGAAGAGTGCTCGGCGGTTCTCACGGACGCGCTCTGGGGCCATGGCTACGAGGACGGCATCAACCCCTTCCGTCCCGGGGTGGCTCCCGACGACGTGCCGGGCTCGATGCTGCGGATGGACCCGCCTGACCACACCCGGATGCGGGGGCTGGTCAAGCGGGCGTTCGTCCCGCGCAACACCGAGGGGCTCCGACCGCGGCTCGAAGGTCTCGTCAACGAGCTGATCGACAAGGCGATCGAGGCCGGCGAGGTCGACTTGATGGAGGCCCTGGCCCGGCCGTTGCCACTCACCATCATCGGGGACATGCTCGGCATCCCGCCCGAGGACCACACCGCGGTCAAGAAGTGGTCACTGGAGATCGTCCGCGGCTCGGACCCGGACATCCTGCAGTCACCCGAGAGTCTGGCGCGTCGGCCTGAGGCCATGCGGGAGTTCGAGGCGTACTTCGCCGGGCTGATCGCGCAGCGGCGCAAGGACCCTCGTGACGACATGCTGAGCGACATGTGCGCGGCGCAGGAGCGCGACTTCGTACTGAGCGAGCGCGAGATGCTCGGGCTCTCCGTAGGGCTGCTGATCGGAGGTTACGAGACCATCTCCGACCTGATCGGCAAGGGCCTCGTGGCTCTGTTGCGCAACCCCGACCAGATCGCCCTGTGGCGGGCCAATCCGGAGCTTGCCCCGTACGCCGTCGACGAGCTGCTCCGCTACGAGCCGCCCGTGCAGTTCACCCACCGGGTCGCACTGGAGGAGCGGGAACTGGCGGGGCGCACGTTCGCCCGGGGTGAAGGTGTCATCGTCCTGATCGCCGCCGCGAACCGCGACCCGGCCGTGTACACCGATCCTGAGCGCCTGGACATCACCCGGTTCGCCGGGCGTTCCCCTGCGCCACGCCACCTCTCGCTCAGCGGGGGCATCCATTACTGCCTCGGCGCGCACCTCGGGCGGCTGGAGACACAGATCGCGGTGGACACGCTCCTGCGCCGTGCGCCGGGGCTGTCGCTGACCGACGACGAACCCGTCTGGCGCGACACTGTCGCCATCCACGGGCTGGACACCCTCCCGGTCCGCTTGCGGGACTGAACGCCGCCGTCGGCATCCAGGGCACGGCCTCCCAACCCGCCCCATGCCGTCAAGAGGAGCCCGCCGTGGATTCCGCAGCCCCGGAGCAGGTCGTGTTCGACGGCTTCGCGCAGGAGCACCGCGCCGACCCGTACCCGCGGTACCGCGCGCTGCGCGAGGCCACCCCGCTGTACCGCCACCCCGTCGGCGTACACTTGATGACCCGCTACCACGACTGCGCGGCCGCGCTCCAGGAACCGAAATGGGCCCGCGCCGACGAGAACGGCTTCAATCCGTTCGCGCCCGAAGTCAAGCGTGAGCACCTGCCGTTCCTGTGGCTGGACCCGCCCGACCACACCCGCCTGCGCGGGCTGGTGAGCAAGGCGTTCACGCCGCGCATGGTGGCCGGGCTTCGGCCGCTCATCCAGAAGACCGTGGACGAGCTGCTGGATGCGGCACTCAAGGTGGGCGAGGTCGACCTGATCGAGTCGTTCGCCTACCCGCTGCCGCTCACCGTCATCTGCGACATGCTTGGCGTGCCCAGGGAGGATCACCACCTGTTCGGCGGCTGGTCGACCGTTCTCGCCCGCGGAGCCGACCCTGGCCTTCTCTTGCCGCCCGAGGACCTCACCGCGCGTGCCCGCGCCATGCAGGACGGCAAGGCCTACTTCCAGGACCTGATTGCGCAGCGGCGGGCACAGCCCAGAGATGACCTGGTGAGTGCGCTTGCGGCGGTCGAGGAGCACGGCGATTTGCTCAGCGAGTCGGAACTGCTCAACACCTGCGTGATGCTGCTCAACGCCGGATTCGAGACGACGGTGAGCCTGATCGCCCATGGCACGCTCGCCCTCATGCGCAACCCCGACCAGCTCGCCCTGTGGCGGGTGACGCCGGACATCGCCCGCTACACGGTGGAGGAACTGCTCCGCTACGAACCGCCGGTACAGCTTGCCACCCGTGTCGCGCAGGGCCGGCTGGAGCTCGCCGGGCACACGTTCACCTCAGGGGACGGCATTGTGCTGCTACTTGCCTCGGCTAATCGGGACGGCGAGGTCTTCGAGGACCCCGACCGCCTGGACATCACCCGCTACGCGGGCCCCACGCCCGCTCCTGCCCACCTCTCGTTCGCCAAGGGCATCCACTTCTGCCTCGGCACGGCGCTGGCACGCCTTGAGGCGGAGATCGCCTTGGACGCCCTCGTCCGGCGTGCTCCCCGGCTTGAACTGGCCACCGAGCAACTGACCTATCTGGAGAACCTTTCACTCAGGAGGATGCAAGCCCTCCCCGTTCACCTGCGGTAAGGACGTTGCTGTCGGTGGTACACGCGAAGTCTGTGAGCGACATCTACAGAGAGCAGAGAGATTAATGAGCGTGGACGAAACGGACACCGAGACGCCACTACAGCGCCGGCTGCGGGAGCTACGGGCTCTGGTCGATTACGGGGTCGAGGCAGGCATCGGCGTCGGCCATTCGCTGGGGGTCCTGCTCGACACGCTGGAGGAGGGCCGCAGCGTCTGGACGCTGAAGCCCTCACCCGCGGCGGCGAACGCCATGTACCTGGTGCACGGTGGAGTGATCGCCACGCTCATGGACACCGTCATGGGCAGCGCCGTGTACACCGTGATCCCGGACGGTGCGAGGTACACGACGCTCGAATTGAAGGTCAACTTCATTCGTGCCGTGAAGCTCGACGACGACCTGCTCATCTGCGAGGCCAACATCGTCCACGTGGGTAAGCGGATCGCAACCGCCGAAGGACGCGTGACCGACGCGAACGGTAGGTTGATCGCGCATGGGACGACCACCTGCCTGGTGTTCCAGCCCGGACCCTCGACGGACGTCGACGTTTCCCCTCCCGCTGCCGCGCCGCAGGCCGCCTTCGATGCGTTCGATCCCAGGCACTGGCCCAACCCGTATCCCCGGTACGCCGCGGCCCGCGAGGCCAAGCCGCTCATTCGCACCCCACTGGGCGTGCACCTGGTGACCCGGTACCAGGACTGCGCGACCATTCTCCAGGACAACAATTGGAGTCACGCTCACGAGGCCGAGTTGTTCCACCCTGGCGTCGAGCACGTCGACCTGCCAACCTCGTTCCTCTGGATGGATCCGCCCGACCACACCCGGCTGCGTGGACTGGTCAGCAAGGCGTTCACCCCACGCACCGTGGCCAACCTGCGGCCCCGCGT
>NZ_CAAAFO010000028.1:1474-3574 GCF_900634715.1 Candidatus Protofrankia californiensis | reverse complement strand
GTGAGCATCCACATGCTCGGGAGCGGGGCGTGCGGCTACTCCGCGGCGAGGTCGGTGGCCTCGCCGGTCGTCGGCCCGCACGCAGTCAGCGATCATCTGCTGGCACTCCCCTCACGCATGACTCTGATTCCGATCTTTGTTGGTATCATACCATCTTAATGTTGGAATGGTTGGAATATCGAGGCCTGGACCGTTGTGGGAATCTGCGCACTCCGGAGGGGAGGTGCGCTACTCCGCGGCGGGGTCGGTGACGTCGGCCTCGTCGTCGGAGCCTGCGTCACCTCGGGCCTGGATCTGGGCCTCTACCTGCTGGAGTGGGCTACTGGAGCGGGAACTGGGGCCACAGATCGCCCATGCCGTCGAGCAGCTGTTCGCGCACGAACCCTCGGCGTCGTCTGGCGCTCCGAGAAGGAGAACGCCTGCGCCACCTGGAAGAAAGGGTTCGGCTTCCACCCTCTGTGGGCGTTCGCTGACCACGGGCCAGGCGGCTCCGGCGAGCCGCTGGCCGTCTTGCTGCGGCCGGGGAACGCCGGCTCCAACATGGCGGCAGACGACATCACGGTTGCCAGCGCCGCGCTGGCGCAGCTGCCCCGGCGGCTCGCGCGGAGCAGGGCGGTGCTGGTCCGGGCCGACAGCGGCGGCGCCCACGCCTTCCTCCCCTGGCTGCACCAGCGCAGGCTGTCCTACTCGGTCGGGTTCACCCTCGGCTCGGCCGCGGGCAGTGGCTCCCACCGGTCGGCGAGACGTTCCTCGAGCGCGGGCATCGTGGTGTATTCGAGTTCGTCGAGGCTGAGCCGGTGCGGTTCGAACGGGCCGTGGCGGCGCAGGTAGTCCATGATCTCGTTGGCCTGTGCCCGGGCACGGTCGAAGGCCGGGTCGTCGAACATGTCGCGGGGGCCGATGAGCCGCCCGCCCGAGATCTGGAAGCCGAGGCAGACCACCCGGGGCGGGCCATCGAAGCGGGACGGATGCGCGCTGCCGACCGGGACCGGCATGAGCGGGGCATGGTGGGAACCGCGCATGCAGCCAGCGACGGTATAGGCGAGAGCGAACGGTTCCAACGCCTCCCCGATCGCGGGCATGCCGGACTGGCAGCGCACGATCATGACCGGGTCGTCCTTGCCGACGTACTTCCCGGCGATGAGGGACAGCCGCTGGGTGCTGGTCGCCGCCGCCTGCACGCCGCGGGTCTTCGAGGTGACGCTGTGCACGACATAGCGGGCCGGCGCGCCGATGTACATGAGCAGGTCGTACATGTCGGCCGGGCAGTCGAAGACCGCCCGCTTCTCCTGGTAGAGGTCGTAGACCTCGAAACGGAACCCGGCGTGCATCTTGGCGTCCATGACCAGACCCGGGGTGGTGAACGGGTCGGCGAACATCCGGAACAGGGGCAGGTTCCAGGCGCCCGGTTCGGTCTTGTCGGCCAGGAAGCACAGCACCGGCTCGGACGGCCGTTCGGTGAACTCCAGCTCGGCATAGCCGGGACCCATGCCGCGTAGGTTGCCCGAGAACGCGTCGGAGAGCAGATCCTGCCCGGCGCCGTAGAGCCCGAAATCACGGGCGACCCCGGTGGTCGCGTGGAAGGTGTCCCAGGCGAACGAGTGCACCGCGGCCGCGTCCGGGCCGTGCTCGTGCGTCATGATCAGGGACAGGTCATCACCGCACGTCGCCACGGTGCCGTCGAGCAGCAAGTCACCGCGCGCCCGGTCGATCCGCCGGACCGCCTCGGCGACCATGGCCGGGTGCACAGCGGAATGGCCGACGTAGCCTCCGGTGTCAGCCTTGAGGATGCTCAGCGTTGGCATGGGACTTCCTCCTCCTTGTCGCGGCGGGCCATCGACGTGTCCGCCGCCCTGCCCTTTGGCTAAAACTGTGGTTTTAGACCATACTTTCGTTGGAATGCGTTGAAAACCAAGATCTAGGTCGCTGTGAGCATCTGCATACTCGGGGGAGGGCACGTGCACTACTCCGCGGCGGGGTCGGTGACGTCGACCCGGTCGCCAGCCCGCGCAGTCAGCGATCTTTTGTTGAAACTCTTCCGTGTATGCGTGGTTATCCTCCAGTCTTAGTTGGCTATAGGCCCATCATGGCCTGCAGATG
>NZ_CAAAFO010000028.1:0-1038 GCF_900634715.1 Candidatus Protofrankia californiensis | reverse complement strand
TTCGACGACGGCACGGTCTGGACGATGAGCATCGTTGACCATCCGGACGGCGGGCTGGCCATGCTGGATACGGGCGCGTGCGCACGGCCCCATCCGGCGGCGGGTCGACCCGGACGGCCAGGTGCACACCGGCATCGTCCTGCGGCCCCGAGCCCAGTGGCCAGTGGTGATCCACAATCATCATCCCGGCTACCTCACCTGGCAGGACTTCGAAGACAACCAGGCGACGCTGGAGGCGAACTGCACCCACCGCGGGGCCCGGCCGCCACGGGAAGGACTGGCCCTCTGCCAAGGGATCATCCTGTGCGGGTCGTGCGGCCGGCCGATGACCACCCGCTACCACCGTGGCGGCCGGGCCGCCTATGAATGCTCCGCCTCCCGCGCGGACCAGCAGGCCATCCCCACCTGCCGGTCGATCGCGGCCCACACCGTCGACGACGCGGTCACCTGGCGGCTGCTGGCCGCGCTGTCACCCGAACAGATCAGCCTTGCGCTGGCCGCCGCCGGCGAGGTCACCGGCCGGCACGCCCGCGCCCACCGGGCCGCCGAACTCGCCGTGGAACGCGCCCGCTACAACGCCGACCGCGCCGAGCGGGCCTTCCACCGGGTCGAACCGGAAAACCGGCTGGTCGCCTCCACCCTGGAGGCCCACTGGGAGACTCGACTCGCCGCCGTCGCCGAGGCTGAAACCGCCCTGGACACGGTCCGCCAGACCCGGCCGCCACTGCCCGAACCCGACGCCCTGCAGGCGCTGGCCGCCGACCTGCCCGGACTGTGGAATGCCCCCGACACCCACGACCGGGACCGCAAACGCCTCCTGCGGACACTGATCGCGGATGTCACCGTGCTACCCGAGACCGACCGCCACCGGGCCCGGATCAGGATCCGCTGGGGCGCTGTCAACTTGGCCTGATAGCCTGAAAATGATCTTCTGGTTGTTCGTCGGGAGGGACTGCTCGTGGAAGCCGGAATGCCGTCGTACAAGGGCTACCGGTACCCGGCAGAGATCATCAGCCACTGCGTGTGGCTGTACCACCG
>NZ_CAAAFO010000027.1:5259-6725 GCF_900634715.1 Candidatus Protofrankia californiensis | reverse complement strand
TGCCCATCACAACCCGATGGAGCCGTTCGGGAAGGAACGTTCGGGCCGGTACCGGCCTCGGCTGGCGCAGCGGGTCCCGCGGCGGATCCCGGACGAGCGGTTCAACCAGATCTTCGCCCTGCTGCGGTCGGACCGGGACCGGGCGCTGGTGGCGTTCTGGGTGTCGACCGGGGCGCGGGCGGCGGAGCTGCTGGGTGCCCGGGGCGGGGACGTCGATCCGGGACAGCAGCTGATCACGGTGGTGCGGAAGGGCTCCCGGGCGGTGCAGCAGTTGCCGGCCTGCGCGGATGCGTTCGTCTGGCTGCGGCTCTACCAGTGCGCGCTGGGTCGGTCGGTGCCGGCCGGGGCCGACGACCCGCTGTGGTGGACCAGCCGCGGGACGCCGCGGCCGTTGACGTATCACGCCGCCCGGGCGATGTTTCGCCGGGCGAACGAGGCGCTCGGGGCAAACTGGTCCCTGCACGATCTTCGGCATACGGCCGCCTACCGGATGGCGCGGGATCCGCGGCTGCCATTGTGTGACGTCCAGTGGGTTTTGGGCCACGCGCACCTGTCGACCACGCAGCTGTATCTGACGCCGGCGCCGAGTGAGGTCATCACCGAGGTGCTCGCGCACCACCAGCGGCGTCAGGCCGGCGAGGCGCTGGTTGACGGCGCTCGGCCGACGGCCGCGGACGCGGGACGTCCTGGCGGCGGGTATCGCGCCGAGTCGCTGGCGGCGTTGTTCGACAGGCCGGCGTCATGACCCCGGCCCCGACGGCGGCGGCCGTGGCGGGCCGGCCGGCGCTCGGCCCGTCCGGGATGGCCGGCGTGGCCGGGCCGGACATGCGGCGGCTGCATCGCCGTTACCCGCCCCGGCAGGTTCCGTCGTCCTGGCCGGGCAGCTGCATCGACCGTGACCTGCTGGTGGCCCGGGTGCTGGCGCCGCCGTTCACGGACCCGGAGACGAGGGCCCGGCGCCTGCGGGGGGTGGTGTCGATCGTCGACTGGCTCGCCGAGCAGCCGGGGCCGGCGTGGCAGCATCGGTGGATGGCCAGTGGCGCCGACGAGCTGGGCAACGCCGACTGGTGGCGGCCGTCGATCGGCCGTCTCCAGTCCGGCAGCCAGCGATATGGGTCGTCGGTGTCGGTAACCAGCAACCTGCGTCGCAGCCTGCTCCTGCTGATCGGCGCCGATGTGATCCGTCCCAGCCTGGGCTGGCTGCTGACCCCGATCGCCCCGCACTGGCTGGCCACCGACCTGGCCCGGGTCCGTGACCCGGACGGCTTCGCCGAGCTGTCCGCCCGCTGCGCCGCCTCGGGCGCCGGATCGAGTCTGGCCAAGTCGGTGCTACGCCGAGCGGCGACGATCGTGGCGGCCAAGGGCGGCCTGATCCATGACATCACCGTCGGGGACTGCCTGGAACTCGCGCTGCTGCAGGTCGGCGGGACGCGGCGCGCCAACCAGGGCCGCGGCCTCTACGGCGT
>NZ_CAAAFO010000027.1:4212-5234 GCF_900634715.1 Candidatus Protofrankia californiensis | reverse complement strand
GATGGGCGTGTGCGGCGACGCCCCCGCCACCCTGCGGGCCTTCGCCACCCAGGGCCAGCTCAGCCCCGGCCAGATGCTCGACCTCTACGGCATCGAGTGCGCCCCCGTCCTGGCGGTGCTGCACGACTATCTCCTCGAGCGCGCCCCAGCCCTGGACCACACCACCCTGCGGTCGCTGGCCCTGACCCTGGGACGGCTGTTCTGGCGCGACCTGGAACTACACCATCCCGGGATCAGCTCGTTGCACCTGGCACCGGAGGTGGCCGCGGCCTGGAAACAGCGCGTCCTGGTCAAGACCACCCACGGCGTCGACGCCCACGGACAGACCGTCGAGACCCGGCTGCCGCGGTCCGACGGGCGGGCCCAGCTCGGCCAGGTCCGCGCCTTCTACCTGGACATCGCCCAGTGGGCGATGGAAGAACCCGCCCGGTGGGGACCGTGGGCGGCCCCGTGCCCGATCCGCCGGGAGGACCTGGGCCGGTCCAAGGAGCTGCGTCGCCGCAAGTCCCGGATCGACCAGCGGACCCGGGAGCGCCTGCCCGCGCTGCCCGCCCTGGTGGCCCGCGTCCAGGCCCAGGCCCGCGCCGCCGCGCAGCGGCTGGCCGCCGCCGAGACCGTCGGCCACGGCGAGCCGTTCGGCTACGGCGGCGAGGTCCTGCACCGCGCCCCGGCCCGAACAGGGTCCAGGGCCAAGGTCTGGACCGAGGACCCGACGACCCGGGCACGCCGCGACCTGTCCGGGGAAGAAGACCGGGCGTTCTGGACCTGGGCAGCGATCGAAACGCTGCGGCACACCGGGATCCGGGTCGAGGAACTGACCGAGCTCAGCCACCACAGCCTCGTCCAGTACACCCCGCCGGCCAGCACCGAGCTGATCCCGCTGGTGCAGATCGCCCCGTCCAAGACCGACACCGAACGGCTGCTGGTCGTCAGCCCCGAACTGGCCGACGTCCTGGCCGCCGTCATCCACCGGATCCGACAACCCGGCGGCGCCGTCGCCTGCGTGGCCTCCTACGACTCCC
>NZ_CAAAFO010000027.1:1899-3567 GCF_900634715.1 Candidatus Protofrankia californiensis | reverse complement strand
CCGCCGATGCCGCTGCTGTTCCAACGCCAGATCGGCATGGAGCACCGCGCGATCCCCTCCGGAACGATCCGGGACTGGATCTGCGGCTCCCTACCCGACACACCGTCCACCACGACCCCCGGCACCGCCGCCCCGAACCCGGCAGCCCGCCCGCCGCGGTTCACCCCCCACGACTTCCGGCGCATCTTCATCACCGACGCCGTCCTGCACGGCATGCCGCCGCACATCGCCCAGCTCGTCGCCGGACACCGCGACATCAACACCACGATGGGCTACAAGGCCGTCTACCCCGAAGAAGCGATCAACGGCCATCGCGCTTTCCTCGCCCGACGACGCGCCCTGCGACCCAGCGAGGAATATCGCGCACCCACCGACACCGAATGGCAGGAGTTCCTCGGCCACTTCGAACACCGCAAGGTCTCCCTCGGCACCTGCGGCCGCTCCTACGCCACCCCCTGCATCCACGAACACTCCTGCCTACGCTGCCCGCTCCTGCGCCTGGACTCGGCGCAACGCCAACGCCTCCTCGACGTCCGCGACAACCTGATCCTCCGGATCGACGAAGCCCGCCACGAAGGATGGCTCGGCGAAGTCGAGGGCCTCCAGATCAGCCTCGCCGGCGCCCGCGCCAAACTCGTCCAGCTCGACCAGATCGCGACCCCCCGAGCATCCGTCGACCTCGGCATCCCGACCCGAACAACACCCTGAAGATCAAGTTCAGAGAACAAACGCGGATACGGGTTCCATCCGTTGTGGGCGTTCGCCGACCACGGGCCGGAGGGGTCCGGGGAACCGTTGGCGGTGCTGCTGCGCCCGGGTAACGCGGGCTCGAACACGGCCATCGACCATGTCGCTGTGGCGACCGCGGCCCTGGCCCAGCTGCCGCAACGGCTGCGACGTGGCAGGTCCGTGCTGATCCGGACCGACAGCGGCGGCGGCACGCACGCGTTCACCGCCTGGCTGCACCGCCGCAGGTTGTCCTACTCGGTCGGGTTCACCCTGCCCGACAACGCCGCAGACCTGATCGTGAAGGTCCCGGCGAAGGCGTGGACACCGGCCTACGACGCCGACGGCAAGCCCAGACCGGGTGCGTGGGTCGCCGAGCTGACGGGGCTGATGGACCTGTCCGGCTGGCCCGCGGGCATGCGGGTGATCGTGCGCAAGGAACGCCCGCATCCCGGCGCGCAGCTGCGGATCACTGACCCTGAGGGCAACCGGTGCACCGCGTTCGCGACGAACAGCCGCCGCGGGCAGCTCGCCGACCTCGAGTTACGCCACCGCCGCCGAGCCCGCTGCGAGGACCGCATCCGCGGCGCGAAGGACACCGGGCTTGCCAACCTGCCTCTGCACGACTTCGCACAGAACCAGATCTGGTGCGCTCTGGTCTGTCTCGCCCTCGACCTCCTTGCCTGGACGGCGATGCTCGCCCTGGCCGGTCACACCGCCCGACGGTGGGAACCGAAACGGCTGCGGCACAGGCTGTTCACCATCGCTGGACGGCTCGCCCGCCACGCCCGACAGACCGTGCTGCACCTGTCCACCCACCACCCGTGGGCTCACCTGGCCGTCCAGGCCCTGACCACCCTGCGCGCGCTACCCGCCCCCGGATAGCCCCCACCCACCCCCCCCCCCCCACCCACCCCACCCCACCCCCCCCCCCGGCCCCCG
>NZ_CAAAFO010000027.1:0-1574 GCF_900634715.1 Candidatus Protofrankia californiensis | reverse complement strand
CCGGCGCCCCACCCCACGCGACAACGGGCCAGCCCGTCACGACCCGACAGCACAACTCAACATCAAAAACGGTGGGCGGACATCAGTGAACCCCACCCACCAGCCACACGAAAGATCCGGGCTAGGTCTCCGACCTCGTCGGAAACCGTCGGATAAGGTATCGAAGGCACCCGGACTGCGCACCAGACAACCTTTCCGCTGAACTGGGGACAATAGTACGCCCACCGCGTGCTCAGCGCGTCCACCAAAAATAGTCCGCGCCCCCTCTCCGCGGTCAGATTCTGATCTTCGAGTACCGGCTTCGCTTTGTCCCGGTCCCAGACCTCGATGACCAGGCTCGCGCCGAGGCAGCTGAGTCGCACGAAGATGTCCTCCCGTTCGCGGTAGTCATCCTCGGCGTACTTTGACAGGCAAATGGACGTTTTGACTGCGTTCGTGACGAGTTCGGACACCAGCAACTCGACCGTCTCGACTACATCGACCCCCCATTCTTGCGCGGCACATGCTGCATATCGCCGCGCGGCACCGACGGATTCGTAACAGGACGCGAATCGTTGCCAATCGCGGTTGAATGGACGCCATCGCGGGCCGGACGGGACTTCGCCTTCGCGGATATGCAGGTCGCGGTCTCGGGCCGTCGCGGCGTCGCGTCCAACCACGATTTCGGTCAGCGCGTCTGGGACGCAGTCTTCCCTAGACTCCCAGGATCTCTGATCCAGATCGTCATCGATGAAGGTCAGCATGGCAGTTCCTTTCATGGCTTTGCCCTCGTAGAGACAGCACGCCCAACATCTCCCTGGCCATGACATGACTCACCGTGACATTTACGCAGCCGAGACGAACGACTTCGGGTTGGAGCGGGCGGTAGCACCGGGTCGGGAGGCGATGCGCAGGTGTCGGTGGAAATGTCGCTTTCTCGGTTGCGAATAGATCGGAAGCGCGGGGTTTTTGTCGGATAGCAATTACGGGGCGCACGGCGAGGCATGGTGCAATCATGGCAGGGTGGATTGGGCGGTTTCACCACTCATCCGGGTGGACTTGCCCCCGATTCAGGTGACGGACTCGGCTTTGATCTGGAACCGCCTCTTCGCCGCCATTCAACGAGGCGCCCACTGATGTTCCAGTGCTGTACGGAGTTGTTCCAGCGCTTTACGGAGTTCGCTTTCACGGCAAATGCCCGGATCCGGCCGCTCCGTGGCGCCGAGCGGGAGAACTGATCAACGTTCACGTCGGCCCGGTGTCGACCAGGGTGCCCCTTCTCTCTTGCGGTGCCCTCACCGGAGGGTGGCCCACGCGCGGCCTTGGCGCAGGTGGTCCCCACCCCGGGACGTCAGGGCCCACCCCACAGGCCTCCGCGAACCACTCGAAGGAGTGGTGGAACCACATCTTCCCGTGTGGCCATTCTTGCAACGGTTCCGCACGTCATCCTCCCCGGAGCTGACACGGCGCTGGGTCACGCCAGCGAGGTGGTGTACGAAAGGTGACATCGGTGCGATCCATGGTTATATTATGCGGTGAGTGCCGTGGCTGTCACGGCTATTGCGGGCGTGTCAGGTGCATTGTTCACGCCGGCC
>NZ_CAAAFO010000026.1:45458-50345 GCF_900634715.1 Candidatus Protofrankia californiensis | reverse complement strand
CCCACAACCGCATCCCCACCCACATTCACCGCAGCCGTATCCATAACCACTACCGCCACGGCCACCGCATCCACGGCCACCGCCGCGTCGGCTGCGGCCGTGTCCACCGCAGCCATGCCCACCGCATCCACGGCCACCGTCGCCGTGTCGGCTGCCGCCGTGGGGATGGCCGGGTCCGGGCCGGCCGGCAGGCAGGCCGCATCCAGCCTGCAAGGCCCACGGCGGCGCGGTTCTTGCGCTGCCGGAGGCCCGCTCCCCGGGCCACTGCAAGGGAACGTCAATGACCACCCCCGCACCAACAGCAGAACCAGGACCGGGAGCAGGACCGGGGATGGGGGTGGGCGAGCCTGACGCCGGGACCGGCAACCACGATCCAGCGGCGGGCCGAACCCGGCCGGGCAGCGTCCCGAACCTCGGCCCGCCACCCTTCTAAGGTCATCCGAGCGCCGTGTCGTACGTCCGACCGCGGTGATTGAAGATTGAGGACGTGCAAGTTCTATCGGCCTTCAGCCGCCGGAGTGAATACGATCTGAGCGAATACGTTGACCTATGTGCAACACTTCCCGATCCAGGCCGCGTGGGAGCATGACGATGTCCGCGCCGGCCTACGTGACTACGTTGTGGAGCACCCCAAATGCCGCGCCACACTTCTTGATCATCGATGGAGTCGGTGACCTGAAAGGGGCTCCGTCACTGTGATCGAATTATGCCGATATCTGCATATTCAGGTGTAAGGCCGCCTTGATACTTGGGGCCTGGGATGAAAACTAATAGATCAATCTTCACTGCTGCCATCATTTGTGGTTATCGTTCATCAGGGCCAGGGCAACGCGGAACAATATGTCCTCCCGCCCGTGCTCCGACATGGTGCTCAGCGGCCGACTGGGCGGATTGATCGACTGGAAGCGGGCGAGCTCCGGCGTATGGGCGAAGAGGCTTAGCTTGACGATAATAGGGTGTCATCGCCAGCGGCGATGACGACTCCGGCCCGTCTCGCGGCTGCCTCCCATGGCCGGCATGCCTCAGCCACCGCCAGCCGACGAGTCAAAGAGGTCAGGAGTCAGCGGGCACGAGGTCGGTCGGGAGGCAGGAAGCCGATCACGAATCGGCGAGGAGGGCTTCGAGTTCGGGCTCGGACAGCAGCCCCGGACGGACGACCTCACCGGAGGTGACGTAGAGAAACGCCGCGTCCACCGCATCCAGAGCGACCCCGCGCAACCGCGCCCACGCCAGCCGGTAGACCGCGAGCTGCACCGCGTCCGCCTGGTGGCGGCCGGTCTTCCAGTCCACCACCTCCCACCGGCCATCGCCGAGGTCGTACACCGCGTCGATCCGGCCCCGAACCGCCCGGCCCCCGATCAGCAGCTCGAACGGCGCCTCCACCACGAACGGGCAGCGCCGGCCGTACGGGCTGGCCAGGAACGCCTCCCGCAGCGCCGCGGCATCCGCATCATCGGCGCCCTCGTCCACCGCTCCCCGTAGGTCCTCGAAATCGAGCAACGGGGTCTGCTCGAACATCCCCTCCACCCAGGAGTGGAACGCCGTACCCCGGCGTGCCTGCGGCACCGGACGCCGCGGCATCGGACGGGCGAGGTCACGGGCCAGCCCCGCCGGGTCGGCCCGCAGCCGCACCACCTGGGACGCAGTGAGTGCGCGGGGCAGCTCCACCTCACGGGTGACCCGCCGTGCCCGGCGCGCCTCCGCCAGCAGCAACTCGACGTCGGCGTCCAGCTCGGCGAGCGTCTGCCGTTCCCCCGGGCTCATCTGCTCACGATCGTCGTCGGGTAGCCGACGACCCGAGGTGAGCGCGGTCAGGTACCCGGTGACCTGCTCCGCGGCTGCGCACCGGCGAGCAAAGGCAGCCGGCTCGTACGGCAGCGGCCAGTCCAGGTCGTCCATGCCCGCAAGCTGCGGGTTCGTCTCGTCCTCGGGCGGACGCCCCGCCCACAGCGCAACCCGGCCGTGCCCGGCGCAGGCATGATCGTACAGCTCGTCGAGGAACGCCGACGGCCCGCGTGGCCGGCGCTGCGACGGCCCCCACCAGTGCCCGCTGCCCAGCAGCAGCGACTTCGCCCGGGTGAACGCGACATAGCCGAGACGGCGTTCCTCCCGCTCCAGGTAGGCGTCGCACTCCTCGGCGAAGTCAGCGAGCGCGGCCTTGTCGTGGCCACGCAGCACCGGCAGATCGTCGGCGTCCCCACGCAGCGGCGTCGGGAGCACCGACGCCGCCGTGGTCCACTTCGACCGGACCGTCGTGATCGGGAAGACCTTCCGGCTGAGGTTCGGCACGGCCACGACCTCCCACTCCAGCCCCTTGGACTTGTGGACGGTCATGAGCTGGACGGCGTCCGCGCCGGATGGGCTGGTCGCGTCCAGGCCACGCTCATGCTCCTGTGCGGCCCGCAGGAACGCCAGGAACGCGCGGACCGAGCCGTCGTTGTCCAGGCCCTCGAAGTTCGCCGCGACGTCGACGAAGGTGGCGAGGTTGTCGCGGCTGCGAGCCGTGACCGCCTCGGGGCTCGCGACCAGTTCCACGTCCAGCCCGGTGACCTCGACAACGCGGTGGATGACGTCCAGCAGCGGCTCGTCGACATGTGAGCGCAGATGGCGCAGTTCCCCGCCGAGCATCCGCAGCCGCGCCCGGCCGGCGGGCGAGACCTCACCGCCCGGGTCGTCGAGCACGTCGGCGAGCGCGACCACGTCGCAGGGGTCGATCCCGGTCACGGCCTCGTCGAGCGGGTCGGCCGGGCCGACGCCGCCGTGGCCGGCGGGGCTCTGTGGCTGTCGGGGCACCTGCCGATCGAGCTCGGGCCGGTGGAGCTCGGGTCGGTGGAGCTCGGGTCGGTGGAGTGCCTGCCGGTCGGGTATCCGCTGGTCAGATATCTGCTGATCGGGTACCTGACGGTCGAGGACGGCGCCGCGGTCCACCCCGACCCGGACGGCCGCACGCGCCGCGCGTCCCAGCGCCGCAAGGTCCCGGCGGTCCAGGCGCACCCGCGGACCGGTCAGCAGCCGCATCAGCGCGGCGTTGGCGGTGGGGTCGTCCAGCACCTCCAGGGTCGCGATGACGTCGGCGACCTCCGGCAGGCTCAGCAGACCGCCGAGCCCGACGACCTCCACCGGCAGTCCCTCGGCCAGCAGGGCCGCGTACAGCGCGGGTACGTCGGAGCGTGCACGCACCAGCACAGCGCACTCCCCCGGCCTGGCCCGCCCGGCATCGACGATCTCCCGCAGCGTCGCCGCGACCCAGCGGACCTCGCCCGCCCAGGTCGGATGCAATGCCACCACCGTCGCACCGTGCTCGGCAACGTCCGGCCGGGGACGCAGCTGCGCGACGCGGTGGCGGGTCCGCAACGCCGCCGCGACCATGTTCGCCAGGCTCAGCAGCCGGCCGCCGCTGCGCTGGTTGACCGTCAGCTCGTACACCCGCGCCGGCTCACCGTCACTACGGCGGAAGTGCAGCGGGAACCCGTCGAGGTTTGCCACCGACGCCCCACGCCAGCCGTAGATCGCCTGGCAGGGGTCACCGACGGCGGTCACCGGATGGCCCCCGCCGAACAGGCCGGCGAGCATCCGCCGCTGCGCCACGGACGTGTCCTGATATTCGTCCAGGAGCACGACCCTGGCCCGGGAACGCTCCAGCGCGCCGACCTCGGGCACGCTGTCCGCCAGCCGGACGGCGAGCGTGACCAGGTCACCGAAGTCGATGACCTCCAGCTCCCGTTTGGCCTCCCGGTACTCCGCCACGATGGCGGCGAGCTCCCGACGGGAGCGGGCAACCAGGGCCATCCGGCCGAGCGCCTCGACATGGCCCTTGTTGCGCGCAGCGCACCGTCCGGCAACGATCGCGGTTTCGATCTCCGCCAGCCAGCCCAGGTCGAAACCGGCGAGGGTGTCCGGGTCGACGAGATGCTCGCTCAGCTCCGCATCGAGCGAGACGAGATCGCCGGTGAGCATCGACAGCGGACGGGTCAACGCCTCGGCCGGTCCGCGGTGACGGCGCAACACCCGGCCGGCGAGCTGGAAGCGGGTCGCGTCGGCGAGCAGCCGGAACCCCGGTTCGATACCGAGCCGCAGCGCGTGGTCCGTGATCAGCCGTTTCGCGAACGAGTGGTAGGTGGACACGATCGGTTCGCCGTCCGCATCCCCGCCCGGACCGGGCTGGGGAGCGCCGACCACCCGGCCGCCGACCGGGTCGCTTCCCTGCTGGTCGGGACGGTCGTCCTCGGAATCGCCGGCGCTGCCGGCCGCGCCTGCCTTCGCCAGACCCCGGCGGATCCGGTCGGTCAGCTCACCGGCGGCCTTGGTGGTGAAGGTGAGCCCGAGCACGTCCCCGGGCGCCACCTGGCTGGTCGCGACCAACCAGACCACCCGCGCGGCCATCACCGACGTCTTGCCCGAACCTGCACCGGCAACGATCACCCCGGGCTCCAGCGGAGCCGTTGCCGCGGCGATCTGCTCGCTGGTGAACGGCACACCGAGCAGGTCACGCAGGTCCTCCGGGGCCGGCGAGCTACCCCCGGCGCGTGGGCTACCCCCGGGGCAGGGGCCGTTACCGGGACGGGGGCTGCCATCGGCCGGCCGGGACGTCGCATCCACGGTCATGTGATCACCTGTCGTCCGTCGTCCTGGGCCGGACAGCAGCGACGGAACGCGCACATCGGACAGTCCGCGCCGGGACGCGGCGGGAACCGCTCCGCGGCGATGCACTCGACCGCGTCCACCAGAAGATCGTCCACCCAGGTGAGGCCATCCGGCGGCAGCGCCTCCTGCCGCTGGATCTTGGGCGCCCGGACCGGCCGCCGCCCTGCCGGGGCTCCGGGGCCCGGGACACCAGCCCCCGGAGCATCCGGCCCCGGGACGTCCGGCGTCGGGTCCGGCCCGGCG
>NZ_CAAAFO010000026.1:44401-45151 GCF_900634715.1 Candidatus Protofrankia californiensis | reverse complement strand
CCGCCGGGCTCGGCGCCGGCTCCCTGCCCGTGGGGCGCCACCGCCGCGGCGCGGACGGCCAGCTGGTAGGTGCCCAGCTGCGGATGCCGGACCACGTCCGCGGCGGACGGCGCCGTGCGACCGGTCTTGAAGTCGACCACGTGTACCCGGCCGGCGTCGTCCAGCTCGATACGGTCGATGAAGCCGCGCAATCTGACCGTCCGTCCGCCCACCGCCAGGTCGCAGGAGAACGGGACCTCGCTGGCCACCAGCCGCCGCCCGCGGGCTGCGGTGTGCCACACCAGGAACCGGGCCAGGGCCTGGCGCGCCGCCACACGCTGCTGCTCGGAACGCCACGGCGCCTCATAGCCGAGATGACGCCACACCCGGTCCAACCGGACGTCGAGCTCGTCCAGATCAGGCGGGGTCCGCCCGGTGGCCACCTCGTCGGCCAGCGCGTGCACGACCTTGCCGAAACCCATCTCGGTGTTGCTGACGCCCTGCGCATGCGCTTCATGCTCGAGGAACCAGCGCATCGGGCACGTCGCGAGAGCCGACAACGACGATCCCGACAGCCGGATGGGAGCGTCCGCCGCGACCACCGGTACCTCGCCGGAGGTCACCTCGACCAGCCCCCACCAGCGGCCGGGACGAGCCGCCGAGACGAGCGGCCGGCCGGCATCGTCGAGGGCGGCCGCGAGACGCGCGAGCCGGACCGAAGCCGCCTGGCGCATGGCCGGCGTCGACTCCGGGTCGACCGCGGCCCGGCGC
>NZ_CAAAFO010000026.1:42281-43933 GCF_900634715.1 Candidatus Protofrankia californiensis | reverse complement strand
GGTCGCTGGCCCGGCCGACGGCTGCGAACAGCGCGACCACGGCGTCGAGGTCGCGGTCGGCCGCCCGGCCGGCGGCTCCCCCGGCGGCCGAGGCGCGTTCCAGCCGCGCCGGCCAGTCACTACCGGACCACAACACCCACAGGACGTCCTCGGCCGTGCCACCGGCGGCCCGCACCGCACGCGCGGAGCACAGCAGCTCACCCAGGCGCCGGGCCGGGCGGGCGAGGTGTTCCTCCACCATCAGCAGGGTCCGGTCGGGATCCACGACCGCCTGCCGGAGCAGTTCCGCCGACGCCGCCGGCACCGCGGCCCCGGCCGGCGCGCCGGACCCGGATGCGCCCGCGCCCGCGGCGCCGGCGGCGATCGCGGCCCGCTCGGCCGCGCGCAGCGCCCGGCCGAGCGCCCGCAGCGAGGTCGGGTCGGCCCCACCCATCGGGCTGGTCAGCAATGTGTGGGCCGCCTGCGCGGTCAGCTCGTCAGGAGAGCTGTCGACGCAGCGCAGGGCGAGCAGCAGCGGAGCGACCGCGCCGTCCCGGGCCGGCGGCAGCTCGTCCCCGGCCACCTCGACCGGCACACCCCCGGCGACGAGCATCCGGCGCAGCAACAGCATCGACCGGGCCGCGCTGCGGACCAGGACCGCCATCCGATCCCACGGGGTGCCGTTCTCCAGATGCTCACGGCGCAGCAGGTCCGCGATGCCTTCGGCCTGGGCACCGGCGGTCGTGTACGTCTGTGCCTCCACACGTTCGGCAACAGGCGGGCCGGCGGCGACCAGGTCCCGGTGGGCGCGCAGATACTCGGCGGGCAGGCCGGTCGCGGGGATGCGCCGGGCAACCTCCCGGCTGACCGCGAGCGCGACCGGGCCCAGCCGGCGGCAGCGTCGCAGGGTCACGACGTCGGCCCGGCGCCCGTCGGCATGGGGGAAGCGGGCCGGGAACTCCAGCAGGCCGCGGACCTCCGCCCCGCGGAACCCGTAGATCGACTGGTCCGGGTCGCCGACGACGACGAGGTCGGCGCCGTTGCCGGCGACGGCCCGCAGCAGCCGTTCCTGCGCCGGATCGGTGTCCTGGTACTCGTCGACGAACACGGCCTGGTAGCTGCGACGCAGCTCAGCTCCGACACCGTCACCCTCGGCGATCAGAGCAGCCCGCTGCGCCAGCTCGGGATAGTCGATGGCCCCCACGTGGTCGAGGGCGTCGAGGTAGTCGGCGTAGAAGGTCGCCATCGCCGCCCAGTCCTGGCGGCCTGCGTTGCGTGCCAGCCGCGCCAACGCGTCGGGGTCGAGACCGACATCCCGGGCGCGGGCGAGCATCGCCCGTACCTCCTCGGCGAACCCGTAGGTGGTCAGGCACCCCGCCAGGGCCGCCGGCCACCGGGGACGGCCCACCTCCCGCGTGCCGGCCAGCAGGTCGCGCAGCTTGGCATCCTGCTCGGGCCCGGACAGCAGCCGTGGCGGGACGCCGAGCGGGTCAGCCGGCCGGCGCAGCCGGAGCAGCGCGTAGCACCAGGCATGGAACGTCCAGGCAAGCGGAGCGCCGACCGCGGCCCGAAGCCGCCGGGTGATGCGCTCACGCAGCTCCTGCGCGGCGCGCCGGCTGAAGGTGAGCACGAGGATCGCCTCCGGGTCGAGCCCGTCGTGCACCCGCCGGGCC
>NZ_CAAAFO010000026.1:36905-41848 GCF_900634715.1 Candidatus Protofrankia californiensis | reverse complement strand
TCGGGGTGGTCGGGCAAGTAGGCGGGCAGGTCGAGCGCGCCGCCAACCAGGGCGTGCCGTCAACAAGAACGCGCCGTCAACCGGCCGTCCGGCCGTCCCAGCGGGCCACGGCCAGATCCACCCGCTCCCCACCGGGGCGCAGCGCCGTGCCGTCGGCGGCGAGCCGCCGCAGTGCCTCGACCGGGGCCGTGGGGTTCGGTTCGCCGGTAGAGCGGATCACCCGGTGCCAGGGCACATCGTCGTCATGCCCGTGCCGGCTGAGCACGGCGCCGACCGTCCGGCCGGTGCCCGCACCCACATACTCGGCGACATCACCGTAGGTCATCACCTTGCCGCGGGGAATGCGCGTGACCGCCTCGAGGACGGTCATCGCGTACGGGCTCGGTCTGCCACCGACGCTGATGCGGGTGGCCAGTCCCGCGGACACGCTCAGCGGCGGCTCGTGCCGCCGTTCGGCCCGCTGCGCGTCCACTCCCCGTCCAACCTCCACCGGCTTTCGGTCGGGCCGGTCCCTGAGGTACTTCCGGTGGCGCACCTCCGGCGGACAGTACCTCCAGCGGACCAGTCCGGTCTCGGCAGACCAGCCCGTCAGTAGACGGGCAGGGACCTGTCGACCTGGGTCGCCCAGGCGGTCACTCCACCCTGGACGTGCACCGCCGAGGAGAATCCCGCCCCCTTCAGCGTTGCCAGCGCCTCGGCCGAGCGCACACCGCTCTTGCAGTAGAGGACGACCCGGCGGTCCAGCGGCAGCTCGGACAGATGTGCCGGCAGCTCACCCTTGGGGATCAGACGCGCCCCCGGGATACGCACGATCTCCCACTCCGCCGGTTCCCTGACGTCGACCAGCTCGATCGGCTCACCCCGGTCGAGCCAGTCCTTGAGCTCGGTGGCCAGGATCGTCGCACCGGCCGCGGCCTGCTGAGCCTCGTCCGAGACGACCCCGCAGAACGCCTCGTAGTCGATCAGCTCGGTGATGGTCGGGTTCTTGCCGCACAGCCGGCACTCCGGGTCCTTGCGGACCTTGATGGCGCGGTAGCTCATCTCCAGGGCGTCGTAGACCATCAGCCGCCCGACCAGCGGCTCACCGATCCCGGTCAGCAACTTGATCGCCTCGGTGGTCTGGATCGACCCGATCGACGCGCACAGCACGCCGAGCACGCCGCCCTCGGCGCATGACGGCACCATGCCGGGCGGAGGCGGCTCCGGATAGAGGCAGCGGTAGCACGGGCCGTGTTCGGCCCAGAACACGCTCGCCTGCCCGTCGAACCGGTAGATCGACCCCCACACGTACGGCTTGCCGAGCAGCACGCAGGCATCGTTGACCAGGTAGCGGGTGGCGAAGTTGTCCGTCCCGTCCACGATCAGGTCATACTGGCTGAAGATCTCCGTGACGTTCGAGGTGTCCAGCCGGGTCTCGTGCAGGACGACGTTGACGTACGGGTTGACCTCACGGATGGCGTCGCGGGCCGACTCCGCCTTGGATCGCCCGACGTCGGACTGCCCGTGGATGATCTGGCGCTGCAGGTTGGACTCGTCCACGGTGTCGAACTCGACGATGCCGAGCGTCCCCACCCCGGCCGCGGCCAGATAGAGCAGGGTCGGCGAGCCGAGCCCGCCGGCGCCGACGGCCAGCACCTTCGCGTTCTTCAGCCGCTTCTGGCCGTCCATGGCGACATCTGGAATGATCAGATGCCGGGAGTACCGGCGGACCTCGTCGATGGTCAGGTCGGCCGCTGGCTCGACCAGGGGCGGCAGGGACACGATCTCTCCTCGCGGTTACAACGCTGGCATCCGTACGTCCGGCTACCTTGTCGTCCCCATCCTCGCAGGGAGGGCACACTCTCGTCGGCGATCCGCCGACGGAAGCGGACACCGGCGACATGAGCACAACAGGCCCGGACATGGGGCTGACGTCGACAACGCCGCACACGACCTGAAGCTTCCGCTCCATAGTCCGGTTTCCGCTGCGCACGTCCACCCGCAGCCTGCGCCCCTACCCGTCTACCTGCGGCTTGCCGTCCTGGCCCTGGGTCCGCCGGATCCCTTCGCGGTCCGCGCGCCCTGCTGGCCGTTGCCGTTGCCGTTGGGACCCGCGCCATCCGGACCGGCAGCATCCGGATCCGAGCCGGCATCCCGACCGGCGCCGGCCGGCTGCCGGTTGCGGTGGGCCTCCGCCACACTCGCGGCGAGGACGACCACCAGATCGTCCGTAGGGGTGGCCGTCTCACTCTCGACCGGCGGGGCCATCACCTTCTCGCCGGACGCCTTCGCGTCGATGAGGGCCTGCAGGGCCTGGCGGTAGCCGTCGGTGTAGGGGCTCGGGTCGAAGTCGTCGGACAACGTTTCGATCAACGTCTGCGCCATGACCAGTTCCTGCGGACCGACGTCCACCTTGTCGCCCAGGAACGGGAAGTCGGGACGGCGTACCTCATCCGGCCAGACCATCGTCGACAGGACGAGCACCCCGCCGCGTATCCGGAGGGTCGCGAGCTGCTCCCGCTGACGCAGGGCGATCTTGACGAGCGCGACGCGACCGGAGCGCGCGAGCGCGTCGCGCAGGAGTACGTACGACCTGACCCCGGTCCGGTCGGGCTCGACGTAGTAGCTCTTGGCGAAGTAGATCGGGTCGACCTGCGCCAGCGGAACGAACTCCAGCACGTCGATCGTGTGGGAGGTGGGCAGCGGCAGGTTCGCGAAGTCGTCGTCGGTGAGCACGACGGTCTCCCCGGACGGCAGCTCGTATCCCTTGGCGATCTCCGAGTAGGGCACCTCGGCGCCGTCCGCCGCCGCCACCCGCTTGTAGCGGATGCGGGACCCGTCCCATCGTCTGACCTGGTGGAAGGAGACATCCCGATCTTCGGTGGCCGAATAGAGCCTGACCGGAATCCGGACGAGACCGAAGGAGATCGCGCCTTTCCAGATCGACCGCATGCCCGCCCCTTACTGTGAGTTGGAGCGTGTTCAAGGGCTGTCCCGATCGGCGACATCGCATCGGCGACATCACCGGATCAGGTGTCCGCCCCGGCGAGTACGGCCCGACGAGCCGCAGTTCGCGTCCGGCAAACACACTCTTCCATCAATGGTCTCCCACTGCCTGAGGGTACGGAAGCGATGTGAGCACAAAAGACGAACGAAGTGCGGGCGTACGCACACCGGACGGAGGCCGTCCGGGCAGCCGACCGGGCGCTGGTCCCGCCGCCGCCTCCCCGGTCCTCCGGATCTTCCGGACCGGTTTCCGGACTTCCCGGATCAGCTTCCCGACCTCCCGGATCCGGCAGGAACCCCGGCCCGCTGGTCGAACGCCGTCGTCCGGGGGCCTGCGGAGCCGATCGTCGCGAACATGCCCAGGACTGCGCGCGCAGACCAGACGATCGTCGACCGGTCCCGGAATCACCCCGCGAAGACCACGGCGTGGGTCCGCGCCCCGCGTGCGGGGCCACACCCGACCGCTTCCACCCCGGTCACCTCACGACGGGGCCGTTGCCTGCCCGCAGCCGGATGAGCTGGTATTCATGGTGAGCGACGGGCCGGACCGAGTCGAAGAACACGGCGATCTTTTTGCCTCTTTGGCAGGTACGCCCGGCGCATAGGTGGAAGGTTCCAAAACGGCGGTAGGGCCAACACAAGAGTACAGAGGACCACAGTCCGTAGGCGCTGACAGGAGAAAGCCATGAGCTCACCGACGGATCTTCCGTTCGACGTGCATGACGTTCTCGACCGTCCCGACGTGCCCGACGCGGACGCCGCGGAGCAGGCTCGTGAGGTCTTGGCGCACGATCCGCTGCCGCTGGCGGCACCGTGGCCGTCGTCGCTGGAGGTCGACGAGTACGACGCCGCGGAGCAGCGAATCATCGTGGACGTCGACGAGGACGAGTACCGGTGAAGCGGGCCTCCCTCAGGTGAGCCCGAAGTGAGCTCCCCGAGTGCGCTCTGAGCGAACGGTGACGGCGGGCTCGCTCGGCGCAGCCCGCCGGTGCTGGTATGTCCGGCGCGGGAAAAACATGATCGCGCCGCCTTTGGCCCTGTAGGCATGCTGGGATCAGGCAGGACGAGATCGGGTAGGAAAGGTACGGTGAGCCACCAGTGGGTTCGCCACCGCCAGATACACGCATCCTGCGTGTTCACCTTATGTTGACATAGCATGATAAAGCACCACAGGTCGGGTCCCGGACGGACGCAGCGCCCGGCACGGGCATCCGTCGGGCCAGCACCGAGGCTCGACCGATCGAAGGAGGTGCGCCGGTGAGCGCCGAGCCGGCCGCGCCGCAACCGCGTTCAGGCAAGACCGCCCGACTGCCACGAACCGCACGCCGCTTCCAGCTCCTGGGAGCGGCCCGCGAGGTTTTCGTTGCCCAGGGTTACCACGCTACCGCGATGGATGAGATCGCCGAACGCGCGGGCGTCAGTAAACCCGTCCTCTACCAGCACTTTCCCGGAAAGCTCGAGCTCTACCTGGCGTTGCTGGACGAGCAGGCCCACGCCCTCGTCTCCAGCGTCCAGCGGGCACTTGCGTCCACCACCGACAATCATACCCGGATCGCGCGGTCGATCGCGGCCTACTTCGACTTCGTCGACGACCCCAGCGGCGCCTACCAGCTCGTTCTCGAGTCCGACCTGCGCAGCGAGCCCGCCGTCCGCAAACGGGTGGAGAACAGTTTCACCGAGTGCGCCAACGCCATCGCCGACGTCATCGCCGCGGACACCGGCGTCGGCCCGGCCGAGGCCGAACTGCTCTCGATCGGGCTGGTAGGCCTTGCCGAGACCGGCGCCCGCTGGTGGCTGGTCACCGGCGGGGCGGTTGCGAAAGAACAGGCCATCGCAACCATGGTCGAGTTGGCCTGGCGGGGACTGGCCGGCTACCCACGCCGCACCGCCGGCGGTGCCGACCCGACACCGGCGCGAGAACCGGAACCGGTACGAGAAACCGCCAGCGGTGGCGCCGC
>NZ_CAAAFO010000026.1:27541-36559 GCF_900634715.1 Candidatus Protofrankia californiensis | reverse complement strand
ACGCACGCGCCAGGTCGATCGACGGCTGACCGGCGGCCTGGCCGGCGTCCCGGCCGATGGCTGACGCCTCCAGCGAACATGACCCGGCCGCGTCCCACACCCTGCGCCGCAGGCCCTATGGTGACCTAGCCGGCCGAAGACGGCGAGACCCTCGCTCTTCTCCCGCCGCCGGAAGTCGCAAGGAACCTGGACGGCACACCTGACGAACGTGGAGGTCATCGCTAGTGGAGGTCAAGATCGGCATCCAGAACGTCGGGCGCGAACTGGTCATTGAGAGCGGCCAGTCACCGGATGACGTGGCCCAGGCGGTTACCGACGCGATCAGGTCGGATCTGGGACTGCTCACGCTCGTGGACGAGAAGGGCCGGCGGGTCGTCATCCCGGTCGGAAAACTGGCCTACGTCGAGATTGCCGAAGCCGAGACGCGCCGGGTCGGCTTCGGCGCGCTCTGACGCGCTCCGAGTGACCCTGGGGGACCTGGGGGACCTGGGCCTCCGGCGGCAGGACGCGATAGTCGACAGCGCCTGAGAAGGACTGTCCGGCTCGCGGCCATCCGTCCCCCGCTCGCGCCGTCCCCGCTCGTGCAACGCGCAAAGGACGCGCGAAGAATGCGCGAGCGGGGACGGCCCGGCGGGACCCGTCCGGACGGGCCTGCCCAACCTGTGGGTTCGTGGGTCCACCCGGCCCTGGGCGCGAGCGGTCGGACCCCGGCCACCCGACCCGGCCCGGCCCGGCCACATGATCAGGTCGACAGGCCGAGCGCCTCCATCCGCGCCGTGTGCGCAAGGGTGATCCGGTTGAACAGCTCCGCCAACGCCGTCAGATCGCCCATCCCGTCCAGCAGGCCGGTGAGCGCACTGCGGTCCACCGCGACCCGCTGCGCCTCGGTCAGTGCCTCTCCCATCAGCCGCCGGGCCCACAGCGCAAGCCGGCCCGCCACGGTCGGATCGGCCTCGGTAGCCGCCCGGACACGTTCTACGGCGAACGCGGCGTGGCCGGTGTCGGCAAGGACATCGAGAACCAGCGCACGGACGTCAGGGGCGAGCACAGCGGCGATCTCGCGGTAGAAGTCCGCGGCGATGTTGTCCCCGACATACACCTTGACCAGGCTTTCCAGCCAGTCGGCAGGCGCGGTGAGGTTGTGGAAGTTCGTCAGCGGCGACACGAACGGCTCCATGGCCTTCACCGGATCGACCCCTGTCCGCACCAGATGAGCGCGGACCGCCTCGAAGTGCGCAAATTCGGCAGCGGCAATGCCGGCCAAGGCAATCTTGTCGGTCAGCGTGGGAGCCATCCGCGCGTCCGTGGCAAGCCGCTCGAACGCGGTCAGTTCGCCGAACGCCAGCAGCCCCAGCAGATCCACGACGGCGATGTCCGGCGCGGCCGTGCGGGCAGCGTCGCGGGCCTGGACGTCACGGTGCGCGAAAGAATCATGATCACGCCACCTTTGGCTCTCCAGGTCGAGGCCGCGAGCGGAGCTGCCCCTGTCAGTCGACGGCGCCGGAAAGCCGACCCGGTCGGTACCCGTACTGTCCGTCATATCGGATCACCTCAACATCGTCCACACGTGAACTGCCCCGATATACCCCGACCGGAAGCAGGCCGGAACGCCTTACGGCGCAGGCACTTGCGGCATCTGACGGAATGGGCCGCACCACCCTGCCGAAGGTCATCGTGTCGGAACATGTCTCAGAGAGCAGCCCACAGGTTATCCTTATCATTAGCCGGGAGCTGCCAAGACCACTTCCGGCCCGCGCGGGCGTCGCCCCACTCCGGGTCAGCGGACCCCGCCGGTACATGTCGTGAGCGGGTGCAGCGTCGGATCCCGCTCATAGCGACTCGGGGACCTGGGCCTTCGGCGGCACGGGAGAAAGATGATCGTGCCGTCTCCGGCCCTCTAACAGACCAGGAGTATCCCGCTGTCCGTTTCAGCCGAAACCACAACACACAGACACGATGACCCCACGGATCCCACGGGGCACCCGGACACCGGCGAGACGGGGGCCCCAACAGCGCCGGCCACGACACCGGCGTCCGGCTTCGCCGACCTCGGTGTTCGCGAAGAGATCGTTGAGGCTCTGCGCGCCAAGGGCATCATCTCCCCCTTTCCCATCCAGGAACTGACGCTCCCGCTGGCGCTGGCCGGGTCCGACATCATCGGCCAGGCCCGCACCGGCACCGGCAAGACACTCGCTTTCGGCATCCCGCTCGCGCAGCGGGTGACCAGCCGCGGCGAAGGCGCCGACGGGCAACCCCAGGCACTCGTGGTCGTTCCCACCCGTGAGCTGTGCCTGCAGGTCACCGCCGACATCGACCGCGCCGGCTCGGGCCGCGGCCTGCGGGTGCTCTCGGTCTACGGCGGCCGCGCCTACGAGCCGCAGCTGGCAAGCCTGCGCGCCGGCGTGGACATCGTCGTCGGCACCCCCGGCAGGCTGCTCGACCTGGCCCGCCAGAACGCTCTCGTGCTGACGGCGGTACGCATGCTCGTTCTCGACGAGGCCGACGAGATGCTTGACCTCGGCTTCCTCCCGGACGTCGAGCGCATCCTCGCCCAGATTCCGGACATCCACCAGACACTGCTGTTCTCCGCAACGATGCCACCGCCGGTGATCTCACTGGCCCGCCGGTTCATGCGGCGGCCGGTCCATGTCACCGCGGAACACCCCAGCGAGGGCCGCACGGTGCCGGACATCAGCCAGCACGTCTTTCGCGCGCACGCGCTAGACAAGATCGAAGTGCTGGCCCGGGTCCTGCAGGCCGAGGGCCGGGGCCTGGCCATCGTGTTCGTCCGGACGCGACGCACGGCCGACAAGATCGCCGACGACCTGACGCAGCGTGGTTTCGCTGCCGCGGCCGTCCACGGGGACATCGGCCAGGGCCAGCGGGAACAGGCACTGCGGGCGTTCCGATCAGGCAAGATCGATGTGCTGGTCGCCACCGACGTCGCCGCCCGTGGCATCGACATCGGCGGGGTGACCCACGTGGTCAACTACCAGTGCCCCGAGGACGAGAACGTCTACCTGCACCGCATCGGCCGCACCGGCCGGGCCGGCGGCAGCGGCGTGGCGGTGACCTTCGTCGACTGGGACGATATGTCACGGTGGACCCTGGTCAACCAGGCCCTGGGTCTTTCCTTCGACACGCCGATCGAGACCTACTCCACCTCCCCGCACCTGTTCGAAGCCCTGGCGATCCCCGTGGATGCCCGTGGGGTGCTGCCGCAGGCGTCCCGCACCCGGGCCGGGCTTGCCGCCGAGCAGGTCGAGGACCTCGGGGAGACCGGTCGCGGTACGCGCCGCCGGCCGCGTCGGGCTGACGGCCGGTCGGACGCCGCATGCACCCAGGCGTCGGCCAGTCGGCCCCCCGCCGCCCGCACGACCCGGACCCGGCGCCGCACCCGTGGAGGCGGTGCGGCGGTCGCTGCGGTGGCCGCGGTTCCCACGGTCGCCTCCGCCGAGCTCACAGGCGCGGAACCGGCAACCCCCGCGCATGCGGACCCGGGGCATCCAGCCCCACAGCCGGCGGCGTCCGTGGAACTGCCCGGTGCACCGGGTGGCGGGCTGTTCGTGACCGAACCGCAGCCGTCCGGACTTGTCGAGCGGATACGACCGGCGGTCAGCACGACCGCTCTGTTCCTGGAGCCTGCTCCGCTCCGCCCGACAGTGGCCGATCCCGACATGGTGGATCATGGTTCTGGTGGGCCGGACTCCGGTGCGGATGATGCCGTGGTGAACGACCCAGGTCCCCGCCGACGCCGTCGTCGTCGTGACGATCGCAGTCGTTCCGTCGGCTCACCGACCGCGGACGCGAACCTGCCCGGCGGGCTGGACAACCGGATCGAGCGTCAGGCCGAGTCAGCCTGACCCGATCGCCATCAAGATCGGGAGGATGCGCGAACCCGCAGCCGGATGCGTACCCAGGTGATCCGCTGGCATGCCGGGCACCGCAACAGTGACCGGTAGCGCAGCCGTGGCAGCGGAACGTGCACGCTGGGGGTCAACAGGGCGACCGCCCCGCGCGGCCGGATCGTAGTCGTCTGTCCACAGCGGGAGCACAGCACGTCCAGGCCACTCGCCACCGGCCCGACCGGCCTGACCCCGCTGTAGAGGACCCGCTTGCCATGGACGTCACGGCCGACCGTTATGGGGGTGACGGACCGCTCGAGGGTCGCCGGCGGAGGCTGCGCGCTGCGCGGCCGCAACCGGTCGAAGCCAGCGGACGCGGCGTCCGCTCCCCGGCGGGAGTTCATCGGCTCGCGACCTGGGACACCGCGGTCGCCACCACCGGTGTCACAGCCGGCGGCCGTGCCGGTGATCTGGCCGGCAGTGCCGGCAGTGCCGGCGGTGCCGGCGGTGACACCCGGGCCCCGGCGTCCGGGCCGCCCTCCTCCTGGCGTTCATGCGCACCCGGACGTGGCCGAGCCCCTTGCGGCGCACCCGCGGCGGACTCCGCCTCCACGAGCGCCCGGGCATGTGACCGATATGCCTCCGCGCCCCTGGAACGCCTCGCCGTCGTGAGGATCGAGCGCCCGGAACCCGGCGCCTCGGCGAACCGGACCGACCGCGCTATGGGCGGCTGGAGCACCGTGACCACGTACCGGGCGGAGATGTCCACGAGAACGGCGCGGCCGTGCGCGGTCCGGGCGTCGAACAGGGTCGGCAACACCCCGCGGACCCGCAGGTCGGCATTGGTGAGGCGTTGCACGTCATGGACGGTGTCGAGCAGCTGCCCGACACCGCGATGCGACAGCGTCTCACACTGCAATGGGATGATCACCTCGTCCGCCGCCGTCAGCCCGTTGATCGTCAGGATCCCGAGCGAGGGCGGACAGTCGATCAGGACGAAGTCGTAGCTGTCACCGATCTCGGCGAGCGCAAGCCGCAGCGCATGCTCACGGCCAGTACGCGACAGGAGCACGGCCTCGCACCCCGCCAGCTCGATGGTCGCCGGCAGCAGATCCGGACCGTCCTCGGTCCCCCGCAGCACAAGGCCGGGACTGAGCCGACCCAGCAGCACGTCGTGGACGGACAGTTCGATGGCATCCGGATCCAGGCCCAGGGAGAACGTCAGGCATGCCTGCGGATCAAGGTCGACGAGCAGGACCCGGCATCCCAACTCGCTCAGCGCGGCACCGAGGCTCGCCACGGACGTCGTCTTGGCGACGCCACCCTTCTGGTTTGCGACGGCGAAGACGCGAGCCATACAGATCAGTCTCCAAGCGTCAGCGCGAAACCACAACACCCCACGCCGCGACAACATCACAGGCGCTCCGGATACACCACCCTCTATATCGGACGAATCATGAAAGGGCATAGATTTCTCCCGCGCGAAGCGCCCCGGCGAACATCCCTGGCAGGGCACGGCAAACATCCCCGACGGTGCACGCATTCCTGACTGTGAGCGGCGAATGCCCTCGGTCCAGGAAAGACCCCTGGGCGGCACGGCAGACGTCTGTGAGGATGAGGAGATGGCACGCGGCGCGCCAGTACCGCCCGGGCAGGGCCTCCGGCCGGCATCGACAGCGGCGTCCGTGTCCGCGCCAGCACCCCAATCGCCCGATCACCATGGCGATCTTCGTCGGCCCCCGCAACAGCAATGATCGGCGACATCCTCGGCCTGGTTCTGATTGCCGCCCTCATCGCCGGCAACGGCCTGTTCGTGGCCGCCGAATTCGCTTTTGTGGCGATCGACCGCAGCCAGCTCGAGCAGGCGGCGCGGGACGGTTCCCATAGCGCGGCTCGGGTTCTGCGTGCCGTCCGATCGCTGTCGTTCCAGCTTTCCGGCGCGCAGCTGGGAATCACTCTGACGTCGCTGGTACTCGGTTATGTCGCCGAACCGGCGATTGCGTCCCTGTTGCTGCCGGCGATCAGAGCGACCGGTCTGCCGGCCGGAGCCGGCCGTGCCGTCGCGGTGGCCGTCGCCCTCCTGATCGCGACAGTCACCCAGATGGTCTTCGGTGAGCTCTTCCCGAAGAACGTCGCGGTCGCGGCGCCGGTGGCCGTGGCCCAGCGGGTTGCCGGGCCGCAGATGCTCTTCTCCAACATCTGCCGCCCGATCATCACGCTTCTCAACGGATCCGCCAACCGGTTGCTGCGCGCGATGGGGATCGAGCCGCAGACGGAGCTGCGATCGGCCAGATCGCCGTCCGAACTCGGTTGGCTGGTGCGCTCGTCAGCCGAACACGGCACACTGCCCGGCAACACGGCGAGTCTGCTGGGCAGGTCCCTGCGGCTACGCGAGCGCACGGCGCAGGACGTCATGACGCCACGGGTACAGGTGGTCGCGCTCCACGCCGATGACAGCGTCACCGAGCTGCTACGGGTCACCGAGGAATCAGGCCACTCCCGCTTCCCGGTTCTGCGGTCTGCCGGCAACGGCGAGCCCGGTACCAGTGCAGACGTCGCTCACGCCGCCACCGGCAGCCACGGCAGCACCAGCCGCAACACCGGCGGTCGCAGCGCCGACAGTCACAGCACCAGCGGTCACAGTACCGGCGGTCACGGCACCGCCGGCCCGGACGCGTCCGTACCGTCAGCCGATCTCCCCAGCCCGGGGGGCATCGCAGTCGTCCCCGGGGATGTCGATGACGTCGTCGGGGTCGTCCACGTCAAGGACGCCTTCGGCGTGCCTCCGGCCGACCGCGCTACAACACCGGTCAGCCGGCTAATGGTCGCTCCGGTGGTGGTGCCGGCATCGCTGAGCTGCGACGATCTGCTCGCCACCCTGCGGGGACACAGTCTTCAGATCGCCGTCGTCATCGACGAATACGGCGGCACCGCCGGTGTGGTCACCCTGGAGGACCTCGTCGAGGAACTCGTCGGCCGCGTCCTGGACGAATACGACCCTCCGGAAAGACCCGACGCCACCGCCGGGACTGACGGGAGCTGGTCGCTGTCCGGCCTGCTCCGCCCGGACGAGGTCGCCGACCTGACAGGTGTCCGGCTACCGGAGGGCCCGTACGAGACCGTCGCCGGCGTCGTCCTGCACCGGCTCGGGCGCATTCCTGAACCGGGTGACCAGGTCGACGTCGACGGTCATCTGCTCACCGTCGAGGAGATGGACCAGCATCGCATCAACCGCATCCGGTTGACCGGCCAGCCGACCCACGCGGACCAGCCCCGGCGCGCCGGCAGCCCGGCCGACAAGCCGGACAAGGCCGGCCGATCGGGCGGGGCATACCGATCCGAGCAGGCACATCGCTCCGGCCGGACCGACCCGTCGGGGCAGGCCAACCGCTCGGGCCGGACCGGCGGTGACAACACAGCGGACGCGGACGACGCGGACGGACGGATACGACGATGACCCTGCTGTATCTCATCGGCGCGATCTTCCTGCTGGCCGGCAACGCGTTCTTCGTCGGTGCCGAGTTCGCCGTCATCTCAGTCCGTCGCGACCAGATGGAACCGTACGCAGCCGACGGCGACCAGCGAGCCCACGTCGTCCTCACCGCGATCGAAAACCTGTCGCTGATGCTCGCCGCATCCCAGCTCGGCATCACGATCTGCTCGCTCGGGCTCGGCGCGGTGGCCGAACCCGCGATCGCCCACCTGATCGAGGGGGGTCTGGACCGGCTCGGCGTCCCCGACAGCTTCTATCACCCGATCGGGTTCGCGGTCGCGCTCCTGATCGTCGTCTGCCTGCACATCGTGCTCGGCGAGATGGTGCCGAAGAACATCGCGCTGGCCGGCCCCGAGAAAGCGGCCCTCTGGCTCGCCCCACCTCTGCTCCGGTTCGCCGGCCTTGCCCGCCCACTGATCGTCTTTCTCAACGCCTTCGCCAACTGGTGCGTCAAGCTCGTCCGCGTCCATCCGGTGGACGAACTCAGCACCGCCTACACCCCGGACCAGCTCGCGGCGATGATCGCGGAATCGCGGCAGCAGGGGTTGCTGGAGGACACCGAGCACGAGCTGCTGACCGGCGCGCTGGAACTGTCCGAGCGGACCGCCGGCACCGTCATGATGCCGATCGCCGAGATCGTGACCGTCCCGTGGTCGGTGACCGCGTCCGAGTTGGAGAAGCTGGTCACCAGGACCGGCTTCTCCCGCTTCCCGGTGCGGGCCGCCGACGGCACCGGCCATGCCGGCCCGAGCAGCGATGCCGGTAATGCCGGCGTTGCCGTCCCGGGCGGCGTCCGGCCGAGCAGGCAGTCGCGCCCCGGTCCGGTCGACGGCGGTACCTCGGCCGGACCGGGCACGGTGATCGTCGGCTTCGTGCACGCCAAAGACGTCATCGGCATCCACGGCGATGCCCGGGACGAACCGCTGCCCCCGCGCCGGCTCCGGCCGATGGTCGAGGTCCGCGCCGACCTGCCTCTGGACGAAGTCCTGCGACTGATGCAACGGACCGGCTGCCATCTCGGCCGGGTACCCGGGTCGAACGGCACGACCCGCGGAGTCGTCGCCCTCGAGGACGTGGTCGAGGAGTTCGTGGGCGAGGTCGAGGACGCCAGTCACCGGATCCGGTGACTCCGCTCCACCCCGTCCCGGGACCGCCCCGGGAGCACCGATCACTCTGCCCCGGAGGCGCCGATCACCTTGTCGTGAAAAGGTCACGAAGAGGCGTAGGTGGAAATCGTCTCTATGGTGACGCTTTCCACCTACGGTTTCCGTAGTTGTAGGTGGAAACCGTCATCATCACGACTGAAACCACCTATGCTGTCAGGAAGTTTTGGGCGCAGCCGACTGGACCACCTCGAACGACCACAGCGAAGCTCCGGTCGCAGCCGGCCCACCAGGTCCTCCATGCCCGCCGGGCCCGCCATGACCACCGGGTCCGGGATGACCAGTCGGGTGAGCCGGCGCCTGTCCGCCCGCGGCATCCGCCGCCTGTGCGTGACCGCTCTGGAAGGCAGTGGACGCCTGCCATTTCTGGAAGTCCTCCTCGCTACGCCAGCGCGTGTAGACGAGGTAGGTATCGGTGCCCTCCACCGGTCGCAGCAGCTCGAACCACTCGAAACCGTCCGCAGCCTCCACTATTCCGGCACGGCTGGCGAACCGCTGTTCCAGCGTGGCCCGCAGC
>NZ_CAAAFO010000026.1:22816-27379 GCF_900634715.1 Candidatus Protofrankia californiensis | reverse complement strand
ATACCGATACCGATGCAGACACCGACGACACCGATGCCGGGCTGTTCGGACCGTCCAGCATGACCTGGCGGGTGCACGGCGATCCGAGCATGGTCGTTGCCGGGATCCGGGCACTGCTCCTGCAGGCCGTACACCCGCTGGCCATGGCCGGCGTCGCCCAGCACTCGACCTACCGGGTCGACCCGTGGGGACGCCTACGGCGGACTGCCGCCTACGTCGGGACGATCACCTATGGGACGACGGACCAGGCGCGCCGCGCAGCCGAACGGGTACGCCACGCGCACGCGCGCATCCATGGCATCGAACCCGTCACCGGCCGTCCCTATCAGGCCGCCGATCCCGAACTGCTGCTGTGGGTGCACGTGAGCGAGGTCGAGTCCTTCCTCACGACGGCCTGCCGGTGCGGGCTGCGCCTCACCGGCAGGCAGGCCGACACCTACTTCGCCGAGCAGGTACGCGCTGCCGAGCTGATCGGTATCCCGGCCCGGGACGTCCCGGCAAGTCGGGCCGCGGTTGCTCGCTACTTCGCCCGGATGCGGCCACATCTGCGGGTGACGTCGCAGTCTCGAGAGATGATCGCATTCATCCTGCGGCCGCCCATGCCCTGGTGGGTGTCGCGGACCACGCCCGCACGCCCGGCGTGGTCCGCACTGAGCGCGATCGCGGTCGGGATGCTGCCCGGCTGGGTACGCCGGCTCTACGGACTGTCCGACGCACCTGCACTGGCCACCGCCGCGTGTCTGGGCGCAAGGGCGACACGCACCGCCCTGCTCGTGCTGCCGCGCCGGCTCCGGCAGGCTCCCGAACTGCGGGATGCCATGGCGCGCCTCGCCAGGACCGGCCCCGGCGACCGGATGATTCCTCAGGGCGGTCCACGGCGCCTGACGATGACACCGCCACGCCAGCGGACGGAGAAAGAGCAACCGCCGGACCGGGCCTGCCGCCTCCCTATCCACCTGGCAGCGGTGGCTGGGCCGGCGTCACCGGGCCGGTGACACCAGGACCATGATCCAAACCCGTGGCGCCGGCCGGTGACACACGGTGGCCCAAAGCCTGACCTACCCGGCCGGCCTGCCCTGACGGCCCGACCTGTAGGCCCGACCCGTAGGGCCAAGCGGCGCCGGGAGCCCTCCCGACGGCATGCGACGCAGCAGGGATGCATTACGGAAAGCCATGTGGCTTAATCTTGCCGATCGTGGCTCAACTTCCCCGGGTAGCGGTGTTCGGCGCGGGGCCGGCTGCCGAGACGGCTCTTCGCGTACTTGTCGACTCCGGGCTGGACGCGCACCTGTTCGTAACGCGCGATGTCGCCGGTAACTATGTCGACGGTAACTATGAGGTTCACCCGGTCGACGATGGTCGTCGGCCGTTCGACATCCGTGCCGGTGACCAGCCGGCAACGCGGTGGGACGTCGTGGTACTCACCGGAGGGATCACCGGGAGCATCGCAGAGAAGGTCGCTCCTCACCGCCTGACCAGGTCGCCTGCCGTCCCACCGCCGTTGTTCGGCGGGGTCTTCGACCCGGACGCGGAAGGGGTGTACGGATGCGGCTGCCTGGAGCGTCGGTCAAGTAGCACAGATCCGTTCCGAAGCCGCCCAAGAATCCGTGATCGAAAACCGTCGAATCATGAAAGTGAGGGAGTAGACGGTCGTGACAGCAGCCGTTTCCACGCTCACTTTCTTGATCGAAAAAGGACGCGTGACTGCCTGACCGGCACTGTGGCGGGCCGCGACCTGCCGGTGTCGGGATCGACCGGCACCGGCACCGGCACCGGCGACGCGGCCGGCAGCACCGACGCCGTCCGGCTTGCCGAGGCGCAGGCCCGCTGGCTGGGAGAGTACCTGCGTGGTCGCTATCTGCTGCCACTGCGATCGGCGATGCTGACCGCGGCCAGCACCCCGAGACCGCTGCGATCACTGGCAGATGATCTTCGTAATCGCAGGCTCCGGCCGCACCACCGCAGCGACGTCGATGCCTACCTGCGGTGGCTCGGAGCCGAGGTGCGTCAGGGGCGCGCGCGGGCCGCCGCGGGTGGTTATCCGCTGCCTGTTCCCTCCCTGATAACAGTGCGCTGATCCGCGTGGAGGTCCGCAGGCCTGCGGGAAACCGTCAGGCGAGGGTGGACAGTCGCTGCGCCGCCGCCCGCAGGGTGTCGAGCCGTTTCGGGAAGGCGAAACGCACGATGTGACGTCCGTCCGCGGGGTTGGCGAAGAACGACGATCCGGGGACCGCCGCCACCCCGGCCGTCTCCAGCAGCCGACGAGCGAAAGCCACGTCGTCACCGTCGGGATCGAGTGCTCGCGTATCGCACATGACGTAGTACGCCCCGTCCGGCGGCCGGAACCGGAAACCGGCCGCGGCGAGCGCACCGCACAACAGGTCACGGCGCTCGCGGTACTCGGCGGCGATGCCGTCGTAGTAGCTCGGCGGCAGTGCCATGGCTGCGACCCCTCCCGCCTGCAACGGTGCGGCCGCGCCGACGGTCAGGAAATCATGGACCTTGCGGATGGCGGAGGTGTAGGCCGGTGGGGCTATGGTCCAGCCGACCCGCCAACCCGTCACCGCGTAAGTCTTCGACAGGGCGTTGACGGTGATCGTGCGGTCGGCGAGCCCCGGGACGGTAGCGGGTGGGATATGGCCGCCCGGGCCGAGATACTGGATGTGTTCGTAGATTTCGTCGGTGATGACGAGCGCGTCGTGTCGCTGGCAGAGCTCGGCAATCAACTCCAGCTCAGCACGGGTGAACACCTTGCCGGTCGGATTGTGCGGTGTGTTGACGACGACGGCACGGACCCGGTCGGAAAAGGCGGCGCGCAGCTGCGCCTCGTCAATGCTCCAGTCGGGTTCGTGCAGCGGGACGAACCTGGGCCGCGCGCCGGACAGGATCGCGTCCGGGCCGTAGTTCTCGTAGAAGGGCTCGAAGAGCAGCACCTCCTCGCCGGGATCGACCAACGCGAGCATCGTCGCCATCATCGCCTCGGTGGAGCCGCAGGTCACACAGATCTCGATCTCCGGATCCACCGTCCAGCCCGGGTAGGTACGGGCGACCTTGGCCGCAATCGCGTGCCGGAAGGCCCTCGCCCCCCAGGTGATGGCGTACTGGTTGTCGTCCGCGTCGATGGCGGCCTTCGCCGCTTCCTTCAGCTCGTCCGGGCAGGGGAAGTCCGGGAAGCCCTGCGCGAGGTTGATACCGGCGTGCGCCAGGCAGAGCCGGGTCATCTCCCGTATCACCGACTCGGTGAATGTCCCGGCCTTCGCCGACACCCGGGCCGGGATGCCGGCGTCCGGCCGAACCGAACCGCCGCCCGCCAGCCCGGCGTCCGCCAAACGGGCATCCGCCAAACGGGCATCCGCCAAACGGGCATCCGCCAAACGGGCATCCGCCAAACGGGCATCCGACAGCGCAACCGTGGAATCGGCAACCGCGGAAGCGGTATTCGACTGACCAGCACTCACTCGCTCTGTCACCAGGCCATCATGGCCCAGCGCCTGCCGGCAGGCCGGGTAACGGGCAGGTCCCGACCGGCCAAAGGCCACCCGACCATGATTCTTCTCGTGGCCGGAGGCCCCGGAGGGTGCTGGGCTCAGCCGGGCTCGCGGTCGGCGACAGCGTCCCAGGGCTCGCGGTCGGGCGCGGCGGCGCGGCCCTCGAGACAGTGCCGCCGGTAGTCACACCAGGAACACAGTCGGCTCGGCTGCGGCGGGAACGCCGTGTCGGGTCCAGTACCGCTGCGCAGTGCCTCGCCCGCCCGTTCGGCATCGTCGGCCAGCGCCTCGGCCCGTCCAAGATGGCGGCGAAGCGACGCCTCGTCGTGTTCGGCGCCCGCCACGGTGCCGGTGGGGAGATGGTGCAGCTCAACCCGCCAGCAAGGGCGGCGCAGCGTACGGGACACCGCCAGCGCGTAGAGAGCCAGCGCCTGGGAGGTGCGGGCGTCGTCATCGGTGGGCGGACGGCGTCCCGTCTTGTAGTCGACGACGACGAGTTCGCCGTCACGGTCGTCAAGCCGGTCGACCCGCCCGGACAGGGCCAGCCGTTCGGTGCGCGCGGCAACCTGACGCTCCACCGCCCTGGGCTCACGGGACGGGTCAAGGGTGGCCACATAGCGTCCGATCATCTCCGCGGCCCGCTCCCGCCAGCTCGCGGACTGCTCCGCGTCCCGCCAGCCATCCGTGATCCACAACAGGCGGACGAGGTGGGCGGCGCGGGTCGGCGTGCGGCGGGCCAGCGGTTCGTCCCACCAGGCCCGCAGGGCGTTGTGCACGCTGGAACCGAGGGAGTTGTGGGCCCACGGCGGCCCCTTCGGGGGCGCCGGACGGTCGAGATAAGCCATCCGATAGCGGCGGGGACATTCCGCGAATGCGGACAGTTTCGACGGGGTGCACACGAACAGCCGCCGCGGCATGCCGTCCAACTGCAACTGGTCCACGAAACGATCCTCTCATCCGTCCCGATGCTGTCCCGGTGGCCGCAGGGTCACCGGCTCTCCCCGCGGACGCCTGCCTCGTCGGCGACATCCGTGCGGCATCCGCGTGACATCCGTGTGACGTCTCATCCGTGTGA
>NZ_CAAAFO010000026.1:19090-22256 GCF_900634715.1 Candidatus Protofrankia californiensis | reverse complement strand
GATGGCAATCTCGACTGGCATGCTGGTGGCCATGCCCGGTGGATCTCTTGTCTGCGCGCTTCGCGCGAGCAGATCGCCGGATCATTTTTACCAGGGGCCGGGCACGGTCCCTGCACTGCCGCGTATCTGACGCGACACGCCGAGACTCAAGGCCCGGACTCTCCCCGGGCCTGCCAGGCTCTGGGATGACCGGGTCCCGAACGAAAAGGGCCCAGATGACAAGCCACGCGCTCCCCTCTGTCACGCCGGCACCGACGATCTCCTCGATCGCGGACGGCCGGCAGACCATCGACGAGATCGACGTCCAGCTTCGCGCGCTCGTCGGCGCACGCCTGGAGATATCCCGTCAGATTCAGGCGCTGCGTTCCTCGGACGGCGGTCCGCGCATCCAGCACCAGCGGGAAAACGAGATCATCACAGCCTGGTCGCGGGAACTCGGGCCGTGCGGGGTTGAAATCGCCCTGTCCATTCTCACGCTATGTCGTGGATCTCTTACATAGACCCTCCGGTCGAGAATGCCGGTCAGACCCCCGGTCAGGCCCGCCGATCGGCGGCGCCGGTCAGATCCTCCGGTCGGTGGAGTTGCGGCGTTCGGATCGCCGCTCCCACGATCCAGGGCTGCGACGGCGCCCAGCGGCTGCGTCCTCACCTGTTCCCGCGTCTGTCCCCGCGGACTCGGCCAGCAGCGCCCGAAGCTCCGCACGCAGCTCGGAACGCAGGTAGTCGCGGGTCGCCAGTTCCCCGACCCTGATACGGATTGCCGCTATCTCGCGGGCGAGGTATTCGGTGTCGTCGAGCTGGCGTCCGGTGCGCTCCCGGTCCTGCGCGAGGTTGGCCCGGTCCCGGTCGTCCTGCCGGTTCTGCGCCAGCAGGATCAGCGGTGCGGCATACGCCGCCTGCAGGGACAGCGCCAGCGTCAGAAAGATGAACGGATAGTTGTCGAACCGCAGGTCACGGGGTGCGATGATGTTGTAGCCGATCCACAGCACCACCACTATGCTCTGGACCACGAGAAAGCGCGCGGTCCCGATGAACCGGGCGATCCGCTCGGCGGCCCGGCCGAAGGCGTCCGGTTCGTAGGGACGGCGGGTCAGCGCCGACCGGCGGGACGGGCGAGGCTGATCGAGCCTGCCCGTACGACGGCGGATCTTCATCAGGTGCCCACGCTCGGGGGGTGCGCACCCGAGGCGTCCGAGTCGAGGTCGCGTTCCCGCCAGCCGGCCGGCAACAGGTGGTCCAGCACGTCGTCGACGGTGACCACCCCCACCAGCCGGGCGCTGTCGTCCAGCACCGGGGCGGCAACCAGGTTGTACGACGCGAGGTGACGGGTCACCTCCTGCAGCGACGCCTCCGGCCGCAGTGGGGTGATGTCGACGTCGACGATGCCGCTGACGAGCGTCCCGGGCGGTTCCCGCAGCAGACGCTGGAAATGGGCAAGCCCGAGGTAGCGCCCGGTGGGTGTCTCGAACGGAGGACGCACCACGTACACCTGCGCGGCCAGGGCCGGGGAAAGCTCCGGCGCCCGCACCCGCGCGATCGCCTCGGCCACGCTCGCGTTCGGGCCGACGATCACCGGTTCGCTGGTCATCATGCCGCCGGCGGTCCTGTCGGGGTAGACGAGCAGGCGCCGGACTGGCTCAGCCTCCCGCGGTTCCATCAACAACAGCAACCGCTCGGCCTCCCCGGCGGGGAGGTCCCCCAGCAGGTCGGCAGCGTCATCGGGGCCCATCGCCTCCAGGACGTCGGCGGCCCGCTCGTCGGCGAGCCCGCCGAGCAGTTCGACCTGCTCGTCCTCGGGCAGTTCTTCCAGGACGTCGGCGAGCCGCTCGTCGTCGAGGGCCGCGGCCACTTCGACGCGGCGTTTGTCGGACAGATCCCGCAGGAGCGAGGCGAGGTCCGCGGGCCGCAGCTTCTCGAACACCGCGAGCATGTTGGCCGCGCCCTGGTCCTCCTCCGGCAGGGAGAATCCGGTGACTTCGGCCCAGGAAACCATGCGGACCTCGCCGCGGCGCCGCCGGCCGGTCCGTACCGCGACCTGGTCGAGAACCCAGTCGCCGCCGCGGATCTGTTCGATCGCGGCGTCCACCACGACGACGCGGGTACCGGTCGCGACCAGCGTCACCTGCCGGTCCAGGAGCTCACCGAGCACAAGGGTCTCGCCGGGACGCTGGGCGAACCGGCGCCAGCTCAACCTGGCCGAGGACAGCACCACGGCACCCGACTCCACCCCGGTCACCCTGCTGATCGGAACGAAGATGGGATGACGTTGCACCTCGACCGCAAGCCCGAGGACGCGCGGCGGTTGGCTACCCAGCCGCAACATCACCACCACGTCCCGCAGCCGTCCGACCACGTCACCGTTGGGATCGAGGACGAGCAGGCCCGCCAGTCTCCGGCAGAACAGCCGGGCCGGTGCCGCTGTCATGGCCGAACACCACGGTGTGGTTCACAGTTCGGCCTCACCGCGCGAGGCTACCTCCACCGCCCGATCCACTGTCGATCTTACTGCTCGGACCAGCTGCCGAGATCTGCGGCGCCCCGCCACGGGGCACCAGCCGGAACGAGCCTCACAAGCCTCCTGAGGCTCACGGCGACGAGGTGACGGGGCTGGGGCTGGGGCTGCTAATAGGGCGCCCGCTTGGCCAGTCCGAGGGCGTAGTCCGTCCAGAACTCACCGGCCGGCGGGCCCCCGTTACACGTGCCGTCGGACTCCCCGGGGCCCTTCACCCACAGGAACGCGTCCGCGCGCTCGTCACCGGTTGCCGTGGTCGGACGGGTTCCCAGCGCTCGCCCCGCCGGATTGCACCACTGCCTGTCCGGAGCCGGGCCGCGCCCGTTGCGGCTGGTGTCGACGACGAAGTGGCCACTGCCGCCGAGCTCGGCGACGATCTGGTCACCGTAGGCCAGCAGGTCGGTGGTGCCGACGAAGTTCGCCGTGTTCAGGGCGAAGCCGCGCACGGCGGCGACACCGGCAAGCCGCAGGCGTCCGGCCATCTCGGTGGCAGGGCGCCAGTCCGGCTGCCCCGCGTCGAGGTAGACGGTGGCTCCGTGCTGGGTCAGCAGCATGCCCGCCTCACGGATCAGCGTGTAGCGCGTCTGCCGGTCAGCGGCTGACAGGCAGTCCGCACCGGCGATCGCGTCCGGCTCGAGTACCACGGCGGCAGGG
>NZ_CAAAFO010000026.1:17316-18788 GCF_900634715.1 Candidatus Protofrankia californiensis | reverse complement strand
CCTCCGAGATCCACGCACGGTATTCGGCCGGCGAGTTCGCCCCGCCGGCGGAGTAGCCGCCGCAGTCGCGGGCCGGTATGTGGTAGACGGCGAATATCGCGATCGCGTGGGCGGCCCGCGCGCTGCTGACCCGCGCGGCGACCATGGCGCGGACCTGCGTGGTCGGGAACCAGTCACCGAGCCACATCGCCTGCGGGGTACCCGCGATCTTGTCGAGCAGGCTCGCGTTCGCGGGACTGCGGCTGCGCAGCCGGGCCGCGGCCGCGTCCGCCAACGTGTCGGGATCATCGTAGAAGCGGACGCCGGCCAGCGGGTTTCCAGCCGCTCCCGGGCCCGGGAGCGTCCCGGGCGGGGTGACAACCGCAGCCGAAAGCGGCCCCGGCGTGGCGGTGACCGTGGCACCTGGGGACGCCGGTGCCCGCAGCGTCCCCACGTCCCCGGGCCGGCAGCCGGCTGCCAGGACGAGGGCTGCGGCCACGATCATCGTGGTGGCCGCAGCCAGGTGCCGCCAGGTAACCGGCCTCTGGTGGACCTTGGTAACCGGCCCTTGGTGGACCTTGCGAAGAACCGAGAGCACCGCACCTCCGGAGGCACAACGGGTATGCCAACACCCACCGCATCGAGCCCCCTCGGGGCTATTTTAGGCGCTATCCAGCCGATATCGTCTGATACGGGCAGTGATTGCCGATACGGGTAATGATCCAGATGGCGTTCCGCGGGGCGGAGGACGGCGGGCTCCTGCGCCGTCACGACCGGGGACCCGCGCCGTCGCGAAGTGACGGTGCGGGTGGCGACGGTGCGGGTGGTGACAGACAGGGAATGATCGTTATCGTCGCTGGCGCCCGTCCCCGAATGCCGTGATACTCCTCATAAGTATGTGACGGCCCGCATGTGATTCCCGACGGTTGGTACGGAAGTGGTATGGGTCGGCCACGATACGGCGAGAGGGGAAGCGGACACGATGGGCAGGATCGCGCAGACCGACGGTCTGACCGACGTCCAGGCCGACATTTTGTCGGCTGTGCGTATATTCGTCGACAAGGAGATTCTGCCGTACGCCACGGAACTCGAACACAAGGACGAGTTCCCCGAGGCGATCGTCGAGGCCATGAAGGAGATGGGGCTGTTCGGGATCACCATTCCCGAGGAGTACGGCGGGCTCGGTGAATCACTGCTCACCTACGCCCTGGTCGTCGAGGAGATCGCCCGTGGCTGGATGAGCGTGTCGGGTGTAATCAACACACATTTCATAGTCGCCTACCTCATCATTCAGCACGGCACGCCGGAACAGAAGCAGCGACTCCTGCCGAAAATGGCGACCGGGGAGGTCCGCGGTGCTTTCTCGATGAGCGAGCCCGGCTGCGGTTCGGACGTGTCCGCGATCACCACCCGGGCCACTCCCGACGGTGACGACTACCTCGTCAACGGCCAGAAGATGTGGCTGACGAACGGTGCCCGTGCCGGCCTCGTCG
>NZ_CAAAFO010000026.1:14501-17291 GCF_900634715.1 Candidatus Protofrankia californiensis | reverse complement strand
CGACTCTCGTGAAGACCGACGAGGGGGCCGACTCCGTCTACCGGAACATGACGACGTTCCTGCTGGAAAAAGAACCCGGGTTCGGCACCCACGGCGGCATCACAATCCCCGGGAAGATCGACAAACTCGGCTACAAGGGGGTCGAGACCACCGAGATGGTGCTCGACAACCACCGGGTACCGGCATCGTCGATCCTCGGCGGCACGGACGGCCGCGGTAAGGGCTTCTACCAGATGATGGACGGTGTGGAGGTCGGCCGGGTCAATGTCGCGGCCCGCGCCTGCGGCATCATGATCCGGGCATTCGAGCTGGCCATCGCCTACGCCCAACAGCGCCGGACCTTCGGTAAGCAGATCGTCGACCACCAGGCAATCGCCTTCAAGCTGGCGGAGATGGCGACCAAGGTCGAGGCCGGCCACCTGATGATGGTGAACGCGGCCCGCAAGAAGGACAGCGGCCAGCGCAACGACGTCGAGGCCGGAATGGCCAAGTATCTTGCCAGCGAGTACTGCTACGAGGTGACGACCGATTCTTTCCGCATCCACGGTGGATACGGCTACTCGAAGGAATACGAGATCGAGCGGCTTTTCCGCGAGGCGCCGTTCATGCTCATCGGCGAGGGCACGTCCGAGGTGCAGAAGCGCATTATCAGCCGTGCGCTGCTACGGGACTACAAACTGTCGTAAGCCGCACGTCAACACCGGCGGATGACTTCAACACCGGCAGACGGCCAAATGCCGGCGGATGTCGGGTGATGACCGGGAGCGGTTCTGGTCGTCACCCGACATCCAGCCCGGACCACCGGGCCGCCGGCCTACAGGTACTGCTTGGACGGGCCGACCATCGCGCGTACGGTTTTGCCGTCGTGAAACTCACCGATGGCGGTCATCGTCCAGTTCGGACCGCCGTGCTGACGAGCCACCTTGCACATGACGAGCCCGGTCTGCGGCTTCGATTCGGACAGGTCGAACCGGACGAGTTCGGCGCCGGTGAAGTCGTCGATCAACCGGCAGAAGGCGTTGCGGACCTCGGTGAACTGCTGACCCTGGAAGCTGTTCACCGTGAAGACCAGGGTTTCGACGTTCGGCGGGAGCGCGGAAAGATCGACGAAGATGGTCTCGTCGTCGCCCTCACCGGCACCGGTGAGGTTGTCGCCGGAATGGCGAACCGCGCCGCGGGCGCCCTTCTTGGACATGAACCACACCTTGTCCACGTCCTTACCCCGGTTGTCGAACAGGATGCAGGAGGCGTCCAGGTCGATCTGGCGCCCGCTGTATGCCGGATCCCAGCCGAGGCCCATCCGCACCCGGGTCAGGGGCGGAGCACCGCTCTTGACCAGCGAGACGCTCTGGCCCTTGCGCAGGGAAACCCGGCCCTTGTCCAGGTTCACGGGCGCGCCGCCCCCGCCGGTAACCGGTGGGGGCGGCGGAGCACCCCAACCCTGCGGGGCCGGAGGCTGGCCGGCTCCCCAACCGCTCTGCGGGGGCGGCGGAGCCTGCTGCTGGCCCTGCGGCGTACCCCAGTACTGTTGCTGCCCGCCGGGCTGCGCCGGTGCAGGCTGCCCCCACGGCTGGGTCGGCTGGGGTGGCTGAGCCGGTGGTGGTGGGGGTGCGCCCCAACCTCCGCCCGCCCCGGCGGGTTGTGCGGGCTGCCCCGACGGCGTCCCCCACTGGGGCTGACCTCCCGATCCGGCCGGCGGCGCACCCCGCTGGGACCCTCCCCCCGAGGGCCTCCCCCACTGGGGCTGCCCCGAAGGCGTTCCCCACTGCTGCCCCGCCGGCGGGGAAACTATCTGGGTAGGGGGGTCGACCTGACCACCGGGGTCGTCCACTGTGATCCCGAAGTCGGTGGCGATACCGGCAAGGCCAGAGGCGTATCCCTGCCCCACGGCGCGCACCTTCCACGCCCCCTGGCGCCGGTAGAGCTCCACGAGTACCAGCGCGGTTTCGACGGTCAGCCCGACCGGGTCGAAGCGGGCGAGCTCCCCACCCCGGGTGCCCCGGACCACAACCTGCAACCCGTTCACGGCTGCGAAGGTCTGCGGGCCGGATCCGTCCAGGCTGCCGGTGATGACCACCTTGTCGATGTCGGCTGGTACCTGCGTCAAGGTGAACTCGAGCGCTGACGGTGGCAGAAGGCGCACCCCCGGCCCGGTGGGCTGATTGAAGAACACGAAGTCGTCATCGGAGCGGACCTTGCCGTTCGCGGTCACCAGCAGCGCGGCAATGTCCAGCGGAGTGGACGAACTGATCTCCACCCGTACATCGGTAGTGGACAACGGTGCGTTCGCGCCCTTGCTCAGCACCTGCGCCATGGTGGCCTCCGCATCTGCCCTGTTGCCTACTGGCATGTTGCTCATCGGCATGTCGTTCGACGTCCGCGGGCGTGACTCCCGCGAGGCCATCGTGACGGATACCGTTCCCCGCCCGACGACCGGCACCCGGCGACCGCCCGTTTCCGCATAACGACAGACGCGCCCGACGGGGTAACGACCCGGCCCCGATCCACAGTTCCGCCTGATACGCCTCCGGAGGCCCAACTCCCCGGGTCATTATCTGGCTTTAGAGTCGGCGCTGTGGACGGTCCAGGGGTGCTGAAGCGGGTGGAAGCGCACCTGATACGGGAGTTCGGCCCCGACACGGGCCGCGCGGAGATCACGTTTCTCGGTTCCGAGCCGATCGAGGTGCTGCGTTTCGGTCACACGGCGGAGGGGATCGTCCGCTATGCGACCCTCGGGATGTCCAGGGCCCCGATGAGCGATCCGGCATCCCCCGTGCTCGACCCGGCGGG
>NZ_CAAAFO010000026.1:11502-13854 GCF_900634715.1 Candidatus Protofrankia californiensis | reverse complement strand
TCGCCCTGCTGGCCGCGATCCCGGTTGTCGAAGGCGTCCCGGTGGTTGCCGGAGCCGGCCTCGACCTGGGTGAACCGCTGTGGGACGGCGCCGGGTTCACCGCTGTCCTCGTCGCCGAACCCGGCGGGCTCATCCCTGACCTGCCGCTGCCAGATCCGTCCCTGCCAGATCCGTCCCTGGCGGATCCGGCACTGGCTGGCGAGCCCGTGAGCCGGCAACCGGCGCGGACTCCCGGGCCGGCGCCCGCGCCGGTGCGTTTCCTGCCGGTCCTGCCGATGACACCCAACGAATCCGCGTTCAAGCGGGTCCACGGGGCAGCCGAACTGCAGCGGCGCTGGCTGGCCGCCGGCACCGATCTGCGTGATCCCCGGCGCGCCGGGCTGCGTCTGGACGCCGGCGACCGGTAGGGACACCGGCCACACAACGGCATCCGGAAGAACAGCGTCCCGCGGAACACAGTGTTCCGCGGAACATCGTCCGGGGAACACCGTCGCCCACGCCGAAGCCCCTCGGGGACCGGGACCGGAGCCGATCAGATCGGCCCGGATCGACCCGGATCGGATCGGCTCAGCCGGCGACGGCGATGTCGGCGAGGTCCTTGACGACCGGGACACAGGTCCGTTCGACCCAGGCGTCCGCCGCCTCACCGCCAGGCGGGACGACGATCACGGTGTCGACGCCGATCCGCGCGTACTGCTCGGCCTCGGCAAGGAAGGCGCCGGTACCCTCGCGGGCCAGCGCGTCGCCGTTGTAGATGATCGTCTTGGTGATCTCCGCGTAGTCTCGGCCGACCGCGTCGCAGTGCGCCTTGAGCACGTCGAGCTTGTGCGCCACGACGTCGACCGAGGGGGCGAACAGGTTGCAAGCGTCGCCGTAGGTCGCTACCAGGCGCAGTGTCTTCTTCTCCCCGCTACCCCCGATCAGGATCGGTATGCGGGGCCGGCTGATCGGCGCCGGCACGCACAGCGTCTCGGCGAGCTGGTAGTGCCGGCCGGCAAAGGGTCCGTTGTCCTCGCTCCACATCTGCCGGCAGATCCGCAGCGCCTCCTCCAGCCGCTCGAACCGCTCGGCGACCGGCGGGAACGGCACATCCAAGCCGCGGTGCTCACGGTCGTACCAGGCAGCGCCTATCCCCAGCTCCGCGCGTCCGCCCGACAGCACGTCCAGGGTAGCGACGATCTTCGCGAGCAGCCCGGGATGACGGTAGGTCACGCCGGTGACGAGCAGACCGAGCCGCAGCCTGGACGTGTGGGCGGCGAGGAACCCCAGCGTGGTGTAGCCCTCCAGCATCGGTTCGTCGGCCGGGAACATCGCCTCCATCTGGAAGTAGTGGTCCATCACGCTGAGACGGGCCACGCCCGCCTCGTCGGCGATCCGGGCGGCGCGCCCCAGGACCGGCCCGATTGCCTCCGCTCCGCCCGGCCAGGTGAACCGGACCACATGTACGCCAAGCAGCATCGCCAACTCCTTACGTCCCGGTCTCGTGCCCGGGACGGTCGTTTGCGAGGTGAACTCCGACCGCCGTCATCCCCGCCCCGTCGTCATCCCCGTCGTCGCCCCCATCCTGACGGACGCCGGCAGGCATGGCCACGCTGAGACGAGCCGGAGAACGCCGGGTGACGACGTCATGGCCAGTAGGACACCGGGTGGACGCCCTACGCTCACCGTCACGTCACTGCCGCGTCATTGTGTGATGTCCCGTTGCCGTTGCATAGCGACCGTCTACCGGTCGCAAACCGGGCAGGCACCCGGCCGACCTGGAAGGATCGAGATCGGGGTTCACGACGCCAGGTCCATGTCGCGGCAGGGACAGCAAGGAGAAGCACATCATGCAGTTCGGTCGTTACTACGAGGAGTTCGAGGTCGGCGCGGTCTACAAGCACTGGCCGGGCAAAACGGTCACCGAATACGACGATCACCTGTTCTGCCTGCTGACCATGAACCACCACCCGCTGCACCTGGATGCGAACTACGCCGAGCAGACCACCCAGTTCAAGCGAAACGTGGTCGTCGGTAACTACGTGTACTCGCTGCTGCTCGGCATGTCCGTGGCGGACGTTTCCGGCAAGGCCATCGCCAACCTTGAGGTCGAGTCCCTCAAGCACGTCAAGCCGGTCTTCCACGGCGACACCATCTACGGCGAGTCCGAGGTGCTCGACAAGGTCGAGTCGAAGAGCAAGGACGACCGGGGCATCGTGCAGGTCGAGACCCGCGGCTACAACCAGGACGGCACCCTTGTCTGCATCTACCGCCGCAAGGTGATGGTGCCCAAGCGTTCCTACGGCGAGGCCCGCGGCGGCGAGCAGCCCGGACGTCCCGTACCCAACGGATCCTGACGCCTTCCCGGCCGCG
>NZ_CAAAFO010000026.1:0-11114 GCF_900634715.1 Candidatus Protofrankia californiensis | reverse complement strand
CCTGTTCCGGCGGCACCCGATTTCTCCGTCACCCGGCGAGTCCGATCGTCCTCCATCATGCCCGGCGTCACACCGACCGGTCACCTTCGTACCCACGTCCGCGAGAAATGCCGCTGGAACGCAGGTGTCGACGCAGGCCGCGAGCGCGGTCGCAGGGGCATCGCCTGCCACGCCGCGCCTGGGCGCTCGCCGAGGCGGCCGACGTCCTCCGCCACCAGGGCCTGTCCGGCGCGCCGGCCCGGGCAACCGCGGCCCATGCCGACCTGCCGGACCTCCCCATAGATTGCTGAACCCTCCCATCCAGCGGTGGCCGTACGCACCGTTGACCGGACGCGCCTGGGAGCCGCACGACGACACCCTCACCGGCTACGACGCGTCCCATGTCACGCTGGCCGAACTCCTCGACGTCCCGATGGTCACGCCGGACACACCTCGCAAAAGCGCCCGACCCTCGCTGCCCGCTCAGCGCATTCCCCGGTAAGACCGGCGTCAGATCCTGGTAAGCAAGGCGATTCCACCCACTCGAATCCACCCCAATTTCCCTGGCCTCATGATCAGGATGGAGTTAGCGAGGGCAGCCCCTTCGGGACCCTTGCTGAGCTGTGACGACGAGGGTATCGCAGACAGACCTGCGTCCGTATCCGTCCCGGATACCACGCGAACACCCCCTTTGTTGATCGATATGGCGTGTGAGCTGCGGAGATGTGACCGAGATGGACAGAGATCGAAAACGGCCTCGCCGAGGATCCCTGTACAAATCAGGGCATACCGGGAGGGGTAGCCTCGTTGCCGCTACGCCGCCCCGGCCGAGCGGACGTCGACGCGGTGCGGACCTGCTCTCCCCCGGTACGGCGTGCGGCCTGTGGGTAGCCGGGCTGGGCCGCACACCGCGGTCACCGACCAGGTGATGGATCTGCGCTCGCGCGGCGCTTGCTCCGTTGGGTGCTGCACCCAACCAGGTGAGCGGCCTCGCAGCCAGTTCCAGCGCGAACGGCACGGTCTGGCGCGGACGACGACAGCGGAAACGTGAAAGTTTCACGGTTGCCGTGAGACGGCTGTACGGACTCAGGTAGACGCAGCAGACAGGGGGATGAGCCCGTCCAGGAATGCGGTGAGGGTCTTGTAGGCGATGGTCTCGTCAATATGGAGCGCGGGCGGGATGACAGTCTGGCCGCGTTTGAGCACGATCTGACCTTCCAATGGAAGGATCTTCGACTCGAAGATGTGGCAGAGCAGGGTGTTCGTCCGGCCGGTGCCGGGCAGAACGCGGATCCACAGCGGTGATGCCCGGCGCAGGGTCTTATCATCACCATCATCACCGTCGACCAGATCAACAACCTTGCCGTGAGCGAAGACGATAGGTAGACCGAAGCCTGCGATGGCGAAGTCGGACGGGGCCGGTGGGGCCAGGCCAAGATGGGGGTTGACGACCTCGACGTACTCCCGTGTCACCCACCGGCGGTGCGGAGGGATGCCGGTCATGTTGTACGGTGCCTTGGTCCGGTCGACACAGGCGCGGAACTCACGCAGCTTCATCCCGACGTCGTTGAGAATCTGGGTCCAGGAATCCTGACGCGTTGCGGTACGGATCGTCCAGCGCGACCAGGAAGGTGCCTCCGGGTACGTCCGGGGAGGCGGCGCGTCAACGGCCGGCATCGGACGGGTGTGCCGACCGGCAACGAGCTGGTGAAGACGGCGGATCGCCGGGTGACCACGGTGTGGGGGTTCGTCCCCGCCCACCGAGGCGCTGAGCCGGTCGAGCCCGGTGAAGGTGATCCCGCCGAACCCGCGGCGGGTGCGGGCGCCGAGCCCGCCGAAAGCGGCCAGCGCCCACAGGCAGATCCCGAACACCTCAGCGGCGTAGGTGGAGTCGGCACGCACCTCGAACAGGCCCGAGGCTGCGGTCGTACCCTGCTCACCCGGACTGAAATAGCCGGTTCGGGCCAGCGCGCGCGGATACTTGTACAACCCCGGTCCGAGCAGGTAGGCGATACCTGGGCGGGGTTTGTCCTCCCGCAGGTGCAGCCACCCCGGTTTCAGCTCGGATGCGTTGCGCGCCGAAGTCGTGGGCTTGGGAAGCTCGCGGGGACGGAGAGCGATTCTGGACGGTCCGCGGTAACCTCCACCGTCGTCCGCCTCGGCCGCAGCAGCGCCGAAGATCTCCGCTTCCGCGCGTGCGACCGCTGCGAAGTCGTCGCCGAACACCGGCGCGGCCAGCGTGCGGAACCAGAAGCGGGCTGCTCCCCGCAGCGCGGGTAGCCGGAACTCCGGCCGTCCGCCAGCGCCGTCGAGGAACATCGGTATGACGACGGTGAACTCCACGGGGATCCAGCTCGAGTGGGTCATGCACGCTCCCGGCCTCGGAACGGAAGGTGGGTCAGGGGATAGGTGACCGGCCGGTCGTCCCACAGCACCTGCGCATAGACGCCGGCGGCGAGCCCGACACAGGCCGCGAACAAGACGGCCGCGGCCATGGCCGGGCCGCTCATGGACGCCAGGGGGCCTCCGAGCTTCGGCACGAGGGACGGCACAACCGTGGCGAACGCCAGGGCGACCACGCCGACGGCATGGGCGAAGCCGAGAACAACGACGCGGAACGCGCGTGTCAACGCTTGCCCTCGGGATGCCCCGTGCCCGACGGCCTCCAGCACGAGGTACCCGTGGGCGGCAAGGATCAAGGCAGGTACGGCCCACGCGCGTGTGGACCAGTCCATCTGAGCCCAGTCCTCGGGCAGCGCGACAAGGGCGATCATGCCGATGGTGGCGCCTGCGGGCAGGCGCATGCACCACAGCTGCGCGGTCTCCCGCCGCCACACAGCGAACCCGGCGATGACAGCGAGGGCCACGGCTGCGCTGATCGCCATCCCGCGCAGGATCCAGAGCCCGTCGACGTGCCGGCCGCCAGCCAGGCCGACGACCAAACCCACAACGGGAAGGGTGAGCAATCCGATCGGCAGCGCCAGCCACCGCCGAGCGCCGACGACCTGACGGGTGGCCGACCAGGACTCATCCAGCATGAACCGTGGCAGGAAGCCTTCGCGGGCGATCCACGTCGCCAACTCGTCGTGGCCGTCGTTGGAGGGATCACCGCCGGTTGGCGGTGCGGTGCCGCCCGGGCACAGCGGCGCACGGGCGGAGGCGCCGCCGGAGCTGTCGTGGACGAAAACGAGCCGGCGCAACTCGGTGTCGATCCGGTGCGACGACCAGCGGCGCAGCAGCGGATGGTCTTCATAGTTCAGCAGGTCGAGAGCCCACTCCAAGCGAGCCTGGTCGAACCGTGCCGCATAGACATGAGAGTTGTTGAAGACGGTCTCGGTCGGATAGGACACATCTGCCCCGTACCGGGTCGGTGCGCTCAACAGCAGGAACCGTGCCCGATGGACAAGGGGAAGCAACCGAGAGGCGATCATGTCCCCATCACGGACCGCCTGCACCATCAGCTCGCGGCAGGCCTCGGTGACGCGCACGGCGACTATCCACGCAGTGTTCGGCGGGATCATGCCGGCCTGCCCACCGTGGGCGAGGAACGGGACAAAGGCCGGAAAGTTGTCGACCACTGTCGACGGGTGATGGCCACGCAACAGAGCGGCAAAATTGCTGATGTGGTAGGCGCTGTCAGCGGCTGCGGCCGGCCAGTCGTCGAGCAGTCCCGGGAACCGGAGAGGGAAGGCACCCGCCCCGCACTCCAGCACGGCGTCGTCACCGGTCACCTTCAGGTCCCAGTCGGCCGCGCTGTCGACCAGGTCAGGCGGCAGATCCTCGCCGAGGGCGGTGACCAGGTCCGTCATGCCAGGCATCGCAAGAAAAGTCGCAACTGTGTGCCGAGGTCGTTCAACACGTAGCGTCCGTCGCTCCTGGTATAGGCGAAGTCCTTCAGCCGATCGTCACCAGGGTGGTCGGCGCTGGCGTGCACCTTTTCCAGCAGAGAAAGATCGCCTTGCCAGTTCACGCGGCGTAGTCGAATTTCTACCGGCTCCGGGATGTCCGGCTCGTCCGGGTCGGCTTCATGGAGGCAGACGGCCCGCACCGGCGAGCGGGCACCCTTGAGGTACTCGGCCAGTACCAGTAGATAGGGCAACGTCGCCTTATAGCCGCCGGCAAGGTGCACGACAAGATCGCTTTCCGCGAAAGGGCCATGGGGACGGCGGCGCAGCCAGCCCGCCCACAGCATCGCATTAGCGATCTCGTGCAGGGCGTCGTTGAACGTCGCCGTGTTCACCGGCCGCAGGCCGGGGATACGGATGATGTGCACCGGCTCCCCGGAACCGTGATCGGTGAGCGGCTCCCCGCTGTCCTGCAGGTCCAGCACGGGCCGCATGTGCACATGGATCGGGCGGTTGAGCCGGCCGGCGTTGAGAAGGGCGGCCAGCATCCCGTTCGGCGTGTCGGAGGCGAGCAGGACAACCAGATCCTCGGATTTCACAGCCGGGGTGTGCCGCAGCAGGCTGCCGATCTCGGCGCTGAGCGCGACCGGCTGCGACCAGGCTGTCGCCGACCCGAGCAGCGGCACGACGTCGCGGGTGAACGACCCCGACCATGCGCTTACGGGCGCGTCGAGACGCAGCTCGTCACGCGCCCACCCCAGAAGATGCCGCAGTCGGCTGTAGGGCAGGTTGTTCCCGAACCCTTTCTCCAGGTTGCGTAGGATCGACGTGCCACACGGCAGGACGTGGACGGTGCTCACCGGCGCCCACCATCCCCACCGGACCGGCCGGTGCCGTCCCCGACATCGGCCGCGTCCTCCACCGGCTCGACCTCGAGGTAGCCGTAGCCGGCCGCGGTCTTGGCTCCGACACCCAGCTCGTCCAGGGCCGCGGGCAGCCACTCCTCGATCATCATCAGTTCGATGTCCGCTCCGGGACGGCCGACGACATGGACGCGGAACCACACCGTCGACGACACGGCCAGGAACGCCGACGGAACCGGCTGGAGATACTCGGCCGGCGGTGTCGCGCCGCGGGACTGGTAGTACCCGCCGACATGCGGGTTGACGAGATCGGTCACGACCCGGCGGGTGGACCCGCCCGGCGGGTCGGGCAGCGCATCGAGGAACATGATCGAACCGACGGCTGCGTCGTCACCACCCTCCCCCGAAGGATGGCCGAACACACCCGCGACATCGTCGGCTGAGGCCGCCTCCCGGGCATGCGCGCGGGTGACCCCTTTCAGGGCAGTGCCGGGAATGATCGGAGTGCCGTAGGTGGGGTGCAGACGCATGCCGAACTCGGCCGGGTTCTCCTCACCGAGCCCGATGACCATCCGCCACATCGGCCGGACGCGAAACTCTCGGCAGGTCCGACCCCGATCCCGCAGCCGTGCGACAGCTGCGGCACGCCGCTTTCGGGCGGCGTTCAACAGCTGGCGCGGGAACATCGACGCCGACGCCCGGTCACGCAGGGCAGCAGCCCGCGTCTCCTTCGCCGCCGTGTCAATGCAGGCGACACGACGCAGCAGCAGCGTGGCATTGGCTTCGGATGCGGCCGGCCGTCCACCCGACACGGCCTCCAGCCGGGAGACCGTCTCCGCCCCGGCCCCCAGCTCGGTGAACGTGGCCAGGCGACCGATCGGGCCGGCGACGGTCGTCACTGGTCACCCCGGGCAGGCGCCGCATCGGGAATCAGGGCCTCGGCGGCGCGGCGGACCCACAGCCCGAACTCCCGGGCGGCGGCACCGGCCTGCCGGTAGGTCGCAGGGTCGGCCCGGCCCAGCCACAGGACGAAACCGTTGCGGTCCATAGGTTGCTGTCCGACGCTGGCCAGGACGTAGCGGGCAAGAGCCTCGGCCATCCGGCGGTAGGCAGCCGGCAGCGAGCCGGTGCCGCTCGCCTTCGCGGCCAGGAACGCGGCGGTGGCGGCGAGACCACTGGTCCGTAGCATCGGACCCAGCCTCATGGCACGGGTGCGGAACTCCCGCCGTTCCGGGGCGTCCGCCTCGGCGCACACCTGCTCGACCAGCAGCCAGGTGTCCCTGGCCAGGCCCTGGTCACGTCGGCTCACCGCTGCACCCCGCCGAGCCAGCGCAGCCACATCAGACCCTTGCCGAGGGTTTCGTCACCGCCGGCCACCAGAATCTCACCGTCAAGCCGCCCGCCGACATCGTCGACATCCCCTGCCGGAGTACATGCCCGCAGCAGCGAGCACAGCAACGTCTCGGCCGGCAGGTACTCGGTGTACCAGGGGCCACGCCGGACGGTCTTCTCCTCCTCCTTGAGCTGCACCCGCGGGACGACCTCGGCGTATTCCTCTGTGAGCGCGGTCATCTGCGCATCGGAGACGAGCAGCAGATCGGTCTTCAGCTTCGACCGGAAATGCGCGAAAGGATCCTCCCCTTCGGCCGGCGCCTCCGGAAGGGCATGGTCGGCCAGCCACTGCGCCCACCGCGTGAGCTCGCCGTCGACCGCCACCGAGGCGAGGTCGTATTCCCCGACCGCCACCTTGTCTCCGACTTCCCGGTACCACCCGGCGTCCGCCGGCATCACCTCGTCATCGTTGACCGTGGGGATGGGCGGGGTCGGCTCCGCCACCTGCGCCAGCCTCGCCAGCCGGGCCTGCCGGGCCAGCAGCAGGGGGCTGGTCACCCATGCGAACGTCTTCCACAACGTGGGCACCGGGAACGCCACCAACCGCAGGTCCCCGACGGCCAACCAGCCCGGCGTCGGTGGCTCGTCACGGCCGGGTCGGCTACCCGGCGGGGCCGAACCGAAGACCTCCTCGACGTCCGGCCAGCCCAACTCACCGGCGAGGTCCCGCAGCGCACCCTTCGCGCTCTGCCCCCACATCGTGGGTAACCGCGTCGTCGACTCCCGCTGCACCGGAAGGTCGACCACGCCGACGCTGTCCGACCCGCCCGGATGCACCGCCGACTCCGCGTAGAAGAACAGCAACCCGCAGTCGCCCATTCACCATTTCCCCGTCAGACACAGCCCGAAGCCGACCGTCCGGAGGCGGTCGTGGGCCTGCGGAAGGCACCGCCCGTGCCAGTCGGCGACGAACGTCGACGCCGTCGGCCCGTCTGCGAAGCGGAGGAAGTAGACGCTGCCCGCGCCGACCGCCCACCGCAACGGTCGGGGCTGGTTCCGCTCCGGTGCCCAGCTCGCCACGGCCTCCGGCCCGCTCACACAGGCCGCCATGATCCGCGTGCCATCCCCGACCGGCGGCATCCAGCCGTCTGCGAACACGGCCGGCGTCGCCAGATACAGCACAACATCGCGTTCGTCACCACCTCCGTCATCGCTGTCGCCGCCGATGCCCACCGGTGGAGCGGGCAGGCCGAACCTGTCACCGTCCATGATCGGACGGACGGTGACCTCGGCCTGGCGGCCCTCACCGCCGAGCTTCACGATCCGCGACCGAGGTTCCGGCACATCCCCCTCGAAGGTGACCCGGCAGGCGAATCCGATCGACGTCTCCACCGTCGCCGCCGTATCCGGAACCCGGAGGAACTCCGCCAGATAGAAGAAACCCGTGACAGCGGTCCGCCCGGCCGTCTCCGACCGGCTGTGGCGGGCAAGCCCCACCCGACGCTCCCGGACGAACGGTGTCAGGCCTCCCGGCCCAGCCGAGCCGGCAGCCTCCCTCGCCACGGCCTCCAGCGCGTCGGAGGGGTCCCCCTGGAGATAGCGGCCCAGCGTGTCGGCCGGCAGGTAGGCCGCGACGGGTTCCCCCTCCCCGTAGAGAAGCCGCAGCTTCCCCGCCAGGCCTTCGGCCCCGCCGGCCGGAGCGTCGTGAGGGTCCAGATCGGTCACGACACCAGGCGGCGTGGAAGCATCAGGGTTGTCCGGATGCAGGCGCGTCGCCGACCCGGTGTGCTCATCGACGACGAGGTCCGCCGGCGCGGGCAGCAGCAACGTCGCCGGCTCCGTCGGATCGACCAGCACGGGTCCCTCAATCGACACCGGCTCCGTCCCGAACACCGTTTTGATCGCTCCGCCGGTGGACGTGGGTCGGGGCAGCGTGCTGCGGGCGGTGGACGTCAACCCGGCCGAGAACGGACGCCCGTCCCGGAAACTGACCACGTCCAGCGGGCGCAGGAACACCCAGGCGGCGCTCACCGGCCCTCCTGCGCTAGGAAACGGGCGAGTTCCAAGGTCTCCACCCAGCGGACGACGTCCCGCGGACGACTCAGGCCGGCGGGAGCCAGGTAGTCGACGAGTTCGGCCGCCTCCATGGCGGGCCGGTCAGCCGTGGGCGTGTCCAACGGCGCGGCACCGACGACCAGCGCCCGTGTTCGCCGCCCGGCCCCGGCCCGTCCGGCATCGGCGGCAACCCGTCCCGCAGCGTCATCCCCGGAGGCACCGACCGCGTCCCTGGAACCGCCCGCCGCCTCGCCGCCCTGATGCCGCGCGACGAGCCGGGCCACCTCACCGCGGTGCCGCCGTCCCTCCCGGGCCAGCTCGGCGAGACCACTGCGTTCCCGCAGCAGATCGGCGAGCAGGCGCGGGGAGAGGCTGCCCGCAAAGTAGTCAGCGAGCGCCGTCAACGCCGACACGGCGACCGCTCCGCGGGCCTCCCACGGCAGCACACCGCGTGCCCGCTCCCCGCCGCGGCGTATCGCGACCACCGCCAGATGGTTCTTGCCCGGCGCCGACTTCGCTTCCGCCAACGCATCCCTGCCTCGGCGCACCGCCTCCTGCAAGGGGAAGGAATGGTGGAAGAACACCACGGCCCCGGACACGGTCGGCCGCGCCAGCACAGCGGACAGCCCGGCGGTGAACGCCTGGCGGCAGCGGTCCGCTGTTGCCAGCGCGCTCACCGCGGGTGCCAGGCCGAGGATGTCGTCACCGCCGGCGTAGACCGCGCGGCCGAACCCGTCGTCGAACACCCGGCTCTTCTCACCGGCCACATCAGTCAACGCGGAGGAGATGGCGGTGTGCCAGCCGCGCATCGTCGGGACCGGTCCGGCGGCGTACAGCGGATCGGACAGGGACGCGCCCATGTCGTCCCCGTCGAGCATGACAAGGCCCAGATAGATCGCCGGAGGCAGATCCTCGTCGGTCACCTTCTCCAGCGCCGCCGTCAGGCCAGCCGCGGCGGTCGCACCGCGGCGACACAGGGCCGTCAGCCGCTCGGTGTCCGCCACGCTGATCTCCCCGACCCCGCACTCACGCATCAGCGACGCCGCAAGCCAGGTATCCGGGTAACACCAGGCGCCGTCCAGCCGGGACCAGCCACGGACCTCACCCGACGGGTCGTCAACCCGCGCCACCAGCGCCTCCAACGCCGGAAGCACACCCGGAATCTCCGGATCGTCGGGATCCTCCGCGCCCAGCTCGGCCAGCAGCCCGGCCAGGTTGCGCACGGCCCTGCGGTGCTCGCGGACCGCATCCCCCAGCGGCGAGTCCACACCGATCCTCGCGAGCTCCCCCAGCACGGACGCGCGGAACGCCGCGGTCGCCACCGACGCCGTCGACGGAAAGGCCGTATGCGGCTGAGCCACCTCCCGCACCACCCGCGGATCACGCTTGACAGCACAAACCGCGCACAACCGCTCGCCCCGGGAAACACGCAGCCGGGGCCAGGTGATACGGCCATCCCTGCGCCCGCACAACGAACACAGCTCCGCGGAGCGGCCGGTATAGGCGGCAAAGTCACGGATGCGCTTGCGGGCGGTCACGGCAGCGCCAGCCGTCCGCCAGGCCAGCCCATAGCCAGCCTCATCCGAACCATCAATATCCTCGGGGACGGGATCATCTGACCCGTAACCGGGCTGCGGCTCCCAGCCCACCCAGCGCACCGTCGGAAACGTCGCCAGATCGGCATCAACACCGACAGCGCGCTGGTTCGCCCGCCCGTGGGTGAGCGAAGCGAGGCGGACCCACTCATCACGAACCGCCTTCTCCGCGGCACGGCCGATCTCGGCGACACGCTGCGGGGGAACGATCGCGAACAAGCGGTTGGGCAGCGCGGTCACCGACTCCGCCGACGCCGGGATGACCGTGACACCATCGGCACCCTCGACCGCCTGCGCCGCGACCTGACACAACCGCGACATGACGCGGCTCGCGCACCACAGGTCCGCCGTGCGGCGGGACGCGGCGACGAACTCCTGAACCCCACCGAGTGTCACCACCAGGCAGGCAGAAGCCGGCGTCGTCACGGCGCCCATCCCCGTTCACCCACCGAACACGCCCCCCGTGTCGATCATCTGTCAACCGGTGACAAAGGACGCTAGCAGGTCATAACCAGGACACATCAATCGGGTACCCAGACGGGCGCAGCTACGACGAAGAGTGACGATCATACGGTTCAGCACGCCACGACCCGACCGCCCGTCCACCGGCCACAGAACTCTTGATCGCAACAGGAGCCACCGTGGCATCCAAGGAACGGCGTCCCGGGTCATGGGGACGCACACCACGTCAGTGGATTCGACTGCGGACCCGGACATCCGACCGCCAGTCGTAGAGATCGTTTACCTGCCCACCGCGATCCGATGGCAGATGTTGATGTACGCTGCGTCCAGGCAACCTTGTTGGAGCAGCGGACGTGCCCGGACTACCCGGACCGGGATGATGATTAAGAACTCGGGGTTCGGGTTCGTCGAGAGGTTGACAGGTCACGACTTTAACGTTTTGGCCATTGGTTCAGCGGTGTTGCGGAGGTTCAGCCGTGCAGTCGCAGGCAAACGGTGACGCCCCCACCGATCCCCGATTCGGGGTCGGTCTGCTGTCCATACAGGATGCTGCCCGCTGCCTGGCGCTGCCGCCGCGAACATTCCGCCGGTGGGCCGTCAGCTATGAGGGACAACCGCTGGTACACGTTCTGCCCGCCGAACAGCGACAAGCCCGTGTTCCGTTCATCGCCCTCGCCGAGGCCCACGTCCTGACGGCGCTGCGCCAGGCCGGACTGCGAATCGCGAGGGCACGGCCCGCGCTTAAAGCCCTCCAGCGAGAGTTCGGACGCGACTACGTCCTGGCCGCCCGCGAGCTGGCAACGGACGGCATCGACCTGCTGTGGGACTTCTCCCGCAACATACCCGGTGACGGTGAACCCCTGATGGTCGCCGGCACCAACCAGCTGGTCTTCCGGGAGATCGTCTCCGGTTACTTGAAGTACCTGACCTGGGCCGACGACGGCTATCCCCGGATGCTGCGCCTCGCCGCGTTCGAGCCGGCG
>NZ_CAAAFO010000025.1:10094-12699 GCF_900634715.1 Candidatus Protofrankia californiensis | reverse complement strand
CGTCGTCACAGCCCCCCCACAGCCCCCAGGGACTCTCACACCCCGTAACGGTCACGAAACGTAACAGATCATTGCTGGGAATGGCTCACTGTACCGATCATGTTCATGCTCACTTGATATAATGCGACCGCTTCAGGCGAAGGTGGACTGCGGTGGCGTAGGCCCTCGATGGCGGGCGGCGGGCATGCGCCATGCACCGGGGTTTCAAGGAGTCGGGGCAGGGAGCCGGGGTTCAAGGGGCGGTCGCGAGGAATTCGGCGATGGTGCGGTAGGTCATGGCCTCATCGAGGTGCAGGTGCTCGGGCGGCCGTCTCCTAGTCTCCAGGTCGAGGGTGGCGTTCGCCGGCCCTATCGTCGCCTCGAAGACATGGTAGAGCAGCCTGCAGCGGCCATCCGGGTCCTGATGGACGCGTATCCACAGCGGTGATGCCCGCCGTAGTTCATCCCTCCCCCGCCTGAGCTTGACCTCGGCGTCCTTACCGAAGACGACGGGCAGGCCGAACGAGCCGATCGCGAAATCCCGGCCGTCCGGATGCTGCCCTTTCAGGGTCGGGACGACGGCGTCGACGTATTCCCGCGTGACCCATCTTTTGAAGGCGTTGAACTCCGGTCCGCGGTCCACGGGCGCCCGGAATTCACGCAGCCTGAATCCGGCGTGGTGGAGGAGCTGTGGCCACGATCCGGTCTGTTTCGACAGGAGGATGTGCCAACGCGCCCAGGTCGGCGCGGTCGGCCACGCCCCACTCGTGCCCAGCGGCCGCGGGCTGCTCCGGCGCAGGAGCGGGCGGTGGCCGTGACGCTCGGCGACGAGCTCGTGCAGGCGCAGAATCGCCGGGTGGTCACGGGACGGCTCTGCGTCCGTACTCTCGCCGATCACGCCACACAGCTGTTCGAGTCCGGCGAAACCGACCCCGCCGAATCCGCGGCGGACCCGCGCGCCGAGCCCCCCGAAGGTCGCCAACGCCCACAGGGAGATCCCGGTAACCTCGCCTACGTAGTCCGCGAAGGACGGGTCGTCCCGCGCGCCGATCCGTACAGCGAACGTCCCGGTCGCGCCGGCAGGGATGTGGTGGGGCCGGGCCAGCTCCGGATGTTCCCGGTTCTCGTTCGGTGATGGCGGCAGGAACAGGCCCTGGCCAAGCAGATAGCCGATGCCGTGCGTGCGGCGTTCGGCGTCGGGTCGCAGCCGGAGCCAGCCGGGGGACCGCAGATCCTTCTTTGAAGGCGGCGGGTCAAGCGTCGGCGGTCTGACCAGACGAAGAGCGACCGGGGACGGCCCTATGCGGGTCTCGTCGTACCGGCCACCGGCGGTTCCGAACACCTCGGACTCGGCGCGGGCCAGCGCGGCGTAGTCATCGCCGAAGACAGGCGCGGCAAGGGCACGGAACCAGAACCGCGCCGCCCCGCGGATTCCCGGCATCCGCAGCTCGGACCGCGCGTCCGGCCCCGGGGCGAGAAACATCGGGGTTGTGACCGTCACGCCTACGGGAATCCAGGGTGCCGGCGCCATCAGCGGGCCCGTCCTCTCCAGGGCAGATGGGTGAGCGGATAGGTGACCGGGCGGTCGTCCCACAGCATCTGGAGAAGGACGCCCGCGGCGAGCCCCACCGAGGCGGCAAGCGTGAGCAATACGGCCGGTGGGGTCGCGCCCGGCCCGGCGAGCGTCTGGGCCAGGTCCGGCTTCACCGCCGGCACGACCGCGGCCAGAACCAGCGAGGCCACCCCGACCGCGTGCGCGAAACCCAGAGCGACCACCGCCAGCACCCGACCGGCGAGGATCCGGCCGCCGGGGATGCCGTGTCCCTGGGCCTCGAACGCCAGATAACCGGTAGCGACCGTGAGCAGCGCGGCAGAGGCGATCACCGGCCATATCCAGGTATTCGTGTGTGCCCACGCGTCATCCAGCGAGATCAACGCGGCCATGCCGAGCGCCGCCCCTGCCGGTAGCCGCAGGCACCACAGATTGGTCATTTCCCGGCGTCGGGCGGCGAGCAGGAACATCGCAAGATAAGCGGCCCCGGTCACGGCGGCCACACCGCGCAGGACCCCGAGGGGATGTGTGTCGAACACCACCGCCACCACCGGAGCCAGCAGCACCGTCGCCATCAACAGAAGGACTCCGAGCGGACGGCGTCCCACCGTGGGGCGCAGCACCCGCCAGGACGGCAGCAGCATGAACCGGGGCAGGAAGGCCTCGCGCACCAGCCAGGTCCGGAAGCCCGGGTCAGGATCGCCGGTTGCCGCCGGCAGCGCGGTTGCCGGCATCGCGGTTGCGGGCAGCGGCGTGGAAAGCAGCTCGTGCCGGCCCGCGCCGGCGGTATTCGCGCCGGCGGTGTCCGCGGAGGCTGTGTCCACGAAGGCGAGACGCCGCAGTTCCGCGTCCAGTTTCTCCGCCTGCCAGGACAGCAACTGCGGGTGCTCCTCGTGGTTGACAAGGTCGAGCGCCCAGTCCAGGCGTGCCTGTTCGGCGCGGGGAAGGAACGCCTCCAGCGACCCGAACGCCCCCGGGTCAACCGGAAACTGAACAGAGGGAAAACGCCGCGGCGCCCACAGGAGCAGGAAGCGCGTGCGGTGGACCAGAGGCAGGATGCGGGCCGCGGTCCGG
>NZ_CAAAFO010000025.1:7990-9767 GCF_900634715.1 Candidatus Protofrankia californiensis | reverse complement strand
CGGACCGCGACCAGCCACCCATCCTCGGCGGACAGCTGCCCATCCTCGGCGGGGAGGCGCGCAGGCGGCCCTCCCCGGACAAGCCCGACGGCAAGGGCGGGAAAGCTCCTCGTCAGGATGCTGGGTTCCTTGACACGCACCTGCGCAGCCAACTCGTACACGGCCTCGGCGGCGTTGGCCGCGTTACCCCACCGCTTGCGCACGTCGGGCAGGCTAACGCTGACACCATCGACCGTGAAACGGACACCGCTGGTGGTACCCCCTCCGGCTTCCTGGGGAAAATCGTCGGCAACGGCCGTCCAGCCCGCCGCGTCCATGATCATCTCACGGGGAAGGCCCTCGGCAAGCAGCCGCTCAAGGGTGGTCACACCACACCGGTCAGGTACGGGCGCATCGCCACCAGACCCCGACCGAGCGGGGTGAGCCGGGCCTGGCCGCGGACGCTCGTGTAGGCGAAGTCGAGCAGCCGGTCGGAATTCGCTGGAAGACGGTCCGTCTCGGCGACGACGGCAAGTTCGTTCATGTCGTCCTTGATCCTGGTGGCCCGCAGGTAGATTTCCACCAGATCGTTCGGATTTTCACCGTTCGGATCTTCCGTATTCCCTTCGTGCAGGCAGAACGCGCGCAGTGGCGGACGTTCACCTTTGACGTATTCGGCGAATGACACCAGATAGGGCAGCGTGGCCTTGTACCCACCGGAAAGGTGCAGGGCGAGCTCTGTTCTCGGCGGCCGGTGCAACAGGGCGGCCCATACCAGTGCCTTTGCCACGTTCTCGATGGCCTCGGTAAAGGTCGTCGTCCTGTCGGGCAGCAGTCCGGGGATCCGCAGGATGTGCACTGGTTCGAGGATGTGCACCGGCTCGCCGGACCCGGCATCAATGAGCGGCACGCCCTCGGCAGTGCTGTCGAGGACCGGCTGGGCGTGCACCCGCACGGGCCGGCGGAACCGGGCAGCGTTCAGCAACGCGGCAAGCATGCCCTCCGCCGTATCGGATGCCAGCAGAACCACCCGGTCGTCGGGCATGAGCGCACTGTAACGGGACGGGTAACGATGCAGACTGGCGACCTCGGCGCTGAGCTTCCCCGGACGCTGGCAGTCCGCAATCGGCGTCAGATAGGGGCCGATCTCGGTACGGAAGGACTCGACCCACGTCTGTGGCCGGTCCAGCGCGTCCGTGAGCGTCCGGCCCGCCCATTCGGTCAGGACCTCGACGTCGTCCCACCCCAGCGAGGTGACGGACCGAGGCGGCAGCAGATTCGTCAGGATCGACGTGCCGCACGGCAGCAGGTGGACGGTCATCCGCGGTCCTTGGCAGGGACCGGTTCGGCGCCGGCGGTCTCGACGGTGAAGTAGCCGTAGCCGGCGTTGGTCTTGGCGCCGAGACCCCAGTCCCGCAGCGCCGTCGACAGCCACGCGACCGGGCCGTCGTCGTCATCGGATGCCGCGAGTTCGGGCAGATCCGGGTCGTGCCCCCTGCCGACGACGTGGACGGTGAAGGCGACCGCGGAGGTCACCGTGTAGAAGGCCACGGGGACCGGCTGCTGGTACTCGGACGGTGGGGCGATGGCGGGGTCACCGTAATAGTCGGGGACATGCGGGTTCATGACGTCGATTTCCACCCCGGTACCAGCGGCCCTGGCGGGCAGCTCCGGCAGGGCGTCGAGAAACACGAACCGCCCGTCCGGGGGAGAGTCGTCGTCATCGCCGGTCGCCTCGCCGGTCGCCTCGTCAGACGGGTTCCCGCCAGGAAGGTTCTCGTCGGGAGGGCGACGGGCA
>NZ_CAAAFO010000025.1:4027-7863 GCF_900634715.1 Candidatus Protofrankia californiensis | reverse complement strand
GGCCGGACGGGTCGAGAGCCCGGACGGTCGCCTCCCGCAGCGCCTGGTCGGCTGCCTCCCGCTGGTTCGGCGGGAGTTCCTCCTGCCAGATCGCGCGACGCAGCAGCAGAGCTCCGTTCGCAGTTGACGCCTTCGAGCTCGCCGCGACGGGTTTGCCGCCACCACTGGTGATCAATATCAGGCCCGGTGTGTCGTTGCCCGCCGGCGAGTAGGTGACGACATTGCCGAGCGGACCGGCCAGACGGGTCACGGCCGTGCCTCGTCCCGGCCTGCCGCCGCTGGGATCAGCGCCTCGGCTGCGCGGCGGACCCACAACGCGAACGCGCGGGCGTCCGCCGACGCCCTGCGGTAGTCGGCGATGTCCATCGTCCCGACATCCAGGACCAACGCCTTGCCGTTCGCGTCCGACGTTGCGAGCACGTGCCTGGCGAGGGCGTCGACCAGGATGCGATACGCCTGGTTGAGCGGCTTGGTCGGTCGGCCCGGCCCGGCTTTGGCCTCGTGGAAGGCTGCGGTCGCCGCAAGCCCGGAGCCGACCAGCATCGGACCGAGGTTCATCGCCCGGCTGCGGAAGTCCGGCCGGGCCGGCGTGGGCACCCCGTCGACGAGCTGCCAGGAGACGACCGCCAGATTCTGGTCCCGCCGGGCCATCAGGCGTCCTTCCCACGCCAGCGCAGCCACAGCAGGCCCTTGCCCAACGTCTCGTCGCCGCCGGCGACCAGCAGCTCACCGTCGAGGCGTGTGCGCAGACCGTCCAGGCGAGCCGGCTCGGATGCGGAGGTGTCCGCCAGGCAGTCCCGCAGCAACGAACACATGATCGTCTCTGCTGGCAGGTACTCGGTGTACCAGGGTCCGTGCTTGACCGTCTTGGCCTCCGACTCGAGCTGGATTCGAGGTAGTAGCTCGACGTGCTCCTCGGTGAGTGCCGCCAGGTCGCCGTCGCTGACCAGCAACAGATCGGTGCGCAGCTTGTCGCGGAAGAAAGCGAAGGGATCGGACGCGTTCGCCGTACCCGCAGTGGGTTGCCTGGGTTGCGCAGGTGCGGCGGGTAGGGCGTTGTCCGCGAGCCAGCCGGCCCAGGCCGTTACGGCCTGCTCGACCGGCTTGGCCGCCAGGTCGTATTCGCCGACCGCGAGCCGCGCGCCGGGCTCGGCCCAGAACGAGGCGGCCGGCACGACGCTGCCGGCATCCACCGTGGGGATCGGCGGGAGGCCGCGGACCCCGGCGAGCTCCGCCATCCTCGTCTGGCGAGCCAGTAACAGCGGGCTGCTGGCCCAGGCGAAGGTGTTGCGCAGCGTCGGCACGGGGAAGGCGACGAGCCGCAGGTCCCCGACCGCCAGCCAGCCCGGTTTCGGCGGCTCGGTGTCCGCGCCGGGGCTGCCCGGCGGGGCCGACCCGAACACCTTCTCCACGTCCGGCCAGTTCTTCCGGTCTTCCCGCGCGTGGTCACGCAGCGCTCCCTTGGCGCTCTGCCCCCAGATCGTCGGCAGGCGGGTCGTCGACTCCCGCTGGATCGGCAGGTCGATCACACCGACACTGTCCGACCCGCCCGCGTGGACGGCGGTTTCCGCATAGCAGTACAGCAGGGCGCTGTCGCCCATCACCATCTCCCAACCAGGCACAGGCCGAAACCCACCGTGCGCATCCAGTTTTTCGGGCCCGTCCGGTCCTGCATCTGGGGCAAGCACTCGCCGTGTGCCTTCCGGGCAAAGACCTCCGCCTCGGCCGGATCGTCGAATTCCAGGAAGTAGACGCTGCCGGCAGCCACCGCCCACCGCAGTGGCCGTCCCCGCTGAGAGTCACCGTCGATGCCGGTAATCACCTCGGGACCCAGGGTGCAGGCGCCTCGCAGCCTCGCGCCGTCCGGGAGCTCAGGCAGCCAACCATCCCGGAACACTGCGGGTGTGGCCAGGTACAGCAGCACCCTCCCGTCCGGGAACCGCTCCGGGGCCTTCGGCAGCGCCGGAAGCCCCGCGCCGCCGGAAACGACCGTCACGGCCGCCTGGCGAGCTTCACCACCGAGCCGCACGACCGTCACCACCGGCTCCGGCACAGCGGACCTGAACCACACCCGGCAACCGAACGCGACGCCTGCGGAACCGGTCGCATTCCCATCGCCGGTCTCGGACGGACGCCAGAAATCGGCCTGGTAAAGAAAGCCAGGCAGCGTCGTACGCCCGGCGCCGTCGCGGGACGAGCGAGCGTGGCGGGCAATACCGAGACGGCTTTCCCGCACCAGCGGCTCCTGCCGCCGCCCCCCGGCGCTGGATGTCCCAGCGGCGGATGTCCCAGCGGCGGATGCCTCAAGGTGCTCCAACGCGCGGGACGGATCGCCATCCAGGTAGCCGGTGAGCGCTTCACTGGACAGATAGGCGCCGCTCGGCTCCCCTGCCCCGGTCAAGAACCCAAGGCCCCCCGGTTCCGCGGCTCGAAAGTCAAGATCCGACTCAACGCCTGCCGGCAGGAACAGGTCGGCACCGGCATCCTCGCCAGGATGCTCGTGCAGGCGCAGGCGACGCGGCACACGGTCGTCAACGACAAGATCGGCCGGCGCGGGCAACAGCACCCGTGCTCTGGGACCACCTGTCCGGACCAGCACCGGTCCGGTGATCCGCAGCGGGTTGGAGCCGAAGACGGTACGCAGCGCCCCACCGGTTGAGGTCGGCCGTGGCAAGGTCGTGTGCGCGGTCGCCGTCATCCCGGTCGTGAAGGGACGGCCGTCCCGGAATGTCACCACATCCAACGGGTGGAACAGCACCCATGCCGACGCTTCGCCGTCGGTCTCCCCGCGCTCCTCAGCGTGTGCTGCCGGGGACTCCGGCACGGTAATGCTCATCGTCCCTCCTGGGCGACGAACCTGGCGATCTCCAACGCGTCGACCCAGGCGACCACGTCGCTGGCACGGAGCCGGTCCGTCGAGGGCTCGACCTCGCGGACCCGCCCGACGAACTGCGCGAGCGGGCTCCCCGGCCCGCTGTGCCGGGTGACCAGGCGACTGACCTCGGCGCCGTAGTCAAGGCTCGAACCCGCGAGTTCGGCGATGCCGTGCCGCTCGTCGTACATATCGTGGAGAAGCCGGGGCGACAGGCCACCGCAGAAGCCCTCGACCAAGCCCGCCAGCGACGTCGCCGGATCGGAGCCACTACGGCCCCGCCACGGCAGGACGCTCGCGGCCCGCTCACCGCCCCGGCGCAGCACCACCAGCGCAAGGCTCGCCTTCCCTTTGCGCTGCTTGGCCGCCTTCAAGGCGTCCCGGGCGCGACCGAGCGCATCCTGCAACGGATAGCTGACGTGGAAGAACACGACCGCGGTCGACACGGAAGGCCGCGTCAGCAGGCCCTGCGTCCCGGTAACGAACAGTTCCCGGCATCGGCCCGCGGCCCGCAGCGCGTTCGCCGCGGGGACGAGCCCCAGCAGGTCATCCCCACCCGCGTAGACGGCCCGGCCGTGCTCGTCCTCGAGGGCCTCGGCCTGCTCCCTCGCGATCGCCACGAGCCCCTTGGAGACCTGACCGTGCCATTCCCGCATTACCCGGCCCGCGGGCATCCGCGCGTGCGACAGGGCACGGCCCATGTCGTCGGCATCCTGGACAATCAATGCCAGGTAGCTGGCCGGCGGGCGACCAGGACCCGACACCCTGGCGAGCGCCTTGACAAGATCCTCGCAGGCGTTCCGCCCTTCGGAGCACGCCCGGGTGACCTCGGCGTGACGCTGGTCACCCGCGAGCAGCCGCAACCCACTCTCGTGCAGGAGGGACTCCGGCTGCCAGGTGTCGACCAGACACCAGGAGCCCTCCAGCCGGGACCAGCCGGCGATGACGTCGCCGAGGGGCCGGG
>NZ_CAAAFO010000025.1:1693-3533 GCF_900634715.1 Candidatus Protofrankia californiensis | reverse complement strand
TCATCGCCTCCAGCGCCGGGAGCGCGCCAGGACGTTCAAGATTGCCAGGGGGCTTGGCCCCTGCCTTCCGCAGCGCGGAGGTGACACCGTGTACCGCGTCGCGATGCCTTCTCACGGCGTCCAGCAGCGGACCGCTGACATTCTCGCCGGCCAGGGCCTTGACTATGCGAACGCGGAACGGGGCGGTCGCGATCGACGCCGTGGACGGGAAAACCGCGCGTTCCCCCGCGAGGTACTCAGCGACGTCCGGATCGCGTTTGACCGCGCAGACCGGGCACAGGCGTTCACCCGAAGCGAACCTCAGGCGGTCGGGAATGGCCGGGGAATCCGACGCGGCGCCTTCCATTCTCCCGCACAGCGAACACGGCTGGACGCCATGCCCGACGTATAGCTTGAAGTCACGGGCCCGCTTGCGGGCCTGGCTCGCAGCCGAGACAACCCGCCATCCCTGTTCGTAGTCGCTTTCCTCGGAGTCGCTTTCCCCTGGTGCGGCACCGTTGCCGCCGGCGGGGGCCTTCCAGCCAACCCAGCGCACGACCGGAAAGGTGTCGAGGCTCGCGGCCGTATCGTCGTCCGGGCTCTCGAACGTCACCTTGCGCAAGCCACGCCACTCGGCGTGGACCTTTGCCGAAACGTGCTCCGCGAGGCTTCTGGCGCCTCCGGCGGGAACCACCGCGAAAATCCGGTTCGGGAGCCCGTCCGGGACGTCAGCGGCGGCCGGGAGCACCGGCTCGCCGTTCCCGTCCGCCACCGCCGCCACCGCGACCTGGCACAACCGCGACATCAACCTGCTCGCCGTCCACAGGTCGGCTGTCCGCCGAGAAGCCGCGATGAACTCCTGGACCCCACCCAACGTCAGCATGACGTACCCGTCAGCCATGGACCCCCCGTCCCGCTGGCATTTCTCCACCCAAACCCCGAAATATGATCATCGAAGTAGCGGCAACATTAGCACCAGGCCCTGAACAACCACCGCGTGGGGTGGAACCTTGCTCACGGAAAGTCCGAACAGCCCGGCTGCCGAACCGGCGTCGGCACAGCGGGCGGACATCCGACCGCCAGCCGTGGAGGTCGTTCATGCTCACCGCGATCCCGCGGCAGATGTTGATGTACGCTGCGTCCAGGCAACCGCGGGAAGCAGCGGACGCGCTCGGACCGCTCGGACCGCTCGGACCGCTCGGACCGCTCGGACCGCTCGGACCGCTCGGACCGCTCGGACCGCTCGGACCGGGATTATGATCAAGAAGTCGGGGGGTTTCGGGTTCGTCGAGACGTTGGCAGGTCGCGACTTTCGTTTTGACCATTAGTTCAGTGGTGTTGCGGAGGTTCAGCCGTGCAGTCGCAGGCAAACGGTGACGCCCCCACCGATCCGCGGTTCGGAGTCGGCCTGCTATCCATACAGGACGCCGCCCGCTGCCTGGCGCTGCCGCCGCGAACATTCCGCCGGTGGGCCGTCAGCTATGAGGGACAACCGCTGGTACACGTTCTGCCCGCCGAACAGCGACAAGCCCGTGTTCCGTTCATCGCCCTCGCCGAGGCCCACGTCCTGACGGCGCTGCGCCAGGCCGGACTGCGAATCGCGAGGGCACGGCCCGCGCTCAAAGCCCTCCAACGAGAGTTCGGACGCGACTACGTCCTGGCCGCCCGCGAGTTGGCAACGGACGGCATCGACCTGCTGTGGGACTTCTCCCGCAACGTACCCGGTGACGGTGAACCCCTGATGGTCGCCGGCACCAACCAGTTGGTCTTCCGGGAGATCGTCGCCGGTTACTTGAAGTACCTGACCTGGGCCGACGACGGCTATCCCCGGATGCTGCGCCTCGCCGCGTTCGAGCCGGCT
>NZ_CAAAFO010000025.1:0-1646 GCF_900634715.1 Candidatus Protofrankia californiensis | reverse complement strand
GACGTTGTCGTCGACGTCGACCGGGCTTTCGGACAGCCGATCTTCGCTGGGGCACGCGTCCGGGTCGTGGACGTCGCCGCCATGGTCAACGCCGGAGAAGATCCGCATGAGGTAGCGCTCGAGTATGAGGTCACCGATGACGACGTCTGGGCCGCCACCCGCGTCCTGCTGGGCAAAGCCGCCTGAGTTCTTCGTCGATGCCTCGTTCGGCGGACGAACTGTCGCGGGCCGTCTGCGGGAGCTGGGCTACATCGTCCACACCCTGGCGGAGGTCTTCGGGTCCAAGGACGCTGCCAGCGGCCAGCCCGACACCGCATGGCTGGCACTTGTCCGCCGGACCGGATGGGTCGTTCTCGCCCGGGACGCCGCCATTCTTCGAAGACCCGACGAGCTTGCTGCGTTACGCGACGCCCGCGTTCACATGTTCCTTTTCGAGGGCCAACTCACCCGCGAACAGATGCTCGACAGAATCGATACCCACCTCGCCGCCATCGTGACCATCGCGACATCGCGCGAACCACAGGTTGCGTGGGTCAGCCAGCACGGCATTCGCACCACCACCGTCCGGCACCGCCGTGGACCCGTCCATCCCACTATCTGATGCACCCACGGCGACCTGCACCCTCATGATCAGGATGGGGTTAGCGAGGCCTACGTCGTCGATGACAGCACCGGTGTACTGAGGCGTTTCTATGCCCTCATGATCGGGCTGGGGTTAGCGAGGGCACCCCTTCGAGACCCCCGCTGAGCTGGGACGATGCTACCCGGTTGCGAGGACCTACCACAAACGATCTCAGCAGAGATCGAAATCTGACTGCTACCATAGATCAACATATATCCCGAACTGCGCAAACAAGCTCGTCGAGGATCATGGCCAAAACAGGGCCCGACAAAACGATCTGTTCCGGTCACAGCCGGACCTGCCCGATCCACTGCGCAACCCGCCGGCCCGGGGATCAGGACTCCCGGACGCCGCAACGCATGCGCCATGACAAACCTCCCGACCCACCGGCTACCGTACGCACCATCCGCAGACGGGGGAGACCAACGGATGGGGTGTGCTGTACGCGCGGGCGTTCACCTCACAGGCCCTGCTGGACGCGTGGGCAGAGGTCCGCGACGCTGCCCTCGCCGACGGGCAGCCCGACAGTGAGGTCGACGCGTTCGAAGCCAACGCGGCTCGAAACCTCGACGAACTCGGCATGGCGCTCGCGGACGGCGAATGGCAGGCGTCCCCGGTACGCAAGGTGGCAATCCCGAAGCCATCCGGTGGTGTGCGGGTGCTGGGCGTGCCCCAACTGGTGGACAGAATCGTCGAGCGGGCGTTGCTGCGCGTGCTGGATCCGGTGCTCGACCCGCTGCTGCTACCGTGGAGCTTCGCCTACCGCCGTGGGCTTGGCGCCCGGGACGCGCTCGCCGCGCTGGCAGAGGCGCGTGACAGCGGGATGAGCTGGGTCGCCCGGTCGGATATTGAGGACTGCTTTCCCTCCATCCCGCAGTGGGAAGTCCTGCGCCGGCTGCGCGAGGTCGTCGACGACGAGCGGATCATCCACCTGGTGGGTGTTCTCCTCGACCGCCCCGTGGCCGGCGGCAGGGTCGATCCGAAGAACCGCGGGTTGGGCCTGCATCAGGGCAGCGTTCTTACG
>NZ_CAAAFO010000024.1:36936-40430 GCF_900634715.1 Candidatus Protofrankia californiensis | reverse complement strand
CGTACTTTCGCCGCTCCTGAGCAACCTGTATCTGGACGCCTTCGATCGGGCGATGTTGCAGGCCGGCTTCCGGGTCATCCGCTATTCCGACGACTTCGCGATCCCCGCGACGAGCCGGGCGGATGCGGAACGGGCGCTGGTGTCGGCCTCCACGGAGCTTGAAGATCTACGCCTGGAGATGAACTCGGGGAAATCACATGTTGTCTCGTTCGATGAGGGGGTCCGGTTTCTCGGCGAAGTGACGACCGCATCGACGATCAATCGCGGTGAGACGTTGTCACACCCGATGGAAACGGTCGTCTATGTCGACCGGCGGGGTTCGCTGGTTCGATCCCGCGGCGAAAAGATGGTCGTCACCGATGGCGAGGAGTCGCTACTGCGACTGAACCTGCGCCGGGTACGGCAGGTTGTCTGCTACGGGCGGGTGGGACTCACCACCGCCTTTCTGCACCAGGCTGCGGAACGCGGTATCGAGGTCGTACTCCTCACCGAACAGGGCAGCCTGGGCGCCCGGCTGACAACGCCCGCCACCTCCGATCCACAGGTCCGCCGCGTCCAGTACAAAGCTGCGGACGACGAGCAGCGCAGCCGCGCCCTCGCCACCGCCTTTGTCGAGGGAAAGGTCGGCAACCTACGGGTGGCGGTGCTGCGTTCCGCCCGCCGGGAGGACGACGCGGATGCCTTCGTGGCCGCCGAGCTGATGCGTGAGCTCGCCGGGCGATTACCCGAATGCGCCACCCTTGACGAAATTCTTGGTATCGAGGGAGCGGCGTCCCGAGAGTACTTCCAGACACTACAGCGCATGCTCGACCCGATCTGGGGTTTCGAAGGCCGCAACCGCCGCCCACCGCCGGACCCGGTCAACGCGATGCTCTCCTACGGATACACAATCCTTACCCATGAGGCGATCGCCGCCGCCGAGGCCGCCGGACTCGACCCCCATGGTCGGCTTCCTGCGCCAGCACCGCTGGAGACGGCCCGCCCTCGCACTCGACCTGATGGAGGAGTTCCGCCCGATCACGGTGGACGTGGCCGTGTGGCGGGCGATCAGCTCGGGGCAGATCCGCCCGGAACAGTTCGAGAACGACCCGAACCAGGGCTGCCGGATGGCCGCCGACGCCCGCCACGCGTTCATCACCGCCTACGAGAAGCGGATGCTCACCCTCACCACCCACCAACCCAGCGGACGACGAGTCTCCTACCGAGTCGCCCTGTCGTTGCAGGCCAAGGCCCTCGCGCGTGCCCTGCGCGACCCGGGCGAGCCGTACGTCCCGCTACGATGGAAGTGATCAGGGTAGGCGTGAGACTCCGATGATCGTACTGGTCTGCTACGACATCGTCAGCGACCATCGTCGTGAGGACGTCGCCACACTCCTGTCCGGCTATGGCCCACGGGTGCAGTTGTCGGTGTTCGAGTGCGAGGTCCGCTCCACCGACGAGCTGCGGAAGCTGAAGGCGGAGCTGCGGGACCGCATCGACACTCTCACCGACCAGATCCGGATCTACCCGACCACCGAGACGACCTTCAGTGAACGCCACGTCATTGGCGCCCGCACCGTGGAAGAACGCTCCGACTACTGGATCGTCCGATAGCCACGAAGCGGCCGATCTCCCGGGATGAAGTCCCTGATGGGACGAAGTGCCGGCAGGGGTTGGAACGGACGCGGCTACTCTGGGCATCAGGATTACGGGTCTGTGTGGGCTGTATGGGGGGCGGGTATTATGCCGGTTTCGCTGACGCTGAGGTTCACAACTCCGCCACGTCCGCCGTCGCCACGCCAGTTACTCGGCGCTGCCGCGCAGCTTTTCGAAACCGCTGACTCCGACCATCACGCGGAGACCAAGCCGTTCGCGGTCGGCCCGATCATGCCCTCGCCCGGCCCGGGCGTGCTATCCACAGGCTCCGGGGGTTCCGTGGGCCTCAGGGATTCCGCAGGCCCCGCGGGCTCCATGGGTTCCGCGAGCTCTCCCGCGACAACGGTCTGGCGGCTGGGCTGGCTCGGTGACGGCGACCTGCCGCAGGCCTGGCCACCGCGGACGGTCCGTTTCGGGGCCGTGCGAGCAGCGGGTCACCGGGTTCGACGCGGACCCGTGGCCGTTCGCGCGGCTGGCGTCGGCCGGGCCGACGCGGCGCGTCCGGCTGCGGATGCTCACGCCGACGTTCTTCTCCCGCAACGGCCGGGACCTGCCACTACCCGAACCGGTGCTGATCGTGCGCTCGCTGCTCACCCGCTGGAACGCCCACGCTCCGGCCGCCCTGGCGATCGGCGACGACGGCGCGCGTGAGCTGGTCGGCGCGGTGTTCCTGGAGGCCGTGTCCGGCGCGAGCCGACAGGTTTCGGTCACCGAGCAGATCCGGCAGGTCGGGTTCGTGGGCGATGCCGAGCTGCGCCTGCTGAAGACGGCGTCCGCGGCCGACGTCTTCGGCGCGCTGACGCGGTTCGCGGCCATCGTCGGGGTCGGCGCGCAGGCCACCCACGGCTTCGGCGCGGTCGAGGTGACTCCGGTCAGGTGACATCGGCCAAGTGATGCCGGCCAAGTGATGCCGGCCAAGTGATGCCGGCCGATCCGGTGATGCCGGTCGGCCGGCCCACTACCTGACAGTAATAATTAATAACCGATGGTAATAAGTGCCATCATGACCGGCCGGCGTCACACCGACCGGTCAGAACTCGAGGACGAGACGACCCCTGGTACCGCCCGCCTCCAGGATGCGGTGCGCCTCGGGCGCCTGCTCCGCTGGGAAACTGCCTGCGACGCGCAGGGTGACGGCACCGTCTTCGACGAGCTGGCGCAGCCGGTCGAGCTTGCCCTGCTCCCGCAGGTAGGACGCGACAAGCACCTGGTGCACGGTGATGCCGCGTACGGTCTCACCCGCGAACGGGCGGACCGCGGCGATCTGCCCGCCGTCACGCACGGCCGGCAGGACGAGCGCGTTCTGGACGGCGCCGTCGACCAGCGCGTCCACGCCACCGGGCACCGTGGCGAGAATCCGGTCGGCGACGTCGTCCCCACGCCGGACGACGATGTCGGCACCGAGGTCATGAACGAGCTGTTCGTCCTTGTCGGAGGCATCGGCCACGACCCGCAGACCGTCGACCTTGGCCAGCTGGACGACGTATCCCCCGCAACAGCCGGCGGCACCCGTCACCGCGAGCGTCTGGCCCGGCTTCAGCGCGAGCAGGTCCAGGGCCAGCCGCGCGGTGAGGCCGTTCATCGGCAGCGTCGACGCCTCGACGTCGCTGGCTCCGGCCGGTACCCGGACCACGGATTCGACCGGTACCACGATCTGCTCGGCGTAGGCTCCCTGCGATCCGGACGGCAGCACGATCGCCATGACGTGCTCGCCGACCGTGAGGTCGGTCCTGGCGCCCTCGCCAATCTCGTCGAGGACGCCGGCGGCGTCCATCCCCGGCACGTACGGCGGAGGGTTCCTGCTCAGGGCCTTCGCGCGGGCGCCGTTGCGCGTGAAGGTGTCGGTGGGGTTGACGGTG
>NZ_CAAAFO010000024.1:35046-36510 GCF_900634715.1 Candidatus Protofrankia californiensis | reverse complement strand
ACTCCTTGACGCCGCCGTAGGGCATCTGGTCAGCCCGGTAGGACGGGACATCCCCGATGATCACCCCGCCGACGTCGAGCTGGCGGTAGGCGTGGAACGCCGTCGTCACATCGTGGGTGAAGACCCCGGCCTGCAGTCCGTAGGGGCTGTCGTTGATCCGGGCCAGCCCGTCGTCGAGCCCGTCGACCGGCTCGATGACGAGCACCGGCCCGAACGCCTCCTCCCGCACCACCCGCGCCTCGGACGGCACGCCCCGCAGCACAGTCGGCGTGATGGACGTCCCGTCCCGCTTACCGCCCGTCACGACTGTCGCGCCGGCGTCCACGGCCTCGGCGATCCAGCGCTCGACCCGTTCCGCCGCCGCCAGATCGATCAGCGGCCCGACCTCGGTCGCTTCGTCGGCGGGATCACCGGTGCGCAACCGCTCGACCGCGGCCGTCACCTCGCCCAGCAACTCCTCGTACACGCCGCGCTCGGCATACACCCGCTGGACGGCGATGCAGGACTGGCCGGCCTGGTAGTTCGAGAACGTCGCGATCCGCTGCGCCGCCCAGCGCAGGTCCTGCGACGACGACCAGTCGGCGGCCACGAGCACCGCCGCGTTGCCACCCAGTTCGAGGACGACGTGCTTGCGGGGCACGGCGTCTCTGATCGTCCAGCCGACCGCCGCGGAGCCGGTGAACGAGACCACCGGCAGCCGGGAGTCCGCGACCAGATCCGCCATGGCCTCGTTCGGCACGGTCAGCACCGACCACGAGCCCTCGGGCAGGTCGGTCTCGGCAAGCAGCTCCGCGAGCAGCAGGGACGACAGCGGGGTCTTCGGCGCCGGCTTGATGATGACGGGCGCGCCGACGGCCAGCGCGGGCGCGACCTTGTGCGCGACGAGGTTCAGCGGGAAGTTGAACGGCGTGATCCCCAGCACGGCGCCGCGGGGGACGCGCCGGACCATGGCGAGCCGCCCGACCCCCGCCGGGTCGGTGTCAAGCCGCTGAAGCTGCCCCGACCAGCGCCGGGCCTCCTCCGCGCCCCAGCGGAAGGTCGACGTCGCCCGGGCGACCTCAGCGCGTGCCCAGGTCAGCGGTTTACCGCTCTCGGCGGTGATGAGCGCGGCGATCTCCTCACCGCGCTCGGCGATCCGGCCGCTGACGTGGGTGAGGGCGGCGGCCCGGCCATGCACCGACATGGCGGACAGCGCCTGCGCGGCCCCCACGGCCGCGGCCACCGCCGCGTCCACTTGCCCCGCGTCCGGCTGCGAGACCGTGGCGATCGGACGACCGTCCCACGGGTGACGCACCTCGAAGTTCGTCGAACCCGTCGCCGGTCGACCCGCCACCCAGAACGGTTCGACCTTGCCCATGGATGCCACCACTCCACCTTCGTGCACAAGACGCTCAGAAGGACGACGCCACGCGGGACGGGACAACATCGGGATACCGAACAACCGGCAACCTCCGGACCTCCGGA
>NZ_CAAAFO010000024.1:31411-34409 GCF_900634715.1 Candidatus Protofrankia californiensis | reverse complement strand
AGGCGAAGCGTCCGTAGTCCACCCGGAACGGGTTTGACGAACGAAAGCAAAGGGAAGTGACCACAGCTGTGAAACTGTCGTCGAGTGGTGTGTATCACCGGGGAGCCCACCGGTGACGACATCTCCTGCCTGTCCCCGGTGCCTGCGAACACTTCGTCCGCCTGATCTGTGGAGCAGCCAGTGGCGGTGCGAGGAGCACGGGGAGGTCGCCCCATACCGGGTCGCGGCATCATCCCGGGAACAGGCGCTGCTTTTCCTGGCGCACGCGGCCACGGCGCCGGTCTGGGTCCCCTGGCCGATGCCGGTGCACTGGTTCGGCAGCGGGGTCGCCTGGGCCGGCGACGAGCGCACAGGGCCTCGGGCCACCGCGTTCGCGGCCGGTGGGCCGTCTCCGCTCGGCGGGCCGGCCGAGATGGTCATCATCGCCGAGGAACCCGGAACGGGCCTCGGAGCGCGGCTCGCGGGACTGCCCGGTACGGATCCGGAACGCATCGGTGACAAACCCGAGGAGAAGATCGAGGCGGCCGGACACCCGACCGCCCTGTGGCCGGTGCTCTGCCCGCCCGATCGGGCGGTATTCGTCGGTGAAGCCTGCGGGGTGTGGCTGTGGGTTGTGCTCTGGCCGGCTGACGCGGCCACGCTCCTGCTGGAACACCTCGTCCTCTGGGATCTGCGCACCACCGAAACACTTGCCACCTGCCTTCTGTTCGGTGCCGAAAGCACCCATCTTTAAAGCGGTCTCGTAAGCTCACCGGCGGTGAGTCGACCGATCGCCGAGAGCCGAGAACCCGGGACCGGAAGGTCCGCCGGCCGATCGCCGGCGCCGGCAACGATCGGTCATCTCTGTGCGCGTGCCGGGACGGGACCGGGAACGAGAAGGGCTGGCAGGGATGACGAAGCCTGTGACGGACGCTCCGCCGGCGGCGGAGGTGGACCCGCGGCGGCTGCTGCTCATCGTCAACCCGCATGCCGGTGGTGGACGAGGTGCGCGGACGCTGCCGGACGTGTCCGCGGCGCTGCGGCGCTGGGCGTCGGACGTGCGGGTCGAGCGGACCCGCGACATCGACCATGCCGCGGATCTCGCCGGGCAGGCCGTGGCCGACGGGCGGGTGGCGGTCGCGCTCGGCGGGGACGGCCTCGCCGGCCGGGTCGCCGAAACCGTGGCGCACCTGGGCGGGCTGCTCGCCGTGCTGCCCGGGGGGCGCGGCAACGACTTCCTGCGCGCCGTCGGCGCCTGCCGGGATCCTGTGATCGCCGCTACCGCCCTGGCCAGCAGCGTCGAGCGCCGCATCGACCTGGCCGAGGCCAACGGGCGGGCCTACCTCGGCATCGCCAGCGTCGGCTTCGACTCGGACGTCCAGGTGATCGCCAATCGGACCCGGTTCGTCCGCGGCCAGCAGGTCTACACCTACGGTGCGTTGCGCGCGGCAGCCGCATGGAAACCGGCCCGGTTCACCGTGGAGATCGACGACGACGCCCCGCGCGAACTCGTCGGCTGGACGGTGGCGGCGGCGAACTCGGCCTACTACGGCGGCGGGATGCGCCTGGCACCCGACGCAAGGCTCGACGACGGGCTGCTCGACGTCGTGCTGCTGTCACAGTGCGGCAAGGTCACTTTCCTGTCGACGTTCCCGAAGGTGTTCTCCGGACGCCATGTGGACTCCGCGCACGTCGAGGTGCGCCCGGCACGCAGCATCCGGGTGGACGCAGACCGGCCGTTCCAGCTCTACGCCGACGGCGACCCGATCGCGGACCTGCCCGCCCGGATCGTCCTACGACCGGGCCTGCTGCGCTTTCTCGCGCCACCGCCCTGACCCGACCGGCCGACACCCGGGCCAGGCCGGACCGCCCCGACGAGCTGCCCCGACGAGCCGGAGCGCCCTCGCCCCGCTCAGGCTCAGCTCAGGCCGGCTGGGCGCCGGGGCGGCCGTCCTCGACCACCCAGGTGGCGTCGGTGCTGACCGGCGCGTCCCGCCGGTCGATCGTCTCGGCGACGCGCATCTCGGCCCGCCACTGCTGGGGGGTGACCCGGATGCGGGTGTAGCCGCGCTTGTCCCCGCGGAAGTACCGCACGTGCGGGTTGAGCAGCCGGTTGTTCTGCCGGACGAACTCCTCGTTGACCAGGAAGAACCCCGAGCTGATGGACGTGCAGACGAACTCGGTGCCGATCACCGGCGTCTCCGGCCGGTTGAAGTCGACCCGGAGGTCGTTCACCCACGCGCAGTGGATGTCACCGGAGAGCACCACGGGGTTGCGCGCCCGACTGTCCCGGACGGCGGACAGCAGCCGGGTGCGGTACGGCACGTAGCCGTCGTTCTGGTCGAGGTTGGCAAGCACGTCACCGGCACCGGGAACGATCTGCCCGTGCAGCTGGGCCATCATCGTCTGCTGGGCGATCACGTTCCACCGGGTGGACGACGCGCGCAGACCGTCGGCCAGCCAGGCCTCCTGCTCGGGGCCGGCCATCGTCCCGGCGGTGTTGTTCTCCCCCAGCGACGCCCTGCCGACGTCCTGTGACACCCGGCCGGGCTGCGGGGTCCGGTACTGCCGGGTGTCCATCACGTTGAGGGTGAGCAGGTCACCGAAGGTGAACCGGCGGTACAGCTTCAGGTCCGGCGAGCCGGGGACGTAGCTGACCCGGATCGGCATGTGCTCGTAGTACGCCTGGTAGGCGGCGGCCCGCTGCCGGGCGAACGCCGCCGGATCCAGGTGCTTGTCCCCAGTGTCGCCGGACTCGTCGGTGAGGCCCACGTAGTTGTTCTCGGTCTCGTGATCGTCCCAGGTGACCACCCAGGCCGCGGCGGCATGGGCAGCCTGCAGGGCGGGATCTGTCTTGTACTGTGCGTGGCGGTTGCGATAGTCGTCGAGGGTCCGGAGCTGGTTGAGCCCGGGTGTGGCCGGAGTGGTGTGGCGGCGATCCGGGAAACGGCTGTCCGGGTCGTACTCGTAGATGTAGTCGCCGACGTGGACGACAAGATCGAGGTCGTCGGCGGCGATC
>NZ_CAAAFO010000024.1:19788-31001 GCF_900634715.1 Candidatus Protofrankia californiensis | reverse complement strand
CCGCCCGAGCAACCCGCGGCAACCAGCAGAACAGCCCCACCCGCAAGAAAACCTCGCCTGGACGCCAGGCTCGCCCACTCCCGCCTGCCCGGGCCACTACCCGCACTGCCCGAGCCGCTACCCATGGAGTCGGCACCCACGGCGTCCCTGCCCACAGAAGTCCTGTCCACAACGTCCCGCCCAGAGCATCTCAGGAGCCACAACGCCCGTCGTCGTCACGGGGCCGATCGTCACAGTACCGGGACGTTAGCGACGACCGGCCGCACACGAAAGTGATCCGGGAAAACCGTGGGCGAATACTGTGGGGCGTCGAACAGATATCGTGGATGGCCTGCCAGGTGGAAAGCCGGTGTCTTCCGTGTGGGCCTGCTCTCGGGCATGGCCTGTGACTTGTATGACGGGAAGGAGGGCGGGCTGAACGCGCACCCGGCGATCCCGGCGGATGCAATCGATCTGCACACCCATTCGACGGCGTCGGACGGTCTGCTTCGTCCCGCCGACGTTGTCCGCCTTGCCGCCGCGTCGGGCCTGGCCGTCATTGCGCTCACCGACCATGACACCACCTCGGGCGTGGCCGAGGCCGCGGCCGCGCTGCCGTCCGGGCTCACCCTGCTGCCAGGGGCGGAGATCTCCTGCCGGGTACGGGTTGGCCACGACCGCTGGGTGAGCCTGCACCTGCTCGCCTACCTGTTCGACCCGACCGAGCCGGTGTTCGCCGCGGTCCGTGCCCGGCTGCGCAGCGAACGGATCACTCGCGCCCAGCGCATGGTGGAGAAACTGGCCGCCGACGGCCATCCGGTGGACTGGGAACGGGTTCGTGCCCTGGCGGACGGCGTGGTCGGACGCCCACACGTGGCCGAGGCGCTTGTCGAGGCCGGTCTGGTGGGCACCGTCCAGGACGCGTTCACGCCCGCCTGGATCGGCGCCGGAGGCCGCTACTGGGTGGGCAAGGACGAACCGGACGTGACCGAGGCGATCCGTCTCGTACGCGACGCCGGCGGGGTCAGCGTCCTGGCGCATGCGTTCGCGAGCAGACGGGGTAAAACCATCGGCCCGGACGTGATCGCGGAGATGGCTCGGGAAGGCCTGGGCGGCCTGGAGGTGGATCATCCCGACCACACTCCGGACGCGCGTGCCCAGCTGCGACGGCTCGCCGCGGACCTGGATCTGATCACCACCGGCGCGAGTGACTTTCACGGGGCGAGCAAACCCCAGCCGCTCGGCGCGGAGACGACAGCCGAACGGGCGTTGGATGCGCTGGTCGCCGCGAGCCGCGGCGCCGAACCGGTGACCGGCCCGGTCACCGAACAGGATCCTTAGATGACCAAAGACAGCGCGATCATGCTTCTGTCGCGCTGCCGGAGGCCCAGGTCAACGGGCCTTCAGGTGGCCAAAGGCAGCGTGATCATACTTTTCTCGCGCGCTCGGAGGCCCCAGGGGGCTGAACCTAGGCGCCCTGGCCGCACCCACCGCCCGGCGGCTGCGGCGCAGGCGCACGGCGATCGAGCCTGCTCAGCAGGTCGGCGAGTTTGTCCAGCTCGTCGGGGCTGAAATGGCTGGTTACGTGCTTGGATACCCCGGCGAGATGAGTCCGGGACGCGGCCCGCAGCCGTTTACGGCCTTCCGAGGTGAGAGTGGCCAGCGTCCCTCGGGCGTCCGACGGGCACGAGCGGCGCTCGACCAGACCGTCGCGTTCCAACCGGTCGACCAGCCGGGTCAGCCCGCTGCGCGACAGCAGCACCGCCTCCGCGAGCTCGTTCATCCGTAGCGCGCCCTCCGGCGTCTCGGAAAGCTGCACCAGCACGTCATAGGAGGCCAATGGCAGACGATGCTCGGTTTCGAGGTCGCTCTCCAGCTTGCGGGTAACGTACGAATGGGCTCGCAGGAACTGGCGCCACGCCCGCATCGATCGCGGGTCAACCAGCGGTTCCTGCTCCGCCGTTCGCTCGTCCACCGTCACGTGGATCAGAGTACGTCGCCTGTGCGGGAGCGGGCTCGGGCTCGCCAAGGATGTCAGATGATCGACAGTTTGGCCGGACGCGACGGGTTGACAGACGAACTGGTGCCTCCGGTAACCGGTGGGCGGGCCGGCCGGGCCGTGTACCGGTTGGCATGCCGTTGACAGCCAGCCACTGCGGGATCGTCTCTTCCGCACCGGAAGCGACCGTATTCCGACCTTGTCGGACGCGTCCCAGGCTGGACCGGCGGCTATGGTAGGTGTGCAGGCGTGCTGGCAGGAGCCGCACGCACCACCACAGCGACTGGTCGAGGTTCTCTTGTCTGCTTCCCGGCCTAGCGCGGACGCGATCCAGGCAGCTCTTGCTACCGTGCTCGACCCTGAGATCGGGCGTCCCATCACCGAACTGGACATGGTCGAGTCGGTACGCGTCACCGACGACGACACCGTGGAAGTCGTGGTACTGCTCACGGTCTCCGGCTGTCCGATGCGTGAAGAGATCGTCAGTCGGGTCGAGCGAGCGGTCACCGCGGTACCGGGCGTGCGGGGGGCGCGGGTCCGCCTCGACGTCATGACGGCTGAGCAGCGCGCCGCCCTGCACACGAAGCTGCGCGGTGGAACCGCTACCCGTGCGATCCCGTTCGCGCAGCCCGGCTCGCTGACCCGGGTGTACGGGGTGGCAAGCGGCAAAGGCGGCGTCGGCAAGTCGTCGGTGACGGTCAACCTGGCCGCGTCGATGGCCCGGTCCGGGCTGTCGGTCGGTGTCCTCGACGCCGACATCTACGGGCACTCGATCCCCCGGATGCTGGGTGTGGACCGCCTGCCCACCCAGGTCGAAAAGATGATCATGCCCCCACAGGCATATGGCGTCAAGGTCATCTCCACCGGCATGTTCACCCGAGGAAACCAGCCTGTCACGTGGCGTGGTCCGATGCTGCATCGGGCGCTGGAGCAGTTCCTCTCGGACGTGTTCTGGGGCGATCTCGACGTCCTGCTGCTCGACCTGCCCCCGGGCACCGGTGACATCGCGATCTCGTTGGCGCAGCTCGTACCGTCCTCCGAGCTCCTCGTGGTCACCACCCCCCAGCTTGCCGCGACCGAGGTCGCGGAGCGGGCTGGAACCGTGGCGGTCCAGACCCGGCAGAACGTTGTCGGAGTGGTCGAGAACATGGCGTGGCTGCCCTGCCCGCACTGTGACGGACGTGTGGACGTCTTCGGCTCCGGCGGTGGCACGGCCGTGGCCGAACGCCTCAGCCGTGTCCTCGGGCACGATGTGCCCCTGCTCGCGCAGGTGCCGATCGACGTCCGGCTGAGGGAAGGCGGGGATAACGGTGTCCCGCTGGCGATCTCCGATCCGGACTCCGAAGCCGGCAAGATCCTTCGGGGGGTGGCCGAGCGGCTGTCATCCCGGTCTCGTGGGCTGGCCGGTCGTTCTCTCGGTCTCACCCCGACCCGGGGGCGCTGACCGACCGGCGGCCGCTGCCCGGGGCTGAGCCTTCCCTGCGGAGCGGGCTCCCGCGCGGGCTGCCTTGCTCAGATCACCTTCAGGCCGGTCGCGCAGGTCGGTCGCGTTGGTGGGCTCAGGTCGCGTCGGTGTCGAACGGTGCCGCCGACGTCTCGCCGGCCCCGGTGCTGCCGCCGGCCGCGGAGGAGGCATCCAAGCTCGACCGACCCCTGGAAGTGGCCTTCGTCAGAGAGGCAGAGCCGACCGACGACGGCGACTTGGTCAGGGATGGCTTGGTCGGGGACGTTTTGCTCAGAGACGACGACTTGGTGAGCGACAGGGCAGGCTTCATCTGGATGCCGGCATCCTCATAGGAGCCGGAGTCATAGGAAAGCCGGGGGCGGGGCGGATCCGCCGCTCCAGGCAGCACGTCGGAGTCGTCGTCGAAGAGCATCTTGTCGAAGGACGTCCGCTTGGACAGATACGGCGGAAGCAACGGATCGTCGTCTTCGAACAGGTGTTTGCGAACGAACGTCTTGGGGTGCAGAGTTCGCAGGTCGAGGTCGGCAAGCTCCGGACCGAGTTCGGAGCGCAACTCCTCGCGCATCCCCGTGGCAGCCTGGCGGATCTGACGCAACATCCGACCCGCGTCACGAGCAACCTTGGGCAACCGCTCCGGACCGAACACGAAAAGACCGATCACCATCAGGACCGCGATCTCGCCCCATCCGACGCCGCTGAACACGACCTCACACTACCCCGCCACTGCGATCAGCGGAACGCGCTTGCCGATACCCGGCTCCTACCCGGCCGCGTGGTCAGTCGCGCTGCTCCTGCAGGGTCACCTCGACAGCCTGCACCCTGCGATCCCGCTCGAACGTCACAGTGATCCGTTCGCCGACCCGGTGCACCCGGGTTGCCGCGATCAGATCGTTGATGCTTCCGACGGCGAAGTTGTTGACCTTGGTGATGATGTCACCGGGACGCAGCCCGGCCAGCGCCGCAGACCCCCCTGCCTCCACGCCGCGAACCATGGCACCGGGAGAGGTTCCGGCCGCCGAGGCACCGTCCGGAGTAATCGTCACCGCGGACACCCCGATATGCGGATGGGTGGCCCGACCGGTCTGGATGATCTCTTCGGCCACCGACTTCGCATAGTCGATCGGGATGGCGAAGCCGACTCCGATGTTCCCGGACGCGCCACGGTCACCGTAACCACCGGGAACGGTCGCGATCGCGGTGTTGATCCCTATAACCTGGCCGCGCCCGTCCAGCAGCGGACCGCCCGAGTTGCCCGGGTTGATGGCGGCGTCGGTCTGGATCGCGCCGATGAGGAGCGACTCCCCGCCGGATTCCGCCGGCACGGTCGGGTTTCGGTCCAGCGCGCTGACGATACCCGTGGTCACGGTCCCGGCCAGTCCGAGCGGCGCGCCGATGGCCACCAGGGGCGCACCGACCACGAGCGATCCGGAACGTCCCAGCGTTGCCGCGGGTAGCGGGCCGGCCGTCTGGATCCGGATGACGGCGAGATCGGTCTTGGGATCACGTCCAACGATCTTCGCCGAGATCTGCTGCAGCTCCTGATACAAGGTCACCGAGACGCGCGCGCCCGCGGCGGCGTTGGCCACCACATGGTTGTTGGTCAGGATGTAGCCGTCCGATCTGATGATCAGACCAGAACCGGTTGCGGTCGAGGCCGGGGTGGCCACGCTGATCGTGACCACGGATGGCAGAACTCGCGCGGCGATGGCGGAAACGGACATGGTCCGTTCGACCGGGGCTGATATGTCGCTGCTCACTACGCCAGACCGCGCGGGCACGGCTGGCGCCGTCCGACTGTAGTCGTTGTTGTACGTGTTGTGGGCGCCGATCATGCCTCCGGTCACTCCACCGAGCAGTCCCGCGAGCAGCATCGCCGCCGCCGGTACCAGTGGACTGCGGCGGGACTTCGCCGGTACGGAGTCATCCGGATACCCGACATCGGCCGAAACAAAGGCGGCCGTGGTGCGGCTGCCCGTCCCGGCGCTGATGTCGGCAGCGCCGGCACCAGCGACATCGACATTCACGGCATCGGCGCTGATGCCAGTGTTCACAGCGGCACCCCACAACTGGGCACCGAGCGGCTTCCGCGCACCGGTCGGCATCGGGGCCGGAGCCGGAGCCGGACGGGTCCACCACGGATTGGTCGGCGGGTCGGACGGCCCGCTACCGCCGAACCTGTTTGCACCACGTTGCGCGTCTTCCTGTGGCGCCTCGGCGATAAGGCCTGGACCCGACGGGTCCTGGTTCGGTCCGGCCGGCCCTGTACCCGCGGACGCGCTCGAGGCGGATCCCGCCTGCGGCCGATGTCCGTCAGCAGGTCCGGACCGAGAGGGAACGGTCACATTCTCACTGCCACTACTCATGGCCGCTTTGCCTCCCGACCGCTGCTGGGGCCTACCTTCCGGACCGTCGCCTGGATCCGGGCCTGCCAGGTCGCTTCGCGACGCGGCAGAAACCCCGGCATGGTCACCGATATCCAGAAGACAGGCTCCAGAGCGTGTTCGGAGACGAGCCGAGACACCGTCAACCGCCGTGACACTCGCAGGCGGATGACCATAGCGCACCGATCACGCGCCTACCACCGTACGGCCTGCGGCGCGGATCCCGGACAGCAACACGACGGGCCGTGTATCCGAGGGGTCCGCAGCATCCGAAAGGGCCGGATCTCACGGATCGGCACCTCACCGGATCGACTGACGGACGGTGGGCTTTCCCCATGCGGATAGGGATTGATTGGTTCGCCATCGGTCCGCACCCACCGAGCGGGTGACTACCCCGAACGTACGGGCCGGCCAGGATGCGGGGGCACCCGAGCCCGGACAGCTGTTGTTCAGCGCGGTTGCCTAGCGTCGCACGCCGGTCGGGACGGACACCACGGCCATCACCGGCAGAAGGCGACTGACCCTGACTTCGGAGACAAGGCTCGGCCGCACCACCGGTGCCACCACGGGATGGGTCGACGGCCCTGGAAGCCCGCTGGGAGCCCGTGTCTCCCCGAACGCGGCTCCCGCGACAGCGAAAAAGAGCACGGCTGCCGAACCCACCAGAGTGCGTCTGGTCCTGCTGGGGCGGCGTGCTCCGCGTGCGCGCGGGTCCGCCGGTCCGGACGGCGGGCGCCGGCCACCAGCGGCAGGCGTGGTCACGCGCAGCGCCACCCGTGGTCGGATCGACCGCCTGACCGTCTTCCGTCCGTCCTTCTTCAAGATTCTCGACAGCTTCGAGGACTTGCTCGTGGCGACCGGACCGACCAGACCGACCGTGAACATCACCCGCCCGGTGGACACACGTACCTGCAGCGTTGACCGCGTTGAGCCAGGGGTACGGGCGCCTCCCCGGCAGTGAGAATGATCAGAACGGAACGTTCCAGGGGAATCGGCGGGCAGTTGCACGATCGAGTAGCCAGCCGGAACCACCGGACCGACTGGGACCGCAGGACCGACTGGATGCGCCCGGCCGTTGTCCGGGGCAAACCGAGTGTCCGCGGCGAATCGGGCGGGGATGGCGACCGCCGCCATCCGCAGCAGCCGGTCCGCCACACAACCCGGCAGTACCGGGCCGCCGAGCGCCGCCAACCGCGCCTTGAGACGGCGCAACTCGGCTACCTCCCACTGACAGGAAGGGCAGCAAGCGAGGTGCGCCAAGGCGCGGTCCCGGTCGTCGTGGTCGAGTTGCCCGTCGACCAACGGAGCGATCCGCTCACCAAGGTGGTGTCCGCTCACGCCTGCCGCTCCGGCGTGGACGTTCCACCACCCACATTCGCCGCGGTCGGCTGTGCACTCGGGGCCACCGTCCGGCGACCGATCCGGTGCGATCGATGCGACCGGCGGGCACCGTCATCCACCGGAGCGCGGGTGTCGGACGCATGTGCGGCTTCCGGTTCGGCCGGCACCGTCGGAGCGGTCGCATTGTCGGTCGGGTCGCTGGCCGCGGCCAGCAGCGCCGGTTCCTCGACCACGGCCGAGGAACGTGGCGCCCGGTCGGCGAGAGCCTGCCGCAGCATCGCGCGTCCCCTGGAGATCCGGCTGCGGACCGTCCCGAGCTTCACCCCCAGAGTCTGCGCGATCTCCTCGTAGGACAGTTGTTCGATGTCGCAGAGGACGACCGCAGCCCGGAAATCCGGCGGGAGCGCGGCAAGTGCACCCTCAATGTCGGCGTCGAGGTGCGACTCCGCGTAGACGACCTCCGGGCTTGCCTCACGGCCGGCCAGACGCTCGGGGTCGTCCGGCAGCGCGTCGAAACGGATCTTCTGCTGACGCCGCATCCTGTCCAGGAAGAGGTTCGTGGTGATCCGATGGAGCCAGCCTTCGAAGGTACCGGGCGTGTAATCCGCCAACGACCGGAACACACGTACGAAGACGTCCTGGGTGAGGTCTTCGGCATCGTGAGCGTTGCCCGTGAGACGGTAGGCAAGCCGATACACCCTGTTACCGTGGTCTCGTACGACCTCTTCCCACGTGGGCGGCACCCACGCGGCCGGATCGGCACCCGCGGCATCGGCCGCAACGGGCCCGGTGACATCCCCGTCCGACGCTGGACGCGACGGGACCGACCGGCCAGGCGTGAACGTGGCCAGGCGCGCGTCCTGTCCGTTCACGGCCGCCTCTCGATCGGTTCGCGACGAACGTACCCGACGCGCCGGCCATGGCGCGGCAAAACCCGCAGCGGACACCGGCTGATCTCCCCTCGATCCATCCCCGACACGAGGTGCGCTGACAAGACGAACGCACCATCAGCACCCGGCGTTCCCGTAGGCTGCCTATGTCATGCCCGACACAGTCACCGGGGCCGTCGATCCGACCGCCGCATACACGGAGGGCTTCCTGCTGGAAGACCCTCCCCTGCGGGCTGCCCGGGCACGCGCCGAGGAGGTCGGTATCGTCCCGGTCGCCCCGGGCGCCGGCTCCATCCTGCGCTTCCTCGCCGCCTCGGTGGCGGCGCGCACAGTTGTCGAAATCGGGACAGGTACCGGCGTGTCCGGCACGTGGCTGCTACGCGGGATGCGTCCGGACGGGACCCTGACCACCATCGACGTCGAAGCGGAGCATCTGCGGCTTGCCCGCCGCACGTACGCGGATGCGGGAATGGCGCCCAACCGCAGCCGGCTGATCACCGGGCGCGCCCTGGACGTCCTGCCCAGGCTCACCGACGGTGCCTATGACCTGGTCTTCTGCGACGCGGACCGGCGCGAGGCCACCGATTACCTCAACCAGGCCCTCCGCCTGCTACGGGCGGGCGGGATCGTGGTCTTCGCCGACGTGCTCGCGGGCGGACGGGTGGCCGACCCCGACGCTCGAGATGCCGAGGCCATCGCGGCCCGGGAGCTGGCCACCGCCGTCCGCGACGACAGTCGCCTGACACCCATGCTCCTGACCACGGGGAACGGTCTCCTGGTAGCCGTGGTCGCCAAGTCCTCACCGGTCGGCTAGAACCCGTTCTTCCCCTTAGAACCGTTCTTCCGCTCCGCACGTGGCCCTACGACGCATATGAGCCTGCGACCTGCGACGACAGGTCGGATGGCCGAGCTGGCCACCCGGACGGCGCGATCATGTTCCTCTCGCACCGCCCGGGTGGACGGGACGGATCAGGACGCCAGCCAGGTCAGGAGGGTACGCACACCCCAGCCCGTCCCACCCTTGCTGACCTCGCCCTCGTCACCGTCGGACCTGGCGGTGCCGGCGATGTCCAGATGCGCCCAGGGGACGCCGCCGGTGAACTCCCGCAGGAAGAGCGCGGCCGTGATCGACCCACCGGACACGCTCAGCGCGGTGCCGGTGTTCGCCAGGTCAGCCACTGTGGACTCCAGCGCCGGCCGGTAGTCCTCGACCAGCGGAAGGCGCCACACGCGTTCACCGGCGTCCCCTGCCGCGGACGAAAGCTGGTCGGCTAAGACGTCGTCGGAGGCGAACAGACCGGCTGTGCGGCGGCCCAGGGCGATCGTGATCGCGCCAGTGAGGGTCGCCAGGTCGACGATCGCATCCGGGGCCAGGGTGGCGGCGTAGGCGAGCCCGTCGGCGAGCACCAGACGCCCCTCGGCGTCGGTGTTGAGCACCTCGACGGTGGTACCACCCCAGCAGGAGATGACGTCCCCGGGTCGCAGCGCACCCCCGCCGATCATGTTCTCGGCGAGGCAGAGCAGGGCGGTGACACGTCCGGGAACCTTCAACACCGGCAGCGTCACCATCGTCGCGAGGATGGCCGCCGCACCGGACATGTCGGTCTTCATGGTGGTCATGGACGTCGCAGGCTTCAGCGACAGACCACCGGAATCGAAAGTGATCCCCTTGCCCACCAGCACCACATGCCGGGCGTCCGGCGTCCGCGGCTGCGATCCGGCCGCCGAGGGGCCGTGATACGTCAGCCGCACCAGCCGGGGCGGGCGTGACGAACCCCTGCCCACCGCGACCAGCCCGCCGAAGCCCTCTTCGGCCAGTTCGTCGGGACCCAGCACCTGCACGCCGAGCCCGGCGGCCTGGGCGAGGTCGACCGCACGGTCGGCGAACCAGGCCGGCGACTTCACCAGGCTCGGCATATTGATCAGATCGCGGGCAAGGTGGACGGCACGAGCAGCCGCGTCGGCTGCGGCGAGCGACGCCTGCAGATCGGCGTCATCCGGATCCGCGACGATGAGCGTCACTTCGCGCAGGGTCTTCGACGGCTCGTCAGCGGCGGCATCGACCTCGGCGCCAGCTGCCTCGGCAGCGTTGCTGTCAGCGTCGTTGCTACTGACACTGTTGCTGCCAGCACTGTTGCTGCCGGCATGGTCCGAGCCGCCCTGCGGGGTACCCGCTTCGGCCGCCGAAGTGGTCGGATACCCGGAGGCCGCGGACGGCCGGTAGGAGGCCAACGCCAGGCCCTCGGCAAAGGCCCGCACAGCAGCGGCGTCGACACCGGCGTGGGCGTCGGCGAGTACGGCCGCCTGGGCGACCGACGCGGCCCGACGGGCAAAGGCGGCACCGGCCGCACGCCACGCAGCCGCATCCCGCTTGCCAGCTCCCACTAGCAACAACTTGCGTGGCCCGTCGGCGCGCCCCAACGGGACGGCGATCACCTCCGCCTGGTCACCGCTGGCGCGTTCCCCGGCAAGCAGAAGATCCAAATCAATGCCGAGCGACTCGCCGACCTTGCGGCCGGCCGGGGTCACCACGGCCGAAGCACTGCCCTCCCCCGGGGTAAGGGTCAGCAAGGCCAGGACCGGCACACCGGCGTCCAACGGCGTACCGGCCCACAGCCTCACAGCCGGTGGGCGGGGAGCAACCCAGTCGTTATTCACGGGAACGTTGGGCGCGCTGACTGCGCACGCCTAGCCCACAGCCGACTTCAGAGCGTCCCCGAGATCCTTCGCTTCGTCAGGCAACAGCTCCACCACGAGACGGCCACCCCCTTCGAGCGGGACGCGCATGATTATGCTGCGGCCCTCCTTGGTGACCTCGAGCGGACCGTCACCCGTCCGCGGCTTCATGGCCGCCATCGGTGCACCTCTTCCTGCCGTCGGACCTGCTACCACCAGCGATTATCCCGGAGAACAGGCCGGGAACCGAAACACGTCACCCCGCAGCGCCACAACAGACACAGGCTGACAGATCCGCAAACCACCAAAGACACCCCCGGACGGCCAACACGAGCACGATCCGAACCAGCACCCACGATAAGGACACTGCGGACGACGGGAAAGTCACCGGTGTGTCGCCCACCCGCCACACCGCCGCTGAAGCCGTTACCCCACGCCTCGCGACACATCACATCCGGATACCGCCCACTGATCGAACACCC
>NZ_CAAAFO010000024.1:13028-19431 GCF_900634715.1 Candidatus Protofrankia californiensis | reverse complement strand
GGGGGGTTCGTGGGCTGTCCGGGGCATCCGAGGTGCGCCGCGTGGCGCCGGTATCGGTGCAGTGGTGGGCGTCAGCGGCGGCGTTCGCAGCGTCCGGACCCTTGGCCTGGTCGTCCCATCCGCGCTGGTCCACGCTCCGAGAGGACCACGAGTAGTGATCAAAATGGGCGAAGGAGGCCAGCCTGACCATCTCCTCGTCCCGTCGCGCGAGCTCGGCGTCGCGCCAGGCAAGCTCGTCGGCAAGGCGCGCGAGTACCGCATCCACATCGGCCATCCGGTAACCCCGCAGCGCCATCTCGAACCGGACACCGGCCACGTCGTCCGCGGAAACGGTCGGTGACGGCAGGCGATGGTCAGCCGCGTCGCGCGGAGCGGGCGACAACCGGTCGAACCTGCCCACCGCAAGGGCGGCGACAGCGAAGACGATGGCGGCGACAACCACGATCTCGACGGCGAGCAACACACAACGATCGTTACACGCCCGGAAAAGTTCCGCCGCATGTGCCACCCCGTCCGCGTGTGTACAGCAGTTCGCAGGTGTACAGCGGTTCGCAGGGAGACGACCGGCTAAGCTGGTCTGGATGTCCACCGACGTCGAGGCCGCCGGTAGCACCGGGCCGCCGAACGACGCGCTCCCACCAGGCCCCGGCGGTGACCTGCGGCTCGGTTCTTCGACATTTCGCCCGTCCGACCTGGTGATTATGGCGATCATCAACCGGACGCCGGACTCCTTCTTCGACCGGGGCGCCACCTACGGTGAGAGCGAGGCACTGACCGCCGTCGACCGCGCCGTCGCGGAAGGCGCCCAGATCATCGACATAGGCGGAGTCAAGGCCGCTCCGGGTGAGGACGTCGACACAGCCGAAGAACTGCGCCGGATCGGCGGGTTCGTCGGGCTGGTCCGATCCAGGCACCCCGGCATCGTGATCAGTGTGGACACCTGGCGTGCCGAGGTCGGACGGATCGTGGCGGCCGAGGGCGCCGACCTGCTCAACGACGCGTGGGGCGGCACCGACCCCCACCTCGCCGAGGTCGCCGCCGAGCACGGACTGGGCCTGGTCTGCACCCACGCCGGGCACCTGCCGCCCCGGACCCGCCCCCACCGGATCGCCTACGACGACGTGGTCGCCGACATCATCACCACGACGACGGGGCTCGCCGAACGGGCCGAGGTAGTCGGCGTACGACCGGAGGCCATCATCGTCGACCCCGGGCACGACTTCGGCAAGAACAGCCGCCACTCCCTGGAGTCGACCCGCCGGCTCCCCGAGCTTGTCGCCACCGGATGGCCGGTGCTCGTCGCGCTGTCGAACAAGGACTTCATCGGCGAGACCCTCGACGCGGCCGTGACGGACCGGTTGGAAGGCACCCTGGCCGCGACAGCGGTGAGCGCATGGCTCGGCGCCCGGATCTTCCGGGCTCACCAGGTGGAGCCAACCCGGAAGGTCCTGGAGACGGTGGCGGCAATCCGCGGCACACGGGACCTCGCCGTCGCGCGCCGGGGCCTCGCGTAGCGGGCCGAAGGAAGCGCGATCATGTTCCTTTCATACTGCCGGAGGCCCAACTCGCCGGGTCACTGAGAGCGTCCGAGGACAGGGCCGTCCGATTCGCGACACACCTATCCTCAGGCGCTCCGATGCCTCCACTTCGCCGCCTATTCTTGATTTGATCATTACACGGTTGTTGTGGGCGTGAATCCTGTATGTCACTACGGGTTGGATCTGCCCTGATTACCGTGTGCCCAAGATGCCGTTGTGCCCGAGGTCGGGCTCAACTCGAGGCCGGGCGCGGCGGCGACGCCGACTCCGGACACTCAGCGCGGAGGCCGGGGTGGCTGACGGTCGTCCCTCGACACAGTCGAGTCATGGAGTATTTCGGACCGCCCTCCCACTCCCTCCACTTGTTATCGGATGTAATTTCCACGGACACCTCACAGGCCGCGGCCTTGCGGTAGGATTCACTTCTGCCACCGGACACCAAGATCTTTCCATACACGTCGAGGGGGCCGACCAGTGTCCTTCACGTTCGACGGCTTGTTCAACTTTCGAGATCTTGGCGGACTGGCACTGAACAATGATCAACTTACGAGACATGGGCTCGTATTCAGATCGGATGCGCTTGACAACCTGTCGACGGGCGACCGGCGATACATCCTGGACAAGGTCGGGGTCGGTGTGGTCATCGACCTGCGGACGGCCGAGGAGGCCGACGGTGACGGACTCCAGGACCAAAGAATCTTCCCGGAACTCGAGACCTATCATCTCTCCGTGATGCCGGAGGGCCGAATCGGTCGTGAGCCATTTCCCGATGGTCGCGATCCCGGGGCGCTCGCCGAGGGTTACTACAAGAACCTCATTGAAGGCGCACCCACCATCGGGAAAATTTTCGGAGTCATTGCCGATTCCCTGGACAAGGATGTCCCCGTACTTTTTCATTGTGCCGCCGGGCGGGACCGGACCGGTCTCATCGCCGCCATCCTCCTGAGCCTGGTCGGGGTCAGAAACGACGAGATCACGCGGGACTTCGTGCGCAGCAATCACCACGCGCACCACATCGCCGCCAGGTTGGAGCAGAATCCACTGTACGGCGCATCGACCGAAGCCGGACTCGGACTCGGCCCGGCGCTTCTTCAGGCCCAGACCATGGAGATATTCCTCGAACTGCTGCGGTCGCGAAATGGTGGCGCCTCGAGCTGGGCGGCCTCGACCGGCATACCGACACCGATCATCGATGCACTGCACGCCGGTCTCGCCCCGGATATTCCAGGTGTGACCGACTGAATCATGATGACCATCGGTCCATCGGATATCCGGGGCCGTGGTGACAGCCAATATCAGGGGCAGTGTCAGGCAGCAGCGGTATCAGGCTGGTAGCACCTGGAGCGCCTGTAGCGGTCGCGTCAGGCTTCGGGACGCGTCAGCGCCGGCTGCCGGCCGGCAGCCGGTCCGGCCAGGTAACGGCGTAGCACGTCTTCGGCAGCGTCGATCCGCTCCAGCTCGACGTACTCGTCCCGGGTATGCGCAAGATTGGGATCACCCGGACCGTAGTTCAGCGCCGGGATGCCGAGCGCGGCAAAGCGGGCCACGTCGGTCCAGCCGTACTTGGCGACGGGCGTGCGCCCCACCGCCTGGACGAAGGCGGCCGTTGCCGGTGCGGTCAGCCCCGGCAGCGCACCGTCCGCGCTGTCGGCCAGCTCAAGCGTGAACCCGTCAAGGGTCTCCCGGACGTGGTCGAGCGCCTGGGAAACGTCACGATCCGGAGCGAACCTGTAGTTGACCACGACCTCACACGCGTCCGGAATGATGTTGCCGGCCACCCCGCCGTTGACGCGCACGGCGTTGAGACCTTCCCGGTAGGCGCAGCCATCGATCATCACGGTCCGTGGCCGGTAGCTACCGAGCCGTTCCAGCAGCGGCGCGGTGCGGTGGATCGCGTTCTCCCCGAGCCATGCCCGCGCCGAGTGTGCCCGGCGTCCCGGCACCGTGACGACCACCCGCAGGGTGCCCTGGCAGCCGGCCTCGATCTCTCCCGACGTCGGTTCCAGGAGCAGCGCGAGATCGGCGTCCAGCCAGTCCCGATGGTTCGCGACCAGGCGCCGCAGGCCGTTGCGGACGGCGTCGACCTCCTCGTTGTCGTAGAAGACCCAGGTCACGTCGTGGGCGAGGGCACAGCCGGCGGATGCGGCGAAGACGGCTGCCAGCCGCAGCATCACGGCCACCCCCGCTTTCATGTCGGAGGTTCCGCATCCGTACAGGCGTCCGTCCGCTACCCGGCTGGGTAGGTTGTCCGCGATCGGAACGGTGTCCAGATGCCCGGCGAGCAGCACCCGAGTCGCTCGGCCCAGATCGGTTCGGGCTACGACCGCGTCGCCGTCACGGTCCACGCGCAGCCCTCCGAGGCCGACCAGGGCCTCCTCGACCGCGTCCGCGAGAACGGCCTCGGCCCCGCTTTCCGAGGGGATGTCGACAACAGCGCGGGTCAGCTCCGTCGCCGGGACGCTCAGATCAAGATGCATGCTCGGACCCTACGTAGTGATCCGGGGAGCTGAGCCTCCGGCAATGCGAAAAGAGCATGATCGCGCCGCCTCTGGCCCTCCAGAGTGACCGGCAACAGGGACGTGGCGTCGCGGGGTCTGCCGGGAGTGCCGGCCGCGCCGCAGGTAGAGCCGCACGTGGACAGGTGGAGCCGCAAATAGAGTGGCCCCTTTGGCACCCCGTCAGGGTGCGACACCGTGCTCCCGCAGGACGTCGTTGAGCGCGAGCTTGTCGTGGATCTCCCCCTCGGCGAGTATCCGCAGCACGAGGACACACGGCATCGCATAGTCCCCCCCGGGGAACGATTTCACCCGGCTGGACCCGACCGCCACCGCCCGTTCGGGGATCTCGCCCCGGGGGTACTCCTCGCCGGTGTTGGCGTCGAAGACGTGGGTGGAGGCGGTCAGGATCGCCCCCGCCCCGAGCTTTGCCCCGCGGCGCACCCGCGCACCCTCCACCACCATGCACCGGCTACCGATGAACGCGTCGTCCTCGACCACCACCGGCTTCGCGTTCGGCGGCTCCAGCACCCCACCGATACCGACACCGCCGGACAGGTGCACCCGACGACCGATCTGCGCACAGGACCCGACCGTCGCCCAGGTGTCGACCAGGGTGCCCGCGCCGACATATCCGCCGATGTTGGTGTAGCTCGGCATGAGCACCGCGCCGGGTTCGACGTACGCGCCCCAGCGGACGATCGCACCCGGCACCACCCGCACACCGTCGAAGGACGTCTTCAACGGCACGCGATCGTGGTACCGGAAGTCGCCGGCGGCGGATTCTACCATCTGCAGGACCCGGAAGGCGAGCAGAATGGCGCGTTTGGCCCGCTCGTCCACAACCACGTCACCGGTGTCGGTGACGTGGGCGACCCGCGCCTTCCCGGTGTCCAGCAGGTTGACCGCCTCGACCACGAGGTCGTACGCGCTGCGGCCGTCCGGCCCCTCGGAGACATCGGGGTTTTCCCACAGCGTGTCGATAACAGGGTCGATGACGGAGTCGAGAATCCTGGCTGAGGTGCTCACGGTCACGACCTTAACGAGGCAACCAGCGCCTGCCCAACCGGTTGACAGCCCAACCAGCCGGACAGCCCGACCGCAAGCCGGGACCACACCCACCCACGACGTAGAGATCCCCACATCGCGCCGAAAGGCGCCATGTGGGGGTTACCGGATGTCCGGCGGCTCGGCCGTGACCCGGACGCCGTGCCCGCCGTTGCCGTCGTAGCCGGTGTTGTCGTAGCCAGGCCATGCCACCGCGGGGGGCGCTCCCGTGTCAGCGGGGAAGCCCGGCTGTGGACCCCGTACCGGTTGACCCGCCGGCGGACGAGATGCGGACGGGGGTGGGGGCTGCGATGAAGGAGCCGCCGACGGGTGTGACCCGGTCGAGCGGGCGTCTGCCTGGTATCCCCCCGCTGACGGCGGCGGGCCGACCTGCTGCGGCGGCGGCAGCATCGCCATCCGTTCCGGAACGGTGGCAATCTGGGCGTCTGGCCCGGTCAGAGCGATCCGCACGTGACGGCGTCCGGCTTCGCCGTAGAACACTCCGGGAGCAACGAGCACGCCCACTGTGGCCAGCGCGTCCACGGTGGCCCACGACTCCTCACCGCGGGTCGCCCACAGGTAGAGCCCGGCCTCGCTGTGCTCGATCGTGAAGCCGGCGACCGCCAGCGCCGCCGCGAGCACGGCCCGGCGGTTGGCGTAGCGCGCCCGCTGCTCGGCGACGTGCATGTCGTCGGCCAGAGCAGCCGTCATCGCCGCCTGGACCGGCGTGGGTACCATCGCCCCCGCGTGCCGGCGGACCTCCAGCAGGCCTGCCACGAGCCGGGGGTCCCCGGTGACGAATCCGGCCCGGTAGCCGGCGAGATTCGACCGCTTGGACAGCGAGTGGACGGCGAGCAGCCCCTCGTGTGAGCCGCCGCAGACGTCCGGATGCAGCACCGAGACAGGGCGGGCCTCCCAGCCCAGCTCGATGTAGCACTCGTCGCTGGCGACGATGATGCCGCGTTCCCGCGCCCAGCCCACGACCGCACGCATCTCGTCCACGGTCAGTACCCGCCCGGACGGGTTGGCCGGGGTGTTCAACCACACCAGTGCCACACCGTCGGCCGGGCCCAGGACCGGTTCGCAGCGGGCCAGCAGAGCACCGACCTCGTAGGTCGGGTAGGCCGGGGTCGGGATCCAGATCCGGTCCCCCGGCCCGAGCCCAAGCTGGCCGGGCAGCTGCGCGACCAGCTCCTTCGTCCCGATCACCGGCAGGACGGCGGAGGAATCGACGATCACTCCCAGCCGGCGTGCCAGCCACCCGGCCGCCGCGTCCCGCAGGTCGGGGGTGCCCGCGGTCGTCGGATAGCCCGGCGCGTTGGC
>NZ_CAAAFO010000024.1:9681-12926 GCF_900634715.1 Candidatus Protofrankia californiensis | reverse complement strand
GCCAACGCGACGACGCTGGGTGGATCGAAGTCGAGCGCGCCCACCTTCGACGCCCCTCCCGGCGAGCCGAGCTCCTCGAAGAACAGAGCGTTCGTGTCCGTGAAGCCCTTCCACTGGTCAGGAACGTCGTCCTCGTAGTAAATGGCCTCCACTGGACAGACAGGCTCGCACGCTCCGCAGTCGACGCACTCGTCAGGCTGGATGTAAAGCATCCGTCCGCCTTCGTAGATGCAGTCGACCGGGCACTCCTCGATGCAGGCCCTGTCCTTCACATCGACGCAGGGCTCCGCGATGACGTAGGTCACCGGTTGTTCCTCCTCGGCTCACGGGCGACTGATTCCCTAGTATCGACCTGGACGGTTCCGTGTCGACAACAAGGGCGTTCGCTTGTCGTGTATGTCGTCCGTATCACTCCTGCTGACACCGGCGCCAGGGTGTCCATTCGCCGGCGGGTCGCCGGCCTCCTGCCACTGACCGACGTCGTGGGGCAGCTGCTGTCCTGGACCGATCGCTGTCTGACGATACGCACCAGGGACGGTTCTATCGTGAAGGTCGCCGAAACGGATCTGGTCGCCGGGCGGCGGGTTCCGCCACAGCCGGTACGCCGGTCCGCTGCAGGGCAGGCCGTGGGGCAGACGGAGGCGAACCCACAATGAACGTGCAGACACGACGCCAGTTTGCCGAAGTCGTCCGGCAGGAGCCTGTCGATCTCGGCCTGGCCTGCCTGCTGATCGCGGCCGAGGCCGAACCCGATCTCGACCCGGCGCGGGAGCTCGCCCGGCTGGATGCGCTGGCCGCGGAGACCTGCCACCTCGCCGATGTCACGGTAGGCGACGCCAGCACCGCAGGCAGCACAGGTGACACGGCCGAAGGGTCTGCCACAGGGCGGACACTCGCCGGCCTGGACGTGCGCACCGCCGCCGAGATCCTGCGGGAGGCGCTCGGGGTACGGGGCAGCTTCCACGGTGATCCCGCAGACTACAACAGTCTGAACGCCTCCCTGCTCACCTCGGTGCTCCGCCGCCGGCACGGCCTGCCGATCCTGCTGTCCGTGGTCTGGGTGGAGGTCGCTCGCCGCCTCGGTATACCCGCCTACCCCATCGGGCTGCCCGGACACGTCATCGTCGGCGTCGGCTCGCCCGGCCGCTACGTCCTGGTCGACCCGTTCTCCGGCGGCAGGCTGATCACGGTGCACGAGGCCGCGGAACGGGTCCGCTCCGCCGGGGTGCCGTTCACCCGCACATACCTCGAACCGATGAGCCCGGCCGACCTGCTGATGCGGGTGCTGGGCAACATCCGGGTCTGGGCGGCCCGCACGGACACCATCGCGACGCGGCTGTGGGCCGTCGAACTGTCCCTGCTCCTGCCCCATCACCCGGTGCACCTGCGTCGGGAACGCGGTGAGCTGCGCACCCGTCTGGGTGACTTCCTGGGTGGCGCCGAGGATCTCACCACCTTCGCCGACGCGGTGGGGCTCTTGGAGCCGGCCGCCGCGGCGGCTGCCCGCGAGGCGGCACACGCCGCCCGCGCCCGCCTCAACTAGCCGTCAATCTCAACTGGCCGTCAGTCGCATCTAGCCGTCACCAAAAATTACTAAACGTTACTCAACATGGCCAAACGTCCGGGTCGACAGCCACACTGGCTGGCCCAGCGGTCACACGGGCCGGCGGTCACCGGTCGCGCGGACCGGCCAGCGGCAGGGCGGACAGGCCGCGCGGTGGCAGCCCGATCATCGCCACGATCACCGGCGCGAGCGCTCCGAAGACCATGAACAGGTATCCGGCGGTCTTGGCCTGCAAAAGCAGGTCTCCCTCCGGACGCGCGGCGGCCAACCACAGCACGATCGGAACCCATCCGACCAACAGGATCACGGCGCCGAGCCGGGTACCGGTGAACCAGCGCACCAGCGCCGCCAGGCCCACGTTTCCGAGCACGGCGACGGCGACGCCGACGGACAGCAGCACCCCACCGAGACGCGGGCCCGCGGGGACGAGGAACACTCCGTAGAGGCCAAGCGCAAGGCCCCCGAAGGCACCGAAGGTGTAGGCCGATCCCAGGAAGGACCGGGACATTTCAAGATCTTCGCTGACCATGCCCACCCCATCCGGCTGACCATGCCCAGCCCCCCCACCCACCTGACCGGATCGACGATCAACCACGGACATTGAGATCCAAACCTGCGAAGAGGTCGGTCTCACGCCCGTACGGTCCAGCACCCGGCCCTCGCTCGCCTCGGGTGAGGACGTAGTACTCGGTACCCCATGCGTGATGGCCGATGCCGTCCGCCAGCGCGAAGAAGAAGCCGTCCGTCGTCATCTGGGTGGCGTGCGCCCGCATCGCCGCAATCTTCGCCTCGTAGTAAGGATGCGCCTGGATCTCCGTGGTGACGGCCTCGTCCGGCACCGCCATCGGCACGTCCTCCGCCGACTCCACTCCTGCGAACAGCTCCTGACCGGCACCCGACGACCGGAAGTAGTCGATCCCGGCCTGAATCGCCGACCGTGGCATGGCCGTCTCGTAAAGCTTCAGCGGTTGCCATGGCGGGCCGGCGTCGGGCGCGAAGGCCGCATCCGCGGCCACGTCGAACGCACGCGCAGTCAGCTCATGGGCACGAATATGGTCGGGATGCCCATAACCGCCGTTCTCGTCGTAGGTGACGAGGACCTGCGGACGGACCTCCCGGACGATCCTGACGAGCGCGGCGGTCGCGGTGTCGATGTCAGCCCGCCACAGACAGCGTGGGTCGTTGTTGCCCGGGGTTCCCATCATGCCGCTGTCACGCCACCGACCGGCCCCACCAAGAAAGCGGTGATCGGTGACGCCGAGCGCCACGCAGGCGGCCGTCAACTCACCCATGCGATACCCGCCGAGCTGGTCGCCGAGATCCGACCGCAGATTGATCAGCTCGGGGACGAGTACCTCGCCCATCTCCCCCAGCGTGCAGGTGACAAGGGTGACTCCGGTGTCCGGCGCCGCCGCGTAGGACGCGATGCTCACCCCCGTCCCGATCACCTCGTCGTCGGGATGGGCGTGCACGAACATGACCCGTCGCGCCGGCAGCGCGGTGAAGTCGGTTCCAGACCCTGTCCGGGCAGCAAGAGCGGTCACGCACGCAACCTTATGAGCCACCACGCACAACCGGCACTGCGGTGGAGGTCCACGTGAACTGCCAGGAAAGCAGCCCGTCGATCAGCGACAGGGCGGAAGGACGGCCCGAAGCGCGCTTGAAGGACACCCGGAGGACG
>NZ_CAAAFO010000024.1:5811-9037 GCF_900634715.1 Candidatus Protofrankia californiensis | reverse complement strand
GCCGCGGTCAGCGCGACCTTGCGCAGCCGGACCGGCCCGGGCGTGACCTCGACGCACTCGTCCTCACGGCAGAACTCCAGCGCCTGCTCGAGTGACAGCTGCCGGTGCGGAGTCAGACGCACCAGTTCGTCCCCGGTGGACGAACGCATGTTGGTGAGCTTCTTCTCCTTGGTGGGGTTGACGTCCATGTCGTCCGCACGGGAGTTCTCCCCGACGATCATTCCCTCGTAGACGTCGGTGGTCGGCCCCACGAACAGGGTTCCGCGTTCCCCCAGGTTGTACAGGGCGTAGGCGGTCGCCACGCCGGCGCGGTCGGCCACCATCGAACCCGTCGCCCGGGTGCGCAGCTCGCCGAACCACGGCTCGTAGGAGTCGAAGACGTGGTGCATGAGCCCGGTGCCGCGGGTCTCGGTCAGGAACTCGGTGCGGAAGCCGATCAGTCCACGGGCGGGCACCTGGTACTCCATCCGGATCCAGCCGGTGCCGTGGTTGATCATCTGTTCGAGGCGTCCCTTGCGGACCGCCAGCAGCTGGGTGAGCGTCCCGAGGTACTCCTCGGGAGCGTCGATGGTGAGCCGCTCGACCGGTTCGTGCCGCTTGCCGTCGATCTCCCTGGTGACGACCTGCGGCTTGCCGACGGTCAGCTCGAAGCCCTCCCGGCGCATCAGCTCCACCAGGATCGCCAACGCCAGCTCCCCGCGGCCCTGGACCTCCCAGGTGTCCGGCCGCTCGGTCGGCAGCACCCGGATGGAGACGTTGCCGACCAGCTCGGCGTCCAGCCGGTTGCGCAGCAGCCGTGCGGTCAGCTTCGTCCCAGACTTGCCGGCGAGCGGGGAGGTGTTGATACCGATCGTCATGCTGATCGACGGTTCGTCCACGGTGATGACGGGTAGCGGCCGGGGGTCCTCCGGGTCGGCCAGCGTCTCACCGATCATGATATCGGGGATGCCGGCGATGGCGATGATGTCGCCGGGCCCCGCCTGCTCGCCCGGGACCCGTTCCAGCGCCTTCGTGACCAGCAGTTCGCTGATCTTCACCCGGTCGGTACGACCGTCGGCGCGGCACAGCACGGCGGTCTGCCCGCGCCGCAGCGTCCCGTTGTGGACGCGGCACAGCGCGAGACGCCCGAGGTACGGGGAGGCGTCGAGGTTGGTGACCAACGCCTGCAGGGGCGCCTCGGGGTCGTAGACCGGCATCGGGATCGACTCGAGCAACACGTCGAACAGCGGCTTGAGGTCGGGCGAGTCGGGGTTGCCGCCGTCCTCGGGCCTGTTCAGCGACGCCCGTCCGGCCTTGGCGTTGCAGAAGACGATCGGGAAGTCGATCTGGGTCTCGTCCGCGTCCAGGTCGAGGAAGAGCTCGTAGGTCGCGTCGACGACCTCCGCGATCCGGGCGTCGGAACGGTCCACCTTGTTGATGACCAGGATGACCGGCTGCCGGGCCTCCAACGCCTTGCGCAGGACGAACCGGGTCTGCGGCAGCGGCCCTTCGCTCGCGTCGACGAGCAGCACGACCCCGTCCACCATCGACAGGCCGCGTTCGACCTCGCCACCGAAGTCCGCGTGGCCCGGCGTGTCCACGATGTTGATCGTGACGTCGCCGTACTGGACGGCGGTGTTCTTGGCGAGAATCGTGATGCCCTTCTCGCGTTCGAGGTCCATCGAGTCCATCACGCGGTCGGTGGCCTCGGAGTGCTCGCCGAAAGCACCGGACTGCCGCAGCATCGCGTCGACGAGTGTCGTCTTGCCGTGGTCGACATGGGCGATGATCGCAACGTTACGCAGATCGGCACGGACAGACACAGTAACGGGCTCCGGTGGGGACGTGGGGCAACCGCCCCTGGACAGTGATGCCGGACAGATCGTGGTGACTCGGACAGGTCGTGCTGATGTCGCGCTGGCAGGATGATCCGGACTGGCGCGGCGATGGACACGGTGGTCGACGTGGCGACCGTCGTGGTGATCCTGGACGCGCCGTCCGGCCCGACAGGACACCCTGCGCGCCGAGCAGGAGCATCAGAAGATGGTCGTATCCGAACCCGGTCCGCGAGTGTCCACCCTCATGTTACGGATGCCAGCGACTCGAGGCCGAAGATAGCGGAAGGTTTACCTGCCAGGACCATCCGTTAACGTCACGTATCCGATCATGTGTCCAGCGCCCCCACGCCCAGACATCGGCGAAGATCTTCGATGAGCGGCGCGTCAGGGGCCAGCCAGGGGACGTCGTCCAGCTCATGGCGTGCCAGCCAGCGATGCGCCGAATGCGTGATCAGGCGGGGCTCGCCCTCGACGATCCGCCCGAAACGCACCCGAAGCACCCAGCCGTCCGCGGGCAGGGGAACCTCGCCGAGGATCGCGCCGACCTCGATGCCGACCCCGAGTTCCTCACGGCACTCACGAACCAGGGCGGTCACCTCGTCCTCGCCGGGTTCGACCTTTCCGCCGGGAAACTCCCAGCCGCCGGCGAGCGCGGACGGACCTCGTCTACAGCATGCCAGTACCCGACCCCGGAGATCAACAAGTGCCGCTGCCACCACCACGCGCAGGATGCCCGACGACTCCATAACGAACGACACTGTAACGAGCGGGGTTTCCCCGCCGTGAAGAGGATGCACACCATGAGGCGGCCGCTACCCGGGGTCGCCCGGGCAGACCGGACGGAGGCTGTTCCATGCCCACCAAGCTGGACGCACACCGCGTGGCCGACGCGCTCGACGCACTGCCGGGGTGGAGCGGCGACACATCGACGATCGTCCGCAAGGTCGCCATCGACGAGGAGACCTCGAACGAGGCGGTCGAAAAGATCTCGATTGTCGCGAACGAGATGAATCATCACCCCGTCGTCGACCGGGCACCCGGTGTGACGATCTTCACAGTCTGGACGCACTCGCAGGGCGGTGTCACCGACCTCGACATCACCCTGGCATCCCGGATCTCCGACATCCTGCGCCAGCACGGCATCGCGGACCCAACCGACGCCGACGCCGACGCCGACGCATAGAGCGTCGGTCAAGCACCGCAGATCCATTCCGAAGTCGACCAGGAACCCGTGATCAAACATCGTCAGATCATGAAAGTGAGGGAATAGACGGTCGTGATAGCAGCCGTTTACGTACTCAATTTCTTGATCGGAACAGGACGTGTGACTACCTGACCGGTGCTACAGGGGTAGGCAGGTCCAGAACAAGAGCAACACCAGCCACACAGAACCGCCGGGGGGCGGGCAA
>NZ_CAAAFO010000024.1:0-5735 GCF_900634715.1 Candidatus Protofrankia californiensis | reverse complement strand
CCGGGGTGGAGCAGGGGATGCCGGCGTCACCCTCCCCTGATCATCGCCATGCGGCCTTCGACCGCCGGGGAGGTTTCGAGGCTGCCCTTCCGGATGCCCGTCCAGCAGAGGCGATCAACGGGCTCGCGCACCCCCTCACCTCCAGACGCAGGGCCGGGGTCCGAAGCAACGTTCCGTCCCGTATCGGGCACATGGAGTGCACAATGGGTTGTCGGGTGGAGGGCTGTCGGGGGGCGCGGGTGGCAGGTCGGTCGGATGGCGAGCCAGCGGCTTTCCTGAGTTACGCGCACGGGGACGACGAGAATGACGGCGGTCTGATTACCGCCTTCCGCCGGCGGCTGGAGGGTGAGCTGCGTGCGCAGACCGGGCGCCGCGAGCTGCAGATCTTCCAGGACCGGGATGACATTGCCTGGGGACAGGCCTGGGAGGACCGGATCAACGGATCCCTGGACGCGGTCACGTTTTTCGTGCCGATCGTGACCCCGGCGTTTGTGGCCAGCAAGCAGTGCCGACGGGAGTTGACCCGGTTCGTGGACCGGGAACGACGGCTCGGCCGTAACAATCTGATCTTACCGGTGTATTGGATCAGTGTGCCGGTGTTGGAGGTGCCGGGCCGAGCTGTGGGCGACAAGCTGGTTGCGGAACTGGCTGCCCGGCAGTATGCCGACTGGCGGGAGCTGCGATTCAGGGAACTGTCGGATCCAGTGAGCCGGCGGGCGATAGCGGCGTTGGCGAGCAGGGTGCGGGATGCCCTCAACCCGGATTCGCAAACGACCGGCACGAGGTTTTCCGGTATGTCTGGTGACGGCGCTTCGACGGGCAGGGCTTCCGGTCGTCCGGTACCGGTTCATGTGGTCGACGCGCTGGGCCGTGGGGATTTCACCACGGTGGACGCGGCGGTCCGTGCCGCGCTACCGGGTGATCGAATTGTTGTGCGCCCCGGACTGTACAAGGGGCCGATCGTGCTCGACAAGCCGTTGGAAGTTGTAGGCGACGGGCCGGTCGAGGAAATCACCATTGTGGCCGGTGAGGGCAGCGTGGTGGTGTTCACCGCGTCGAACGGTTCGGTGCGGGGGCTGACACTGCGGGCAACCGGGCAACCACAGGAGGGTCCGGTGGTCGATATCCGTGCGGGTCGGCTCGTCCTGGACGGATGCGATGTCAGCGGGAGCGCATCCGCGGGTGTGGCCGTCCACAACGATGCCGACCCTCGTGTCCGCCACTGCCGCATCCACTATGTGTCCGGCCGCGGCGTGCACGTTTACGACAAGGGCGCGGGGCTGTTCGAGGACAACGACATCACCGACAACATCCGATCCAACATCACCGTGGCGTCGGGCGGAAACCCAAGGGTCTGCCGCAACCATATCGCCAACTCCCAGAGAAGCGGCGTATTCGTCTACGACAACGGCGCGGGACTCTTCGAGGACAACGAAATCACCGGCAACGTCTGGCCCAACGTCACCGTGGAGTCGGGCGGAAACCCGACGGTCCGCCGCAACCGCATCACCGACTCCCAGGACGCCGGCGTGCACGTTTACGACAACGGTGTGGGGCTCTTCGAGGACAACGAAATCACCGGCAACACCCGGTCCAACGTCGCCGTGGAGTCGGGCGGAAACCCGACGGTCCGCCGCAACCGCATCACCGACTCCCAGGAGCACGGTGTGTTCGTCTACGACAACGGCGCGGGACTCTTCGAGGACAACGAAATCACCGGCAACCGGAAATCCGCCTGGGACGTGTGGGGCGCCGACAGGAAGAGGCTCGTCCGCCGATAACCGCCTCGACGCGCCGAGCCCTCAGGATCTGCCCAAGAAACGGCTCTGTCGCAGATTCGGTGGTGACGAAGAGAGCCTGGTCGCCTCACGATGAGTCATGTGCGATGGCAGCAGGCTTGTGACCATGGTGTTCTCGGGGCTGTCGCCGCTGGTCTGCCCGACACACGGCTGCCGCCAGACCTTCCGCGAGCAGATCCCCGGTGTGCTGGAACGCTACCAGCGCCGCACCCCTCGCCTGGCCGGCCAGATCGGCGCGGTGGTCCGCGCACTGGCCGGCCGTGCCGGCGCGCGAGTCTTATCCGCCCTGGCCGTGCCCTTATCCCGGCACACCGCGCTGCGTGTCCTGCTGCGTCTGGCCCTGCCACCACCACGGGTGCCCCGGGTGCTCGGTGTGGACGACTTCGCCCTGCGCCGCCGCCACCGCTACGCCACCGTGCTCATCGACGCCGACACCCATGAGCGGATCGATGTGCTGCCCGGCCGCACCGCTGACACCCTGGAAGCCTGGCTGCGTGCCCACCCCGGCGTGCAGGTCGTGTGCCGCGACGGCTCCGGCACCTACGCCGAAGCGGTCCGCCGCGCCCTCCCGCACGCCGTTCAGGTCGCCGACCGCTGGCTGGCCGGGTGTGGATCAACCAGCCCCCGTCGAAGATCGAAAGCGAGGGGGATCAACCCACAATTTCAACATCATAGTGTCTCAAAAAGCTTGACAGGTTCCGCAGCCATGGTCAACGTCACAAGATCCTGATCCGCAACTCGCCCTACTCGCACACTCGATGGATCAAGGTTTCTGTCTCAACTCAGCTTGGCAGAGAGGGCGCCGACGGTGCCTGCCTCACGCTGACCGTCGCCCCGGAACTGGACGAGCGAGGGGGTAGCAGTGGATGACCAGGCCGAACCGGCAGAGCCCACAGGACTCCGAAGCCCTGCCCCGGCTCCGTCGACACCTTCAGAAACGCGCAACAGCCTGCCTCCGTATGCCGCCGCCTTCAGCGCCTTCTACCGCGAGTGCGTCCCAACCCTCGTTGCCTTCCTCGTGTGGCAAGGCGCCCATCTCCCCGACGCCACCGACATCGCCTAGGAGGCCATGATCAAGGCGTACCAACGATGGGAACACATCAGGCAGCCCAAGGCGTGGACGCGCACAGTCGCCTCCCGCGAGTACGCCCGACGCATCGCCCGCATCGAAGAAGATCCTGTCGGCGAGGTACCCGACATCAACCCGCTGCTGGGAGCGAACGTCGACGTGAACGCGTTCGAGCAGCGCCATGAAGTCCTGCGGCTACTGGCGCTGCTTCCTCTACCTGCTCGATCAGATGCCGACCGTGATGGCGTCCGATCTTGTGGTCAGGGAGTTGGGCGAGCTCGTCGACACGAGCGGGAAGGCACTTCCTCCAGCGTCGGTGTGAGCTGTTCCAACCCAAAGCTGTGCGACGTGCGTCATGCCACAGCACTGATGCTGCATGATGCAGGCATGGGGATCACCGTCTTGGACCGCGAGGTCTACTCGACGAGCGAGGCGGCTCGTGTCCTCGGCGTGCGACCGGCGCGGCTGCGTGGATGGATCGACGGCTACTCCCGTGGCGGTTCGGACTATGAGCCGGTCATCCGGCCCGAGCGGACCGGCGAAGACGCCGTCACCTGGGGGGAGTTCGTCGAAGCCGGCTATCTCCGCGAGTACCGGATACGCCACAAGGTCTCCCTACAGCGCCTCCGCCCCGTCGTGCAGCGTCTACGGGAGCGTCTCGGCGTCCCTTATCCACTCGCTCACGCCAAACCTTACGTCGCGAACCGCGAGCTCGTCCTCGAGGTCCAGGACGAGACCGGTATCGATCGGGAACTCGCGATGGTCGTCATCCGAAACGGCCAGCTCATCCTCGCCCCCGGCGCAGCCGCATTCGTGGAAAAGGTCGAGTTCGCCCCTGGTGACGGGGAAGTCCTTCGCATCCACCCGGATGACAAGTACAGCCCGGTCGTCATCGACCCCCTGCGTAACTTCGGCGCACCCGTCGTCCATGGCATACGCACCGAGAACCTCTACGACCTGTTCGCGGCGGGGGACTCGGTTGCTGAGATCGCCAACGGCTACGACATCGCAGTCGCTGACGTCGAGGCGGCGATCCGCTACGAAAGTCGAATCAAAAGGCAGGAGACGGCAGCCTGAGCGGCAGAAACACCCCGGTTACGCCGCGGTTCTTCGTCGACGAGAACACCTTACCCCTCGGGAAAGCTCTCGCTGCCGTCCGCGGCGACGTCGTGTTCCCGGGTCATCGTCATACCTGCATCCGACGGGGTGATCTCGATGACGCGTGGCTTCCGATCGTCGGGGAGGCCGCTCTTCTTCTGATCACCCGAGACAGGCGCATCCGCTATCGGTTGATCGAGAAGCGCCTTCTGCGCGACTACTCGGTCAAGGGCTTGTTTCTTACCCAGGCGGGGCACATGAACATGTGGGAGATCTTGAAGATGGTCATGCGGAACTGGGAGCAGATCGACGCGTTGGCCGGGGTCCCGGGCCCATGGGCGAAGTCCCTCACCCGTGTCGGCATAAACGATCTCAAGTTGCCTGACTGATGTGACGACGCCGGGAAACTCTCACCAGAAACGCGTTCCTTCGGTCCTTCTGCTGGTAGCGGGAGAGCACCTCTTCATCCGGATTTACCGGCGGGTCGACGCTTCCCACGGATCTCCGATCAGCTTGTTCGCTTGGGCGCGCAGAGGCCACAGCTCCCCATGCTCATGGACCAGGTCATCCGCGGCGATGAACGCCGACGACGAGACCATGCGCTACCTCAACGGCACGTTCGACCGGGACGGCACAGAGCGGCTGATCACCCATCTGATCGGCATGTGGGCGCTGCTCGGGCACGGCATGTGGGCGGTTGAGGACAAGGCCACCGGCGAGTTCCTCGGCCGGGCCGGGTTGTACTACGGCACGGGATGGCCCGGGGTGGAAGTCGCCGTGTCCATCCGCCGGGACCGCTGGCGGGAAGGACTCGGCACCGAAGCGTGCCGTGCCGCGATCATCTGGGGATTCGCCACCCTCACCCTGAACAAGATCGTCACATTCACCAATCGGGGCAACGTCGGGATGAACGGGGTCGCCCGCAAGCTCGGGATGACCTTCCAGGGTGAGGCATCCGCCATCGGCCCGTGGCGGGACAACAACATCTACGCCATCACCCGCGCCGAATGGGAGGCACGCACCGGCGGATGATGCGTCAGGAAGATCCGCTCGGCGCCGAAGACTCCGCGCTCCCGGCGGACCGTTCTTTTCGACGGGTGGTATTGGCGCACGCGGGCCGGCGCGCGTCGGGCAGACCCCCTGCTCACCAGACGCGGACGGCGGGGCCTGGTCTTCAGACCCGGATGTGTCGCGGCGCGGCGTCAGCCTGCATGACCTCGCCGAAGGTCGCAGTTGCGGGGAACACGATGCCGCCGTATTCGATACCACCATAGGTGTTGCCGTCTGCCGCGCTGGCAAGGGTGGTTGTCCAGATCAGCTCGTCGGCAACGGGGAGGGCAACGGTGATGGCGTCGCCATCGACGTCCATCTGATGTGTCAGCCAGCCGATGGTGTCCGCTGGAAGCACCGTGGCGTAGACAATGTCACCGAGAGAGCTGGCTGGAGCGGACCGCATCGCCTGGGCCTGCTCCTCAACGCCAAGCGCGGCCGCGATGCGCTCGGCGAGCAGGTGCCGTTCCCAGCGAAGCTGGTCCTGCGCGACACGCACCGCGACGCCACGCAGCTCGTTCTCGAGATGGACTTCGGTCTCGAAGGCCTCATGACCGTCGAAGTAGCCTGCAAGCGCACCCGGGAGGGCATTCCGCAGCTCCGCCGCTGTCGGCTGAATCACGGCGAGCCCTGGGCACTGCGGCGACCAGGCCGCCCACGAGTCACCATCACACCGGACGATCACTGCGATGGTTCTAGCCATGGCGGATCACCTCTAG
>NZ_CAAAFO010000023.1:237809-239867 GCF_900634715.1 Candidatus Protofrankia californiensis | reverse complement strand
TTTCCAAACACACCCTAGTGCCTCGTCGACCGACAGCCCAACATCCTTCACGAGTATCCGTCGAACCATCACCGGACCGATAGAGCTCACAGACTCGTGGAACGCCCATCGCAGCCGGGCCCTCCCTGCGCCACCAGCCAGCGGTGCGAGCCGCCGTCCCGCGGGACCTCCTCATACCCCAGGCTCTGCAGCACACGCAGCAGCTGCCGCGGCTTCATCGCGGGGAACGGATTGGACATAGAGCGTGATCCTGCCACCACCCTGCCGATTGGACGTCAGATGGTCCTCCTGGCAACCCGCCCAGGGTGCTACGGGGTGGTCTGTCGATCCAGGGTCCGCGATGCCCGTTCTGTCCGTAGCCTGATGGAGAAGGTAGGCCTGACCTTGAACGGTGAGTGGTCGCTCCATGGCCGGCCGAGCGTGGTCTACGCCATCACCCGGGAGACGTGGGCGGCACGCACCGGCGGATGAGACGTCAGGGACGGATCGCCACCGCGTCGACAGCCAGCATCTCGCGGAACAGATCGTCCAGACTGCGCGCGACCGGACCGTCCAGCCAGGTCATGCCGCAGGACGGGCGCTCCTCCACCGGGATGTCCGTCACCACCGCGACCCGACCGCCCCGCCGCATAACCTTCGGTTTCCGGCCGGAACGGATCTCGCCGTCACCGCACACGTCACAGCGCACTACCGCCTCCTCCGAAAGTCGTCCGACCACTCGGACGGAACCGGGCCGGATCAGACGTTGAAGCGGAATTCGACGACGTCGCCGTCGGCCATGACGTAATCCTTGCCCTCGATACGGACGCGGCCGGCCGCGCGGGCGGCGACCATGGAGCCCGCCGCCATCAGGTCGTCGAAGGAGACCACCTCGGCCTTGATGAACCCGCGCTGGAAGTCGGTGTGGATGACACCCGCGGCCTCGGGCGCGGTCGCACCGACTTTGATCGTCCAGGCTCGTGACTCCTTCGGCCCGGCCGTCAGGTAGGTCTGCAGGCCCAGCGTGTGGAAGCCGATCCGGGCCAACTGCGCCAGACCGCTCTCGGACTGCCCGAGGGACTCCAGGAGTTCAGCGGCGTCCTCGTCGGGGAGCTCGGTCAGCTCGGCCTCGACCTTCGCGCACAGCACCACCGCGTCGGCGGGGGCGACCAGAGCGGCGAGTTCCTTGTGCCGGCCCTCGTCGGCGAGAGCGTCCTCGTCCACGTTGAACACGTACAGGAACGGCTTGGCCGTCAGCAGGAACAGCTCCCGCAGCGCCGCCCGGTCGACGCTCGGCTCGGACGACAGGGTGCGGCCGGCGTCGAGCACCTCGCGGGCGTGCTTCATGGCGGCGAGCAGTCCCTGCTTGCCCTTGTCCACCCGGGCTTCCTTCTCCAGTTTGGGAAGGCGTGCGTCGATGGTCTGCAGGTCGGCGAGGACCAGTTCGGTGTTGACGGTGGCGATGTCGTCGGCGGGGTCGACCCGACCGTCCACATGGACGACGTCCGGGTCGGAGAAGACCCGGACGACCTGGCAGACCGCGTCCGACTCGCGGATGTTGGCCAGGAACCTGTTCCCGAGCCCCTGGCCCTCGGACGCGCCGCGGACCAGCCCGGCGATGTCGACGAAGCTGACCGTTGCCGGCACCGTGCGGACGCTGTGGAAGACCCCGGCGAGCCGGTCGAGGCGGGGGTCCGGGACACCGACGACGCCGACGTTCGGCTCGATGGTGGCGAACGGGTAGTTCGCGGCCAGGACGTCGTTGCGGGTCAGCGCGTTGAACAGGGTCGACTTGCCGACGTTGGGTAGTCCGACGATCCCGATCGACAAGCCCATGGGGTCGCAGTCTACGGTGCCGGCCGCCGTCTGCGGCATCCGGACAAGTCAGGGATCGGCCGCTCATCCGGCGCCGCCCGGCACTCTGTACTTCCGTCCCGTGCCACATGGGGACAACATCGAAGAGATGTAACTGACGGTGGCATGGCAGGAGTGTGGGTGCCATGAAGCTCGTCCTGGGCAAGACCGGCAAGGGCACAATCGGCAAGGTCGGCAAAATCGGCAAGACTGTCGTGCGGGCGC
>NZ_CAAAFO010000023.1:236860-237397 GCF_900634715.1 Candidatus Protofrankia californiensis | reverse complement strand
GCGGCCGTGAACCCGACCTTCCCGCCGAAGGCCGGTACCACGGTGTCGACGGATGCGGCGGCGTCCGCGGGCACGAGCCGTGCCGTGGGTGGCACCGGCGACGGCACCGGTAGGGACACTGTCCCGGTGCGCTGTGCCACCCCGGATCTCGAGCTGTCGACCGCACCGCCGGCCGGCGGCAGCGGCATGGGCCACCAGGGCCTTGTGCTCGTGTTCACGAACAGGACGCGCAACGCCTGTGTCCTCACCGGCTATCCGGGTGTGGCCGCCCGGGACGGCAGGGGCCAAGACGCCGGGAACGCCGCCCGCACCACCATCGGCTCCATCTTCCCGGTGACCTCCCAGGGGCGTGTCGTGCTGGAACCGAACGGCAGCGCGTCCGCCGGCGTTGAGTGGACGGTCGTTCCGTCCGGGGACCAGACCAGGTGCCCGTCCTACGCCGGTCTGCGGGTGACCCCACCGGGAGACACCCGCAGCCTCGAACTGGCCCAGGAGGTCGATTTCTGCGGCAGTTTCCAGGTTCATCCGGTCGTGCCC
>NZ_CAAAFO010000023.1:226695-236758 GCF_900634715.1 Candidatus Protofrankia californiensis | reverse complement strand
TTGCGGGTACTACTGTGGGTGGCCGGCACCGCGGTGGCGGCGGGCACCCGGTGGGCGGCTGACGACGCCCGGTGAATTGATCGTCACCGGGGCAGCCGGGGCAGCCGGCGGATACCTCCGGAGGGATACCTCCGGAGAAGTGTCGGACGTCCGTGATTGCCTGTGCGCCATGGAAGCCACGACCGTGCTGTTCTTTCTCGTCGGCCTGCTGCTGGGTGTTGGCGGGGGCTTCGCCGCCGGTCGCCGAGCCGGCGACGTGCGCCTCGACGCGTTCGTGGCCGAGCACAGCCGCACGGCGCGCGAGCTGGAGACGCTGCGCCGGGCTGAACACGCCGCGCTGGAGCGGGCGGCACTGGCCGAGGTCGACCTCGCGGGGATGCGGACGGCGCTCGACCACGAACGGCGGTCCGCGACCGAGCGTGTGGGCCTGGTCGAGCAGAGCCAGCAGCGCCTCGGCGAAGCGTTCCAGGCCTTGTCCGCGCAGGCGCTGGAGGGCGCAAGCCGCCAGTTCCTCGAACTTGCCTCGGCCCGTCTCCAGGAAGTCGGCGCCCACGCCACCGGCGACCTGGAGCAGCGCCGAGCCGCGGTCGAACACCTCGTCGGGCCCCTGCGCGAGGTCCTCGGCAAGATGGAGCACCGCCTTGCGGATCTGGAGGCCTCGCGTATCGAGGCCTACGCGACCCTTGTCGAGCAGGTTCGCGGCGTCCAACAGGCGTCCGAGGGCCTGCGGGCCGAGACCGCGGCGCTGGTCACGGCGCTGCGCAAGCCCCAGGCTCGCGGAGCCTGGGGGGAGATGCAGCTGCGACGGGTGGTCGAGGTCGCCGGGATGATCGCCCGATGCGACTTCACCGAACAACCGAGCACCGTCACCGAAGACGGTGTGCGACGACCGGACATGGTCGTTCATCTTGCGGGTGAGAGAAACATCGTCGTGGACTCGAAAGTGCCACTGCTGGCCTTCCTCGAGGCCATCGAGGCTCGCGACGAACAGACCCGCGACGAACGGCTCACCGCCCACGCACGGCAGCTACGAGCACACGTGGACGCGCTCGGCGCGAAGGCGTATTGGCGGCAACTGCCTTCCAGCCCGGAGTTCGTCGTGTTGTTCGTGCCCGCCGAGGCATTCCTCTCACCGGCGCTGGACAAGGACCCGACCCTGCTGGAGCACGCTGCCACGAAAAAGGTCGTCATCGCGACTCCGACCACTCTGATCGCGATGCTGCGAACAGTCGCCCATGCGTGGACCCAGGAGGCGCTCACCAGCCGGACCCGGGAGATCTCCGAGCTGGGCAGAGATCTTTATACCCGCCTCGGCACGCTCGGCGAACATGTGGACAGGCTCGGCCGTTCACTGAGCCGGACCGTGACCGACTTCAACGCGGCGGTGGGATCTCTGGAGAGCCGCGTGCTGGTGCCGGCACGCAGGCTTGCCGCCATGGAGGTGGTGGAGAACGTCCTGGCGACACCGTCGCCGGTGGAAACCGGCGTGCGAGCCTTGTCCGCGACCGAACTCGCGGGTAATGCTGGCGGCACATATGGGTGATGTTGTCGAAGGCTTCAGGGTCATCACCGAAAGTGATGCCTGCGGCTGCCTCACGCAGCGATAGCACTCGCCGGTGATACCTGAGACGACGCCGGGCGGTACCTTGCCCAAGTGAACTCGCCGCCCCGTCGTTCGTCGACCGGTCCGTCCGGCCGCGCCGGAGGTATCGGCCCTCCGGCCGGCCAACGCGGACGAATCCAGGGTCGACGCAACAACGACGGGACGCCCACGGTGGTAACGGGCAGCAGGCGCGGTCTGACCGTGCTCGGCGCCGCCATCCTGCTCATCCTGGCCGGGACGGTCGGCGCAACCATCGACGTGGTTCTGTCCGGTTCCCCGGGAGTCGCCTTCGGAGTCCTGTTCGTCACCGGTTGCATCCTTGCCGCCACCCGGGTACATCCCGACGATCTTCTCGGGACCGTCATTGCGCCACCGCTGGTCTATGCGGTGATTGCCATTGGTGTCGGATTCACCCGACCGTCGTCGGGCGACAGCGGCGGAGGGCTGAAGAGCAAGGCGATCGATATCGGATCCGACCTGATTCTGCGAGCTCCCGTACTTCTGCTGGGTTTCGCCGCTGTTGTCCTTATCGCCATGGTTCGTGCACGGCGCGCACGAGTTACCCACCGCATACGCGAACGAAACCTCAACCCACCCGGGAATCGCCGCCGACCGACTCCCTAGAACAGCGTCTGCCGGCTCGCCGGAACAGCATCGGGTAGATATCCGGTACCGTTTTCAGTGTGCCGATGGATGCACACCCCGAACTGCGGGAACGCCTAACCCGATGGTGGGCGACCTGTCGCTGCGGTCATTCTCGTGTCGATCATCGGCATTACCGCCACGGATCGGACTGCGGACGCTGCCCGTGCCCCGCCTTCTCGCACATCCGCCCGCGCTCCCAGTGACCCGGAACCCGGTCTCCCGGACCTCCCAGATCGGCTTCCAGACCTCGAGCGCGAAAGAAATATGATCACGCCGCCTTTGGCCCTCCAACGACCCGGGGACCTGGAGCTGTCGCAGATCTCCCATCCGGCTCACCGTAATCCTGTGCGGCGCCCCGCCACTGTGCAGGGCCCTGCCACCGCTGCGCCCAGTGCAACTTCCGCCGCCGTGCCCGGCACAGGGCCCCGTCACCGCCGTGCCCAGCGTGGCCTGGCCGGCCCTGGTCGTGCCGCCCCCGCGCAACACAGAGCGGTGCCCCATCAGATCAGCGGTGCCCCATCAGATGTCGTGACCGGGTCGCGACATCCGGAAGCCCCCGCTCTACCCCCACTCCTTGATCCAAATCCTGTTGCCGGACGCTCGCGCCCGCGAGAAAACATCACACCGATTGCTCCATTGCGCATGACCACGCTATTCGGGAGGCGGACCGGCATACGCCACAACGGACCCCGCAGGCGGCGGTGAAATTCGTCACAAGAATTCGGTTGCAGACCGAAATGTAAGATCGGAACGGCCCATTGTCGCCATCCGGACACCGGCATGCGGGCGCGGAGGAAATCTGTGCAAACACCTGGAGTCGACGACGGTCGGGTATCCTTTATCTCGCCCAGCCAGCACACCCCGCCTACATCCCATTACTGGGAGCAACTGACACTACACCGAGCAATATCACCGTTACGATTTAAGTAGATCGCGATTGGCCACCGCAACCCGGTCATGCAAAAATGAACAACGGGCAAACAATATTGTTATACTTCGACCGACCGAGACTCCCTCCCGGGGCGATGCTAACTTCTTAACCGCAAACTCTCACCAATCAACTCGGATCATGGATGCTCCAACGTCCCTGAGTCTGCCGACCACACGAAGAACCATGATCGTGTCGTCTTTGGCCGACCAGGAGATCACGGGTGTCCAGCGATAGGGGATGACGCAATAGCTCGCGATGACGACTGTCGATCCGGTGTCCGGGGGGACGTGTAACGACAGTCGTAGCGCTCCGCCAGGAAATGCCGGTTCAAACCATTGAAACGGCGATCACCACAGGGAAAGTCGACAGAGAACTGGGGGCACCACATCGGCTCGGGTTCGCCTGGCCCATGGTGGCTCCCGACATCCAGTTATGTGGGGGGACAGGTGTCCGGACACTCGGACCTACCGACCATCAAGATCTCGACTGTCAGCGTCATCATCCCGACGCTCAACGAGGCACGCAACCTTCCGTACGTCTTCAAGAGCCTGCCCGCCGAGGCTGAAATCGTCGTCGTCGACGGCCGGTCGACCGACGACACGGTGGCGGTCGCGAGAGCGCTGCGACCCGACGTCGTAGTCGTCGATCAGACACGCCGCGGCAAAGGGAACGCGCTCGCGTGCGGTTTCGCCGCGGCCACCGGCGACATCCTCGTCATGCTCGACGCCGACGGCTCGGCCGACCCCGCGGAGATCGGCGAGTTCGTCCGGGTCCTCACCGCCGGCGCGGACTTCGCAAAGGGGTCCCGCTTCATCAACGGCGGCGGCAGCAGCGACATCACCCGGTTGCGGCGGGCCGGCAACACGTTTCTCAGCGGCCTCGTCAACGCCTTCCTGGGCTGCCGATACTCCGATCTCTGCTACGGCTACAACGCGTTCTGGCGGCATTGCCTGCCCACCCTCAACCTGGATCCGGGTGAGCGCTCCGAAGCCTACGAGTGGGGGGACGGCTTCGAGGTCGAGACCGTCATCAACATGAGGGTGGCCCGAGCCGGGCTGCGAGTCGTGGAAGTCCCGAGCTTCGAGCACCCCCGCATTCACGGGGTCAGCAACCTCAACGCCTTTTCCGACGGTCTGCGGGTCCTGCGCACCATCCTGGTCGAATCCCGCGGCTCACGCCGGCGGCGACGGCGACTGATACCGCGCTGGTCCACGGCGGCAGCGGTCGGCCCGAACCTGACCGTCGTTCGGCCCCAGAAAGCAAGAAGCGAAACCCCGGAAAGCGTCCACCTGGAAACCCCCGAACCCGACGCAGGCGTGAGCGTGGTCAGCTCCGAGGTGGAATGCGCGTGACGGCATCCACCGGCGTCGTCCCGGGCGGAGCCGACCCCTCGCATCCGGCTCCCGAGGCTTCCAGCACGACGGGTACCGAAGCCTCCGGCGTGACGGTCGCCGGATCGGCTGCCATGCCCATCCCGGTAATCCCGGTGCAGGCAGCTCCCGTCGAGCCTGTCGAGCCTCGGCCCGCGGACAGCGGTGCTGCCGCGGCCGCGGCAGCACCGGCCGCGTCCGTGGTGATCTGTGCATACACCCTCGAACGCTGGGACGACCTCGCTGCCGCCATCGCGAGCGTTCGTCACCAGAAGACGGCGGCAAGCGAGATCATCCTGGTCGTCGACCACAACGACACCCTGCTCGCCCGCGCTCGGGCCACCTTCGACGGCGTCGCAGTGCTTGCGAGCACCGGCGCCCGGGGCCTGTCCGGGGCACGCAACACCGGCGTGGACGCCGCTCGCGGTGACGTCGTGGTGTTCCTCGACGACGACGCCCACGGCGAGCCCGACTGGCTCGAGCACCTACTGGCCCCGTATGCGGAGCCGACCGTGCAGGGCGTGGGAGGCGCCGCCGTACCCATGTGGCCGGCCCCCGGCCGACCCGCGTGGTTTCCCCCCGAGTTCGACTGGGTGGTCGGCTGCAGCTACGAAGGTCTGCCCACCTCCATCCACCCGGTCCGCAATCCCATCGGTGCGGCGATGTCCTTCCGCCGGACCGTCTTCGACCGCATCGGTGGCTTCACCAGCGGCATCGGCCGGATCGGATCGACCCCGCTGGGATGCGAGGAGACCGAGTTCGGCATCAGGCTGCGGCAGGCCGATCCGGGGGCGACCATCCTCTACGAACCGCGCGCGGTGGTTCATCACCGCGTCACGACGAAGCGGGCTTCTTTCACGTACTTCCGTCAACGCTGCTATGCCGAGGGACGGTCAAAAGCGATCATCGCGGAGCAGGTCGGCCAGACAGCCGCTCTGGCTACGGAACGTACCTACATGTCCCGGACGCTCCCCCGTGCCATCTGGCGCGACGTGCACACCCCCGGCCGGCGTCGCAGCGCCGTGACCATCGTGTCAGGAGTTGCGATCACCGCTGTCGGGTACCTGCGCGGTCGCCTGCTGCAACCGGTCACCGCCTGCCGCGGCAAGGAGCACCCCGCCGGAGGATCCACCCTGTGAAGATCCTTCTGCTCGCCCAGTTCTTCCCGCCGATCGTCGGCGGTGAGGAACGTCATGTCCACAATCTCGGCCGGCGCCTGGCCGACCATCACGAGGTCACTGTAGTCACCTTCGGTGACAAAACCGGCACGGCAATCCGTGACGGCATGTGCGTCCGAACCGTTCGGCCGATCACCGCGTCACTGCCCTTCCTGTACGGGGAGGGTGACCGGCTCTACGCGCCGCCGCTGCCGGACCCGGCGGTGACCCGAGCGCTACGGCGTGTCATCGCCGAGGAACGCCCCGACGTCATCCATGCGCACAACTGGATCGTCAACAGCCTTACTCCCCTACGCCTGACGACCCGCACGCCGATGGTGCTCACCCTGCACGACTACAGCCATGTCTGCGCCACCAAGCGCTTCATGTACATGGGCCGGCAGATATGCGACGGGCCGTCGCCGCGACGGTGCATCCGCTGCGCCCACGACCACTACGGCGGGCCGGTCGGCCTCGCCACGGTCGCCGGCAACCAGGCGGGCCGCGCCCTGCGCCGGATGTCCCTGGACCGGATCATCGCGGTGAGTTCGGCGGTCGCCCGACACACCGGCCTTGCCTCCGGCGGCACACCATTCGAGGTCATCCCGAACTTCATCCCGGACGAGCTGCTGGAAACCAGGTCGCACACCGTTCCTGGAGGCATGACAGCGGGCGGCTACCTGCTGTATGTCGGTGATCTCAGTCGGGACAAGGGTGTCGGGATCCTGCTGGACGCCTACAGCCGGCTGGCTGCCGACCGCCCGCCACTGCTGATGGTCGGTCGCCGGACATCCCAGCTGCCGGACAGCCTTCCGGCAGGGGCTGTCGTGGCCGAACCGTGGGACCACGAAAAGATCATGCAGGCGTTCGCCGGAGCCGCGTTCGCCGTCGTCCCGTCCATCTGGCCGGACCCGTGCCCCACTGTTGTGCTGGAGGCCATGGCTGCCGGTATCCCGGTCGTCACAACTGGGATGGGCGGCATCGCGGACATGGTCCGCGACGGGGAGGAGGGCGTCGTCGTCCCACCCTCGGCTCCGGACGCCCTGGCCACGGCGATGAACCTGCTCCTTTCCGACCCGTCACTGCGGCAGCGGCTCGGCCAGCGCGCCCGCGACCGCGCCGCGGACTTCACCGCCGGGCGGGTGGTACCGCGCATAGAAACTGTTTATCGAGACCTGGTCCATGCCCACTGAATCCCGGCCCGCTGAATCCCGGCCGCTCGACGAAGACGACACGACCAACGACGACACAACGAACAACAACGCAATCGAAAATGCCGCGCCGGCAACCGACAGCGCGATCCGGGAGCGCACCAGCACCATTGTCATCACAGCGTTCACGCCCAGACGCAGCACCGGATCCGTCGCCCGTGAGAAGTCCGGCACCTACGACAATGACCGGATGGAGGAGAAAACGGGGCAGGCGGCTGCGCATGTCGACTCCGACCCGACCGTGGTCCTGCTCGATCCGATGGCGGGGCTCCTCGAGACGGTTACCGGGCCGGTTGGCGAGCCGGCCGGCGGCAACAGCGCGAACCATATTTCGTTACCAGGCTGGATTTCGTTACCGGGCTGGCGGCCGTGGCGGAAGGCGCCCGCGTCCCGGGATGATCCGATCAGCACACCTCCGGCCGGCGGACACCCGGTCGTGCGCTCGGTCACCACGAGCCTGACCAGTCATGGCCTGACCGTCCCCGACCGCTCCCTTGCCGTTGCAACGATCATGGCCGCAGGAGTGCTGCTGGTCGCGGTGTCCTACCTGATCGGACGTTCCGGGCATCCGGACGCGGGCACCGCACTGCTCTGGCCCGGCTTGATGACGGTCTTCGCCACAGGTGCGATCCGCCTGTTGCGGACAGGCACATCCCGGCAGGAACGGCTGCGGGTGTCGGTGCTTCTGGGCGTCGCCCTGTACTTCTGTTTCGAACTGACCCAGATTTCCGCCGTCCGCGAGTTCGACGAGCTACTGCACCTGCGCACCCTGCTCGATCTGCAGGCGACCGGGCATGTTTTCACCCCTCATCCGGGCCTGCCGGTCAGCCCCCGGTTCCCGGGGTTGGAGCTGCTGACCAATTCCGTCGTCCAGCTGCTCGGCGTACCGAACCAGGTAGCTGTGATCGGCGTCGTCCTGCTGGCGCGCTTCCTGCTGGTATACGGCCTGTTTCTGCTGATCGAACGCCTGAGCCGGTCCGCCTACGCGGCCGGAGTGGGGGTTGCGATCTACTCCTGCAGTCCGCAGTTCTTCTTCTTCAACGCGCAGTTCGCCTACCAGTCCCTGGCCATCGCCCTGACTGTGCTGCTCCTGCTGATCGTCGTGGACCGCCCACGGTACGGGCGGATAATCGCTGCATTACTGATTGCGATGACGTGGATCGCGCTGTCGTTGACCCACCACATCACCAGCTGGATCACTGTGGGGCTGCTCGCCGGGTGGACGTTGTGCGCGTTCGTCCGGCGTGACCGGGCGGACGGCAGGGCGCTCGCCGGCATCACCCTGGTCGGGCTGCTGACCACCGCGGGCTGGGCGCTTGTCAGCATCTCGATGCTCAGCGACTATCTGGGACCCATCCTGTCGGAAAGCTTCCACCAAGCCGGCAATGTCGCCAGCGGTCAGGCCAAGAGCCGTAAGATGTTCACCGACTCAGCCGGCACGGCCACCCCGACCTGGCAGATCGTGGCACTGCTCGGCTCGACCCTGCTGTGGTCGGTGTCGATCCTCCCGGTCGGTCCGTTCAAGTTCCGGCCGGACACCGACAGCCGGCACGCAACGCTGTACCAGCTCCTGCGGCTCATGCACCTGGCGTTCCCCCTGACAGTGATCGGCACCGTCGCGCCGCGGACGGCCGAGCTGTCCACCCGCATGTCCACCTTCATCTACCTCGGCCTCGCCGCCGTGCTCGGCCTCACCATCACCAGTTACCTCACGACCCATCGCACGACCCGTCCAGCGCACCTCGTACGGCTCACCACCGCACTCTCGGTCTTTGTATTCATAGGCGGCACGGTTTTGGGCTCAGGCGCGGACTGGTCACGGATGCCGGGACCCTACCTGGTGATCGCCGACGGGCGTTCCATCGACCCGTACGTGGTCGCCGCCACCGACTGGGCGAACACCCGGCTGCCGCAGGGCAGCCGGGTCGCCGGCGACCGCGAGACCGGGGTCCGGCTCATGAGTATCGGCCGTCAGTGGCTCGTCACCAGCCTGGGCAGCAGGGCCAGCGCCGCACCACTCTACTTCGGCAGCACCATCGGGGACTACGAACGCACGGTCATTACGACCGGTCGAATCCAGTACGTCATTGTTGACACCCGGCTTGCCGACGGGCTCCCGCACGAGACGTTCTACGCGGAAAACGGCGAAGCGCCGGTTGGTTCCCAGCTGACACCGGCGATGCTGGCGAAGTTCGACACCCAGCCGGGTTCGGTGAAGGTCTACGACAACGGACCGGTGAAGATATACGACGTCAAAGCCCTCTGGCTGCCAACAACACCTCCGACAACAACTCCGCGGCCTGCGGGAGGTGACCGGTGAACACGGTCACGACCGTCCTGCAGGCCCTCCTCGGAATTACGATTCTCGTTCTCGGCGTCGCCGGTCTGCACGCAACCCTCACCCGGACCGCGAAAGCCGGCACAGACTCCGGTGGAAACGACTCCGCGGCAGACGCATCCGCGGCAAACCCCCGAACGAACTCCCCGGTCAGCTCCCGGGCGGACTCCCCGGCGAACATCGCCCCGCTGTTTCTGCTCACCGTCACCGGGCTGATGGTCGGCTCGCTGCTGGTGGCCGTGGTCGGGCTTGCCGACAACCCGCTCGCCTACGACCTGCTGTTCGGCGCCGTGGCGGTGGCACTCGCCACCTTCGGACGCCTGCGACCGGCCACCTTCCTGGCCCGGATCCGAGACCACCTGCTCCGGGAGGCGTCGCGCTGGAAGGCTGCTGCCTGGAAGACCAGCGCCTGGAAGGCAGGACCCCGCAGGGCGGTGCTGCTGACGTCCGTCCCGATACTGATCCTCGCCGTGGCGGTGGGCCTGTCGTGGTGGTCGGACGACACAACCATGAATGCGCCGGTGACGGCGCTCGGCGCTACCCGGACACACACGGGCCTGGAAGTCACCGTCACCCGGGCCGAGGGCGACAACGGTGATCTCCTGCTGGAGGTGATCAACGCCGAGGGCCGACAGTGGCGGTTGCCGCTGGAGCCGCGCAAGAAAAAGGTCGACGTCCCCGTGGGGAGCGAGGCCACTCCCGCCCCAACCACAGTCCGCCTTCTCGTCAATGGAAAAATCATACGATCGATAACAATTCAATAACTTATAGTATTTATGATGATGTCCTGCTCTCATGCCAGCCCGCA
>NZ_CAAAFO010000023.1:224008-226322 GCF_900634715.1 Candidatus Protofrankia californiensis | reverse complement strand
GCAGTTGCAACCCGCGCAGTTGCAACACAGTGCCAACGTGTCGTGCCCCGACAGCTGCGTTCGCCACCCCGAGGGAGCAATAACCGTGTCCGGACGACTTCGCGTGCTCCAGGTCACCCCCCGGTTCTTCCCCGACATGGGAGGGATCGAGACACACGTCTACGAAACGGCCCGACGGCTGAACGCCATGCCCGGCCTGCGGGTGGACGTCCTGACCACCGATCGCGACGGAAGCCGGCCCCCCGTCGAGGTCGTCGAGGGGATTCGGGTACGGCGAGTACCCGCTTGGCCACGGGAGCGCGACTACTACATCGCTCCGCGCATTCGCGCGGCGGTCGGCAGCGGCTACTACGACCTCGTGCACTGCCAGGGAGTGCACACCGCCGTCCCGGTCATCGCCATGGCCACTGCGCTCGCAGCGCAGACGCCCTACCTGGTCAGCCCGCACACCGGTGGCCACTCGTCAGCGATGCGCCATCGGCTGCGCGACGTCCAGTGGTGGACCCTCGGCCCGCTGCTGCGCCGCGCCCGGCAGGTACTGTGCGTCGCCGAGTTCGAAAAGGAGATGTTCGCCCGGCTGGCGCGTGTAGCCGCCAACCGTCTGGCGGTCATCCCGAACGGCGTCGAACCCGCCGCCGCCACCGGCGTCCAACCCGACGCCAGCACTCCGACCGTGGTCTCGGTCGGCCGTTTCGAGAAGTACAAGGGCCAGCACCACCTGATCGCCGCGCTGCCCACACTGCTCGAACAGGAACCGCGCGCACAGCTGCTGCTGGTAGGAAAGGGCCCGTATGAGGACGAACTGCGGGCTCAGGCCATCCGTTTGGGTGTGGCCGACCGGGTCGGCTTCACCTTTGTCCCGCCGGCCGAACGCCAGGCCATGACCGACCTGCTGGCAGGTGCGCACGTGGTCGCCTTACTCAGCGAGTACGAAGCCCATCCGGTCGCGGTGATGGAGGCGGTCGCGCTCGGACGTCCAGTCGTGGTCGCCCCCGCCACCGGCCTCGGTGAGCTGGCCGATCGCGGTCTGGCCGAACGGGTCGACAACCCCGCGGACCCGCGCACGGTCGCCGCTGCCCTGCTCCGCCACCTGACCTCGGACACGGCTACTGGAGGGGACACGGCTACAGGAGGGGACGCGCCGGTCGGGGCCGGCAGCCACAGTGCGCCGTCCACCCGCCTGCCCACATGGGACGACTGCGCCAACGCGCTCGCAGATTCCTACCGTGCCCACGCATGACACGCCGTTACCCGACAGCGAGCATCCTGGTCCGGCCCGGACTGCCCACGGTGACGATCGGCACCGCGGACGGGACAGCCGCGGCAACACCACCATGGACAGCGCCGCCATGAACGGCACCGCCACGGACAGTGCGGCCGTGAACGGCACCATTACGGACGGTACGGCCATGAACGGCACCGCCGTGAACAGCGCCATGGCAGCCGCGCCGGAGGCGGTGGCGGTGGCGGTGGCGGTGGCTGCCAGCGACCCACCGTCGGAGGAGGCCGAGCGCGGTCGGGCGCCCGCGGGTCTCGCACAGTTGCTGACCATCGCGATGTCCATGGTGGGAACGCAGATCGTGACGTCCGTCCTCGGGGCGGTGTTCTGGTCCCTGGCCGCGCGCACCTACGCCGTCGACGCCGTCGGGGTGGGTTCGGCGGCCATCGCGGCGATGACGGTCCTCGGTTCGGTCGGGATGCTCGGCCTCGGTACGCTGCTGATGGCCAAGCTCCCGACGCTCGAGCGGGAATCGGACCGTCTCCGGCTGATGCGGGCATCCATCACCGTTGTCGGGGTCGCCTCCGGTGTGCTCGCGCTGGCGTGGACCGGGCTCACTCCGTTCCTGTCCGACACGTTGCGCCCGGTCAGCTCGAATGTGTTCGTCGCCGCGCTGTTCTGCGTCGGGGTCGTCCTGTTCGCGGTGACGACCACTCTGGACTACGCGCTGCTGTCGGCGGCTCGAGGGGCCGTGCAGTTCGCCCGCAACGTCGTCACGTCCGTCGTCAAACTCGGGCTGATTCCGATATTCGTGCTCATCGGTTGGACGTCCGGGCTGGACCTCTACCTCGCCTGGGTGGCCGGTATGGGCCTGTCCCTGCCGGTCTGCTACCGCTACTTCCGCCGGCCGGCGCAGGACGACCTTCCAGCGGATGACACCGCGACCACGCCGACCCAGCGGTTCGCCGGATTCCGGCAGCTTCGGGAAATGCGCGGGGAGGCCGGTGGGCACCACATGCTCAACCTGGCGTTACAGGTCCCGACCCTGCTCCTGCCCATTCTCGCCGCACTCGCCGCAACGGCCGCGGACACGGC
>NZ_CAAAFO010000023.1:218724-223663 GCF_900634715.1 Candidatus Protofrankia californiensis | reverse complement strand
GCCGTGTTCGCGCAGTCGGGGCAGAACGAGGAACAGGCGCTCGCGAAGATCCGGGCAACTCTGCCGCTCGGACTCGCGGCGGCCGTCGTCACCTTCCTGATCGCAGCGCCCTTCGCCGGTCTTGTCATGACTATCTTCGGTGGCGCCTATACCAGCGGTGTTGCCGTCAGCGCATTCCAGATCATGATGATCGCCGGTGTGCCCCTGGTGATAAAGGACCACTACGTCTCGCTCCGGCGGGTGCAGGGGCGGCTGGGAGCTGCTTTACGAGTGGTCGGGGCCGGGACGGCCATGGAAATCGTATTTGCCCTCGTCGGCGGTCGGCTCGCCGGGGTGAACGGCCTGTGCTGGGGTTGGCTGTTGGCGGTAGCGCTGGAAGCGGTAATCACCTTACCGTCACTATCAGTGATCTGGCGAAAGCCCGAGCCCACGATCGCGGCGGAAGTGAACGTCGAGGCGAACACCATCGAAGCGCTCCCGGCGGCGTACCGGAGATTGGCAGCCAGCTTTTACCCGCTCGAGCTGCTCCGTCCGATCGACGAACGGGATCTCGCCCACTACGCCAACGAAGCGGCCAACGAGACACTCTAGCCGTACTCATGAGCGGGCCACCAGCACCCGACACCGACCTGGTCGGTCGGGGCACCTGCCGGACGAGAGCACCCCGCACCTGCGGCCAGGTTCCAACCGCCCGCTTTCCAGCCACCCACAACGAAACCGATCCGAATAATCGGAAAAGTCGACGTGGTCGAGAACCCACGGAGGACCGTCGACCCGTAAAAGGCTCCGGCCGGGCCGCACGAGCGCCCGAGAACGGGGCGTTCGAGCCGAACAGTCCCGTTCTCGGGCGCTCCTTAGTGGACCCTGGGGACCTGGGCCTCCCGGACCTCTTGGTTGACAAGCACGGGGTCCGCGGATTCGAAGCCGCGTCCCGTTCTGCTCGTCCCGGTCCGGCACATCGGCGGCGGGTCGCCGATTACCGAACGGGCGGCGAGCCGCCGATTATGCGGAGGCGAGTGTGGACGTCGACGGTACGGACGCAGGAGCAGGCGTGTTGGCGGCGGGGGGGTGCGCGTCGGGGAGCTGCGCGTCGGACGCTGGCGGCGGAGCGGGTTCTTCCGGAGCAAGATCGCGAACCCGGCGGGCGGGCGATCCGGCATACAGTCCGTAGGGCTTGCAGTCCTTGTTGACCAGTGCACCGGTGGCGATCACGCAGTGATGGCCGATGGTCACGCCCGGCATCACGGTCACCCGGCCGCCGAGCCAGCAGTCGTCCTCGATGACAACCGGCTTGGGTATCACCGTGCTGCTGACCTCACCGTTCACCATGTCATGCGTGGAGGTCAGAATCGTCACCTGGGGCGATATCTTGACCCGCTCGCCGATCTGCACCTCCGCCGAGTTCTCGATGAAACACATGGAACCCACAGCCGCCCCGCGGCCGAAGCTCGCGCGATGACCGACGATCGAACCCGGCATGATGTTCATCGTTCTCGTCCGCACGCCGCCGAGACGATAAAGCAGAAAGCGAAGTGGACGCGGGACGAGGAAAGACCCACCGATGCCATTGACGATTGCTCCCTGTACGAGCATCCAGAACTCGAGCTTGAGCTGCTCCCAGAGCTTTCCACGATGCACAGTTGATCTCCTTCGCTCACACGCGCCGCAGCGCGGGTTCACGGCGCGCCCCCACCCCACCACCTGGACAACCACTCCGACAATAACAATATGATCGCGCACGAACAACCCAAGATCGTCAATAATGAAGAGTGATCGACGGTCGCCGCGGGTCCAGTCGGCCGGCAGACGGGATAGTGTGGATGACACCGGCGGCGGATCGCGCGTCGCCACGTCCGTTTGTCATCGGGACGAGTTGTCGGCGTCGGGATACCCAGCCGTCCGGCGAACGTCTGTATACGTCATCAACCGGACACACCACGGTACTGCCACGTCGTCCTCGCGACAGGAGACAAACAATCACACCGGAGGTGAGTGGACGATGCCAGGCAGGACACGGTCCCTACGGATAGCCGGACGCGACCGGATGTGGATCGGCGCCCATTCCGTCTTCATTGTGGGGCCGCTGGACCTACCCGGCATCGACGCGGTCCGCGCCGCCCTTCACGAGCTCGCCTGGATCGCTCCCGACCATCGCCTGTTCCGCCGGCCCGACCATGACTACCACCAGTGGCGTCCGGTTCCGGGCAACGAACTCGACAGCCATTGTGAGCGGATGGTCACGACACTCGAAGACACCGTCGACGCCGGTGGGCCGGAGCGGTTGTTGGAGCGGCAGTATGCCGCTCACGTCGACGACCTCCCTTTTCGGTTCGCGATCGGCCGCGACACCGTAGCACTGTCGCTGGCGCATCCTCTCGGGGATGCGCGCCTCGTCCTCGACACCGGCGCCGAGCTGCTGTCGGCCGCCGCGGAAGGCCGGCCGCCGCTGCGCCTGCACAGGCCGTCCACACGAGTTCCCCTGGCACGCGCCCTGGGTGAGTACTACGGCCGGAAGCCCGGTCGGATACTCGCGACGCTGCGAACCCCGCGCGCGGTTGTGCCCGGCCCGGCCGCCGGAGTGCGCAGCCGGCCGTGGCAGCCGGATTTCGCCGTAGTTTCCGGGGTGCTCTCCAGGAGCACGCTCGCCGAAATGCGGAAATGGAAGGTCCGCAACGCTTCGGGGGTGACCCGGACCATGGTGGTGTTTGCCGCGGCCCGGGCGGCGGTGGAGGCGGCGGGCATACAGCCGGCAGCCGGCGGCTTCTACACCGTCGTCGACAACCGGAAGTTCCTCCCGACCGGCCGTCAGCTGGACGGAAACTTCACGATCGGTATCTATGTCGAACCGACGGACTCCCGTGATCCGGTAGCTGTTTCAGCCGCGCTGGAGGCCGCGACCGCGAATGGGCGTCCACTGGCCACGATGAGCCTGCTGACAGGGCTCGCCCAGGTCGGCCGCATCGCAGCGCTGACCGATCAGGCACCCTTTCCAGCGCGTCCGTCACTGGTCCTGAACCATCTTGGACGGCTTCGCGGCTTCGAGAAACTGCCGTGGCGGGGCGGTGCTTCGGACACCTATTACCTGTCGGCGACGACCCAACGGCAGCCTGACTTCGTCACCTTCCAGTTCGCCGAACTGTCCGGATGCGTGCACGTCACGGCAACCTTCCACGCCAGTACCTTCGACCGGGAGCTCGTACGCACGGCCGTGGACCTGCTCTGCGCGGATCCGGTCGCGCTTCTCCGGCACCCGGCGAGCGTTCAGTAACCCGACAGGCGTTCGGTAAGCCGTTTCGGTGTGCCCCGCAGGCTACCCGCGGGGCACACCCGCGGGTAGCCGGACGGACACCCTAACTGCTGACCGCGCGCTCCCGAGCGCGGATTTCCCGGCGAAGCTCGGGCGGCAGAGCGAACAGCAGATGCTCTTCCGCCGAGGTCACCTGCTGGACGTCGTCAAAACCGCGTTCGGCAAGCCACGCGACGACCTCCGTCACCAGCTCCTCGGGAACGGACGCCCCACTGGTCACGCCGATCGTCTCGACCCCTTCGAGCCAGGCGGGTTCGACCTGGCTGGCGTCGTCCACCAGGTAGGCGGCAGGCACACCATGATCAAGAGCGACCTCCACCAGGCGCACCGAGTTCGACGAGTTCGGCGACCCGACGACCAGGATCAGCTCCACCTGGCCGGCGATCTCCTTGACCGCAACCTGCCGGTTCTGGGTGGCGTAGCAGATGTCGGCGCTCGGCGGCCCCTGCAACAGCGGGAACCGCTCGCGCAGGGCGTGCACGGTGGTCTCGGTCTCGTCGACCGACAGCGTGGTCTGTGAGAGATAGGCGACTTTGGACTCGTCACGAACCTTGACAGCCGCCGCGTCTTCCACACCGTCAACGAGGTGGATGCGGTCGGGCGCCTGGCCCGTGGTACCGACAACCTCCTCGTGACCTTCGTGCCCGATAAGGAGGATGTCGAAGTCCTCCTTGGCGAATCGGCGTGCTTCACCGTGGACCTTGGTCACAAGCGGGCACGTGGCGTCGATCGTTCGCAGCTCCCGGGACCTCGCCTCCTCGTGGACGGACGGTGCGACGCCGTGGGCGGAAAACACCACGGTCGCCCCGGCAGGAACCTCGTAGGTCTCGTCCACAAAGATCGCGCCCTTTGCCTCCAGCGTCTTGACAACGTGGGCATTGTGCACGATCTGCTTACGGACGTAGACGGGAGCGCCGTACAGCTCCAGTGTCTTCTCGACCGTCTGTACCGCTCGGTCGACACCAGCGCAGTACCCGCGCGGATTGGCCAACAGGATCCGCCCCATGCCCGGAAGTCTACGCGGCCGGGCAGCAGCCGGAAGGCCGAACGATAACCGTCACATGCCGGCAACCTCGACGGACATCTCTCGTACTTTGTGCATCGATCCACAGTTGCGGTGGTTACGGTTACCCGGTGGCTCTCACCTCCTCGCCGGAGCAGCCGCTGCCCGTCCGGACGGTTGCCCGGGCGATCGGCTACTGGATCAATCGGCTCGGCCGGGTCTGGGTGGAGGGGCAGATCACCGAGATCGTGCGCCGGCCGGGTCTGGCCACCGTGTTCCTCACCCTGCGCGATCCGGTCGCCGACGTGTCGCTGCGGCTGACCTGCTCACGGACGGTATGCGAGACGGTCGGAGCCGGTCTCGTCGACGGCGCCCGGGTGGTGGTCTGGGGCAAGCTGTCGTTCCACCCCGCGCGGGGGACGCTCGCGCTCGCCGTCACGGAGATCCGCCCGATCGGCACAGGGGTCCTGCTCGCCCGGCTCGAACAGCTACGCGGCATGCTCGCGGCCGAGGGGTTGTTCGCGGCATCCCGCAAGCGTCGGCCGCCCTTTCTGCCACGGGCCGTCGGACTGATCACCGGACGTGCGAGCGCGGCCGAGCGGGACGTGGTCGCCGGCGCCCGCCGCCGC
>NZ_CAAAFO010000023.1:215893-218094 GCF_900634715.1 Candidatus Protofrankia californiensis | reverse complement strand
GCTCCCGTGGGCGACGCTGTGCGCTCCACACGCTCGAGCGGGCCGAACAGGATCTGACTCATGCGTCGGTTCAGTTGCACGCACTGTCACCAGCCGCCACCCTGGACCGTGGATACGCGCTGGTGCGCAGGACCTACGACGGCTCCATCGTGCGCGATCCCGCCCAGGTCGACCCCGGTGACGCGCTGACCGTGCGGGTTGCCGCAGGATCCTTCCCCGCGACAGCCGGCACGCGGACGCAGGCCGGCACGTCGACCGGTACGTCGATCTGAGCCGGGAACGAGCCGGGCCCTCCAGCGACCCGGGGGACCTCGGCCTCCCGGACGCGAAAAACATGATCGCTCCGCCTTTGTCCGCCGAACCGCCGGGAATCCCGGCAAGCGACGCGACCGGCTCTTCGTATCCGCCGGACACCGAGAAAAACCCTGCAAACCACTCGAGGCAACGCAATACATTCAGGCAACTTCGGACAGTAGTCGTTACATTATTATTAAGATCATGGTGTGATCCTTCACACCCACAGTGCTATGATTCTCGGCGGAAGATTCTGAACGTCCGTTAGCGAGCCGAAGACAGCGCGATCATGTTTTTCTCGCGCTGCTGGAGACTCGCGTCCCCGCGTCCCCGGGCCACTGGGAGGAAAACGTTGGCGCGACCAGTGTCGGCGCGCTCGTGTTCGGCCGGCAGAGAAGCTTATCCCCGGCATCATCGGACCTCTTCAGTGTCACAGTCCCGGCGTGATCGCCGTCATGTCGGTGAATTAACGGGGCAGCACCGCGGAAGAAGTCTCCGGTCGCGGCGGTCCAAGGCGGCCAACCGGAAGAACGGAACCGACGCCCGGGGCCGAACATGACCGACCGCTTTCCATCCCTACCCGTGTTGATGTTCCACAGTATCGGCGACGGCGCAAGCGCGGCATTTCGTCGATGGCAGGTACCGCCAGCACTGTTCGCGGACCAGCTGGCCTGCCTCGGGGCAGCCGGCTACCGGCTGCTGAGCCTGTCCGAAGCACTTTCCCGGCCGGTCGAGAAGAACGTTGCGATCACTTTCGACGACGCCTTCGCGGACTTTTCCACCCACGCCGTTCCGGCGCTGCGGAAGGCGAACGCCGGAGCAACCCTCTACGTCCCGACCGCGTACGTGGGCGGTCGGGCGACGTGGCTGTCGGCATACCCGGAGGGCGCATCCCCCCTGCTTGCCTGGTCCGACCTGCGAGACCTGCACTCCGCCGGCTACGAGATCGGGTCGCACAGCCACCGGCATGCCGAACTCGACCTTCTGAACAGCCACGAGCTACGCCATGACGTCGAGACCAGCCGTCGCCTACTCGAGGACGAACTCCGATGTCGTACCCAGAGTTTCTGCTATCCGTTCGGATATCACACACGGACCGTCCGCAAGGTCGTGGCCGACGCGGGTTTCACCTCCGCCTGCGAGGTGGGATACCGCATTCACCATCGCGATGCGTCGCCGTTCTCGGTCAGCCGGTTGATCGTCACCGGTTCGACGAGCCCGGAACAGACCCTCGCCCTGGTCCGCAACGGCCAGCCCGGAATTACTCCATACCTGCGACGCGGTGGTCGGACCCCGTGGCGCGCTTTCCGGGCCGCCCGGCACGGCCTGGGCATCCCGCGGCCTCCAGCCAGGCGGGAAAAGCCATGATCGTGCCGCCTTCGGCCCGCCAACCGGCCAGACACACCAACCGGCCGAACGTAGCGCGAGCATGGTTCTGTTCGCGCCGCCTCAAGGCCCCACAACGTCCGTGGAGAAGACCGTGACCAGCGTCAGTGTCGTGGTGTGCAGCCATCTCGTGACACGATGGCCGCAACTGATGAGAGCTCTCGACTCGATTCGGGAACAGAAACTGGTCCCGGAACGGGTCGTCTTAGTCGTGGACGGTGACGACGAACTGCTCGCCCGTCTGTACGAACGGGCCGGTGACGAACTCGTCCTTACCACCGGGGGCCGCACCGGGCTCTCCAACGCGCGTAATGTCGGTATTGCGGCGGTCGACAGCGAATTCGTGGCCTTCCTGGACGACGACGCGGTCGCCGATCCGTCATGGCTGTCATCCCTGGTACAGGTCGCAGCCGCCGACACCGACATCCTGGGGGTCGGCGGCTGGGTGACACCCGACTGGGGTGGTGAGAAACCCGGATGGTTCCCGGCCGAACTGTTCTGGACGGTCGGCTGCAGCCACC
>NZ_CAAAFO010000023.1:210488-215783 GCF_900634715.1 Candidatus Protofrankia californiensis | reverse complement strand
GGTGGCTGCGCCCTGTTCCGGCGAAGCGTGTTCGCCATCACCGGCGGTTTCGACACACGCCTGGGCCGGCAGATCAAAGGAGCATCAGGCTGCGAGGAAACAGAGCTGTGCATCCGAGCCTCCTCCGTCATTCCCAGCGGGCGCTTCGTGCACGAACCGGCTGCGGTTATCCACCACCATGTGCACACCCAGCGGCAACATCCCTCGTACATCGTGCGCCGGTGCTGGGCGGAAGGCGCTTCGAAGGCCACACTCCGGCGTTTGTGCGCGGGCTACCGGGCACAGGAACGAGGCCCTCTCGGACCTGAGCGCGACTTCATTCTCAAGGTATTGCCGAGAGGGGTGCTCAGCGGTATCGGGGCTTTTCTGCGGGGGCGTCCGGCGGGCCTTGCGCAAGCCGGAATGATCGTTGTGGGAACCGCGACGACCATTCTGAGTTTTCTGGTCGCCGTGACACGCACCATCTTCTCACCGGTACTCGCGAAAGGCGGCAGTCCGGTTATCCCGTCCACCGATTCCTCCCCGGTGGAAACCTCGGCCTCCGACACCCGCACAACAGATTCCCCGGATTCCCCCACCAACGACACCCCGTCCCCGGAAACCACCCCGTCCAACATCCACAAACTCTCGGCTTAGAGCTTCCGAGGATGCTTGTGGCCTCGAAGACAAGGGCGTAGGTCAAGAAGCAGTTCGGACACGGTCGGCGACCGCGGCGAGCTCGGCACGGATGGCCTCCTTGACCGGAGCGGGAGCGAACGAGTGCTCCACCGCCGCCGCGGCCAGGTCGATCACCTGGCCGCGGCGCAGGCCCAGGCTGCGCAGCGCATGCAGATATTCGCCACGCAGCGTAGTGCCGAACATGGGCGGATCATCGCTGTTGAGGCTGACCGGCAGACCCAGTTCGATCATCTTGGGCAACGGATGGTCCGGGTAGTCCGCGACGACTCCGGTACGCAGGTTCGACGTCGGGCACACCTCCAGCGGGATGTGATGCGCCCGCAGATGGTCGACAAGGGCCGGATCGTCGAGGGCTCGGATCCCGTGGCCGATGCGTTCGGCGTGCAGGTGTTCCAGGGAATCCCAGATGGTGCGCGCTCCGGTGGTCTCGCCGGCATGGGGGACGCGGTGCAGGCCGGCGTCACGTGCAGCTGTGAACGCCTCGGCAAACTGGGGGCGGGGTACGCCGACCTCCGGTCCGCCGAGACCAAGCGCGATCACGGACTCACGGTGGTTCAGCGCGAACTCGACAGTGCCCTCGGATGCGAGGCGTAGATCCATGTTCGGCAGGCCGGGAATATCGGTTACCCACCGCACCTGGATGCCGGTTGCTTCCTCGGCTTCCCGACGGCCCCGCTCGACGCCTTCGAAAAGCTCACCGGCGTCGATGCCGCGTCCGAGATGCAGAAACGGCGTGAAGGTGATCTCGGCGTACCGGACCCCCTGACCGGCAAGCCCCAGGGCGGTCTCCCGGGCGAGGACGGCGAAGTCGTCGGCGTCCCGCAGCACGCGGACGGCGGCCAGATAGACCTCGATGAAGTGGTCGAAGTCACGGAACTCGTAGAACTTCGTCAGGCCGTCGATGTCGGTGGGCAGATCGTCCACTCCATGGCGGCGCGCCAGGGTAAGCAGGGTCTGCGGACGCATGGATCCCTCAAGATGGACGTGCAACTCCACTTTGGGCAGCGCGTCGACGAACTCCTCGTCGCTTGTCCGTCCTTCCACGGCCTGCTCATCCGCATTCACGGCCTGCCGGCCGGCATCGCTGACGCTCATCAGGCATCACCCGGGCGGACGTCACCAGTTCGCATGTCGGGAGACGATCGCGGAGGCCGCCCGTCCCGTCAAGCAAGGTCGACCGGCGCGACGGGACGACGCACGTCAGAACAAGGTTGTCAGAACAACTCGACCGGATAGATCCAGCCGGACAGCCCCTGACAACGCCCGCCGCGTACGTTCGCTGCAGGACCGCCGCAAGGCGCGCCTGCCGCCCGGTCGCGCTGGTTCGCGCGGTCGAAAACATGAGGCGGTCGAAACATGAGGAGGGTCGGTGTCGGGGTCGAACGACACACCAGGGCACCAGACGCCGCCGGTGCACCAGACGCCACCGACGTACGAACGGGCCCGGTCGGAGCTGGAGGAGGTTGTCCGCCGTCTGGAGGCCGGCGGCGTCACCCTGGAGGAGTCACTGTCGTTGTGGGAACGCGGTGAAGCGCTCGCGAAGGTGTGCCAGGCGTTCCTGGCCGGAGCCCGGGCCCGACTCGACAGCACTCCTGTCGACAGTGCCGGTGCCGACACGGCGGAGGATCCGGCCCGCTGACGTGAGACCGTCCCGGCACCCGACCGCCGAGGTGCCCGAGCTGACGCCGTACTATCCGAGCAGACTGAGACGATTACTGTATGCTACGCACGGTCTACGGTACGACGTGCGGGCGCAGCGATGCCGCGAGAATCCCCAGGTCGGAGGCGGACGCTGCGCCCTTGCCACCGCCGTCGGAGACGATCAGCACGACGTCACCGACCTGGCGGGTCAGCGCCAGGTGGCCGGCGTCGTCGCGTCTTTCCTGCCATGGCTGTCCCGCCACCTCGACGGTCCCCGTCACGGGCCGGTCCTCCAGGACGCGTTTGACCGCGTCCACGGCGTTGCCCTCGTTGAGCTGTGCGTACGTCCTGTTGTTCGGGCGGTCGACGACGTACCCGATCGTCAGCTCGACCGTCTTCGTGCGGGTGGTACCCGACGGTCCCGAGGTCCGGACCGAGGTGGCCTTCCAGTGGGCGGGCAGATCCGTCGGCGCCAGGACGTCAAAAGGCGCTGAGCGCGCAAATGCGGTCAGCGGGACGGCCGTGTCCACCGGGTGCACCGGGTCACCGTCACCCCTGGGCATGAACAGCGCGACCAGCAGCACCCCGGCCATCACCACCCCGAGGGACAGCGCCATGTCTCGGATCGTTTCCTGACCGCGTCGTCGTGCCACCGCTCCATCCTGCCGTCTCGGGGATGCGGCCCAACAGGGCAGTCGGCCCTCCTGCCCGTGTGGATCACCGCCAGGCAATCTCGTACCCGTCGGATCGCCTCACGACAGAAGATCGTGCTGTTGGCATCCCCGGTGCATGTCCGGACGGCTATGGCAAGGTGACGTGACAGGTAAAGATCATCTCACCGGCCATACAACCGGAGAGCACCATCAAGGCCGGCCCAGGTGGCCGGCCCGGCAATCCCGTCGGTGGCAAGACCCCACCACTGCTGGAACGACGTCAGCGTGGCGTAGGTCCGGTCGCCGAACTGCCCGTCGGGGCCGAGGCGCAGCGGGTCTGCGTGGTCCTCATGCCGCAGGACGATGTTCAGGGCATTCTGCAGTGTGGCCACTGGATTTCCACGGTCGGGGAAACTGCCGGTGTGCCCCGGGTCGTGGTCACCCTTGTTGAGGACGGGATAGCCGGCGAACCGGCCCACGCTCGGATTCCCGGCCGCATCGACGGTCCCCTGCCGGCCCAGCGCGGCAGCCAGAATGTCCTGGCGCCGCCCTGCCCGCAGGCCACCCGGGCAGGAATGGCCGCCCCAGGCGATGCCACCCATGCGATGGGTGCCGATCCCGCGACCCTTCGGGTCATCGGTGACCTGCGCGGCCCAGCCGAACACCCGTATGCCCCAGGCATACAGCTCACCGAGGCGTTCGCTCTGGATGGGCGTGTAGTCCTCGCCAACGCGTCCCTCGCACTCGCAGGAGATCCACTCGGTGTTTCCCGCCTTCTGCGCCCATGCCTTCATGGTGAACGGCACGTACTGCTCGAAATGACCGGCCTTGGACAGCCACAGGTGGGAGCTCTTCTGCGTCGCCGGATTGTTGAACTCGCCGAAGGGAGAGCCGTTTCCCTCCTGTACATGCAGGATCAGTCCCCGGGTGGGGGTGATGATTCCCGCCGACTTGTTGACCACCGGTCGGAAGTGGGCCGTGGGGTAGATGTCCTGAGCCATGAGCTACTCCTGTCGTCGGCTCGCATATCGCCAGCGGCAGCTCCAGCTCGAGGCAGACAGGAGAATTAGCGCGTCCCGCCCCCGAGGCGCCGTGCGCAACGACCTCTACTCGGAAACTCACCACACACCCCCGTATGCAGTTTCGAGCGCTCGTAGAGCCGCCGATATACCTGATCATCCCCCGTACCAGAACAGATGCGCACAGCATCCCATACCTCGCCCGTCACCCGCCACAAGCGTCACCAAACCGACTTTCCGTCCAGGCCGAGACCTCTTTTACCCGGGCGAACAAATGGCCGCCATGTCGAAGTCGTCGCCGGTCGGGTGGGCTCGACGCGCCGGGCCGGGACGTAAGCCAACTAACAGCGGGTCATCCGGCCTGGTCGAAGGCTGGAAGGCCAGCCGGCGGTAAACAATGGATGGGCGTCCGGCACGCCCCCTCCGCGTGCCGGACGCCCATGCATACAGTTGGACGTATGTCCGCTGGTCAAGGTTGCACCAAGCAGGACGATCAGGATGTCACGCACCCGACACCAGCGGGCCGAAGGCTGAGCGATCATGTTCTTTCCGCGCACGGGGTTCGCACCGGATCCCACCGCGGCCGGCGAGCCACCGACAGCCCACATCATCAGTGGGCGGATTCACCCATGTGCAACTAGTCTCAGTTCCGTGGCAGCCGAAAGCGTGAACCTTCCTGGTCCTCTCGCCGTCCAGGGGCAGGCACCTGACCGCAACCTCGCCCTCGAACTCGTCAGAGTGACCGAGGCGGCCGCGCTCGCAGCCGCCAGGTGGGTCGGGCGCGGCGACAAGAACGGCGCCGACCAGGCCGCCGTCGACGCCATGCGACGACTGGTCGGCACGGTGTCGATGCGTGGCGTCGTCGTCATCGGCGAGGGCGAGAAGGACGAGGCCCCCATGCTCTTCAACGGCGAGGAGGTCGGCTCGGGCGAAGGTCCCGAGTGCGACGTCGCCGTCGACCCGGTGGACGGCACCACGCTCACCGCCAAGGGCATGAACAACGCGATCGCCGTGATGGCGGTGTCCGAACGCGGGTCCATGTACGACGCGAGCGCGTCCTTCTACATGGAGAAGCTCGTCACCGGCCCCGAAGCCGCCGACGTGGTGGACATCGCGGCGCCCGTCGAGGACAACATCCGCGCCGTCGCCAAGGCCAAGGGTGTGCATCCGCGGGACGTGACCGTTGTCGTCCTGGAGCGCCCGCGCCACGTCCAGCTGATCGAGCAGATCCGGGCGGCCGGCGCCCGGGTAAAGCTCATCTCCGACGGGGATGTCGCCGGCGCGGTCATGGCGGCTTCCGCCGA
>NZ_CAAAFO010000023.1:208884-209912 GCF_900634715.1 Candidatus Protofrankia californiensis | reverse complement strand
TCGGCGGCACACCCGAGGGAATCATCAGCGCGTGCGCGGTGACCTGTATCGGAGGTGCGATCCAGGGGCGGCTCTGGCCGCGGGATCCCGACGAGCGCAACAAGCTCATCAACGCCGGCCACAACCTCGAGCGCATACTGACCACCCGTGAGCTCGTGGACAGCGACAACGTCTTCTTCGTCGCCACCGGTATCACCGACGGTGAGCTGCTGGCCGGGGTCCGGTATCGGCCGGGTGGCGCCAACACGTCGTCGCTGGTGATGCGCTCACGCAGTGGGACGATCCGGCGGGTGGACAGCCAGCATCAGCTGACCAAGCTGCAGGCGTATTCGACGGTACCGTTCTGATCATGCCGACGGCACCGGCGCCGGCCTGGACCGCAACCGCCGCCCTGCGCCGTGTCACCGCAGCCGTCGCCCGCCTGGACAGGCCCGGTCCGCATGGTCGAGCGTCCGAGGTTGCCACGCTGCGTGCCGCGGCCGGCCGCTTCGTGGCCCATCCCCGTCCACCGGTGCTGATGGCAGCGGTCGCGAGCCTCGCGACCGTGCGGCTTGCCCGCGGGCACTTCGGCCGGGCGGACGCGGCGGTCGCCGTGTCCATGCTCGCCGCGCAGCCGTTCGTCGAATGGTCGGTGCACCTCGGGGTCCTGCACGCCCGGCCGACCAGCCGGGCCGGACAAGCCTGCTACCGGATCGCCGGCTGGGGGCACGAACAGCACCACCGCGACCCGACGAACATGGACACGATGTTCGTCCGGCCACAGGAGGTACTCGGCACCGGTACGGTCGCGCTGGCCACCGCCCTGCTCGGGTCCCCCCCAGCCGCCACCGCGGCGCTATGCGCGGGTCTCGGGCTGCTCGCCTACGACTGGACGCACTTCCTCATCCACAGCGGCTACCGTCCGCGCAGCAGGATGTACCGCGGGGTCTGGCGTAACCACCGTCTCCACCACTTCCGCAACGAACGCTACTGGCTGGGCGTGACGTCCAACATCGGCGACCTGCTGCTGGGTACCAATCCGCCGCGGG
>NZ_CAAAFO010000023.1:203506-208748 GCF_900634715.1 Candidatus Protofrankia californiensis | reverse complement strand
CCGCGGCGGAGCCGGCCGTGTCCGGACCTGGCCACCGACCCGCTGGCTGTGGGCTTACTCACGCCCCTGTGGACTTACTCACCCTCCACGCCGGCTGGTTGTCCGGGAAACAGCCGATCCCACCCGCCAGCCGGCCGACCGACCGCAACCGTGGGCCAATACGTGGGATCTTCCTCGATCCGCTGCCCGCCGCAGTCGCCGGTCAGGCCGTTGCACACCCGTGGCCAGCCCGCTGCCGATCACCGAATCCCATCCCAACAAAGTTGGCCTACCGGCGGTCGACCATTTCCCTGCCGCCAACCATGACAAAACGATCGCCATATGGCCGGGCCCGCCGCGGAATCGTGCTTCCCAGCGTCGGTACAGCGGATCGACGGTATTCGGTCAGCTCCACGGAAACGTCACGTCCGGCGGCGTCCCAACCGTTGGAAAGCCACGGTGAGCCGCCTTTTAAGGGCGTGTTCGACACCAGTCCGACAAATGGTGTCAGGGAGGTGATGGACACCCCGTATCCGGCCTGTCCAAGTCGGCGTCGACGTCGTCGACGAGGATCGGGTTCCCCCGGCAGGCGGGAGAGGTCCCGGCCGGGCGGGCCGACGGCCGGGTGCTCCCAGCGGCGTCCAGTTGCGCTGATGCCGTGGCCAGCGGAGTCGTTCGAACCCCCCCGGACGCCCCTGGCCCTCCCGCCCCCGCCCGCATCCCGGCAACAGCCATTCTCCGGGCAAGAGGCGCCGGGTCGGCGGGGGACGGGGACAACGCCGTGGACGGCATGAGTTCCCCCGGCGGTTTACCCGGGGCAGATGTGTCCGACGCACGCAGGAAAGCAGCCGGGGAGCCGTCCTGTACAGCCGAATCGGCAGGTCCACAGGAACTGACGGCGCACACTGTGGCCAGCGCCACGGAACACACCAGCAGATAACACGGACCGGAACGCACGACTGCCGCCATCTCAGATGTCCGTGCGGTCGACCGCAGTCGTTACCGCGCAACTATTCATTCCCCGCACCGGTGACACTAGCACCGACGCCACCGAACGCGGCAAATGCCGAACCGTGCCCGAGGGACAGATTCCGGACAATGCAACCCGTATGAATCGGTCGACGATTTCTTCACGCCGGGCGGATGCGACACCGCTTTCTGCGCCGAATGCCGACGTCACCCACGATTGCGACGGCTGTGGTCGGGTTGCCAGAACCCGGAAGCCCCTCGGCGGGGGTACGTACCGGCCCACCGCCGGACGCCCACGGCACGTTGCGCCTAACCTCCTGGACGGTAGATAGGTAGCTAGGTGTCGAGTAGGTAACGACCGGTGGGAGCGGGAGCACATGAGCGAGCAGGACTACCGCATCGAGCACGACTCCATGGGCGAGGTGCGCGTACCGGCCACGGCCAGGTGGCGGGCACAGACCCAGCGTGCGGTCGAGAACTTCCCGGTGTCGGGCCAGCGGATCTCCGGGGCCCACATCGCCGCCCTCGCCCGGATCAAGGCAGCGGCTGCGACCGTCAACGCCAAGCTCGGGGTCCTCGACGCGGAGATCGCGGCCGCGATCTCCGCAGCCGCCGAGGAGGTAGCCGACGGCGCCTGGGACGACCACTTCCCGATCGACGTGTTCCAGACCGGCAGCGGGACGTCGTCCAACATGAACACCAACGAGGTGCTGGCCACCCTCGCCACCGAGCGGCTCGGCCGGCCGGTGCACCCGAACGACCATGTCAACGCCTCACAGTCGTCCAACGACGTGTTCCCGTCCTCGATCCACGTCGCGGCGACGCAGGCGATCGTCCACGACCTGATCCCCGCACTCGAACACCTGGCCGCCTCCCTGGGACGTAAAAGCGTCGAATTCCGCGAGGTCGTGAAGTCCGGACGCACCCATCTGATGGACGCCACCCCAGTAACCCTCGGTCAGGAATTCGGCGGGTATGCGGCAGCGGTCCGCTACGGAGTGGAGCGGCTCCAGGCGGCCCTGCCACGGATCGGCGAGCTTCCGCTGGGCGGTACCGCCGTCGGCACCGGTATCAACACCCCGCCCGGCTTCGCCGCCTCCGTCATCGAGCAGCTGGTGGCGGCCACCGGCCTGCCGCTGTCGGAGGCCCGCGACCACTTCGAGGCCCAGGCGTCCCGGGACGGCCTGGTCGAGGCGTCCGGAGTGCTGCGGGTCATCGCGCTGTCGCTGTACAAGATTGCCAATGACCTGCGCTGGGCGTCATCGGGCCCGCGCGCCGGGCTCGGCGAGATCCGCCTGCCCGACCTGCAGCCGGGATCGTCGATCATGCCGGGCAAGGTCAACCCGGTGATCCCCGAGGCCGTGTGCCAGGTCGTCGCGCAGGTGGTCGGCAACGACGCGGCCGTGGCCTTCGGGGGCTCCGCGGGCAACTTCGAACTGAACGTGATGCTGCCGGTGATCGCACGGAACCTGCTCGAGTCGATCCACATCCTGTCCACCATCAGCCGGCTGTTCGCCGACCGGTGTGTGGACGGCATCGTCGCGGACGTCGAACGCTGCCGGCGGTTCGCGGAATCCTCGCCGTCCATCGTGACACCGCTGAACCGCTACATCGGCTACGAGGAGGCGGCCAAGGTCGCCAAGCAGTCCCTGGCCGAGGAGAAGACGATCCGCGAGGTCGTCCTCGAGCGCGGCTACGTGGCTGCCGGCGCACTCACCGAGGAGCAGCTGGACGCCGCGCTGGACGTCCTGTCGATGACCCACCCGTAGGGCACACGCTGGAGGGCTGAAAGCGGCGCGGTCACACTCTTCTCCGCGGCACTCCCCGCCGTTGCGCTGACAGCGGCGGGGAGCCGTGGAAGACCCCCCAGCAAGCCCCCACGACCCCCGCACCTGTGTTCAACGAGACACCACGGCGGAGGTTACGGGGCACCTGAAGATTTTTCCGCGACCCCGTGAGGCCACGGCCCCCATGGCCCCGCAGCTCCGGGACCCCTGGGGGCCGCCCGGCCGAGCCGCGCACGTCGCTTGCGTCCGGTACCGGACGCACCGGCACGACCGACCACCTGGGGCGGGTGCTCTGGGGAAGGTACGGAGGTCCCTGGAGAAGGGGAAGTAACAACCTGACGTTCCAGACGTCCCGAGCGTCCCGGCCGGATATTCTCGCACTGATCAATAGTGGGGATTTTCAGCTGAGGAGGCGACAAACGATGTACGACTACGACCTCCTCGTCATCGGGTCGGGTCCGGGCGGGCAGAAAGCGGCTATCGCCGCCGCCAAGCTGGGCCGCCGTGTTGCGATCGTCGATCGTCGTGACATGGTCGGCGGGGTCTGCATCAACACCGGCACGATCCCGTCCAAGACGCTGCGCGAAGCTGTGCTCTACCTCACCGGTATGACCCAGCGGGAGATGTACGGACAAAGCTACCGGCTGAAGGACGACATAACGGTCTCGGACCTGTCCTCGCGCACCCAGCACGTCATCGGGCGTGAGATCGACGTCATTCGCAGCCAGCTCAGCCGCAATCGGGTCACACTGCTCATCGGAACAGCAAGCTTTGTCGACCCGCACACCATCAGCATCATCGACAGCGACCAGATCGACGAGCGCCGGGTCAGGGCGGAGAACATCATCATCGCCACCGGCACCCGGCCGGCCCGGCCGGACACAGTCGACTTCGACGGCCATACCGTGGTCGACAGCGACCAGATCCTGGCACTGGACAAGATTCCCGGCTCAATGGTTGTCGTGGGCGCCGGTGTGATCGGTATCGAGTACGCGTCCATGTTCGCCGCGCTCGGCACCAAGGTCACCGTTGTGGAGCGCCGCGACCGGATGCTCGACTTCTGCGACGTGGAGATCGTCGAGGCCCTCAAATATCATTTGCGAGACCTGGCTGTAACATTCAGGTTTCGCGAGTCGGTCGTGTCTGTCGAACGTCATAACGGCGGTACGTTGACATTGCTGGAAAGCGGCAAGAGGCTTCCCGCCGACACCGTGATGTACTCGGCCGGACGCCAGGGCCTCACCACGGCGCTCAATCTCCCCAATGCGGGCCTGAGCGCCGACAACCGGGGGCGCATCAAGGTCGGTTCGGACTTCCGGACCGAGGTCGATCACATCTACGCCGTCGGCGACGTCATCGGCTTCCCGGCCCTGGCTGCGACGTCCATGGAGCAGGGCCGGCTCGCCGCCTACGCGGCCTGCGGCGAGGCCGTCCACGTGATGCGCCACGACCTGATGCCCATCGGCATCTACACCATTCCCGAGATCTCCTATGTCGGCAGCACCGAGGACGAGCTCACCGAGCGGGCCGTGCCGTTCGAGGTCGGCGTGGCCCGCTACCGGGAACTCGCCCGCGGCCAGATCGTCGGAGACTCCTACGGCATGCTGAAACTGCTCGTGAGCTCGGTCGACCGCAAGCTGCTCGGTGTCCATGTCTTCGGTACCGGAGCCACGGAACTCGTCCATATCGGCCAGACCGTGATGGGCTGTGACGGGACGATCGACTATCTGGTGGACGCCGTGTTCAACTACCCGACACTCGCCGAGTCCTACAAGGTGGCCGCGCTGGACGCGATGAACAAGATGCGCGCCATCGCCCGCTTCAGCCGCTGACACCGGCGTTCAGCGGCTGACATCGGCGCAGCCACGCGGCACGGTCCGCCGAGCCCGCGCGGTGCGCTCTGTCGATTTCGCGCAGCGCGCTCTGTTGATTCCGTGTGGTTTGGTCCACCGATCCCGCGTGGTGCGGTCCGGTCAGGGCAGCCGGAAGACGTCGATCACAATCGTGCCGGGATCGGGACGGCGACGCGCCGCCGGACTGTCATAGACGATCATGATCGATGATGGGTCCCCCGGGGCCAAGGCGATGCCCTCGGCATGGTCGTCACCCTGGCCGAACGGCAGGTCCAACACGCGGACAAGCGCCTCGTCACCGACGACGACGACGCTCGTCGCCGCCCTGGCCGCGCCACGCCACCGGTAGACCCGGACCGGGCCGTCCAGATCCATCGTCGGGCCCGCGAGCACGAGCAGATCGTCCCCCTGGGCGAGCAGATCCCGCACACCCAGGCCGTTCAGGTCCAGGAAATGCTTCCGGTAGGGAACGCCGCCGTCGAGCGGCTGCAACCTGAGATCCCGGCCGTCCCCCTCGATCGGACGCAGCTCGACAACCACCGCCCAACCACGCAGCACCGGCCCGCGCAGACCCAGGTAAACCCGCCCACCGACGACGGCCAGCCCCTCGACGTCGAACCCGTTGTCCTTGCTCGGAATCGCCAGGAACGGGCC
>NZ_CAAAFO010000023.1:194509-202909 GCF_900634715.1 Candidatus Protofrankia californiensis | reverse complement strand
CCGCGGTGAGCCGGGTCTGCTTGCGCAACCCCAGCGCGGCGGCGGCCAGAGACCCACCGGTGCCGTCCGAGGCAGCGGCGCGGGCCACGAGGGTGGGCAACCCGTCCTGGGTGACGACCGGGATACGGCCCAGCAGGTGCCGGTTCGCGTTCTTACGGATCTTCGCCAGCGCACGCAGTGCATCCTCGGTCGCATGGTGCGGCTTGACCCGCTTGCGCGTCAGGCTGTGCGAACCAACAAACCACAGATAGTCACTATTCCGGTCGAATCCCTCGATATCGATCTCAGGGACGACGCCGTTGACGTCCGGCCCCTCCGGCAACGGCAGGAAGTCACCGACCGGGAAGGAGACATGGTTGTCGTAGGCGTCTCCGGCGGCGTTGAGGGTCACCCGCTCGATCGTCACCGTCTCGTCACCCCCGAGCCACAGATGCCGGCCCTCACTCTTGATCGTCGAGAGTGACTCGACGATGTCGACCACGGCGTGCGGGCCGGCGTCGGTGAAACGGGCCGGAATGGCTCCCACGGCATCCACGATGTTCCCATCCACGATGTTCCCTTCAGTTGAGTCTCCGTCGACGCGATAATCCCGATTTACCACAGCGTGTTCGGCGTACCACAGCTGGATAAGATCATCACCATAGCTGGAAATCAGGAGAAGAAGACGTGCCAGATATGTAGCGGGATGAATTCAGCGGGTGTGTGCCGCCAGCGCGGGTGATGTCGTGGCAGCCTCCCAGGCGATCCGGGACAGTCCCTCGACCGTGGTGATGCCGGCCTGCATCGACGGGTTGCCGCGGCTGTAGACCGCCATCACGTAGTCCCGCCCGCCTCCGTGGACATGCCCGATGCTGGCAATCACCCATCCGCCGTCATAGGGCAGCCAGCCGTTCTTCACCTCCACGGTGACGCCCGGTGGCACACCGCCGGGCACGCCCCACCGCTGGGAGGCCACCACACCGGCCAGCAGCTGCGTCGCGGTGGCGCGAGCCTGATCGCTGAGTATCCCGTTGGGATAGGCCACCGTACGCAGCACCGCAAGCTGGTCGACGGCGCTGGTGAGGGTGAGCCCCCACCGTCCACCGCTGTCTGTCTTCGTCCTGGTCATACCGAGGCGTTGGAAAAGGGCGTCCATCGACACCGCGCCGCCGAGTGACCGCCACAACCGGCTCGCGGCCGCATTGTCGCTCACGCCGATCATTGCCCGGGCACTGCGCAGCTCGCCCGCGCTCAGCCGTCCGGACAACCCGGCACGTTCCAGAATTCCCAACAGTATCGACAGTTTTACTGTGCTGGCCGTCTCGAAACCCGACACCGCCGGATCGTCGACCGCGACGGTCCGGCCGGTAACCGCGTCGTACACCGCCACGCCGACATGCCCGGGGCGTCCTTCGAGATACCCCTGGAATTGCTCGACCAGGTCGGGTCCGGGCGGGGATGACAACTCCGGCGGTACGTCGGGAACAGGCTGCGCCGGTGACACGACGGTGTCGTCGTACGACGACGGGACGCCCGACAGATCCGTGGACACATTTGTTGCGGGCCTGCTCGCACCGACGAAGCGTGCAGCTCCGATGACCGGGGCCACCACAAACGCGTTGATCAGCGCAGCGGTGACCAGTATTGCGCCGGCTCGCCTCGAGGCCGAAACCCGCAACGGCATACCAGCGGATTTCGCCGGGCCTGAACAGCCCCTTGTCGTCCACGAGGTCGCACTTTTCGTAGCGGCGGTGTACGGCGTTGCACGGTGCCGCATAGCCACGGTTGCACGGTGCCGCATAGCCACAGCCGATTTATACCTGCGCCGGGCCGTCGCCGCATTAACTCATTCCTTTTTTTCCTTAACGGCACGGACCGACACATGATGCCGAGAAGGTCCTTACAGAAGGATTAAAAGCACCTCAGAAGACCAAAAACAATGTCGTATCGAGCCTCGTTGTCGTTCCGGAAGAAGGATCGGGCCGGTCGGTACCCACCGGTGGCCACCGGGATCCGGCTGTATCCCAACCGGGTCCCGCTTGGATCCCAGTCTGATCCGATCCGGCTGGCGGCCTGCCGCGGGCTCCCCCGCAGGCCACGGGACCGTCGAGACCAGAAGTCAGCGGGCGAGGTGAGCCCACTCCGGCTGGGCGCCGCGGGCACAGCGGGCACGGAGCTTGTCACCCAACGTCCCCGACAGATCCCGCACCGCAATCCAGCGATAGTCAGTTATCTCCTCGGAGCACAGCTGCACCGTCCCGTCCGGGACGTATAGGACGAAACGAACGTCGTAATGCACATGCGAGGGTTCTCCCCGAGCAGGATTAGTGGGTACGACCTGCGCATCGATGTCAACCGGACGGGCGGTGTCCGGAATCACAGAGTTCGCTGCTATTCCGGTCCCCTCGGTGAGCTGGCGCAGGGCCGCACCCAACAGGGACTGGTCCCCAGCCGCGACATGCCCGCCGGGAAGCAACCAACCCGCCAAGCTCCGGTGACGAACATGCAACACCCGCCAGTCCGCCGTGACCGCAACCGCGCCGCAGGTGACATGCACCGGCATCGTGGCGGGGTCCGTCACCGGTCTCGACCCCTCCATCGAAGCCAGCACCAGCGGACCCACGGTCTCGATCTCATCGGGATTGTCTTCGAGGTAGTGGAGAACCACTCCGGCGACCGCATTGTTGCTCACTGCCACGGCACATAACGGTACCGCCAAAGGACGATTTCGGATACATGTGGGCCTGTCGGGCGCTGCCGCTTCGACCGTACCCACGGGGTACCTCGCAGTGTTCGAACGGTGAGCGCAGCAACCGGATCCCATCCGTAGCACGCACTTTCCGACGGCACGTTGGGCGGTCCCGGCCCTGTTGAACAGGTGGGCAGCCGTCCCTGGAGTCGCCAAGCCGACAAGCCAAGCCGACAGCCAAGCCGACAGTCACGCACACATGATCGGGTCACCCCACCGGCTTACCCGCGGCCGCACTGACAGGCTGACGACAGCCACGTCGACGCGTCGGCATGTGATGTTTATGGTGTTGCGACCGGCATCGACCCGCATCGATCAGCCTCGACCGCTGGCGGCCACATCAGTTCAGGTGGGACAGACTCCGGCGAGCAGGGTCGGTGGAACAAGACGCACGTTGGCACCCGGGTTCATGAAGGGGGAGATCAGGTTGGGTGTTTCCAGAGGCTCCGGCGATTACACCGGATCCATGCGGTATCGGATGGGGGCAATAGCCGCAAGTTGCGGCCTGGCGGTACTGCTGCTCGGCGCCTGCAACGCATCGGTGAGCACGGACGGGGCAACCGGGTCAGTGAGTGCTTCGGGGCTGCCGACGTCGCTGCCCACGGGCCTGCCGACAGCCCTCCCGTCCATTTCGGTGTCACTGCCGGGCGGCGGGGAGGTGGCCACGGGCAGGGATGCCCTGAAGGCGGCAAACGTCCCAGCGGACTTCCCGATCCCACCAGGGGCCAAGGTGGAAACCGGTACGTCCAGGAACAACGAGTCCACGGTCACCCTGACCGGTGTTTCCGACAGCGCGGTGGCGGCCTTCTACCGCACAGCACTGCCAGCCGCCGGCTATACGATCACCAGCGACAACCAGATATCCGGCCTCGTGGCCTCGCTCGGTTTCGAAGGTCATGGTCTGACCGGGACCATCGGTGCGGCCGGGGTCGGAACAACCAACGGCGCGATACTTACCTTCAGGAGGAAGTAAGCCGGATCCCGCTCCGAGCCCGGCGGCTTTCCAGGCCCACGGCTACGCGGTGATGACGACCAACACGGCCAGCGCCACGCTGCCGCCCCCGTCACAGCCGTCGGACAGCCGCCGGACACCCACCCCGCCGACTTCGGGCAGGGTCGACCCGAATATCATTTCGCGCTCATCAGGGCGTCCAGCATCCCGTGCAGATGCGCCACCGCCCATTCGATGTCGAAGTACTTGTACTGGCCGGCTCGCGACTCGGCCGCAAGCATGCCACAACGGTGCACTTTGTGGAAGTCGCCGTACGGGAACTTGTACCGTTCCTTGTTGTCCTCGTCCTCCTCCTCGGAGATTCCCAGGTACCATTTCTGATATTCGCTGAAACCGTGTTCGGCTATGAACTCGTTCTCCTGCCGCGACGAGGGCCGATGCTCGCTCCAATCGTCTCGTTCGTCGAGCACCACGGCACCGTTGTCGATCAGCCTTCTCGCGTACTCGTAGGACCGGCGGCTCAACCTCACAGCCATGATCTCCTCCAGATCATTCTCGAGGGCGGACCGGTGCACGGGGCCGGCTGCGCCGACGGCCCGTCCAAACGGCCGTACCCGATCTGTCGGCATCGACACCGACGTGCCGCCCAGCCACTGGCGAGCCGCCCCGGCCGGCGAGGCGGCTCGGCCGGCACGCCCTGGGGCTGATTCGTCGCCGCCAATGATCCAGACGGCGGACGGCGGACGGCGGACGAGGGGCGCCGGACGACAGACGGCTCAGGCCGTGGCCGGCGGCGTGGTTCCTGAGCCCGCAGCCGCGGCCCTGGCAAGTCGGCGGGCCAACCGGGTGATGAAGAACTTCAGGACGGCCGCCAGTATCGCTCCCGTCCCCGGCACGAGCGGAACAAAGTTGCCCTGCCACACGATCTCGGTACCGCCATCCACCGGTGTCAGATCCACCGTTTCCAGGTAGTCCCGCACCGGCAGACCCGAACGGATCCGGTAGGCATGCCTACGAGCCGGGACGTGCTCAACGATCTCTTCGCGGGCGATCAAGGGTGGCCGACCGGCCCGGCGTACCGCTCCCACTCCGCCCGGCGGGGGCGTACCCTCCCGCTCCCACCAAGATCGTGATATGAACGGACTCGCCCACCGTGACCAACCAGCGCCGTCCGCCAGGAGATCGAACACCGCTGACGGTGCAGCCGCGGAAACCTGGGTCACCACGTACGCACGACGCCGGCCGCTCACGACGCCGGCCGCTCAGGCCGCTCGGTTCGCGCCACCAGATCGGTCCCGGAAGCGACGGCCGGCCGCTCCCATACCCGATGGATGCTCACACCTTTACCCTTCGTCAAGAAGATAGACGTCGGCAAGGCACCGCGCAGGTTCCACCGCGACGCTGCCCTACCCCGCCTCACGGTCTGCTTTGATCACGGTCTGTCCTGCGCTTCTCCCGCGTCCCACCGATCTTCCACATCCCGCGGCTCTCCCACCTCTCACAGGCGACCGGACGTGAGGGCGCAGCTCCCGAGATCGACGATCGTCGTTGCAGCTGCGCGCACGTCACTACCTGCCCTCGTCCAGTCACTACCTGCCCTCGTCCAGTCGCCGCCTGCCCTCGTCCGGGGGTCGGAGCCAACAGGCGGACTGCCACGTCTCACGATGGACCGCCTGTGCCAAAGGTCGACGGCGGGTCCAGCCATGCCTTTCCAGATCGGGAATTTTCTCATGATGCGTAACCGGACCGAGACACAACCACGCGACCGGCCGGATACCGTCGGGAATGTCCAGCATGCCTCGGACAGCCTGTTCGCGGAAGAACGACACCCAGCCGCAACCGAGGCCCTCGGCTGTGGCCGCCAGCCACAAATTCTGAATCGCCAGACACACCGAGTACAGCCCCGCGTCGGCAATGGCATGCCGGCCCAGAACAGCAGGTCCGCCACGCTCCCCGTCGTAGGTCACCACGACGGAAAGCGTGGACTCCATAACACCGTCGATCTTGATCCGGGAAAAGCGGGCAGCCTGCTCGCCTGTCAGTGTCGCGGCGAAGACCGCCCGCTCCCGCCTGACATGCTCGTAAAAAGCGCTCCGGATCCGTTCGCTTTCGATCACGATGAAGTCCCACGGCTGGCTCAGCCCGACGCTGGGGGCCGCGTGGGCCGCGGCAAGCACCCGGTCCAGGACTTCGTCCGGGATCGGCGCCCCGGTGAACTGGGCGCGGACGTCGCGTCGCCGATGGATCACGTTGTACAGGTCTACAGGCATGGCAGGCTCCCGCTTGCTGTCCACCACCCGACCGTCGACGGGTGGCACAGATGCGAGGCCGGTCTTCGGACTCTCGGATCAACGCCTGCCCGCCCGGCCTTCCCAGACCACGTGGTCCAGTGGCTGCGCCTACGCGCGTGGACGGCGGCTCCCCGATCACCGCGGCGGGCCCGTGCCGGACTTTCACCGGCTTCCCGATTCTCCCCGGTTTCCCGGCGGCCACAGAGCGCGATCATGATTTTTTCGCGCGCTCGCAGGCACCAGGGAACCTGGGGCACCTCGCGAACAATGCCACCGCGATCATCTCACGGAACGGACGCGGCAGAGCCTGTTCGCCCCCGATCCGCTGGGACCGGGGTCTGCTGCGTCCAGCCGCGCTCCTCGCGCAACGTACGTACGTCCCGCCCCAACTCGAAGGCGACCCCCGCATGCTCATACGCCTCCGCAGCATCCGGCTCAGTCATCCGGCGATCGTCCCCGGAATCGACCGGAAGCCGTACTTCACGTAGAAACCGGTTGCCGATTCGTCGATCGCATCCACGATGAGGAAACGGGCCCCGACCGTTCGGGTTGCGTCGACCACCCGGCCGAGAGCCTCCGCGAGCAACACACCACCCAGCCCCTGGCCCTGCAACGCCTTGTCCAACGCCAGTCTTGCCAGCAGAACCGCCGGGATCTGCGCCGGATTGCCCCGTCCCAGCGATCTAGGAAGATCGTCACGTACCAGCAGATGAGCGGCAATCGTGCAATAGGCGACCATTCGGCCATCGATCTGCCAGACGAACGTACGCCCGGCCCGGCAGACCTCAACACTCAGTGCATGCTCGTGGAACCATCGATCAAGATCTGGTTTACCGCTCTCGAACAGTGACGTGTCGTACTGCTCGTCCGGAGGATGTGGATCCGATGCGGTGACCGCAGCATCGGATCCACATCCTCCGAGCCGCCGCACAGCACGATCGCCAGTCGGATCAGCCACCCCCGCGGCCCCCAGTCAGCCGGCGTCGGTCGACGCGACGCCGACCGGGCAGGACACCCCAGTCCCGCCGAGGCCGCAGTAACCGTTCGGGTTCTTACTGTCCGAAAGGTACTGCTGGTGGCACCGATCACCGAGATAGCTGCGATCAGGACCGGTAGACCTCCCTGCGGTGCCCCACCCGAACCACCGTCACGACGATGCGCCCCTCCTCCACCAGGTAGACCACCCGGTAGTCCCCGACCCGCAGGCGCAACGTACCCGACGGCTTGCCAACCAGCGCACGCACACCAGCCGGACGTGGGTCGTCCGCCAGCCGAGTCACCGCAAGCAACACCCGACGAGCCGCAGTCCTGTCCAACTTGCGCAGTTCACGCAGCGCCCGCGTCGTCCACTCGACCTCGTACTTCACCGTCAGGTCAGGCCGAACTCCGCCATCACGTCCCGATGCGGCACTCGGGGCTCGCTGGAGGCGAGCGCCTCCCTCGCGGCGACGAGATCAGACTCGTCCTCGGCCTCTTCCAGATCCCGCAGGTCCTCGATCGAAATGACCGCAGCGACCGCGCGACCGTGACGGGTGAGCACAATCCTCTCGTGGGCGTGCTCCGCCTTGGACACAATCTCACCGAGGTGGTCCCGCGCCTCACTGATTGGCATCTCGCTCACACCCCGAATTGTACAAAACGGGGAGCGGACGCGCTCGACGAAGAACGTGGACGAGCGCCGACCGACCAAACTCCTAGCGGCCGGCGCCCCAGCTTCAGCCGGCGTCGGTCGAGGCCACTCCGAGCGGGCAGGACACCCCAGTCCCGCCGAGGCCGCAGTAACCGTTCGGATTCTTACTGTCCGAAAGGTACTGCTGGTGGTAGTCCTCCGCGAAGTAGAACGGCCCGGCCGGGGCGATCTCCGTGGTGATCGGGCCAAAATCGGCCGTGTCGAGGACGGCCTGGAAGGCGTCCCGACTACGCTGCGCCGCTGCAAGCTGTTCGTCCGAGAAAGTGTAGATCGTCGAGCGGTACTGGGTGCCGACGTCGTTGCCCTGGCGCATGCCCTGGGTCGGGTCGTGCGCCTCCCAGAAGACCTTCAGCAGGTTCTCGAAGCTCACCACGGCGGGGTCGAACACCACCTGCACAGCCTCGGTGTGCCCGGTCAGACCCGAACAGGTCTCCTCATACGTCGGATTCGGCGTGATTCCGCCCGCATACCCGACCGCGGTCGAGTACACCCCCGGGGTCTGCCAGAACTTCCGCTCTGCGCCCCAGAAGCAGCCAAGCCCGAACACGGCGATCTCCAGCCCCGCCGGGAAAGGCCCCTGCAACGGCGTACCGAGGACGGCGTGCCGCTCCGGCACGGCGAAAGCCGGTATTCGACGACCGGGCAACGCCTGCTCGGCGGTGGGTAGGGCCGACTTGTGACGAGCGAAGATCATGACTGAAAACCTCCGGGATTCGGAACGACCAAAGGCGGCGCGAAA
>NZ_CAAAFO010000023.1:187655-194484 GCF_900634715.1 Candidatus Protofrankia californiensis | reverse complement strand
CGCGCCGCCTTCGACCCACTGGCGGCAGAGCCTGAAACGTCAACCGCATCCGTCCCCGGTACGTTCCCCGGCTCCCGTGGTTGTCCACCCGGGATCCAGCGCGGATCTCCGCCCGGCTGTCCGCCCGGCCGGCTGGCCACGCCGGCAGCCATGTTGACCATGCCGGCAAGCCATGGTGGCTGTGGCCGCAAACAATCGTGGCCGACCGGGCGGACGTCCCCGCGAGGACTACAGAACCGGAAACTACAGAACGAGATCCTCCAGCATGGTGGTGACCAGCGCGGCGATGGGCGACCGCTCGGAACGGGTAAGCGTGATGTGCGCGAACAGCGGATGACCCTTCAGGGTCTCGATCACAGAGGCGACCCCGTCATGCCGACCCACTCGCAGATTGTCACGCTGCGCAACATCGTGCGTCAGTACGACCCGTGACCCCTGCCCCAGTCGCGACAGCACGGTCAGCAACACGCCGCGTTCCAGTGATTGCGCCTCGTCCACTATGACGAACGCATCATGCAGCGACCGGCCACGGATGTGCGTCAGCGGCAGCACTTCGAGCATGCCGCGGTCGACGATCTCCTCGATGACCTCCGGGGAGACCAGCGCGCCAAGCGTGTCGAAGACGGCCTGCGCCCAGGGCGCCATCTTCTCGTTCTCGCTGCCCGGGAGGTAGCCGAGGTCCTGGCCGCCAACCGCATACAGCGGCCGGAACACCACAACCCGTCGGTGCAGCCGGCGTTCCATCACCGCTTCGAGGCCGGCGCACAACGCCAGCGCCGACTTGCCGGTACCGGCCCGTCCACCGAGGGAGATGATCCCGATGTCGGGGTCGAGCAGCAGGTCGAGCGCGACGCGCTGTTCCGCGGATCGCCCGTGCAGGCCGAACGCCTCCCGGTCACCTCGAACCAGGCGCACCTTCTTGTCCGCGGTCACCCGGCCCAGTGCGGAGGCGCTGCCGCCGGATGCGGTGAGCACCAATCCCGTGTGGCACGGCATTCCGGCCGCCTCCGGGATCTCGACGGTCTCGCGGGCGTAGAGCCGGTCCAGATCGTCCTGGGTGACGGTGAGCTCCGCCATGCCGCTCCAGCCCGAGTCCACCGGCGTCTGCGCCCGGTACTCCTCGGCGGAGAGCCCGACCGCGGATGCCTTTACCCGCAGCGGCAGGTCCTTCGTGACCAGGACGACGTCGTTGCCCTCCCGGGCAAGGTTGAGCGCGACAGCAAGAATGCGCGAGTCATTGTCATCCACCCGAAACCCCGGTGGGAGTACCGACGGGTCGGTGTGGTTGAGCTCGACCCGCAGCGTTCCACCGTCGTCCAACGGCAATGGCTGGTCCAGTCGACCATGGCGGATTCGTAGATCGTCGAGGAGGCGAAGGGCTTCGCGGGCAAACCAGCCCAGTTCGGGGTGGTTCCGCTTTCCTTCCAGCTCCCCTACAACTACCAAAGGAAGCACTACATTGTGCTCCGCAAACCGCAGCAGCGCACTAGGATCAGACAGGAGCACGCTTGTGTCGACGACATACGTTCGTGGCACACGCCCACCCGCTTATTCGGAGGAAGTCCGGGACCGGGCCCCTCTGGGGAGGCCGGGTACCGACCTCCTGGCGTTGTCGCGAATGCGGCACCGAGGGGCCTCCCGAGTGGCCCGGCCCAGTGCCGGACCACGACTTGAGCCATCTGGATCCGCTCGGTGGATCGCCGTTCCGCGACGCCCACCCGGCGTACCCAGGGCCACACGTTAGCTCCCCCGCCGCGAAAGCGCGACCATCTTTGCACAACACGCTCAGCAACAGTCACCGACCGTATAGTGATGGCCAGCGGGAAACCGCTTGCACTTCAGCCACAATCGATGATCGCCTTCTCTGGACCGTGCGACAGAAGACAACTATGTGTCCCTGCGTTCGTATCCCCACGTTTCCCTGCGTTCACGTGGCCGGCATCTCGGTCGGAGAACGGACGGCCACGACGACAGGCCACGACGACATTTGCGCCGGACAGGGCAAGTCGCCAGACATGACAGTGACAACAGACACGACAGCGGCAAGCAGACAGTCGGTACGACAGGCGTCAGAACATCGACAAACCGTGACGACAGCGGTCGGGTCGGCATCCGTGGTACATACCGGACGCCGACCCGACCGCCTCCAGCTTCAGCTCCAGCCATAACCGTTGGATGACCTTGGTTACGGCAGTGGACCCTGGCCAGAGAGCCCAAGGCAGCGCGATCATGATTTTTTCACGCTCAGGATCACTATGGGGTGATTGTCACCACGTACGTGGCCGCAGCCACCCCTGCCCCTGGGAACCGGGACCCATCGGCCCCGGTATCCCCCGAAATCAGTCCTTCAGGCGGCCGACCAGCGCCTCCTGCTCGGCCCACAACTCGGCCGGAAGCGCATTGCCGAAGGTCCGGTAGTGCTCGGGGATCAGCTCCGCCTCCTGCTTCCACAGCTCAGTGTCGAGGGTGAGCAACTCCGCAAGATCTTCAGCGGGGACGTCGAGCCCATCGGTGGGCAGGGCCTCGGGCGTGGGCAGGGTACCCAGCGCGCTCTCCACACCCTCGGCATCGCCCTCAAGCCGACCGATGATCCAGGCCAGGACCCGGCTGTTCTCACCGAAACCCGGCCACAGGAAGCGACCCTGCGCGTTCTTGCGGAACCAGTTGACGTAGTAGATCCGCGGGAGCTTCTCCGGGTCGGCCTGACGGCCGATCGACAGCCAGTGCGCGAAGTAGTCGGCCATGTTGTAGCCACAGAAGGGCAACATCGCGAACGGGTCACGCCGCAGTTTGCCGATCGCGCCGGCCTGTGCCGCGGTCGTCTCCGAGGCGACGATCGACCCGAAGAACACCCCGCGCTGCCAGGTCGGCGCCTCGGTCACCAGCGGGACCGCGCTCGCCCGGCGCCCGCCGAACAGGATCGCCGAAATCGGGACACCCTTCGGGTCCTGCCACTCCGGCGCAATCGTCGGGCACTGGCTCGCCGGCACGGTGAAGCGGGCGTTGGGGTGCGCAGCCGGTTCGGTGGACTCCGGCGTCCAGTCCCGGCCCTTCCAGTCCACCAGGTGAGCCGGCTTGTCCTTGGTCAGCCCCTCCCACCACACGTCACCGTCGTCGGTACGGGCGACATTGGTGAAGACCGTGTTGCCCCACAGGGTCGCGATGGCGTTCGGGTTGGTCTCCACACCCGTGCCAGGTGCCACCCCGAAGAAACCGGCCTCGGGGTTCACCGCGTAGAGCCGGCCGTCCTCCCCGAACCGCATCCAGGCGATGTCGTCACCGACGGTCTCGGCCTTCCAGCCCGGCAACGTGGGAATGAGCATCGCCAGGTTGGTCTTGCCGCAGGCCGACGGGAATGCCGCCGCGATGAAGTGGACCTTGCCAGCGGGCGAGGTGAGCTTGAGGATGAGCATGTGCTCGGCCAGCCAGCCCTCGTCCCGCGCCATTACCGAGGCGATCCGCAGCGCGTAGCACTTCTTGCCGAGCAGGGCGTTACCCCCATAACCCGAGCCATAGGACCAGATTTCCCGGGTCTCCGGGAAGTGCGTGATGTACTTGGTCGAGTTGCACGGCCACGGCACGTCCGCCTGACCAGGCTCAAGGGGTGCGCCCAGCGAATGCACACACGGGACGAAGAAGCCGTCGTCGCCCAGCTGTTCGAGAGCGGGGGCGCCCATACGCGTCATCGTCCGCATCGACACGGCGACATACGCCGAATCGGTGATCTGAACCCCGAGCGCCGAAATCCGCGAACCTAGCGGACCCATGCAAAACGGGACGACATACATCGTCCGCCCCCGCATGCTGCCTTCGAACAGGCCCCGCAGCTTCACCTTCATCTCGTCCGGATCGGTCCAGTTGTTAGTCGGCCCGGCGTCCGCGGGGTCCCGGGAGCAGATAAAGGTACGGTCCTCGACCCGGGCGACGTCGGTGGGATCGGAAGCAGCGTAGAAGCTGCCCGGGCGCTTCTCGGCGTCCAGCGGGACGAACGTGCCTTTGTCGACCAGCAATTGGGCGAGTTCGGCATACTCCGCGTCAGAGCCGTCACACCACCAGATGCGCTCCGGCTGGGTGAGTTCGGCGATCTCGCGCACCCAGGCAATCAGCCCGGCATGCCTGGTCGGGACGGCGTCCAGCCCCGGAATCTGCGCCGCGGTCGTCACAGCTCCCACCTCCGCTTGAGTCGAGCCCACCACGGCCTCGCCATAGCACCTATGCCCAGCCATGGGAAGGTCCACTCGTGCCCGGGGCCGCGGAACGCATGCGCGGTCACCCCGCAACACTGTGCCCGCAACTCACCGTCCACCACATAGTGGATCAGCCACAGCCATAGGCGATTCGAGGCCGTGTACAGGATCTTTTGACTCTACCGTGGGAGCTTCCGACAGTCGCGCGGTCGAGCCATGGCAATCGGTCAAATCCGCGCGCTTCGAAGTCGGCAAGAAGCCGATCAACAACTCCCACTGGCAACCATGACGGCAGCAAGATACGGTGACCGTGTGACCACGACCGCACCTGGCCGCGACTTCCGTCACCATCCGAACGACCTGGTGCGACCAAGGATGCGCGGATGGTTGCACACAGGTGCCTTCCCAGTCAGCCTGGCACTCGGCGTCATCGCCATTGCGCTGACCACGACGTTCCGTGCACGCGTGGCAGTGGGCGTTTATGCGCTAAGCATCGCCATGCTGTTCGGTACGAGCGCGTTGTATCACCGAAAAATGTGGTCAACATCACGTGCGCGATCTCTGATGAAACGACTCGATCATTCTATGATCTTCGTTTTCATCGCTGGAACTTACACGCCGTTGACCTTGCTCGCCCTACCACCGCGGACCGCCAGGACGATACTCACGGTGGTCTGGGGCGGCGCCGCGATCGGTATTGGGCTGCGGATGCTCTGGCTGCACTCGCCGCGCTTCCTGATGGTGCCGCTCTACATCGCCCTGGGCTGGGTGGCGGTCTTCGTCATACCCGAGCTGCTGCACACCGCGGGTGTCGCGACGATGGTTCTGATCCTCGCTGGTGGCGTCCTATACAGCCTCGGGGCATTTGTCTACGCGTCCCGACGTCCCAACCCGGCCCCGCAGACGTTCGGCTACCACGAGGTTTTCCACGCATTCACCCTCGTCGCCGCGACGTGTCACTACATCGCCGTCATTCTGGCGATCTACGCAACCTAGCCCGGCGATCTACGCATTCCAGGGGGTCGCCACGTCTGCGTGGCCTGGCACCGGCCAAGTATCCGAATTCACAATTCGGGCCCTTCCGCACGGACCTGTTCGACCTTCTCCATCGCCTCCCGCAGGCGGGCCAACCACGGCTGCGCATTGTCACCGACAAGGCGGACGCACCAGGCCAGCGCGTCGCTTCGGCTGCGCGCGACCCCGGAGTCGACCAGCGTGTCGAGCACATGGCGTTCCGGCTGCCGGAGCCTGGTCATCACCGGAACGGACAACGTGGTGAACAGCTCGGTCGTCCCGCCCGCGGTCGCCCCCCATGCCACCTTGCGCCCGTAGCGCCGCTCGGCCTCCTGGGCAATCGCGATGCGGGCCTCCCTGGTCTGCTCACGAAACCGGCGGATGCGACCCGACTCGGCGGCGGCGGCCGCAGCGGGATCGTCGGTCTCCAGCTCCGGCGCGGGGATCGTCCCCACGACCACGATTTCGTCCCGGTCGACGGTCACCGCCGCGGGGGCGGTGAACCAGCCGTCGGGGAGCCTCCCGGCGAACCATGCCGACGCGTCATCCGCGGGCGGCGCCTGCTCACGCTCGCCCCAACGACCGAAGCCGCGTCCACGCGAACCTGCCATGCCGTGCCTCCTCGTCACCTGCACCCGGTGTGGACTTCCGCGCGTCTCGCACCTTGTTTGATTACACCCTTACACGAGATACGCGGCAACAGATATCAGTCAGGAGACGTCCCCGGGACCTCCATCCAGATCTCTATCCGGGTGGAGGTCCGGATCTCGTTCCGGGGCGCTCGGCCGGGATCTCCCTCTGAGACGTCCATCCGGGGCATCCACCCAAGGCGCTCAGCCGGTCGACGGCAGGACGAGCCGGACTCCCAACTGGTCACGCACCGCCTCGGCGGTGGTCACCGGCCGTTCGCAGACGAAACCCCGGCACACGTAGACCCCGGCGGAGGTCCGCCCCCGCGCCAGCGGTCCGGACGTGACCACGACCGCGCCCGGCGAGGTGGCCAGCCGGGCCACCCGCTCGAGGTCCGGACGGTCGACGACGGCAACCTCGGCAGGTCCGGCCACAAGCGCCTCACCGACCGCCCCGGCCCACCCGGCAAAGGACGCGTTCGCGGCGAGCAGCGGGGTGAGCGTCTCCAGGACGCGCTCGGCAGCCTGCCGATGCTCATACGATGCTGTCAGGGCCGAGTAGGTCAGCAGGGCGCCGGCGACTGCGGCCTGGCCGGACGGCGTCGGCGAGTCCGAGGGGTCCCGTGGCCGGCGCAGCAGCAGCTCGGCGTCGTCGGCGGTGTCGTGGAAACCACCGTCGTCCGCGGTGAAGTGCTCGCGAACAACCGCCAGCAGGTCGCCTGCCAGCGCCAGCCACTGTTCGTCCCCGGTGACCTGGTGCAGGACGAGCAAACCCTCGGCGACGTCCCCGTAATCCTCCAGCACCCCGGCGTTCGTCCCGGCGCGGCCGTGCCGGCTGGTGCGTCGCAGCCGGCCGTCCACCAGGTGGACGTCGCGCAGCAGCGTCGCGGCCCGCGTGGCCGCGACCACCCACGCCGGCTCGGCCAGCAGCGCGCCGGCCTCGGCGAGCGCCGCGATCGCAAGCCCGTTCCAGGCTGCGACGATCTTGTCGTCGCGGGC
>NZ_CAAAFO010000023.1:184414-187290 GCF_900634715.1 Candidatus Protofrankia californiensis | reverse complement strand
CCCGCCGGAGCCATGCCTGTGTGGGTCGGGTTCACCGGGGTCGGGTCCGCCGGGCATGACCGTGTCCGCGTCCAGCGCCGAGGCGAACCCGCCTTCGGCGGTCCCCAGGTCACGTAGCAGGAAGGCAGCGGTCTCCCGGGCGACCCGCTCGGCCAGCGGTGACCCGGTCGCCCGCCACAGGTGCAGGTACACCCGTAGCAGCTGGGCGTTGTCGTAGAGCATCTTCTCGAAGTGCGGGACGGTCCAGGTGGCGTCCACGCTGTAGCGAGCGAACCCGCCCGCGAGCTGATCGTAGATCCCTCCGCGGGCCATCCGCTCGCAGGTGGCGGTGACCATCCGCAGGCTGGCAGCGTCCCCGGTGCGTGCCTGGTGCCGCAGCAGCATCTCCAGCAGAGCGGACGGCGGGAACTTCGGCGCCGACCCGAAACCGGCGTGCTCCGGGTCGAAGGTCCGCGCGACCTTCTCCACCGCGGTGCCGAGCAGTTCGTCGGTGAGCCTGGCCGGCGAGGCACCCGAGCGCAGCGCCATCGCGGCGATCTGGCGTGCGATGTCCGCACCGGAGGCCGCCACCTCGTCACGCCGCGTCCGCCAGGCGTTCGTGACCGCGACAAGAAGCTGCCGGAACGATCCCATCCCCGGCCGCGACACCGGCGGGAAGTACGTACCGGCGAAGAACGGCTCGCCCGCCGGGGTGAGGAACACCGTCATCGGCCAGCCGCCCTGGCCGGTGAGAGCGACGGTGACGTCCATGTAGACGGCGTCGACGTCGGGCCGCTCCTCACGGTCGACCTTGACGTTGACGAAGTGCTCGTTCATGATCGATGCGACGTCGGGGTCCTCGAAGGACTCGTGCGCCATCACATGGCACCAGTGGCAGGACGCGTAGCCCACTGACAGCAGGACGGGTGCGTCCCTGGCGACAGCTTCGGCAAAGGCGTCCGAGCCCCACGGCCACCAGTCGACCGGGTTGTCGGCATGCTGAAGGAGGTACGGCGAGGTCTGGTCGGCTAGACGGTTCGGCATATGCCCAGCATTCCCGTTGCCGGGCCTACTGTCGGGAAGCTCGGCCGGCTTCGAAACCTTGGAACCTGTGTGGTGCACGCCGACCGGATCGCGACCCGCGCCGTACCCGCCGCGCCGTCCCGCTCACAGTTCTGGTTACGACTGTGGTCGCAGACTCGGCCGAAATCATGGCAAAGTGTACGAACAGGACGTCACGCCCCTTGGCCGCGTCCCCCTCTTCCGACGTCTCCGGATCCGGCTCCTTCCGATCCGGCTTCTCCGGGTCCGGTTTCTCCGGCATGGTCCTGGTCGTTTTCGCCGGTGTGGTCCCGGCCGTCGCCACGGGCGACGTCTCCCGCCCGCAGCAATCTGATAATCCAGGCCTGGCGGGCCGCGCCCCTGGCTATGACCTACGTCTCGATCCTGGGCTTCACCTCGGCCGTTGTCGCGGTCGCCCACCGGCTCGACCAGGACGCCTACCGGCGTCTTCTGCTGAGCCGGTCCACCAACCTCGCGGGGCTGCGCACGCACCCGCTCTACGTCCTGGTGGCCAGCGCCTTCTGGCTTGAAAGCGGCATGTTCCTACGGTCAGGTGCCGCGGTGGCGGCGGTCCTCGCGCCCCTGGAACGAGCGATCGGATCTCGACCGGCACTCGGCGTGTTCGCATCCGGACACGTCGGGGCGAGCCTGCTCGTCGCCGGCGGGCTGGTGCTGGGCCAGCTCGTCGGGCTCGTTGACGACCACGTCACCGACGCCGTCGACGTCGGCGCCAGCTACGGCCTGATCGCCTGCGCCGCGGTGCTCGCCGCCGCGGCGCAGGCCTGCTGGCGGTGGCCGCTGACCAGCGGCGGGCTAGCGGTGCTCGTCCTTGCCGCACTCCACACACCCGACTTCACCGCTGCCGGGCACCTCGTCGCGGCCGGCATCGGCCTGGTCTGTGCCCGATACCTTCCAACCTCGTATCTTCCGGTCTCGTACCTTCCGGCCTCCCAGCCCCCGTTTCCGGGCTCCGGATAGGCTCAGAACAACGATCGACACCATCCGCGTGAGCCTGCAGCCGGCGCCGCTGTCGTGATCCGCGGATTCCCGCAGGGTCCGCGGGACGGGTCGGGTCGGGTCGACCTGAGGATGATGAGACATGACCAGCAGTACCGAGGGCACCAGTACTAAGGACACCAGTACGAAGGACGCCGACGCCGAGCACACTGGCACCGGGCGCGACAGCGACACCCGGCCTGCGGGCGCCCAGCCCGCCGCGGGCACAGTCCCGGTCGTGGACCTGCCGTTCCGTTACAATGCCCGGCTGGCCGGCGACATCGAGCGCCGCTGGCAGCAGACGTGGTCACAGCGGGGAACGTTCAGCTCCCCCAACCCGCGGGGTCCGCTGTCGGACGGTTTCGACGAGGTCGCCGGACGTCCGACGTTCTTCATCATGGACATGTTCCCCTACCCGTCCGGTAGCGGTCTGCATGTCGGCCATCCGCTCGGCTACATCGGCACCGACGTGCTCGCCCGCTACCTGCGGATGACTGGTCACCACGTTCTGCACCCGTTCGGTTACGACGCATTCGGCCTGCCGGCCGAGCAGTACGCCATCAACACCGGGCAGCACCCACGGGTCACCACCGAGGCCAACATCGACAACATGCGGCGCCAGCTCGGACGGCTGGGGCTGGGTCACGACGCCCGCCGCGAGATCGCCACCACGGACGTGGAGTACTACCGGTGGACCCAGTGGATCTTCCTGCAGATCTTCAACAGCTGGTACGACGACCAGGCTGACCGCGCCCGCCCGATCGACGAGCTGATCGCCGAGTTCTCCGCCGGCACCCGGGCGCCCAGGAGCAGCGCCAACCCGCACAACCGACCCTGGT
>NZ_CAAAFO010000023.1:183355-183810 GCF_900634715.1 Candidatus Protofrankia californiensis | reverse complement strand
CAGGTCGTGGACGGGTACCGGCTGGCCTTCATCTCCGGGCAGCTGGTCAACTGGTGCCCCGGCCTCGGCACGGTGCTCGCCAACGAGGAGGTCACCGCCGACGGACGCAGCGACATCGGCAACTATCCGGTCTTCCGCCGCCCGCTGCGCCAGTGGATGATGCGGATCACCGCCTATGCCGAACGCCTGATCGCCGACCTGGACCTGGTCGACTGGCCGGACTCCATCAAGCAGATGCAGCGGAACTGGATCGGGTCGAGCGACGGTGCCACGGTCGAGTTCCCCGCGGTCGGCTCCGACGTCCGCATCGAGGTCTTCACCACCCGTCCCGACACCCTGGCCGGCGCCACCTTCATGGTGCTGGCACCGGAACACCCCCTCGTCGACACGCTGACCGCGCCGACCTGGCCGCCGGGCACGCCGGTCGGCTGGACGTTCGCCGACCCGGTTCCCGG
>NZ_CAAAFO010000023.1:178661-183010 GCF_900634715.1 Candidatus Protofrankia californiensis | reverse complement strand
GCGGGCGGCCGTGGCCGCCTACCGGGCATACGCCGCACGCCTGGGCGATCGCCAGCGTGGCACCGACGAGATCCCGCGCACCGGCGTGTTCACCGGCGCGTATGTCACCAACCCGGTCACCGGCAACGCCATCCCGGTCTTCCTCGCCGACTACGTCCTGATGGGTTACGGGACGGGCGCGATCATGGCCGTTCCCGCGCACGACCAGCGCGACTTCTCCTTCGCCCGCACGCTCGGCCTGCCTGTCCCGGCCGTGCTCGCGCCGAGCGAGGACTGGCGAACCGAGCACAAGGTGCCCGCGGGCGCGGCCCCGGACACCTGGCCCGTCGCCTTCTCCGGGGAGGGGGAGTACCTGCCGGCGGCGGGTGTGGCGCCGTCCTTGGTCGGGCTGTCGAAGCCGGAGGCGATCAAGGCGACGGTCCGCTGGCTGGAGGACGTCGGCGCGGGCCGCGCGGCCCGCTCCTACCGGCTGCGGGACTGGCTGTTCTCCCGGCAGCGGTACTGGGGCGAGCCGTTCCCAATCGTGTTCGACGAGGACGGTCTGCCGGTCGCGCTCCCGGACGAGCTGCTGCCCGTCACCCTGCCGGAGATGACCGACTTCCGGCCGGCGGCCATGGCCGACGACGATGTCAGCGATCCGGTCCCCCCGCTGGCGCGGATCACCGACTGGGCCACCGTCACCCTCGACCTGGGCGACGGGCCGAGGACGTACCGGCGCGAGACCAACACCATGCCGCAGTGGGCCGGCTCGTGCTGGTACTACCTGCGTTACCTCGACCCGACGAACAGCGAGCGCTTCGTCGACGCCGAGGTCGAGCGCTACTGGATGCACACCCCGGACGGCCCGCCCGGCGACGGTGGCGTGGGGCTCTACGTCGGCGGTGTCGAGCACGCCGTCCTGCACCTGCTGTACGCGCGGTTCTGGCACAAGGTCCTCTACGACCTGGGGCTGGTCTCGACGAAGGAACCGTTCAAGCGGCTGTTCAACCAGGGCTACATCCAGGCGGACGCGTTCACCGACGCCCGCGGCATGTACGTGCCCGCGGCCGAGATCGTCCGCACCGCCGACGGCGGGTTCACCCACAACGGTGAGCCGGTGAACCGGCGGTCCGGGAAGATGGGCAAGAGCCTGAAGAACAGCGTCAGCCCGGACGAGATGTACGACAGCTTCGGCGCGGACACCCTGCGGGTCTATGAGATGGCCATGGGCCCGCTGGATGCGGACCGGCCGTGGCACACCGACGACATCGTCGGCTCCCACCGCTTCCTGCAGCGACTGTGGCGCAACATCATCGACGAGGCGACCGGCACGGCGGTCGTCTCCGACGTCCCGCCGGACGCCGAGGCCACCCGGACGCTGCACCGCACGATCCTCGCGGTCCGCGCGGACTACGCGGGCCTGCGTTTCAACACCGCGGTGGCCCGCCTCATCGAGGCGACCAACTTCGTGAGCAAGCGCTACGGCGGCTCAGGCGGGCTGCCGCGCGAACTCGCCGAAGCGCTGGTGCTCATGGTCGCCCCGCTGGCCCCGCACATCGCCGAGGAACTGTGGTCGCGACTGGGTCACGACGGCTCGCTCGCCCTGCATCCCTTCCCGCAGGGGGACGAGTCGCTGGCAGTCGAATCCACGGTGACGCTGCCGGTGCAGGTCAACGGCAAGGTGCGGTTCACCGTCGACGTCCCCGCGGACGCCGACGAGCAGACCGTCCGCGCTGCGGTGACCGACCACGAGGAGTACGCGCGACACACCGCGGACCGGACGGTGAAGCGGCTGATCGTGGTTCCCGGCCGGATCGTCAACATCGCCCTGGGCTGAACCCGGCCTTGGGCTGAATCTGGATGGCGGACGGCTGAGCCCGGGTGGCCGGCTACGTTCAGTAGCCGTCCGCGGTTCGCCCATCGGAGCGGACCGTCGATCACGGCGGCACGGCGGCACGGCGGCACGGCGGCACGGCGGCACGGCGGCACGGCGGCACGGCGGCACGGCGGCACGGCGGCACGGCGGCACGGCGGCACGGGGAAGCTACTACGGCGACAGACGGTGGTAGCGGTCGCGTCGGGCCGCAAGCCTCGTCGCCGGGTCCAGCCCCACGGCGGCCCGCAGGCACCCGGCGGCGGCTTCGGCCAGACCGGCCATCCGCCCGCAGGCGCCCGACGATGTCGCCGTCCCCGGGCCGCTGCTCGGACCGCCGTCCGGGCCGGGGACGACCAGATCGACCGCGCCCAGCCGCTGCAGGTCATGGGCGGTGATCTGCAGGCCGCGGGCCATGCCGGCGGTGTGGCCGACATCCCGATGCATGATCACAGAAGCGCCCTCGGGCGGCAGCGGAGCGAGCCAGGCGTCCTCGGCGGCGACGACCGTGTCCGCCGGCAGCAGGGCGAGCGCCGCGCCGCCCGCACCCTGCCCGAGCAGTACGCTCACCGTGGGTACCGGCGTCGTCAACAATGTTGCCAGACAACGCGCGATCGCCGTGGCGATCCCGCGGCGTTCGGCCGCCTCCGACAGCTCCGCTCCCGGGGTGTCTATGACGGTGAGCACCGGCAACCGCAGGTCCGCGGCCCGTCGCACCGCGTCCCGAGCCGCGTCAAGGTCGTCCACGCCGATGCGCCGATGCCACTGGGCCAACCTGTCCTGCCCGATGACAACACATGGTGTCCCCCGCAGCAGGGCGAGCGCGGTGACGATCGGTGTACCGGGAGTGTCCGCAACCTGGCTGCCACCCCGACCCAGCTCGGACGCGCCGAGCAGCGTGACGTCGCTGGCCGCGGCCGCCAGGAACTCGCGCAGGCCGGGACGGTCGGGCGCGCGGGTGGCCAGCACCGACATCCACGGATCCCGCCCGCTCCCGGACGGCTGGGAGCCGGACAGTTCGATCCCGGACGGCCCGACTCCGGACAGCCTGGTCCCGGCCAGTTCGGGGCCGGACAGTTCCGTCCCGGACGGCTCGGCTCCAGACGTCTCCAGGAGGGCCGGCGGATCCGCTTCGCTGTCGCGCCCCGCGGGGGCAACCGCGGTCCCAACCGCAACGACGTTGAGCACCCGCTGGACGCTTTCCCGCAGGTCATCGGGGGTGACGACGGCGTCCACGAGGCCGGCCCGGCGCAGGGTCTCGGGGCTCTGCGCATCCTGTCCGAGCGTCGTGCCGGTGAGCGCCTCGACGACCCGGGGCCCAAGGAAACCGACCAGCGCCTCGGGCTCGGCGAACGTGACGTGCCCGAGGGAGGCCCAGGAGGCGAGCACTCCCCCGGTCGTCGGATGGCGCAGGTAGACGAGGTAGGGCAGACCGGCCGCCCGGTGCTCGGCGATGGCACTGCTGATCGTCAGCATCTGGAGGAACGCGGGGGTTCCCTCGTGGATCCGGGTACCGCCGCTGGCAGGCAGCGCCAGCAGTGCCTGCCGCTGCGCGGTGGCCCGTTCGATCGCGGCGGTGGCCCGACGTGCCGCGGCCATCCCCACGCTGCCGCCGAGAAAGCCGTATTCGCTGGCCACGACCACGACCCGGTGACCGCCAACATGGCCCTCACCGGTGCGGACCGACTCGTCCGCACCGCTGCATTCGGCGGCCCGCGCCAGGTCCCGACCGTAGGCGGCGCTCAGTACCGGCTGCTCGGGGGTGCAATCCCAGCACCTCCACGTACCGGCGTCGAGGAGTCCGTCAAGAAGATCGTCAAGGTGTGGGCGCTTCACAATGGACGCTTCACAGTGGACGCGGGTCCTCCTTTGGTAATCACGCCGGAACCCTCCCGCCCTGCCGTTTTCGAGCGTAACGCGGGACACTATGGCGCGCGATCGTTGAGAAATCAGCAGCTGACAGTCGGTCATACCCTCATCAACCGCAACAGTTGCGGCCCGGACCGACCCAGATACAAAGATCGCATGGATGAGCCGGCGACCAGGTCGGGTATCCGGACCGTGGTTATGATCACGATGCTGCCGGAATCGCGATCACCGGGATCGGTCACCATGGGAGAATGGCCTTCCCACCCATGCAGGTACGCCCCGGATTCGTTCTGCGCGAATCCGACCTGACCTGGAGGTTCTCCCGGTCGAGCGGACCCGGCGGGCAGGGGGTGAACACCTCCGACAGCAGGGTCGAGGTGTCCTTCGACGTCCGCCGCTCGCCGTCCCTACCCGAGCCGCTGCGCGGGCGGGCGCTCGGACGGCTGGAAGGCCGGCTGGTCGACGGCATCCTCACCGTCACGGCCAGCGAACACCGGTCGCAGCTTCGCAACCGGGAGGCCGCCGTGGCCAGGCTGATCACAACTCTGCGCAGGGCAAGCAGTCCCCCGCCGCCCGTGCGGCGCCCCACCCGTCCGTCAGCAAGCGCCGTCCAACGGCGCATCGCAGG
>NZ_CAAAFO010000023.1:163596-178583 GCF_900634715.1 Candidatus Protofrankia californiensis | reverse complement strand
TCGGAGCCCTGACCGCCGGCCGGCTTGTTCCGATCGGTCGCGCGGTCACCGAACCGCCCGCTGGCGATGTTGCCGCGCATCCGGGCCAGGCTGCGCGGCATCATCACGAAAAGACCGACAGCGGCGAGGCCCAGCAGCAGGACGACGAGAAATCCGCCGGCGCCCGCGCTGACCTCGAGCGCGAGGAGCTGTCCAGCGAGAGTCACCCCCGTACCCTACGTTGCTGAGCGCCGAGCAGGGCAAACGGCTGGCAAGGCGACGAGAAACGCCGCCGAGCTCCGGCCGGAGCCAGTGGCCTGGCGATCAGGCACCGGCTGGGGTTTAGCGATCAGAGGTCGAACTCGTTGGGATCCAGCCCCACCGCGTAGCAGGCGTCGCGGACGACCTGCTGCTCGGACTTGTCGAAGTGACCGTCCGCGCCTCCGATGACGATCCCGATCTGGATCACCGCGCGGGCCTCGGCCGGCTTCTTCTTCGTCTTGCCGATGTCCTGGATGACACCGACCTTGCCGAAGTCGAAGTCGGTCTGCAGCCTGTTGCAGTAGTCGTTGAACTTCTGCTGGAGCTGCTCGGCGGGGAAGTTCTGGAGTACCTCGTTGGAAGCGATGAGCGAGGCGACCTTGCGACGCTCCTCCAGGTCGATGGTCCCGTCGGCGGCGGCCACCAGGGCGCAGATGGCCATGCTGGCATCCCTGAAGGCACCACTCTTCAGATCGTTCTTCTTGGTGTTGAGCTGTTGCTGCATCGATGCGGTACTGGTGCGCAGACGATCCCAGATCGCCATGATGTGATCCCCTCGTCAGTCTCAAGGTGTACGCGGATTTGGATGCCCACGGTCACACCCTCCGTCACCAGCAACGACCGATGACGAGCGACCGTGCCCCGACTACGGATGATTTCAGGGTTACCGGCGGATAGATCACAGGTGATCGGTCGACGGCGGTAACCGGTCGAAGGTCGGGTATCGCCGAAGTCCCCGAAGCGCTCGGCGGATGCCGTTGAAGGACGACTCAGCGGATGCCGTCGAACAGGTCGTCCTCGGGCAGCATGCCCACCTCGATCAACGACCGGGCAAGCTGGTAGTCCTCGGTGGGCCAGGCCTTCCGCTGGATCTCCAGCGGAACGCGGAACCAGGGTCCGTTCGGGTCGACCTGGGTCGCGTGTGCCAGCAGCGCGCGGTCGCGGGTCTCGAAGAAGTCGCCGCACGGCACTCTGGTGGTGATCCGGCCGGAGTCGTCGGAGCGGTCGACCCACTTCTCCAACATGGCGGCGTATGGTGACTCCCGCCCGCTTGCCTGCATGGCGTCGTGCAGGGCGAGCATCCGCTCCTTGTGGAACGTCTGATGGTAGTAGAGCTTGAGAGGCTGCCACGGTGCCACGCCGATGTCCTGACCCACCTCCCGGTACAGCCCGGGGTCACCCGCGGCCTCGAACGCCTCGATCGTGATCTTGTGGTTCATGATGTGGTCGGGGTGTGGATAACCACCGTTCTCGTCGTAGGTGACCACGACCTGTGGCTGGAACTCGCGCATCAACCTGACCAGCGGTCTGGCCGCGTCGGCGAGGGGCGTGAGCGCGAAACAGCCCTCCGGAAGGGGTGGGAGCGGGTCGCCCTCGGGCAGTCCGGAGTCGCGAAAACCCAGCCAGACCTGTTGGACGCCGAGGATGCGCCGCGCCTCGCCCATCTCGGCCCTGCGCAGCTCGACGAGGCGCTCGTGGACGTCCGGACGGTCCAGGGCGGGGTTGAGGACGGTTCCGGCCTCACCACCGGTGCAGGTCACCACGAGGACGTCGGCACCCTCGTGGACGTAACGGGCCATGGTGGCAGCGCCCTTGCTGGACTCGTCGTCGGGGTGGGCATGCACGGCCATGAGTCGCAGGCCACCCCCGTTGATCGCCATGGACATGCGACCATTGTTCCCGATGCCTTCCGTGACCGGCTCCACTACGACGCCACCCGGCTCCCCGACGGGAAAGTCGGGCGTGTTCGCCGTGGCACGACGCCTCCTGGACATCCCGTGGCTCGGTGGCATCCGGGTCGCCCCCTGGTTCCTGCTGGCGGGGTTCGTCATCGTCGTGGTCGCCGCGGTGGGAGCGGCGTGGATCCAGGGCCATCCGGAGCGCCTGAACTACGGGACCCGCGCCTACCGGATCGCTCCGACGCAGGCCCAGCTGACCTTCGATGTGGAAAAGTCACCCAACGCCGTGGCACAATGCACTGTCCGCGCACGCTCCCGGGACAACGAGGTCGTCGGCCGGCGCACCGACATCGTTGTCGGTCCGGCTACGGACGGCCAGCGGGTCATGACCACAACGGTCGTACTCGCCACGTCCCGGGAAGCGAACGTGGTCGAGGTCGAGGACTGTCAGATCGCCCGCGCCGGCTGACAGCCGCTCGGGCCACTGGCGTGCGACCAGGGCGCGGCCGATTCCTGGTTCGCCTCGCACGGCAAGCAGCGGCGCTTGCTCACGCTGTTCCGACTCGAACGCCAACTGTTAGGCTGGGCGTTTGCCCCAGTCCCATCACCTCGTAATCCGCTCTCGACCAACCGTGCATCCCGTAATTTCCGAGCACCCGACCCACTGTCCCTGTCCAGGGGTCCGTATGGGCCCGACGAGGCCGAATCGAGATACGACCGACTTCACCGCGGGTCGGTCGTATGCGTCGTGTGGCCGTCGAAAGTACGAGCGTCCGGAGGATGAACGATCATGGTTCTTCCCGTGTTTCCGGGCCTCTTCAGGAATCTAGGAGCGTGACGCGTGTCGCAGCAGACGTGGCTGACCCAGGAGGCGTACGACCGGCTCCGCGGGGAGCTCGACCACCTCACCGGGACCGGTCGTGTCGAGATCGCCAACAAGATCGAAGCTGCCCGCGAGGAGGGCGACCTCAAGGAGAACGGCGGCTACCACGCGGCCAAGGAAGAGCAGGGCAAGATGGAGTCGCGCATCCGGCAGCTCACCGACCTGCTGCGTGACGCCCGAGTCGGGCAGGCTCCGCAGTTCAACGGTGCGGCAGGTCCGGGCACCGTGGTCGAAGTGCGCTTCGCCGGGGACGACGGCACGGAGAAGTTCCTGATCGGGTCCAGGGAGGACCACAGCACGTCGCTGGAGGTGTACTCGGCCCAGTCGCCGCTCGGCGGAGCCGTGACCGGCCACAAGGCGGGTGACACCGTCACCTATACCCTGCCCAACGGCCGCTCGGCCACCGTTGAGATCGTCGCGGTGGAGCCGTACTCCCACTGACATACCCCGGCCGACCGACCGGTGCGCACCCCCACGTCCGGTATGCCGACCGGTGGACACCCGGCATGCCGGACGTGGACACAATGCGACTTCCCTGCGCGACGGAGCGCGGGGACGTACCGTCAACTGGTGCTCGATCTGTCAGGGTCCCCGGCGCCGCCGTCCCCCGAACCGACAACACTGGGCGTCCTGCGCGGCTCAGGACACCGGCATCGGTCCGTACGCACGGAGCTGCGGGACAACACCCTTGCCCGAATGGCGAGCGGCGAGAGCCGGTTCCCCGGCATCGTCGGCTTCGACGACACAGTGCTCCCCCAGGTGGAACGTGCGCTGCTGGCCGGTCACGACATCGTCTTCCTCGGCGAGCGGGGGCAGGGCAAGACCCGCCTGATCCGCACCCTGGTCGGTCTGCTGGACGAATGGACGCCGGTGGTCGCCGGCTGCGAGATCAACGACCATCCCTACGCGCCGGTGTGCACCGGATGTCGGTTGCTGCTCGCCGAGCTCGGCGACGACACACCGGTCGCCTGGAAGCACCGGTCGGAACGGTTCGGCGAGAAGCTCGCCACGCCGGACACGAGCGTCGGCGACCTGATCGGTGACGTCGACCCCGTGAAGGTCGCGCAGGGCCGTACCCTCGGCGACCCGGAGACCGTCCACTACGGCCTGATACCGCGCACCAACCGGGGCATCTTCAGCGTCAACGAGCTGCCCGACCTCGCCGAACGCATCCAGGTCTCCCTGCTCAACGTGCTGGAGGAGCGCGACATCCAGGTCCGCGGCTACATCCTGCGGCTCCCTCTGGACCTGTTCCTCATCGCCTCGGCGAACCCCGAGGACTACACCAACCGCGGCAGGATCATCACGCCGCTCAAGGACCGCTTCGGCGCCGAGGTCCGCACCCACTACCCGCTGCGGCTCGACGACGAACTGGCCCTGATCCGGCAGGAGGCGGTGCTGGACTGGAAGGAGTCGCCGCTGGGCTTTCCCGCCGTCCCGGACCACCTGCTGGAGGTGGTGGCGCGCTTCACCCGGCTGGTCCGCGACGCACCCCAGGTCGACCGCCGGTCCGGCGTGTCGGCCCGGTTGTCGGTGGCCGCCGCGGAGACCGTGGCCGCCTCGGCGGTACGCCGCGCGGCCCTGGCCGGCGAGGACGTCCCCACCGCCCGGGTCGTCGACCTTGCGGCGATCGTGCCCGCGGTGCGCGGGAAGATCGAGTTCGACCAGCTCGAGGAAGGGCGGGAGGACGAGATCCTCGCGCACCTGCTGCGCCGGGCCGTCGCCGAAACCTTCCGCGCCCGGCTCGCCGGCACCGACCTCGCCGGCCTGCAACGGCGGTTCGAGGTGGACGGGCCGGTCGAGACCGGTGACCTCGTCCCCGCTGCGGAACTGCTGCGGCGGGTCGGTCCGGTGCCGGGGCTCGCCGCGATCCTGACGAAACTGGGCATCGACGGCGCCGAGGCACCGGGGCTCGCCGCGGCCGGGCTGGAACTGGCCATGGAGGGCCTGCACCTCAACCGGCGGCTGGCCAAGGAGGAACTACCGGGCCGGACGGTGTACGGCGCATGAGCGATCCGACCGGGTCGGCGGGCTTCCGGTACGGCCCGTGGGACGGCGGCCCGGACCCGCTCGCCTACCCGTTCGACGTCGCGGGCGCGCTCGACGAGATGTCCGAGCACATCCTGGACGGCCGCACCCCGCGCGAGGCGCTGGACGCGTTGCTGCGGCGCGGTACCAACCAGCGCCGCGGGCTTGAGGACCTGCGCCGGCAGGTGGAACGCCGCCGGCGCGAGGCCCGTGCGCGCGGCCGCCTGGACGGCACCCTGGAACAGGTCCGTGAACTCCTCGACACCGCCGTCGGCCAGGAGCGTGCGCAGCTGTTCCCCGACCCCTCCGACGACGCCCGGCTGCGCGAGGCCGAACTCGACGCGCTGCCGGCCGATCCGGCTCGGGCCGTGAACGCACTGTCCACCTACGAGTGGCGTTCGTCACAGGCGCGCGAGACCTTCGAGAAGATCTCCGACCTGCTCCGCCGCGAGGTACTCGACACGCAGTTCCGCGGCATGAAACAGGTGCTGGAGAACGCCACACCGCAGGACATGGCCCGGGTGACCGAGATGCTGGGCGCCCTCAACGACATGCTGGAAGCCGACGCCCGCGGTGAGCACACCGACGACGCCTTCGCGAACTTCATGCGCTCGTTCGGCGACTTCTTCCCGGAGAACCCGCAGTCCCTGGACGAGCTGGTGGACTCGCTGGCGCGCCGCGCCGCCGCCGCTGCCCGGCTGCTGGCGGGCCTGTCCCCCCAGCAGCGCCAGGAGCTGGCCGATCTGATGGCGTCGGCCATGGCCGACCTGGGTATGGCGGCCGAGCTGTCCCGGCTGCAGCAGGCGCTGCGCGCCGCCCGTCCGGACCTCGGCTGGGGCCGGCGCGGCCGTTTCCGTGACCCGATGACCGGTGACACAGCGCTTGGGCTGGGCGAGGCCACGAGCGTCCTGGAGGAGCTGGCCGAACTCGACGAGCTCGCCGCCGCGCTGTCGCAGGACTACCCCGGGGCGTCCCTCGACGACGTCGACCCGGACGCGGTCGCCCGGGCGCTGGGCCGGGACGCCGTCGACGACCTGCGTACCCTCCAGCAGATCGAGAAGGAGCTGGAGCGCCAGGGTTTCCTGACCCGCAATGCCGGCAAGCTGGAACTGACCCCGCAGGCGGTCCGCCGGATCGGCCAGAGCGCGCTGTCACGCATCTTCCAGCGCATGGACGCCCGCGGACGCGGCGATCACGATTCCCGGGACGCCGGTGCCGCGGGAGAGCCCACCGGGACGTCCCGGCCATGGCACTTCGGCGACACGCAGCCGATCGACGTGGTGCGCACGGTACGCAACGCGGTGCTGCGGGCGGGTCCGAGCGGCCCGGACGGGGCGGTGGGGCTGGAAGTCGCTGACTTCGAGGTGACCGAGACCGAACGCCGGTCCTCCGCGGCCGTCTGCCTGCTGGTGGACCTGTCCTACTCGATGGCGCTGCGGGGCACCTGGGGAGTGGCGAAGTCGACGGCGCTGGCGCTGCACACCCTGATCAGCACGAAGTTCCCGCAGGACACGATCCATCTGGTCGGGTTCTCCGACTATGCCCGTCTGCTGCGTCCGGTCGAGCTGGCGGGCCTGGACTCCGAGGTCGTACAGGGTACGAACCTGCAGCACGCTCTGATGATCGCGGGCCGGTTGCTGTCGCGGTACCCGGATTCCGAACCGGTCGTGCTGATTATCACTGACGGTGAGCCGACTGCGCACCTCATGCGCAACGGGACCCCGTCCTTCTCCTGGCCGCCGGTCCCGGAGACCCTGGAACTGACCCTGGCCGAGGTGGACCGGCTCACCCGCCGCGGGGCGACCATCAACGTTTTCATGCTCGACGACGAACCACGGCTGGTCCAGTTCGTCGACGAGGTCGTCCGCCGCAACGGTGGTCGGATGCTCTCCCCGGATCCGGGCGCGCTCGGCCGCTACGTCGTGCGCGACTACCTGCGTGCCCGCGGCGGACGGCGGCGGACCACCGGTTAGGCCGGGTCCGGCGGCGCGCACCCACGCGCCCATGATTGGCTGTGACGTCAGGGCTGGCCGGCGGTGGGCACGCAGGCGGCCTGGCGCACCCGACCGGCCTCCTTTGCCCGGTACATCGCGAGATCCGCGTTGCGGACGACCGCGCCGGGGGGCGCGTCCTGCGACTCCGCAAGGGCGACACCGATCGTCGCGTCGACGGTGACGGAACGCCCGGCGACCGATATCGGCCGCCGGATCGACTCCAGCAGCCGGTCCGCGACATCGCGCGCCCGGGCGCTGTCGGTGTCACCCAGGATGACGGCGAACTCGTCCCCGCCAAGGCGGCAGACGGCGTCCTGCTCCGTCCCGGCCCCTTGCAGGCGGGCACCGATGATCCGCAGTACCTCATCGCCGGCGTCATGGCCGTAGGTGTCGTTGACCGACTTGAACCGGTCGAGATCGATGAACAGGACCGCGAACGCCGGTGTCGGACGCTCGGCGGCAAGGGCGTCGAGCCGGCGGGCGAACAGCGCCCGGTTCGGTAGGCCGGTGAGGGCGTCATGGAACGCCTGGTAGCGCAGCTCGTCCTGCAGGAGCCGGCGCTCGCCGATCTCGTGGCAGGTCAGCAGGATACCGGCGACCTCCGGGCGGTCGCGCAGGTCGATCGCCTCGATGTCGAACCAGCGGTGGCCGCTGCCCGCGGTCGACAGCCGGACGTCGCGGACCGCGGCGGTCCCGGCCTCGGCGGCCCGGTGCAGGAACTCCGCCAGGGTGGCCGCGTCGTCCGGGTAGGCGATGTCGGACAGTTGCCGGCCGAGGCAGGACGAGGCCGGCAGGCCGAGCAGGAGCGCGGCGGCGGAACTGACGAAGGTGACGCTCCCGTCCGCTCCGGTGGCGATCACGATGTCATGGGCGTTGTGGAGCAGGGCCTGCAGGCGCCCCTGCTCCCGGCGGATCGCCGCTTCGCGCCGGCCGTTGAGGACGGTGAGCCCGACGAGCGCGGCACCGACGACGGCCAGCAGGCTGCTGTCACGGGTGAGCTGACCGGAGCGGATGTCCCGGTAGAAGGCCGGGACCGGCTGTTGAAACACCAGGTAGCCTCCATTGAGCAGATTCGCGACCGGAGAGGCGATGGTGATGCGGTCGCCGGCGCCGGCCAGATCGATCTGCCTGGCCTCACCCTCCCGCAGATTCGCCAGGTCGGCCGGGGCCGCCAGGCGCTGGCCGATCAGATCGGGATTCCAGGAGAACATGACCGTTCCCGCCGGATCCACCACGGACAGGCCGCCCACGACGAACCCGAGCGTGCCGCTGGTCGCCAGGTTGGCCTGGCTGGGCGAGTCCCGCAGCGACTCGCCCATGACGACGATCGCCACCGGCCGGCCCTCGCGCAGGACCGGGACCGTCACGTAGTCCCGCCAGACCCCGTCGACGTTCATCACGGGTGAGTTGCCGGCCCGTCCCCCGCGAGCGGTCTGCCACGCCGGATCACCCGGACCGATCGGCAGGGTAAGCGACGGCGGTTCGGCGGCCAGCACCTCGCCGTCCACGGTGGCCAGGGCCCAGACGTAGTTCCTTCCGCCGATCCCTGATCCGGCGAACGACCGCAGGGTGCCGGCGTCCTGAGCCCGATCGCTCAGCGACCAGGACGCCTCGGAAACAGCCGCGATCAGACGCTGGCTGTCGACGCTGTGCGCGGAGGAGTCCGCCACGATGGCGGTGAGCGTCACGTGCTCGGCCAGGCGCTGCCGCTCGGCGGTGTGCCGGGCCTGCGTCTGCAGCCACAGGCTGACCGCGGCCATGGCGAGCAGGGCTCCGCCCGCCACCAGCGGCGGCCCCAGTCGGCCGAGGCGGCTGCGGGCGGGATAGTCACAGGGCAGGGTGGAACCGGGCCCGGTCGGCGGGGGGAAGCGTCGCTCGGCCGGCTGCTCTGCCGGGCGTCGCGGCTCGGGCAGGGGCGGAGGAAGGGGCATCCCGTCGTGGATCTCGGTGACGGGTACGGCGGGTTGCACGCCGGGCTGTGCGCCGGACGCCCTGGTGGACGGCGTGGTGGACGCCACGGCGAAACGGCCTTTTCCCGCCCGTTTGGCCTCGTACATGGCGTTGTCCGCGGCGCGCAGAAGATGCTCGGGCGCCGCGGCCTCGAGCGTCGACGCCGCAATACCGATGCTGGCGTCGACCCGAACCGCCGAGGCGTCCACCATGATCGGAACGCGCACCGATTTGATGATCCGGTCGGCGGCCGCGCCGGCGGATACCTCGTCCGCGCCGCGCAGCAGGATCCCGAACTCGTCACCGCCGAACCGGACCGCCAGGTCACCGTCACGCAGGGTCTGGACGAGACGTTCCGCGACGACCCGCAGGACAGCGTCGCCGGCATCATGACCGAGACCGTCGTTGACCGGTTTGAAGTGGTCGAGATCGATGAACAGCACCGCGAACGGCGCACCGCCCGCGCGGGCGGTACCGACCGCCCTTTCCAGCTCGTCCATGAAGACCACCCGGTTGGGAAGCCCGGTGAGCAGATCGTGGGACGCCTGGTAACCCAGCTGATCCTGCAGGTCCTTGCGCTCCCCGACCTCGTGACAGGTCACCAACACACCGGCGAGCTCCGGATGGCCGGTGAGGTCGCTGGCCTCCAGGTCGAACCAGCGCAGGTCGCCGGAGGCGGTGGTCAGCCGTATGTCGAAGACGACACCCCCGCCCGGGTCTGCCAGCAGCCGCCGGATCCGTCCGATGTCGTCGGGATCGGCGAAGTCGGTCAGCACGCGACCGAGCCAGGACGCCGCGCCGTAGCCGAGCAGGTCGTGTACCGCGGGGCTGACAAAGGTCATCTTCTGCTCGTCGCCGACGACCAGGATGATGTCCCGGACACCTCCGAGCATGGTGTGCAGACGCGCTCGGGCACGCCGGGCGACCTGCTCGCGGCGCAGACCGAACACGACGAGACCGCCGACGCAGACCGCCAGGACAGCCAGCAGCGTCAGGTTCCCGTGACGTTGCGCGGTCCGCAGGTCCGCGAACAGCCGTGCGGTGGGTTGCTGGAAGATCGTGGTGTAACCGGTCGTGGGCTGCGTCTCGGCGACGTTGGTCACCTGTCCCTCTGCGCTGTCCGACGTCCACACCCGGACCGTGCCCGGAACCAGACCGGCCAGTTCGCCCGGTTCGACCAGGCGCCGACCGCGCAGGTCCTGCTTCCAGCAGGCGACCGCGACGCCGGACGCATCGACGTCGCAGAGGCTGCCCGACCCGCTGACGAGGGCGGCGAACTTCTCACTGCTCTCCCGGGCCACCCCCTCGTCGACGATGCGGACCAGCACGGCCCACGGGCGGGACGCACCCACCGGCACGACCGTGGCCCGCACCGGTACGTCACGCAGGATGAACACCGGCGACATGGCCGGACGCCCCGCCAGCGCCGCCGTCCAGGCCGTGCCGAGACCGGCAAGCGGTACCTGCAGCCCGTCCGGGACGGTAGCCAGCGACGTGCCGTCCGAATCGACGAGGGTAACCAGAAGGCTCATGTCCCCGGGAGGCGCCATCACCAGCTGCCGCAGCAACTTCTGGTTGTGGACGGGCTGGTCAGGCGCGAAGGAAGAGCCGGCGGCCGCCGCGGCTGTCCGCTGCGGGTCGTGCATTCTCGAGGCGTTCTCCGCGACCCGTTCGACAACCCGGGAGCGGTCGGACAGCCGCTGGCGCTCGCCTTCGCGCAGACCTGCCTGCCTGACCACCAACGCCAGCGTCCCGAGTGTGATCACCACCGCCAGCCCGACGAGCAGTGGGGTGGATCGTCGTAGCCGTCCGTCACCCGCGTCGCCAACGAGAACAGACGATCGTTCGACGAACGCCGGACGGTTGCCCAGCACCGAAACTGTTCGAATGGCCTTTATCCCTTATCGTCATCAGTTGCCGTCACGGAAGAAATATGCAGACAAGGACGGACAACCTCGTCGTACGCCGACCCGTACCTGCACCCGCGCCTCCGAGGCCTCCGGGCGCGCGAAAACCATGATCGCGCGGCCTTTGGCCCCAACGCCCCTCAGGCCGCCGGCCACGCGAAAACCATGATCGCGTGGCCTTTGGCCGGGTGGGAGGTACCGTTCCATCCCTTGTTACATCCCGGATGAGCACCCCCCACCGCTACACCTACGGACAGATGTCACAAAAATGATAGTTGCGGACACGCAGTAGCAAGAACGCCCGGGGGCAGGACGCTCGATCGGCCAACGGCAGCCGGGTGGCCGGAGGGACAAAGACAACGCGATCATGTTTCTTTCGCGCCCAGGACGTTGGACACCGGCGGGTTGGACGCCAACCGGCGAGCCGGGGCGTTGCCCGGCTGCGAGGACTACGAACGACCGGTGACGGCGACGGGGATGGTCGCCTGACGCGCCGCGGTGGCCGCTTCGCCCCGGTGGGCCACGTCGTCGAGCTTGTCCAGCAGACGGTCCCAGACCTGGCGTGGGATGTCGTGGCTCATGCCATCGATCTCCAACAGCTCCGCGGACGGGATGACGGCAGCGGTCAGGCGCCCGCCGGCCACCGGAATCAGCAGGTCGTTCGTGCCGTGCACGACCAAGGTGGGGATCTCCAGCCGGGCGAGATCGGGTGTCCGGTCCTCCGCGGCCAGGATCGCGATCAGCTGCCGCGCGGTTCCGTGCGGGTCGTACCTGCGGTCCCAGGCCAGCCCGGCCCGCTCCCGTATCCACCCGCGGTCGTGTGGGAACTCGGCCGAGCCGATGATGTTGTAGATCTGCTCGGCTCCGTCCACATACGCCTCTCGGCTCGCCGCCACCGGGCGGAGCACAACGGCGGCAGCGTCCCAGGCGGCCTGACCCACCCCGTGGTTGCCGGTGGTGGCCGAGACCGAGGTGAGGCTGCGTACCCGGTTCGGGAAGTGCAGTGCAGCGGTCTGGGCGATCATGCCGCCCATGGAGATCCCGAAAACGTGCGCCGACTGCCAGCCGAGGGCGTCCATCAGGCCGATGGCGTCGGCTGCCATGTCGGCGAGCGTGTACGGGATGGCATCGGTATCCCCGGACATCGCGGCCGCGAGATCCGGCTGCCCAAGATGATCGAAATGGGTGGAAAGACCGACATCCCGGTTGTCGTACACGACAACCTGAAAGCCGCGACGCACCATAGCCCGGATAAGATCGGGATGCCAGCCGACGAGCTGCTGGCCCAGCTCGCCGACCAGGACGAGTGGCAAGCCGCCGGAGTCACCGTGCAGCTCGTACGCGATTTCGATGCCGTTGGCCTGAACCGTGCCCATAGACGGAAGGTAGCGAGCGTTCGCCGCTGACGCTCGTAATCCCGCGAAGTTTGCCCATAGGTCACCTATTCGGGTGACATCGAACGCGCATCGGGGCTCGAGCGGGAGCGCCGATGCCGTCAGGCGCACCCACGACACCGCCGTTGCCGGGCAAGGTGGCCCGGCCGCCGGGCACTGTGGCCCACGGTTTCGTCAGCTGCGTTGCGCAAACCTTTCGCATCCGCCGATATCTGCTGACACCTGTCACGTCCAGCGTCCGAGATCTAGAACACACCGCACCCATTCGGCTACATTGAGTCAGAAAATCGGTGCCCAAGGTAACCGTGAGGACGGGTACAGGTGATCTTCCCGACAATCGAGTTCGCGGCGTTCTTCGTCGTGGTCATGGCGGCCTCCTGGCGTCTGATGCCCCGTCCACGCCTGTGGAAGCCGTTCATCCTGTGCTGCTCGTACTTCTTCTACGGATACGCGGACGAACGCTTCGCCCTTCTTCTGCTCGCCTCGACAGTCGTCAACCAGGCGACGGCCGGCGCGCTCGGGCGATGGCCCCACCGGCGCATCCTCGCCGTCGGAATCGTATGTGATCTCGGGCTGCTCGGCTGGTTCAAGTACTATGGCTTTTTCGCCCTCTCCGTCGACCGGACGCTGGAGCGCATAGGGCTGCCCGCCCCCCTCCCGCTGCTCCAGGTCGCGCTGCCGGTAGGCATCTCCTTCTTCACCTTCCAGGCGATGTCGTACCTCGTCGACGTCCGGCGTGGACACATCCGTCCCGCGAAAACGATCGACTTCGCGGTGTACCTGGCATTTTTCCCGCACCTGGTCGCCGGGCCCATCGTCCGGGCCGACGAGTTCATCCCCCAGCTCGCAGCCCCCCGCAACCCCGACCAGGTGCAGGTCACCCGGGCGGTCTTCCTCATCGCGGGCGGGCTGTTCAAGAAGGTCGCGCTCGCCGACCTTCTTGCCAGCCAGCTCGTCGACCCGGTCCTCAACACGCCGAGCCAACACTCGTCACCGGAAGTACTGGTAGCCGTCTACGGCTACGCCGTCCAGATCTACTGCGACTTCTCGGCCTATTCTGATATGGCCGTCGGGATCGCCCTTCTGCTGGGCTTCCACTTCCCGGACAACTTCGACCGCCCGTTCACCGCGGCCAGCCTGCAGGAATTCTGGCGACGCTGGCACATGACCCTGTCCCGCTGGTTGCGCGACTACGTGTACATCCCTCTCGGCGGCAGCCGCGCCGGCCCTCGCCGCACCTACGCCAATCTCCTGGCCACAATGACCCTCGGCGGGCTCTGGCACGGCGCCGCCTGGACGTTCGTCATCTGGGGCGCCGTACACGGTGCGGCGCTGTCGGCCGAACGCTGGTGGGTCGGACGCCGACCACACCTACACGGCACGCCGCCCCTCGTTCCGGACGCTGTCACCATGGCGGCCGCCCCCGAAACCACGGTGGCCGGCCTCACCGCCATGACCCTCACGCCCATGACTCCCGCAGCCATGACCCCCACAGCCATGACGGCCACGGCCGTGGCCACAGCCCCCGGAGGAGCATTCACGGTGGCACGCCTACGCTCCCATGGGCGGGCGTGGCTGGGGCGGGTGGCCGTCTTCCATTTCGTCTGCGCGACCTGGGTCCTTTTCCGCTCGCCCGATCTCGGGACGGCCATGGACATATTCGTCCGGTTGTTCACCGCGCCCGGACCCGCGCCCATGGTCACGCGGACGGTTCTGCTCGCCATAGCCGCCGGGCTCGCCACCCAGATGGTGCCGAAGAACTGGTGGCTGCACGCCCAGGACCTTTTCTCGCGGCTCAGCATGTTCGGCCAGGTCGTCGGCATCGTTGCGTTCGTCCTGCTGGCCCACACCATTGTCGGCCGGCAGGACGTCGCACCTTTCGTGTACTTCCGGTTCTGAACAACGATCACGTGGAAGGCGGGGCCAGGACCGACGGCTCTGACCCCGCTCAGGTGGCCACGACGACGCGACCGGCGAATCAGCCAATCAACGGAGCCCACCGCTGCCCACCAATGCCGCGACCCGCAGCGCCGAGGTACCCAACCCGGTGGGCAGGAACGAGAAGTCCGCCGGCGCAGCCGGGATCCGGCTGCGCCGGAGTTCGGACTCGGTGTACCGCACACACCTGCGGTGCCATTCCAGGATTCCCGACATCCACTCCTTGAGGTCGTCGGCGTGGCGGGTGAGAATGTCGCGGACCGGCTCGTCCAGGTCGAACTCGTCGAACAGCGCCGGCAGGTCGTTGGCGATGATGTGCTCGAACTGCTGCATCCGGGCCGTCATCAGGTCGGCCACGATGTCCCGGGCCTGCAGGCGATCCACATTGAGGAAGTTCTCCACGACCAGGACGAGGTTGTGGGTCTCACCCTCGAACTCGATCTCCTTCTGGTAGGAGAACAGGTCGTTGGTGAAAGCGGCGTAGTCCTGCGCCGCGGTGTCCAGCTCGCGCAGGGTCCGGGTCCGGTAGATCTCCGGGGGTACCACGTCCGCGTGTGCGAGCCGGGCCAGGCTCATCGTCATGTCCGACCCGAAGGTCTTACGGCGCATCTCGATGTAGTCGACCGGGTCGGGGATACGGTGCTGGGCCTGGTTGTCCAGCTCCCACAACCAGCTGGAGGTCATGTCCTCCACCGCCTTGCGGAACTGCCTGCGCGCGGGCAGCGCCATCGGCCCCGCGGTGCGCCGCCACAGGTCCGCAAGACCCCGCTCGATCGGGTTCACGGGCTCCGGGGTGATGCCGGCGTCCAGCGGCATGAACGCGGGCAGCCGTTCGTTGCACAGCTTCGCCGCCGCGAGGTCGCGGGTCGTCCCGAACACCAGGGGGAAGTAGTCGTCACCGTAGGTTCCCCAGGCCAACCAGTCCGAGGAAAGGTTGAGCTCTTCGGGGCCCGCATCGGCGTGGATCATCGCGG
>NZ_CAAAFO010000023.1:154756-163052 GCF_900634715.1 Candidatus Protofrankia californiensis | reverse complement strand
CCCCGCCGAGTTCCACGCCGGGCACCGAGTCGAACATGCCCATCTGCCGCGCCCAGCCGACCGCGTACTGCCGCGCGGCATCCAGGTGGGGGCTGGTACGGACCGGGTAGGGCATGTAGAGGTCCGGCAACGGCAGATGTCCCACCGGCTGGAACAGCGTGTGGGAATACTGCCGGGACCTGACCCGCAGACCCAGCCTCCCCGGGGAGAGCACCAGCCTGCTGGCGGAGGTGCCCAGGCCGGTCGGGCCTGCGAGCACACCGACTGGGCCCGCCACGGCGCCGTCGTTCATGTACCGGCTGGATCTCGCGTGCCACTCGTGTCCGCCGGACTGCCAGTCCTGCAGGCCCTTGACGTAGGCCGCCACCCCGATCTGCTCGTGCGCGGGCACGGCGTACTCGGCCAGCAGGCCGGGGACCTCGGTCAGCGCCGTGTTCTCGAACTGCTGCAGCCGGGAGGTCAACAGGTCGTTGACAAGCTCGGCGGCCTCCTGCGTCGAACAGTCGAAGAACCGCTCGAAGACCAGCACCGCGTTGGAGTTCTCCCCCTCCTCCTGAACCTCACGCTGGTAGGAGAACAGGTCGTTGCGCAGGTGCACCCCGTCGGAGAACGTGTCCGACAGGACGTGGATCGGCCTTGTCCCGGCGATGCTGTCGGGGATCTCCGCGCCGACGGCGTACTCGACGAGGTTGGCCGACCACGGCGCCCCGCCGACCCGCCGCCGCATCTGCACGTACTCGATCGGGTTGGCGATCCGACCGCGGTTGATGTTGTCCAGCTCCCACATCGACTCCACCATCAGGTTGTGCGTGCTGATGGTGAAACGTTGCCGCCAGCCGTTCGACATCGCCGGTACCGTGCGCTCCCACAGGTCCTTCAACCCCGCCTCGGCCGGGTTCGTCGGTTCCGGCGGCGTCTCGCCCTCCGCGGTCATGAACAGTTCGAGGCGGTCGAGGTACGCCTTCGCCCCGGAAAGGTCACGGGAGTATTTGAAGTGCTCGAGGAAATGGTCGTCGAAGAAGAACACCCAGACGTACCAGTCGGTGATCAGATCCAGGGTGGGGCCGTCGCAGTCCGGATGGGTATAGGCGCACATCAGCGCGTAATCCATCCTGGCCAACGCCGCGTCGTCCCAGACGACACCGCCACCGGGCTTGGACGCCTCAAGCATGCCCATCTGCCGGGCCCAGGCCGCGCTGTGTTCGCGGGAACGCTCCAGATGAGGATTGATCCTGGCTGGATACGGCATGTAGAAGTCCGGCAGAGTGAAAGCCTGCATGACCGCGCCTACTCTCCTGATGGCTTGAGGACCCGGGCCTCCGGCAGCGCGAGAAAAGAATGATCGCACTACCTTTGGTCCTTCAGGCTGACTGGCACAATGCACTCGGGGTACGAGGTACCTAGACTCCTTGCGCTCTCCGGGTACGTGAAAACAACGGTGATCGCGCATTCTTCGGCCAACTGGCGATGTCCGGATACTACCGGGACGGGCACGGACAGGCCAGGTTTGTGCACAAGGAGTCCACGCCGGCCCAGGCGGACGGCACCAGCCGCACCATCCCCGCGTACGCCCGGATCGATCACATCCGATACTTAGAGTAATCGCAATCGGACCAGAAATAGCTGAAGGTATCCGGCCACTCAAGGTCCGAGAGTGGAACCACCTTTTCGGGGACGTGATGAACGAGCGAGAACGGGTTCATGCGGCCGGGAGGCCTCCCGAGCATCGGGTCCCCAGGGACACCGACGCCCCACCGACCGGGGCAACCGAGAGAACCAGGGCAGCCCAAGCGACCGGAACGACCGGAACGACCGGAACGACCGGAACGACCGGAACGACCGGAACGACCGGAACGACCATGGTCGAACCCCAGTCCGTCTGCGGGAGACGCAGCCGGCAACAGCACCGCCACGCCCCGGGCTGCGGTCCAGGAAGCGCTGTGCACGCCGGACGCGCCACGAGGCTCGTCGCCACCGGTCTCGGCATGCTCCTCGTGTTCGATGCCTCGCGCATGGTGCACGCCGGGGAGGGCATGTCACCCGGGGCAACACGCAGCCTTGTGCTCGCCGTAGGGCGTCCACTCGACCGGATCACCAGCGTAACCGGCCTAGACGGGGTCACCCGGACGCTGGCAGCGGCGTTCGGGCACGAGGTGGGCGCAGGCGGTTCGTCCCAACTGTCGGCCGATGATCGGACGGCCCTGCCTCCCCGCACCGTTACCGGCGCGGGGACCCCGCAGCCGGGCGGAACAGGCAGCTCCGGCACGACAACACCTCGGCTGCGCGTTCCCAGCGCCGCCGAACCACTTCGCCTCCTGGTGACCGGGGACTCCCTTTCCGACGGGCTGGGGCCGATGCTCGCCAGTGCGTCCGCAGGGACGATCCACGCCGATACCGACACCCGGTCCGGCACCGGCCTGGTGCGTCCGGACTTCTTCGACTGGGCCGGGCACGCTCGCGAACAGATCGCAAACCGCGATCCGGAGGCGATCGTGGTCGCCCTCGGCGGCAACGACGGGCAGGCAATCACGATGCCGGATGGGAGTGTGCTGCGGACCGGATCACCCGAATGGCGTGCGGAGTACCGGCGGCGGGCCGTCGCCATCCTGCGGATCTGGTCCGACGGCGGCAGACGGCGAGTATACTGGATAAGCCTGCCACCAACTCGCGAACCCACCCTCAACGACTATTTCCGCCAGCTCGGCGAGATAACCGCGGATGCCGTCCGGGAGGTTCCGGGCGCTCGTTTCGTGAATATCGATGATCGGCTGTCGAAAAACGGAGAATACAGCAGTTACCTCACCGACGATCACGGGCGGACCGTGCTGGCCCGCACCAGGGACGGTGTCCACCTGACACTCGACGGGGCCCGAATCGCCGCCAACATCCTCATAAAGGCTGTCAACGCCGATTGGCACATACCCTCCTGAAAAACCCACCTTTCGGCGCGCTTCCACGGATCCGTGAGATATCCGTCCGGGACGCCCGGTCACCGGCGCCGGCCGCCCTCAAGAACCTCCCCCACGGTGTCGCGGCCGGGGAGTCTCCAGATCCATGCGAGCCGTGTGCATGGCCGCCCGAGCCCGCGCCGCGAGATCATTTCGACGGGACGAACCACTCACAGTGGTATCACCGGCAGCGTCCGCGACCAACGCTTCGATGACGTCCGTCGCCAGCACGACGATCTGATCCGCGAGAGCGTGGTCGGCCAGGTGCGGTGGACCGACCCCCGCGGGGACCCCGGATCCTGCCTCGCGCCCCAGGTCAGCGAGTTCGACGGCAAGAGCACGTACCCGGTCGGCGCGAGTGCCGACGGCGGACCCGGATCCGGACGAGCTGGCGCCGGACCCGGAGGTGGAGGTGGTACAGGGCTCCCGCCAGGAAGCCGGTGACCACCCGTGGATCCGGTCGTGCAGCCGTCGTACCTCACCGACCAGCTCCGCAATGGGCGCATCCCGAACAGCCACGTCCGAATTGATCAGATCCCGAATCGTCAGGGGACCCGCTTCGGCCATCCATAAAGGCTACCCCATGACAGCCGTGGCGGGTCTTGCCGTTGTCCGACTGGTGGTGCACGCTCCTTCCATGACTGGTTGACCAGTGCGTACTGGAGGCGCCAATGTCGCAACAACGCTCCGAAGAGACCCACCACAGCCTTATCGAACGAATTCCTAGAATCACCGGACACGACGTCGGCCACTGGCTGGGATGCCTGGACCGAGGGCCTGGTCTCCTTCGCTTCTCCGAACGCGTCAACTGGCTACGGGATGAGCACGGGCTTCCCCACTGCTATGCGGCGGCTGTGGTCCACGAAGCGGATCTGCGCAGGCGCGCCATCCGGACCTGACACAACAACCCCCTCGCCCGACCGGCCCGACACCGGTCCCCATATGCCGTGACCCACGGACCGATCCCGGTCGTCCTCCCCCTCGGCGCAACCCGGGGACAAGGGCCTCCGACAGCGCGAAAAACATGATCGCGCTGTCTTTGGCGCTCTGGACGAGCGACAGGTGTGCTATCCGGCGCGGTACCACCGGGCCGGTTGGGCGAGAATCAGCCAATGGACATCGAAGCGGCTCGGGCCTACGTCCGGGACAACCACCAGGCCGTCCTTGCGACGTTCCGGCAGGACGGTACCCCGCAGATGTCACCGGTCACCGTCGGCGTCGACACCGGCGGCAGACTCGTCATCAGCAGCAGGGAAACCGCGTACAAGGTTCGCAACCTGTACCGCGACCCGCGGGCCAGTTTGTGCGTCTTTCCCGACAGCTTCTTCGGGCCGTGGATTCAGGTGAGCGGCCGCGCGCGGATCATCTCGCTGCCGGAAGCCATGGAGGCCCTCGTCGACTACTACCGCACGCTGTCGGGTGAACACCCGGACTGGGACGACTATCGCGCCGCCATGGTCCGCGACCAGCGCTGCGTGATCAGCATCGAGATCGAGCACGCCGGTCCCGACCGCTCCGGCTGACCAGCCGATCGTCACCACAGGTGGCGGTGGGCCGGTGGAACGCCACCGGCCCCATCCCCGCGGCCTGCCGCGAAACCTCTACGGGCTACCTCAAGCACCCCAAGCCGGCACACCCGAGGAGTCAGCCCCGAAGCTTCGACAGCAGCCTGAGCATCTCCAGGTACGTCCAGACGAAGCCGACGAGCAGTCCGAACCCGGCCCGCCACGCCTCCTCACGGGGAGCGCCAGCGGCGATCGCCCGCTCGATGTAGTCGAAGTCAAGGATGAACTGCAGGCTCGCGACCACGAGCACGGCGATGCTGAACAGGATGCCGAGCGGGGAGGCGTCATTGATGATCGGCAGATGGCTGCCCGACACCGCCCTGATCACCAGGTCGGTCAGGCCAAGCATGATCACACCCAGCAGCGATCCGTAGACGATCCGGACCATCCGACCGGTCGCGCGGAGCCGACCGCTGCGGTAGGCCACGAGCATGGCCACGAAGACCAGGGCGGTCCCGAGCAATGCCTGGAGCACGATCCCGTGGAAGGCGTCCTCGTAGAACCGGGAAACCGCGCCCACGAACAAACCCTCGAGCGCGGCGAAGAGAACGATCAGCGCGGGCCGCAACCGCCGGCCGAAGGAGATCACCAGGCACAGCGCGAACGCGGCGAGCATCGCCGCGAACCCGACCGCGGGGGCGGTCGGCGCGATCACCCAGCCGGCCGCCCCGGTAACGGCCATCACCGCGAACAGGCCCAGGGTGTGGACGACGACGTCGTCAATGGTCAACCCGCTGGGCGCCCTGTACAGCCCGGCGAGATGTTCCGGTGTCGGGGTGGGCGGGGCTCCCGCGCCCGGCGGCGCATAGCCTCCGGGGCCGTACCCCGAAGGCGGCGCCGACCAGCCGGTGAATCCACGCCGGCTGAACACCGGATTCGACGAGCGCATCTCGGCCATCAGGACACGACTCCTTCCGCCACCCGCATCCAGCCGGGCGTGCAGATCGCAGCTGCTGTCGAGCCCGGTCGATCGCGCCGCACACCAATCCGATCAGCGAACACGATCAGCGAACCCGTCCGGAATACAGAGTAGAACGCCCCACGCGGAGACTGTGCCCGGAGTCCTGCAAACGGTCACCCGACGGCACCGGAGCACCCACAAGATCGCCCAGAGCTCCCGCCGGCATGATCGCAGAACTCGTGGACGGCACTGCCGGTGTCGGGACGGCAACCAGCACGAGAAAGGGTCACCCGTCAATGACGGGGAGGCATTCAGACGAATAGTCTGATGGCATGGTGAACTGCCGGCCGGAATGATCCGGCCGGCAACCACAGAACGCACCTGAATGTGCCGGTGGTCGGAGTCGAACCGACACTCAAGCTGTTTTTAGGACAGCCTCCTCTGCCTGTTGGGATACACCGGCTCGGCTACATCGGAGATGTTTCTACCACGCTACGTAGGATTTGTGAAAGAGACAACATGAAGAAAGTGTGAGAAGTGACCGTACCATCCCGATCCGCAACTCGTTGTGACACTCACGCCCGACTCGTCTACTTAAGGTAGGCGATTGATCACGGTATGACCAGATGGCAATACAGTCGGGGCGCCTGGGGACCGCACCTCGCGCACGCGCCGCTCTCAGGCAGGCGGCGGCCGGTCAGCCACCCAGGAACCGGTCGGACACTCGAACGGACGGTCATCGGATACCGACGACGCCCCGTGGCCGGTATCCGGGCCATGCAGTGTCCACGGTCGCCACAGCACCGTTTCTCCGGTGGACGGTGGCCGCTGGGAGCTCCAACCGTGCAGGGCACCCGCTCATGGAAATGCCCGCTGTAGTGACCTACAGCGGGCATCTAGTGTTAAATCGCTACAAATTGATCTGTACGGTTTGTCTCCGGGGTAAAAACACCTGAAGACAGAACATTCGATCAGTCGGCGGTGTCCGGATGAGCGGATCACGAGGTGGCAGCAGACAGGCGCCGGAGGTATGTGGGCGCCGGCCGGGTGAGCCGGAGTACCCGTACGTCGCGACCGGGAACCCGCGCCACCGCCACCGGGAACCCGCGCCGCCGCGACTGAGGATCCGTGCCGCCGCGAAGCGACGGTGCGGGTGGTGGCGGTGCGAGTGGTGACGCACGGAAAGGATGAAGCGAGGTGCGTCCGGGAGTCGCGAACCGCGACGATCCTACCCTCGGTCGCTCTCAGTCACGCCACCGATGTTCCCCCGGAGGCCTTGGCCGGCCCCACAGTCCTGGCGGGCGCAGGCGACTTGCGAGCGGGCCCGGAGGAAGCGTTCGTCTCCGCCCGCCCTGCCGGCTTCCCGGAAAGCACAGGCTCCGGAGCAGCCGACACCTGCGCCGCCGGCGTCGGAGTGGCCGGCGGGCTTGCAGCCTCACGGAAGCTCGCCCTGGGGTCGGCGAAGGCTCCCAGCGAGACGATCTCCCGCCGGAAGAACAGCGACAGCGTCCAGTCCGCGAGCACTCGCGCCTTGCGGTTGAAGGTCGGCACCCGGCTGAGGTGGTACGTACGGTGCATCAACCACGCGGGCCAGCCACGCAACTTCATCCCGTACACGTCGGCCACACCCTTGTGCAGCCCGAGGGAAGCCACGCTTCCGGCGTACTTGTGTTCGTACGGCGCGATCGGCTCACCGCGGAGATCGGCGAGAATGTTGTCCGCCAGCACCTTGGCCTGGCGAACGGCGTGCTGCGCAGAAGGTCCAGTGGTCGAACCCTCACCCTTGGTAAGGTCGGGCACTGCAGCGCAGTCACCCGCTGTCCACGCCTGCTCGACGCCGTCGACCTGGAGGAACGCCGTCGCCTTGATCCGGCCCCGGTCGTCGAGCGGGAGATCGGTGTTGGCGAGTAGCGGGTGGGCCTTGACCCCGGCGGTCCAGATAATGGTCTCGGCGTCGAACTCCTCACCGCTGTCGAGCACGACATGACCGTCGACAAGGCTTTTCACCCGGGTATTGATTTTCATCTCGATACCGCGGTGCTCGAGCTGCTTCAGCGTGTACAGACCCATCGCCGGCGAAACCTCGGGCAGCACCCGCCCACTCGCCTCGACCATCACCCAGCGCATGTCCGACGGCGACAACTCGGGATAGAACTTGCAGGCGTCCCGGGCCATATCCTCAAGCTCGGCGATCGCTTCGATACCCGCAAATCCGCCACCGATGAATACAAACGTCAGCGCACGGCGCCGCAACTGTGGATCGGTGCTGGACGCCGCGGCATCCATTCGCTCGATGACCTTGTTCCGGATGTGGATCGCCTCGGCCACGCTCTTGAAACCGATACCCAGCTCCGCAAGACCCGGGATGGGCAGCGTCCGGGCGACCGATCCGGGACAGCCGACCAGAACGTCATAGCGGAGTTCATGCGGCGCGCCCTGATTCGGTGCAATATGGGCGACTCGCTGGGCATGGTTGATCCCGGTCACGCTGCCACTGACCACCCTGCAACCATTCAGCACCCTACGTAGCGGTACGACGACGTGACGTGGCTCGAGGTTTCCTGCCGCCGCTTCGGGAAGAAACGGCTGATATGTCATGTACGAGTTGGGCTCGACCACCGTCACGGTCGCCTCGCCCTGGCGAAGGCGACGCTGAAGACGCAAAGCCGTGTACATACCGACGTAACCGCCACCCACAACAAGGATGTGCGGAGGTTGTCCAAAGCTCATACAAAAAAGGTACTCGCCACCACGCGACTATGCCCGCGGATACGCCGCCGGTGAGCGACGGACTCACGTGACGTGCAACACGCGGAGATCAACCCGATGGCGCGTACGTCGACCGCGGTTCAGCTATTTATCACCAACCGCACCACTTACGC
>NZ_CAAAFO010000023.1:152397-154339 GCF_900634715.1 Candidatus Protofrankia californiensis | reverse complement strand
CCATGTCCGAATGTCGGTCGCGGCGACGGCACCCGATAACCGGCCCGCTCCAGCGCCGGCCACAGGGCCGTCCAGGCAAACCCGCCGAGCACAACGACCGCACGCAGAGTCGGCCGCAACAGCTCAAGGTCACGGACCAGCCATCCCCGGCAGGTGTCCCGTTCCTGTGTGGTTGGCTTGTTCACCGGCGGAGCACACCGAACCACGGCCACGATGCGGGTGGAGATCAGACGCTGGCCGTCACCAGCCGACACCGAGGTCGGTAACTGTGCGAGCCCGACCCGGTGCAAGGACGCGAACAGCCAGTCACCGCTTCGGTCCCCGGTGAAGATTCGCCCGGTGCGGTTGCCGCCATGAGCCGCCGGCGCCAGACCGACAACGAGTACCCGGGCGTCAGCGGGGCCGAACGACGGAACCGGTCGACCCCAGTAGCGCTCACGCGCAAAAGCGGCCCGCCGCAGCCGGGCGACATCCTCCCGCCAACCGACCAGACGCGGACAAGCCCGGCACACCGACATCCTGGCGTCAAGATCGAACGTGTCGGTCGCGGAAGCGGCGAGCCGCTCAACATCACCTGACGTGACGGCCACCGGGGTCACCACCGAGGCAGGATCCCCCGGCCAGCCCGAACCCGGCGCAACCGGACGCCGGTCATCGACATCACCGACGCCGGCGGTACCGCCGACACCGCCAGGGGCGTCGGCCCCGCCGGTACCGTCGGCGCCGTCAAAAGCGTCGAGGTCGCGTACGCCGTTGCAGAGCTCGTCCATCGAGCCACAAGACTAGACCTGTCCAGCCGGCCGACGAGTAGCTGGCCAACGAGCGTGCGATCATGGTTTTCGCGTGCTCGGAGGACCCGGGAAACCTACGAGCCGAGCAGTGACAGGGCGATACCATCGAGGATGTCGTGCTCGCTGGCGATCACGGCAGCCGCGCCGACACGCTCGACCAGCGTCCGCAGCACCAGAGCCCCTGCGACAATCACGTCAACCCGACCGGGATGCATCACCGGGAGGGCTGCCCGTTGCGCATGCGACATCGCCGCCAACCGGTCGGCCACCGCGGCGACGTCCGATGCCGATGTCACGGACAGGTGAATCCGGTCGGGGTCATAACCGGGCAGGTCCGCGGCAAGGGCTGCCACCGTCGTCACCGTCCCGGCCACCCCGACGAGGGTTGCGGCCGAGCGGATCGACACGGTCTGTTCGGCCAGGTCGAACGCGGCATGGGCGTCGGCGACCACCGCCGCCAGCTGCCCGGCCGTGGGTGGGTCGTCGTGCAGATGCCGTTCGGCCAGCCGCACACAGCCGACGTTCACCGACCTGGCCGCGTGCACCTTCACGGCGTCCCCGAGGACCAGCTCGGTCGACCCGCCCCCGATGTCGGCCACGACGAACGGCTCGGGGTGGCCTCGCAGCTCCCCCGTGGCACCGGCGTAGGACAGCGCGGCCTCCTCGTCGCCGGTGATCACTTCCGGCTCGACGCCGAGGATCGCGCGGACCCCGTGCACCAGGACGTCCCGGTTGCGGGCATCCCGGGTCGCGCTGGTGGCCACCATCCGCACTCTGGACGCGCCGAGCCGGTCGATCTCCCCGGCGTAGTCGCGCAGCGCCGTGAACGTCCGATCCAGCGCCTCGGGTGACAGCTCGCCGGTACGGTCCACCCCGGCTCCCAGCCGGACGATCTCCATGCGGCGGGTCAGATCCCGCAGTCGGGGGACGCCGGCGGCCGCACGCCTGCCTCCCGCACGGCCCGTACCTCCAGCATGATCCGCGACATGACCGGCATGACCACCCGGCGCGTGCCCGGCGTCGGCCTCGCTCGCCGCCTCGGCGACGAGCAGCCGGATCGAGTTGGTGCCGCAGTCGATGGCAGCCACCCGGGTCACGACGATCCACCCTCCCGTCCGGATCCACACGGACCAGCGGTCACGCACGGCCCG
>NZ_CAAAFO010000023.1:142774-152248 GCF_900634715.1 Candidatus Protofrankia californiensis | reverse complement strand
CGGCAAGCCGCTCGGTCATCTCCCGCATCAGGCCGGACGCCTCCAGCCGCCCGATCGCCGACGCCGCCCGCGGGCAGGTCAGGTAGTACAATGTGGGGAACGGCGTCCCGTCGGCCAGCCTGGGCCAGGTCTCGACCACATCCGGCAGGCCGCAGGAGCACCAGTGGGCGACTCGGTGCATCGCCCGCGGCTGCCGGCCGAGCTGACGCGCGACAACCTCGACGACCTCGGCAGTCCCGACAACCTCGGCGGCCTCCGGGCTGACAATGACTTCCGGGTCGACGGCGGCCTCCGGGTCGACGGCGGCCTCGCCGGGTGTACTACCGCCCCGACAGCCGGTCATCGCGCGGTGGCCGGGGGGGTCGGGGTCGGCGTGGCCGACGCCGCCGGTACCAGGTAGACCTTCTCCCCGGGCCGGGTGTAATGCAGCCGAACCCGGGCCTCGTCCTGGGCCCACGCCGGATCGTCGTAGCCGGCCACCTTGGTCTTCAGGGCCTCCACCCGTTTGCGCTGTTCGGCGTTGTGCGCCGCGAGCTCGTCGATCTGACTCTGCTGCCGCAGGTAGAGCCGCAACGGATAGGCCAGAGTCAGCACGAGCACACAGATCACCACCAGCAACAGGGTCATCCGGGTGGTGAACGTGGTGCGGCGCGGCACCGGTGTCACCCGGCTGTCGGCAAAAAGCGAGGAAAGGCCCCCGCCCCGGCATATCGAGCAGCGTCGTCGAGCCCCTCCTCGATACGCAGCAGCTGGTTGTACTTGGCGACCCGCTCGCTGCGGGCCGGAGCACCGGTCTTGATCTGCCCGGCATCGAGGGCGACCGCGAGGTCGGCGATGGTGGTGTCCTCGGTCTCGCCGGACCGGTGGGAGATCATGGACCGGTAACCGTTGCGGTGCGCGAGTGACACCGCGTCCAGGGTCTCGGTGAGCGTGCCGATCTGGTTGACCTTGACCAGCAGAGCGTTACCGGCCTTCTCGGCGATGCCGCGGGCAAGTCGCTGCGGGTTGGTGACGAACAGGTCGTCACCGACAAGCTGCACCGATCCACCGAGACGGGCGGTGAGCTGCACCCAGCCGGCCCAGTCGTCCTCCGCAAGCGGGTCCTCGATCGAGACGATCGGGTAGGCCGATACCAGCTCGGCGTAGTAGTCGCTGAGCTCCTGCGCGCTGCGGCGGGCACCTTCGAACCGGTAGGCACCGTCGTCGAAGAACTCCGTCGAGGCCACGTCGAGGGCCAGGGCGATGTCCTCCCCGGGCCGGAACCCCGCCTTACCGATGGCCTCCACAAGCAGGTCGAGCGCGGCGCGGTTCGCGGGCAGGTTCGGGGCGAAACCACCCTCGTCACCGACAGCGGTGGCCAGCCCCTGTGCCTTCAGCACGCTCTTGAGCGCATGGTAGGTCTCCGCGCCCCAGCGCAGCGCCTCGGCAAACGTCGCCGCCCCGATCGGAGCGATCATGAACTCCTGGATGTCGACGTTGGTGTCGGCGTGCGCACCACCGTTGACGACGTTCATCAGCGGCACCGGCAGCAGGTGCGCGCCCGGCCCGCCCAGATAACGGAACAGCGGCAGGTCGGACGCCTTGGCCGCGGCCTTGGCGACCGCCAGACTGACCCCGAGCAGCGCGTTCGCACCCAGGGCGGACTTGTCCGGCGTCCCGTCGAGGTCCAGGAGAGCCAGGTCGAGGATCCGCTGCTCAGTGGCCTCGAACCCCACGATCTCGGGGCCGATCCGGTCGATCACGGCGGCCACCGCGTTACGTACGCCCTTGCCGCCATAGCGGTCGTCGCCGTCCCGCAGCTCGACGGCCTCGAAAGCTCCGGTGCTCGCGCCGCTCGGTACGGCGGCGCGGCCGAGTGTGCCGTCTTCCAGGACGACTTCGACCTCGACGGTCGGGTTGCCCCGCGAGTCAAGGATCTCGCGAGCTTCTACAGCCTCGATGGACGGCACGGGCCTCGACCTCCGGTGTGGCACATCCGAACGGACACGTCCGACTAAAACGCTACTGGTGCGACAGGGCGGGCATCGGCAGCGCCTACGAAATACGACCCGGCCGAGACTATCGCCACCGCGCTCACGACACGCACCTTCGGCACGCCACGTCGGACACGAAAGCCGGTCCAGTGCGCGATGACGAAGCCGCCGTCGGCGCCACGACAAGGGGGTCCAGAGGCGACCTGCCCTGCCGACGCCGCCGAAAGCAGGTCGTACCACCGGTACTGCGGCCGATCACGCCGGGCCTGTCGCGGGCGACGCGGAAAGAACATGATCGCGCCGCTTTCGCCCGATCAGTGATCTCTGGCTGGTCAGGGAGCTTATCGGCCGGTCAGGGACTTTTTGGGCCGGTCAGGTGACACAGCCCAGCGGCGGCATCAGCAGCGGACCGCCGACCGGCAGGCCCGCCCGGGCCGCAGCCACCGCCAGCGGACCCCAGCCGGCGGCGAATGCCTCACCACCGACAGTGGCATACGCCCCGCCGATGACCCGTTGCGCCATCAACTCCAGTGACGCTCCCAGAACCACCGCGCCGGCCAAGGGCAGAGCGGTCAAAGGCGGACCGGTCAGGGACAGACCGCTCAGGGGCGCCCCGCCCGTCCCGGCAGCCGCGGGTTCCTCACTGGAGCGCGGTGGACGCAGCCTGTCCACCAGCGCCGGCTTCGGCAGGACACGCAGCCGCGGGGTCACCGACGCGGGCTGGCCGGCCTTCTCCCAGGCCAGCTCGCATGCCTGGGAAAGCCCCCCGAGGACGTCCACGAGGCCGCGCTCACGGGCGTCGGCGCCTGTCCACACCCGTCCTCGAGCGACCTCGTGCACAGCCTCCGGCGACATCCTCCGGCCCACGGCGACCTTGGTGACGAAGTCCTCGTAGATCCGGTCCAGGAACTCGTCCAGCTTCTTGCGTTCGGACGGGCTGAACTCACGCCGCGGGGAGGTCATCAGCGCGTTCTCTCCCTCGGCGACCGCACCGAAGCGCACGCCGACCTTGTCCAGCAGTTCGCGGACGACCTGCTTGCCGCCGAACACCCCGATGGACCCGGTGAGGGTGCCCGGATGCGCCACGATCGCGTCCGCTCCGAGCGCGACGAAATACCCGCCGGAGGCCGCCACCGAGCCCATCGAGACCACCACCGGACGTCCGGTCGCCTGGAACCGTTCGACCTCCCGCCGGATCAGGTCGGAGGCCACGTACGAGCCGCCGGGGCTGTCCACCCGGAACACGACCGCGGCAACGTCGTCGTCGCGGCCTGCCGCCCGGAAGGCGGCGGTGAGGGCGTCCGAGGTCATCACCGGACCCCCGAACGGCGCGCGCCCGCCGCGACCGAGCAGCACCGGCCCGGTCCCGTGGATGACGGCGATCACCTTGTGCCGTTCGACCCCGTGCCGGACAGCCTTCCCGCCCGGCTTCGACGACGGCAGACCCCGGTGGAGTACCGGGGCGGGCACGCGCAGCCGGGACGCCTCCCGGCGCAGCGCCACCCGGCGGTAGTGGGAGAGGTACATCAGGGACACGCCGTCGCGGTCATCCCCGCCCGCGGTGTCCGCACCGGCCTCGACGTCACTGCTGGCGCCCACATCGCCACCGGCGCTGTCGCCCGTCTCACGGCCGGCGCTGCTGCCCGCGGTCCGGCGGGCGTGGGACCTGGCGGCGGCGTACACCTCGTCCCGATAACCCAACCGGTCGACCAGGCCGGCACGCCGGGCCTGCTCGGCGGACAGCGGCGCGTTGTCGATCAGTTCACGGACCTGCCCCGGTGACAGGCCGCGGCCGGTGGCGATGCCGTCAATAATCATGGACAGGCTGGACGCGACGATCCGCTCGCTGGCCTCGCGGTGCGCAGCGGTGAAATCGCGTTCCACGAACGTGTTGACAGCGTTCTTGTACTCGTGGCGCTGCCCGACCTGAATCTCGATTCCGAGCCGGTCCAGGGCGTCGCGCAGGAACGGTGTTTCCAGGGCCACCCCGGTCAGGCCCAGATCACCCGGTGGCGCCAGCCAGATCTGGTCGAACGCGCAGGCAAGGTAGTACGGGACGGTCCCGCCGCCGAACTCGCCGAACGCGTCCGCGTAGGCGAAGGCGGTTCCGCCGGCCTCCCGGAAGGCGATGACCGCGTCGCGTATCTCCTGAACCCGCGCGAGCGGCATCCCGCAGGGGGCGATCCGGGCGATGAGCGTGGACGCCCGGTCATCGTCCTGGGCCCGACGCAGCCCGTCCACGATGGCTCGCAGGGATTGGCGGCGCCGCGTCAGAGCCGCACTCACCGGATCGCCGGGTATCCCTTCGACCGGATCCACGGTGAGGTCGAGCTCGAGGAGGATCGGCGCGGACCGCCGCGCATACAAACGATGGACGCCCGCCAGCGCCTGCCGCGCAGTGCTTCCTGCCATGGAGTGAGGCTACGCGCAACGGTCATGGCATGCTCCACCCACGTGGTCGAGACCTTCCGGAGCGTTCCGAGGAACCCCGTCCACGCGACTGAACCACCCGGGGACCTGGGCCTCGGCAGCGCGAAAGGGACATGATCGCGTCGCCTTTGGCCCTCTTGACCAGCTGGGGTACGTCAGCCGGCCGGGATTTCGTCTGCTGACGGCCAGTGTGTGCGCCAGGAGTCCGCGTCGGCGTCCCGGGCGTCCAGGCCGGCAGTGCGGATGGCGTCCTCAGCGGTGGTGAGGGTGTCCCGGAAACGTCGTGCGGACGTCCGCAGAGCCGCTTCGGGATCGACCCCGGCCTGCCGTGCCAGCACCACGGCCGCGAACAGCAGATCGCCGATCATCGTCTCGGCCGGCGTCCCGGCTGGGGTAGGCGGACGGTCCGTGGCCCGGGCCAGGTCACCGGCCAGGCCGGCAACCGCCTCGGCGGGAGACGGCCGGCCCGCGCCGAGGACGAGATCCAGCGGAACGCCGACCTTGACCGCGCGCTTCTGCAGCTTTGCCGCCAGCGCGAGCGCCGGTTGGGACAGGGGGACGCCTTCGGTGACCGACCGGCGGCCCTTCTCGACGTCCTTGATCCTGTCCCAGTTCGTCTCGACGGCGGCGGCGCCGTCCACCGTCACCGACCCGAAGACATGCGGATGCCGGCGGACGAGCTTGTCGGTCAGGCCCGCGGCCACGTCGTCGATGTCCCAGGCCGCCTCCCGGGCCGCAGCGCCGTTGCGGCCAGTCTCGTCCCGGGCGGCCCCGCCGTCACCCGTGCCGTCGGCCCGCCCGTTGCCCTCGGCTGCGATCCGGGCGTGGAACAGCACCTGCATGAGCACATCGCCGAGCTCCTCGCGCAGGTCGGCGTGGTTGCCGTCCTCGATCGCCTGATACGCCTCGTACGCCTCCTCCAACAGGTAGGCGGCGAGCGAGGTATGGGTCTGCTCGGCGTCCCATGGACAGCCGCCGGGAGAGCGCAAGCGGTCCATCACGGCGACCGCGTCCAGGAGCCTGGCACCGGGCAGGTCACGCGATCCCTCGACAACCGTCACGGTGAGGTCCACACCGGCCGAGGCGGCGAGCACGTCAAGCAGTTCCCGGTCACCGGTCGGCTCCGCCTCGCCGGCCCGAGCCACCTCACCGGCCCGAAGCGTCTCGCCGGCACGAGCAGCCTCACCGGCCCGAGCCGTTTCACCGATCCGAAGCGTCCCGCCGCCCGCGGCCGCGAGCCACACCACGGGTCGGGACGGGTCGGCGCAGGCGCGCTTTCGCAGCGCCTCGACGGCAGCGGGAGCATCCGAGCCCGCGTCTGCCACAACCTCGACCGGAATGCCCGCCGCGACGAGGGCGGCGCGCTGGGGATGGTCGACCGATCCGCAACAGACCGCACCGGCGGTGCGCAGCAGGTCCCAGGTGCCGACGTCGAGCAACCCGGGTGCGACCCGGGGGCTCGTCACGACGACGGCGATACTCGCGGTCACCGGACGACCGCGATCGCGTTGACTGTCACCAGCACGGCCGGACCACCGCTTCGACAACGTCGGTTGTTCGGGAACGTCGGCTGGAAGTAATTCACTGGCCTATCGAGATTCCCGAGCCCAGCGGCGGCTCGGGCGCCGGCGTCGTCGCAACCGAGACATCCGCGGCAATCACCGCGAGCTGGGCGGAGTCCCAGCTGCCGAACCTCGGGTTGATCGAGACCGGTTCCCGGTCCACGACCTCGCGAAGTTTCGTGTGCAGGACGGGGTTGCGTTGCTCCTCGGCCAACCACCGGACGAGGTAGGGCTGGGCCTGGGCGAAACTCAGCGGAATCTTCCCGACCTGCTTGACGATCTTGTCGTAGACGTCGCGGGCCTGTTTTTCAGACGCGACCGCATCCGGGGTCAGCCGGTCGGTGATCGCCAGCTCGAGGACGTTGGAACGCGCGGCAGCCCGCAGGTCCTGGCGGGCTATGCCACTCTGCGCCGCCCGCTGCTCGAAGGCCGCGACGCTGCCGAACTGGAGCAGGCCGTACGCCTGGTAGTAAGCGTCGAGGTCCTGGTCGGTCACTGTGACCCCGAGGCTGTGGGCCTCCCGCTCGAGCAGGTTGAGCTGGACGAGCGTGGTGAGCGCGCGCCGCTGCAGCTCGCCGCGTTCGATCGGCGCGACGGCCTGGGCGGTGCGGTCGTCGGCCTGGCCGGTCGCACCGGCCAACCGGCTGGCGGCCAGACCGCGATCGACGACGTCACGCAGGGTCGAGGTCTTGATCGTCTCATCGCCGACCTGTGCGGCGGAGCCCGCATGAGTGGTGCATGCGGACGCGGTAAGGACCACCAACGCCACACCGGCAAGAACACGGCGAGCGACAGAACGGGGCTTCACGGCTGTGACCGTATCGACTCGCTGCCCGCCGCGCACACCCGGTCCACTCCGTCCATTCCGTCCGCTCCGTCCACTCGTGCGTGCCGACCCGTCACATCCCGGCCGAAGCCCGGCCGGAAGGCGATTCCCGCCCGCGTCCCGCCCGTGCGGCGGGCGGGACGGGCAGCCGGCGGGTCAGCGGGATGCGGCCGTAGCCGCTGCCGCGACCGAGTCACCCGCGACCGCTTCCAGCAGGCCCGCAGCCCAGGTAAGGATGGCACGGTCACGCAACGGGCGGGCACCGATGCGGGGGGTCTCTGCCGGTGCCGGCACGAGGATCGTCCGTACCGCCGGCTTGACCACGGCTCCCTTGTACAGCCGTTGGAGGCGCATGGTCTGGCTTTCGCGCAGCTCCAGCGGAGCGAACCGGATCTGACGGCCCGCCACGGTGATCTCGGTGACGCCGTGGCGGCGGGCCAGTACCCGCAGGGATGCGACCGCCAGCAGGTTCTCGGCCTGCTCGGGCAGCATCCCGTAACGGTCGAGAAGCTCAGCGCGGACCTCGGCGATGTCGTCGTCCGAAGCGGCGGCGGCCAGACGCCGGTAGGCGTCCAGGCGCAGCCGCTCGCTGGGGACGTAATCATGCGGCAGGCTCGCGTTCACCGGGAGTTCGACCTTGGCCTCGGGAGGTTCCTCGACCGCGGTGCCTTTGAAGTTGGCAACGGCCTCACCGACCATCCGCACGTAGAGGTCGAAGCCGACCGACGCGATATGCCCGGACTGTTCCCCGCCGAGCAGGTTGCCCGCCCCGCGAATCTCCAGGTCCTTCATGGCCACGGCCATTCCGGCACCGAGGTCGGAATGCTGGGCAATCGTGGCGAGCCGGTCGTGCGCGGTTTCGGTGAGTGGTTTGTCCGGAGAATACAGGAAATAGGCGTAAGCACGTTCCCGGCCCCGACCCACGCGCCCCCGCAACTGGTGCAGCTGGGACAGCCCGAACACGTCGGCGCGTTCCACGATGAGCGTGTTGGCGTTGGAGATGTCCAGCCCGGACTCGACGATCGTGGTACATACCAGAACGTCGAACTTCTTTTCCCAGAACGCGACCATCACCTGCTCGAGGGCGTCCTCGGCCATCTGGCCGTGCGCGGTGGCGATGCGCGCCTCGGGAACGAGATCACGCAGCCTCGCTGCGGCCGCGTCGATCGACTCCACCCGGTTGTGGATGAAGAAAACCTGCCCCTCCCGCAGCAGTTCGCGGCGGATCGCGGCGGCGACCTGCCGGTTGTCACTCGGGCCGACGAAGGTCAGGATCGGATGCCGCTCCTCCGGCGGGGTGTCGATGGTCGACAGCTCCCGGATGCCGGTGATCGACATTTCCAGCGTCCGCGGGATCGGGGTGGCGCTCATGGTGAGCACGTCCACCGCGGTCCGCATCTTCTTCAGGTATTCCTTGTGTTCGACGCCGAAACGCTGCTCCTCGTCGACGATCACCAGGCCGAGATCCTTGAAATGGGATCCGGACGACAGCAGTCGATGAGTTCCGATCACCACGTCGACACTGCCTTCGGCAAGCCCGTCCAGCACGGCCTTCTGCTCGGACGCGGAATTGAAGCGCGACACCGCCCGTACGTTCACGGGAAACGCGGCATACCGCTCAGAGAATGTCTGGAAATGTTGCTGGACAAGCAGTGTCGTCGGAACGAGTACGGCGACCTGCTTACTGTCCTGCACCGCTTTGAAAGCCGCGCGCACCGCGATCTCGGTCTTGCCGTAGCCGACGTCGCCGCAGATGACCCGGTCCATCGGGACGGGTTTGCGCATGTCGGCCTTGACCTCCTCGATGGCCGAGAGCTGGTCGGGAGTCTCCCGGAACGGGAAGGCGTCCTCCAGCTCCCGCTGCCACGGGGTGTCCGGGCCAAAGGCGTATCCCGGCGCGGCCATCCGCGCGCTGTACAGGCGGATCAGCTCACCGGCGATCTCCTTGACGGCCTTGCGGGCACGTCCCTTGCGCTTGGCCCAGTCGGCACCGCCGATCCGGTCGAGGCTCGGGCCCTCCCCCCCGACATAACGGGTGACCTGTTCGAGCTGGTCGGTCGGGACGTACAGGCGGTCACCCTTCGCATACTCGAGGACGAGGTACTCCCGGGTGGCACCGGCAACGGTTCGTGTCACCATCTCGACGTAACGGCCGACCCCGTGGGCGTCGTGGACGACCAGGTCGCCGGAGCGCAGCGCAAGCGGGTCGATGCCCTTGCGGCGCCGGTGCGGCATCCGGCGCATGTCACGGGTGGTCACGCCACGCTGGCCGGCGAGGTCTGTTTCGGTCAGGACCGCGATCCCCAGCAGGTCGCTGGTGAAGCCGGTACCCAGCTGACCGCAGGTGACCGTGGCGACGCCACGAGCAAGATCGGCGTCCTCGGCGAGGCGAGCGCCCAGATCGGCGTCCCGCAGCAGCTCGACAAGCCGCTGGGCGGGACCATGCCCCTCGGTAATCAGCAGAACACGCCAGGAATCGGCGAGCCATCCCTTGATGTCAGCGAGTGCTCTGGCGGTGTCGCCATGGTAGGCGATGGCTGGACGCAGGCTGGAGAGCACCGAGTGGTCGTCGAGATCCTCCTCGCCTGCGACGCCGTCCTGCCCCCGGTAATCGCCGAACCGGCCGTCGCCGAACCGATTGCTGCCTGGTCGGTCGTCGATGGTGACACCGGCGCCACCGAAC
>NZ_CAAAFO010000023.1:136754-142415 GCF_900634715.1 Candidatus Protofrankia californiensis | reverse complement strand
GTTCGGGGTCGCACACCAGCACATGCGTGCCGGCGGGCAGGTCGTCGAGCATGAGCACCATCTCGTCGGAGAGCACCGGCGCGAGCGCCTCCATGCCGTCCACCGGAATACCGTCCGCGATCTTGTCGAGCATGTCGAGGAGCTCGGGATGCAGCCGCGCCAGCTCGCGGGCCCGGGTCCGGACCTGCGGGGTGAGCAGCAGTTCACGGCACGGCGGTGCGAACAGCCGGCGCCGGCCGTCCTGGCTGTCGGAAGGATCGGTCAGCGCCCGCTGGTCGGCTACCGAGAACGGCCGGATGTCCTCGACCTCGTCACCGAAGAACTCCACCCGCAGCGGATGCTCCTCGGTCGGCGGGAAGACGTCGAGGATGCCACCGCGCACCGCGATCTCGCCACGCCGCTCCACCAGGTCCACCCGGTGGTAGGCGACGCCGACAAGCCTGTCCACGATTTCGTTGAGGTCGGCGCTGTCACCGACGCTCAACCCCACCGGTTCGAGATCGCCGAGGCCGGCGACCTGGGGCTGGAGGACGGCCCTCACCGGCGCCACCACAACCGACAGCGGCGGCTTGCCCGTGCTGTCGGGGTGGGCGAGCCGGCGCAACACGGCGAGGCGGAGTCCGACCGTGTCGGCTCGTGGGGACAGCCGTTCGTGCGGCAGGGTCTCCCAGCTCGGGAACACCGCGACCGTCTGCGGATCGATCAGGCTCGACAGCGCCGCGGCAAGATCGTCAGCTTCCCGTCCGGTGGCGGTGACGGCCAGTACCGTCCGCCCGGCCCGGACCGCGAGCGCGGCGGCGGCGAACGGTCGCAGCGCAGCCGGAGCCGACAGGTCCAGCCGGGGTTCACCGACTGCGGCGACCGCGCGTGCCAGGGCCGGATCCGCACCTGGGGTGGCGGTAAGGGCGTCCAACAGCGGGGCGAGGGTCATAAGAGCGTCCGAACCTCTCGGGAACAGCGCACATTACAAACAGACGGCAAAGTACAGATGGACACACAGTGTCACGAACTGGGCCGCTCTTCGCGTACCGGACCGTTCCCCACGGGACAGCGCCCGACGCACACGACCGCGTTTCCCCTATTTTACGCGCCGGGGAATCGGCACACCCAGGAGGTGGCGCTCACCGCGACACAGCCGAGCCTGACAGCGAAGCGGGCGAGGGTGGCAGCAGGCCCGGACAGCAGTCTTCCACCTGGTGTTCCACCTGGCCGACCGCGCGGGCGGGGGTCGGCCAGCGCCACCGCAGACGCCCTACCAGAGACGTTTGTACTCGCTGGCAGCCAGCGGTTGACAGTCGGATTGATCAGAGCTGATCGTACGTCACCCACTTGATCCTCATTGAAATACGCTTCGTAGGCAAGTACGTCGGCATTGCGCGCAAAGGCCTCGTGCATCTTTGCGACGAACAGGGCGTTGTCACCGCCGGCCTGACCGAATGACCCGGCCTTCGAACCCTGATCCAGAACCGGCTGGCGTCACTTGCCAGGCGGTCAGCGCGAGGATCACGGCGGCGAGGACGGCGAGGACGGCGAGGACGGACCGGAGCAGGTCAGGTCAGGTCAGGCCGGCAAACCACTACCGGCAAACCACTAACTCTGCTTGCCGGTGGGACGGGCATAGCGGTCGGTGGCCTCCGCGTCGGCGGTCGTGCGGCGCGCAGCATCCACCAGTGGCCGGGACACCGGGCCTGCCGGTGCGGCACCGCGGCTCACCGTGGTGTTGGCGGAACCGACAGCAGCCTCTCCGCGTGACGCGCCCGGTGACGGGGCAACACGTGCGACGGCAGCCGGCGACGAAACGCCCCGTGACGAAGCAGCACCACGGTCGGTGGACCGGCGCAGGCCCGGACGTCCGTCGTGAACCACACCCACCATCCGCTCGGACAGCGCCGGCCAGTCCCGTAGGACCCGCGACAGCTCCTTGATCCGCGTTTCGCCGGTTGCGACCACGATGACGGCATCCGCCTGCATGGCGGACGCCGCCGTCATCGGAAGATCGACAAGAGCCGGGGTCAACACGATGACGAGATCGACGACCGGCGCCCGGTCCGCCAGGATGGGTGCGAGACCGCCGGGCCGGGCCGCCCGGGCCGGTGCGACCCGGTTGTACAGCAGATGGCCGTTGCCACCACCGGACGAACGCGCCATGCAGGTCGGTTCATGGGCCCACCGGGGAAGCTCACCGGATACAGCCGGCGGCAGGCGTTCCAGGGCCCCGCGGACGTCCGGAGCAGGCGAGGCATCCAGGATCAGCACGATTCCCTGGTCGTCCGACCAGTTCGCCGACACCGCCGCGACCAGATCGGGCGCCAGGTCGCCCGGCCCGGCCGGGGTAAGGGCGATGACCTTCCCGGTCGGCGCCAGCACCGAGGACATGGCGGCGACAAGCCTGTCGGTCGGCAGGCCGCCGCCACGCCCGCCGGGAATGTCCGCGATCAGCGGGACACCCAGGACGTCGGCCGCGGCCCGGCCGTCCAGAACCGTCGGCCGGCGCAGGTAGGCGCACCAGACCACGACCACCGCCAGCAGCAGGCCGGCCAGGGCACCGGCGAGCACGTTACGGAACAGCTTCGGGGTGACCTGGCCGACCGAGTGTGCGGACTCCGCGAGAGTCACCGAAGCCGCGCTCAGAGCGGCGTTGACCTGGACCTCGGAGATCCGTCGGTTGAATTCGGTGACCTGCGCGTCGAGGTTGCTGATCTGGGCGGCGAGAGCCTGGCCGTCGGCCTTCCTCGGCAGTGCGGCCCGCTGTGCCTCCAGCTGCCTGAGGTTCTGGGAGATCTCGTCACGCCGCTCCGTCAGCTTGTTGACCGTGCTGCTGCCGTTCACTCCGTACTGGGCGAGGAGCTGCTGATAGGCAGCCTCGGCGACCTGGACGAGACGTACCGACTTCTCCTCGGTACTGTCCCTGCCGGCGATCGTGAAGAAGTAACCCTCGTCGGACGCAGTGACCTTCACCTGCTTGGCCACCGTGCGCCACGGCACCTTCAGCTGCTTGGAGATCAGATCCAGTGCTGCGGTGGAGCCTGCGAGCTGGGCCTGCGTCTGGACGACCCGGGTGGCGTCGACCGAGTCCGAGCCGCCGCCGAACGCCACGTCGGAGGTGTTCAGGAACACCCGGCCGGTTGCCTCGAACTGAGGGGCCTGCTGCTTGCTCACGATGAGCACGAAAGCCGTACCGGCGATGACCGCGAGGACGATCGCCAGCCACCGGCGCCTGAGGATCCGCAGCAGCGACACCCTGGGAAGACCTCGCTCCGTCTCGGCGCGCGGCTGGGCGGCTCTGCTCACCGGAGCCTCCTCCCCAACCCGCGAGAGAACGCAAGATCACCGGAGAACGCGGGGAAACGGAGGAGGCGGACGCCCCCGTACCACCGGTCCTGCGCAAACATCGCAGCCCCCTGGATTCCTCGGGGCCTCCCGAACCCCCCGGATCCGACAGGAACCCCGAGCGCGAGAAACCCGATGACCGCACCGTCCTTAGCCACTGAAAGTACACGGTGCACCGGCCACACGTTTCCGGACCAACGGAACCAATTGGTGAGCATAGGTGATCACAAAAAGTAACAAACGTAAGCCTAGAATGCCACAAGTAAGAGCGTCCGGCGATAGGGGCACGGATCATCGATCCGGATCGGAGTGCGGCCTGCGGCCCCACCGGCCACGCCCGATGCCTCACTCCGGCGGCAATCCCGTGTGCTCCGACCGCGAAGTCCGCTCGGCAAGCTCCCATAGGCCGGGATCGGTCACCATCAGATTGCTCTCAGTAATTCGAAGCTTCCAGGACCTCCCAGATCGGCTTCCGGACCCCGGATCCGGCAGGAAACTCAAGCGCGAAAAAGCATGATCGCGCCGCCTTCGGCCCTTAGCACACAACCGGTCGGGGAACCGGCACGATGAACTTGCCGCCCCTACGGGCGAACGCAGCCTGCTGATCCATGATCTCGTCTCTGACGTTCCAGGCCAGCAGGAGCAGGTAATGCGGCTGGCGCTGGGCCAGGACAGCGGGGTCGAGGATCGGCGTGCGCGCGCCCGGGATGTACTTGCCCTGCTTATGGACGTTGCGATCGACCACGTACTGCACAAGATCGGTGGTGATACCGCTGGAGTTCAGCAGTGTGGCCCCCTTGGCCGCGGCGCCGTAGGCAGCCACGCTCCGCCCGTGCGCGCGCAGCTCACGCAGGAGGTTCAGCAGCTCGTCCTGCAGCTCACGCACGTCGTCGGCGAAGCTTGCGTACCGGTCGAAGGTGTCCAGACCGGCGGCGCGCTCGCTGTCGAGGTACTCGCGCACCCGTGGGTTGGGCGTCTCGGCCTGGCTCAGCCGCCAGCGCAGCGTGCCGCCATGGAGCTCGGGGAACTCCTCCACCCCTGCCAAGTACAGACCGTGACGACGCATCAACGCATCCACGGCGATGGTGGAGAAATAGCAGAAGTGCTCGTGGTAGACGGTGTCGAACTCGGTGTGATCGAGCAGCGCCCCGACGCCCGGGTTCTCCACTTCGACGATCCCGTCGTCGGCGAGCAGGACGGACATGCCCTCGACGAAGCCGTTCAGGTCGGGGACGTGTGCCAGTACGTTGTTGGCGATGATGACGTCCGCGCGCAGCCCCTGGGCAACGAGTGACCGGGCAAGCTCGGCGTCGAAGAACTCCGCGAGAGTCGGCACGCCGATCTCGCGGGCGGCGGACGCGGGCCCGGGCGACGGCTCGATGCCGAGCACCGGGATCCCGCGCTCGACGAACGCCCGCAGCAGATAGCCGTCGTTACTTGCGATCTCCACGACCAGGCTGTCGGGGCCGAGGTTGCGACTGGCGATCAGGTCCCTCACGTGCTTGTCGGCATGCCGGCAGAGCGTGTCGCTAAACGATGAGAAGTACGGGTAGCCGGCGTCGAAAATCTCCTCCACCGGTAGGGCGTGGGTGAGCTGGACCAGGGCACAGGACTCGCAGAAACCGACCTCGAGGGGGAAGACGGGCTCGGGCTCGGTGAGGTCGTCGGGCCGCAGCAGCCGGTTGGCGATCGGAGTCCGGCCCAGGGAGAGGAACGGGCGTGGCGGCAGCCCACCGCACGAGCGACAGGTCTCGACCGGTACAGCCGCCACCTGCGCTCGGATCTGTGCCTGACCAACGGACTCGACTGACATGCGATCCCCTACCTGGCTTTCGATCGGCACCTGGTTCTGATCGGTTCTGATCAGCAATTAGCCGTGATCGGTAATTGCGGTCCACGCAAAGATCGACCGCCGTGTCCACCGAAAGCGACGGTCACTGGCGTGTCCACCAAGAGCAATGGTCACTGGACGGGTTTTCCACCGGATCGACATGGCGTACAGGAACGTACCGGAAGAAAAGATGAAACGCTCGTACGAACAACGTGGCGCCCATCACGGGAATTGCTGACCGGAGCGATTAGACTCGCCATGGGGCATGCTGCCATCGGGCATGTCACGACCCGCTCGCAGCCTGCTCGGGAAGTCATGATAGTGGCTTGTCCGAGGTTTCTGACGAGGTCAGTGGCTGTGAGGAATCAGTCAACCGGCAGCGGTCGGAGATCAGGCAAGCGGTAGCCAGGCGTCCACCACGAACACGCCGGCGAGCCCGGCCGGTTCTGACAACCATCCAAAGCCTCCGGTACTCGTCAGTGACCCGAGGACCTGGGTCA
>NZ_CAAAFO010000023.1:135936-136442 GCF_900634715.1 Candidatus Protofrankia californiensis | reverse complement strand
GGACCTCCCGGATCGGCTTCGCCGCTCCGGCAGGAACCCCGGCTCCGGCAGGAACCCCGGGCGCGAGAAAGCATGATCGCGCCGCCTTTGGCCCCCTAGCACGTCCAGAAAAGATCGCTGTCGACCTGGCCGGTCTCGATCAGGTACTGAAGCTGCCTGATCCGGGTGTGCCCACGGCCGGTGAACGTTTCACTGTCGAGCCGGACGTGCGCGAAGAGATCATGGAGTTGCCGCACCCCCCGCGAAGCGTCCCAGTCACAGGAGAAACCGGGAAGAGCAGTATCGATCTTGTTGAAGTCGACCCGATAGCTGCGGTTGTCGTCACCGTTGTCGCCGAAGCTCAGCCGGCAGCCCGTGAACACGCTCGCAACCATGTCCGCGATCTCCTTCACCTGGTAATTCTGGACGCTGCTACCGACGTTGAACACCTCGTTGTGGACGGCGTCACGCGGTGCGGCCAACACGCACCGGACGGCCTTGGCAATGTCGAGAGCATGAACCAGCGG
>NZ_CAAAFO010000023.1:122830-135570 GCF_900634715.1 Candidatus Protofrankia californiensis | reverse complement strand
CCGCATGAAGGTGGGCGAGAAACCGTCGTCGGCCAGGGCCGTGACGTCCCGCTCGACGAGAACCTTGCACCGCGCGTACGGAGTCTGCGGGTTGACCGGCGACGTCTCGGTGAGATCCACATCCTCAGCCACCCCATACACGCTGCATGACGACATATACACGAAACGCGACACACTCGCCTGCTTGGCAAGCCTCGCCAGCCGGACAGATCCAGCGTGGTTGATCCTCTCGGTGACCTCCGGCGCGAGCTCACCGAGAGGATCGTTCGACAGCTCGGCCATGTGCACGACCGCGTCCATGCCCGAAAGATCACGCAGGGTCACTTGCCGGAGGTCCCTGTCGAGGGTGTACGGAGTGTGGCCACCACCGCGGTAGAGCCAGCCGGACCGGTAGTACCCGGTGTCCAGGCCGACGACCTCGTGACCGGCACGCATCAGCTCAGGCGCGACAAGACAACCCAGATAGCCCTCCGAACCGGTGACGAGCACCTTCATCGGCATGTCCTCCCACGACCCCCAACCCTCCTGCTGACAGGAGACCGTACCCAGCAGGCGACCCGGACGAGCCGTCCGGGAGGCCCAGGTCCCCGGGTCGCCGGGCTCTGTCTGGCGGATATTGGTCGTCTGGGCGCCGATCCGCGCGATTGAAGATCCACCAGACAGGCCTGGGATGGTTTCAGGGCACGGGCTACGGTGGTTGCCATGCCCGGAGTGCGCCCCTATGAACACGGCGTCACGATTACCTTACAAAGAGTAATGGCAATATGCGGTCACGCTCTGCACCCGCTGTGCACGGCCTGGAAAAGTCGCAGTCGACCCGTCGAAGAAGGGCAGGATCCCGAAAGCCGGCCGCCGGTGACCGTCGTTCCCGCGTACCGCGAGGCGGTCGTGATCGGAACCGGGCTCGACGAACTGATCCGCGGCGGTCGTCCCGACCCGCTGGAGATCAGCGTTGTCGCGGACGACCCGTCCACCGCCGATTCCCACCGGACGTGGCTCTCGGCGGGGTTCGGCATTTTCTCGTCCGGAAGCGACCCGCCGGGTGACCAAAACCCGAACGGCAGGTCGTCCCCCGCCTCATCACCACCGCCGGCGGAGTTGGCGGTGAATCGTGCCTTGTGAGCAGACCTGAAATGACTTCCCGACCCGACAACCAGTTCTCTCGTTCCGCCCCCACCTGCCCGGGTGTCGTGGCAGGTTCTCCGAAAAGCGGAGTCGATGCGTCATCGTGGTCGTTCCGCCGAAGGCAAGATCCATCGGGTGAAAGGTGGGTACTGGTGAAAATCGAGCGCTTCAACATGCGGATGGGCGACGACCAGCCGCCGCACAGCGACCCTCCCACGGCCGGGAGGTAGCCGCCGATGTTGGAGATGACCGCCGGACGGCCCGCTGACGGACATGGCTACCGGATACTCGCTCTCGGCGCGCACGCGGACGACGTGGAGATCGGCGCGGGCGGCACGATTGTCCAACTCCTTGCACAACACCCGACCGCGTCCGTGCACTGGGTGGTCTTCGCCAGCTCGGGCGAGCGGGGTAACGAGGCCGAAAGCAGCGCCCGGGACCTGCTGGGGACCTCGCTGGGCTCCCTGCACCTGCACGAGGTCCGTGACGGCTTTCTGCCGCGGGAATGGGGCGGCGTGAAGGAGGTACTGCTCCAGATCGCCCGCCAGGTCAGCCCGGATGTCGTCTTTGCACCGTCCCTGTCGGACGCACATCAGGACCACCGGACTCTCGCGGAGCTCGCCTGGCAGGCATTTCGCGGGACGCTGATCCTCAGCTACGAAATCCCCAAATGGGACGGCGACATGATGCAGCCCTCCTTGTACGTTCCGCTGTCCGAGGAGACCGTCACGGCCAAACTCGCGCACATCACCCAGCATTTCCCCAGTCAGAAGGACAAACCCTGGTTCGACGAGGAGACCTTCCGGGCGATGTTGCGGCTGCGCGGGGTCGAGTGTGGTACCCGCTATGCCGAGGCGTTCGACGCCCGTAAGGTCGTCTTCAGATGGTGATCGGCGGCTGCGAGCGGCACAGCTGTAGTCCCCGCTCAGCGGACCACAGCCGGCGACCATGCCTGCGAGACGAGGATGCGCGGCGCGCCTGAACCGGCCGCCGGCTCGACCCAGGTGTCGGTGGTCGCGGCCGCGCTCCCGTCCCGTGGCAACCCGTAGGCGACCGTGTCGTTGTCGAACCAGGCGATTTGGTCGTCGACGTTGCGCTTGTCCGCCAGCTCCGTGCGCTGCATCGTCTTCAGATCGAGCACGGTTGCCCGCCACTGCACCGGGCCGTCGTTCCCGGTGACCCGCTGTTTGAAGGCGATGCGGGTGCCGTCGGGCGACAGCGACGGGCACTCCACATTGGTCGTGAGAGCGTGCACCTGCTTCGTCCGGATGCTGCCACGGACCAGGTAGGTGGTGCCGCCGGTCGCGAACGTCGCGTAGAAGGTGTCGTCGTCCGAGGCGAACGTCACACCCCAGAAGTTCTGATCCACCGGGTTGATCCGCTGGCCGTCCCGGAATACCGCGAACTGCTCGAGATTGCCCAGCTCGCGCTGTTCACGGACATCATAAAGGGTGGTGGCGGTGGAGAAGGCCGGGCCGGCGTAGGAGTGGCCCGACACGAACACGGTGACCGCGGCCAGATGGCCGTTGTGCGACAAGCGTGCCCGGCTCGGCGCACCGGCCACCCGGAAGCTGTGGGTGGGGCGAAGATCGGAACCAAACAGATACGCTTTGTAAGTGGTCACCACGCCACGTTCGGCGCCGAGACAGATACCGACGTCACCGGCGATGTCCACCCGATCGCACGACAGCGAGGTGACCTCCCGGGGGCCGGCAGGATCATTCAGCGGTACCATCGACACTCGGCCGTAGGAGGAGTCCCGGGCCGTGCTCCGGAAGACAATCTTCGGTTCTCCGGTCAGCAGGACCCCGCCGCTCTCCCCGGCAGATGCCGCGGAACGGCGTGGATCTGTCGCGTCGCGGTGAGCCACGTACAGTCCGTAGCCCACAGCCAGAACTACACACACCACCAGAACCGCTGTGAAAACGAGCAGACGCCGTCTGCGCTGCCGCGGCACCGGAGCATCCGGCTTCCGGGCGGCAGCAGGCTTGCGCGGCACGCCGGCCCGAGGCGATCTGAGTGAACGCGTGCGTGTCCCGGTTGGATCAGGCACCTGTGCCCGCGCCCCTTCCGTCATTTACTTTCCATCATTCACTTTCCATCATTGGCTGGCCTGAACGCCGCGGCACGGCTGAGCACGGCCACCGCCAGAGCGCATCCGACAGCTCCGGATCCACCGGCCAGCCAGAGCGCGGGCCGGGCACCGTAGAACGTCCACACCGCTCCGAACCCGACGGAAGCCGCCAGCTGGCCGAGCGTCACGCCGGTCTGCAGAAGCGCGATCCCGGTGGTCCGCGACCCGGGCGGGAGCAGCGCGCTCGCGGCCGCCGGCAGGATGCCGTCGGTCGCCGCATAAAAGGCCCCGAGCAGCGCCAGGCAACCGACCAGCGTCGCGACGCCCGGCCGCGGTACGAGGAGCACCAGGTAGACGGTGACCAACGCCGCATAACCTGTGATCAGCATCCGTGCACGGCCGACCCGGTCGGCGATCCGTCCCAGCGGAACGGCCAAGCCGAGGTACACGCACGACGTCCCCGCCGCGAGCAGCGGGAAGTAGTACGCCGCGAGATCCACCTCCTGCTGGAGGCGAAGGTATATGAAACCATCACCGATCGCGCACAAAGACAGGACGACAGCCGCGATGACAAGCGCACGGTAGCGACTATCGGCCAGTAGAGCGACCGCGGCCCGTAGAGGGCGCGTGGGATAGCCGAGTAGGTCGTCTTCGTCCGGTGCGCCCGCCGGCGCCGGTACGGTGCCAGGTACCACAGCGTCAGGTGCCACAGCGTCAGGTGCCACAACGTCAGGCAGCACCGGGTCAGACACCATCGGGTCACCGGTGGCGTCTCCGTCGGGCATGACATCCGCCGTACCCGGTGGATGTCGCTCAACCAGAAGGACGATCACGGCGACGCCGATCAGCGCCACACACGCGCTCACGACGAAGACCAGGTCATACGAATCAGGTGACGCGGCCAGGAGCATAAAGGCGACGAACGGCCCGAGCATCGCGCCGACCGTGTCCATCGCCCGGTGAACGCCGAAAACGAACCCGAGGTCGCTCTCCCGAGCGGCAAGTGACAACAGGGCATCCCGCGGGGCTGTCCGCAGACCCTTGCCTATCCGGTCGCCGGCCAGCGACCCGGAGATCACCACCGGGGACGCGGCCCCCACCACCAGTGCGCCCTTTGCAAGGGCGGACATGGCGTACCCGACTGCGGCGACGTCACGGTGGCGCATCCATCGGTCGGACGCCAGGCCGCTCACCAGCCGTACGAGCACGCTCGCACCCTGATAGAAACCGTTCACCAGCCCGTACTGGAACGGGCTGAAGCCTAGCGTGCCCACCAGATAGAGCGGCAGGACGGCGGTGACCATCTCGGTCGACAGGTCGGTGAGGAGGCTGGTGAGGCCGAGCAGCAACACCGTGGAACCGACAGCCCGGCGGACCCGCCGAGCGGCCCCGCCCCGCTCGGTGTGAGCGAGGGTCGTCCCGTCCGCGGAGATGGCCGCCGGAGCGGTCCCGAATGCGCCTGACTGCGGGGGGTCTGGTGGACGGTCACGCAAAGTCGTATACATGGCCTCCCCCCTCGCCACAGACAGGCTAGGCCATGCAATATCGATCTTTAACACCGCATGGAACACCGAAGCGGACGCCGCGCCGCAGACGAGGAACCGGTCCGCACAACACCGGGCCTTTCCGATTCCCACCGACAGCGCGCCGTCTATCCGACCGCCGATCCACCGGGTCCGCCCAGAACGTCACATCCGAAGTCTCAGGCGACCCGGGGACCTTGGTCTCCCATGCCTCGAACACAAAAGAAGCCAGAAAGAAGCTTGGCCGCGCTGCCTTCGGCCCTATTAGACACACGAGAACACCTATCGTGATCTATTATATGCAAAAAGTTACACTTCCTCAAGGATTGCCATCCTTAGCAAAATAGATGCGCAATCTAAGAACATCGGATACGCAACGTCAATCAATCAGAGCAACACATCAACAGCACTCTACGAAATATCAGGATTACGCTTAGTAGGTGTAGGGGAGCGGCGCTACTGTCATCGCGGGGGAACCAAAGCCGTAATCACGGCTCAAGGAGGAGAATTCACAGTGGGCTCACATCGTCGTCTGGGCGGACGGTTCATGCCTCTACTCGCCGGAGCAGCTGTGGCAGCAGCCGGAGGGCTCGCCGGCTGTAAACCAACGGTCGATCCGGGGCTGACGTCAACACCCGCACCGTCGGTCTCCGTCGGTCTCGCCGCGACGCCCACCACCGATCCGTCTCCACAACCAGCCACACCACAGGCGGCAGCCACGGTGACTACGGCGACAGGCGCACCGAGCGTTTCAACGACGACCCAGCCCAGGGCTCAGGTCGTGGCGGCGCCCGCCGCACCCACCACGTTCCCGAATGCCGGGAACACAGGGGTACCGGCCGGTGTGACGCTGACCGACTATACCGGCCCACGGGAGATCACCAAGGCCAACACCGTCATCCAGAACGTCCGGATCAAGGGCGGGAGCCGTATCATCATCTCCGCACCCGGAGTGGTGATCAGGAACAGCGTCATCTCGACCGACGACACCTTCGGCGTCAGCGTGAACAACGACGATGTCTCCAACGCCTCGGTCGTGGTCGAGGATTCGGAGTTCGTGGGCAGCTACGATCCGAAGCCGGCCGACGAGATGGCCATCCGGGGCAGGGGCTGGACGATCCGCCGGGTGGAGATCCGCGGCTTCCGTGACGGCGGCGGCATCGATGGCAACAACGTCATCGAGGACTCCTACATCCACGACTTCGTCGTCAGTTCGGCGTGCGAGCACGCCGACGGACTGCAGGGACTCGGCAACACCAGCAATATCACGATCAGGCACAACACGATCGACATGGCCCTGGACCACTGCATGGCGGGCGTGATCCAGCTCGGCACCGAGTTCGGCAGCAACCACAACGTGGCTGTCGACGACAACTGGCTGGCCGGCGGATCGTGGATCTTCTACTCCAGTCTGCTTCCCGGCGTTTCGAGTGACAATATCAAATTCACCAACAACCACCTCAGCAAAAAGTACTTCCCCAACTACGGGGTCTACGGCGTGTGCCACAACTGGATCGCCGGCATAGCCGGTGTCCAGTGGTCCGGCAACGTGGACGCCGACAGCGGAAAGGTCATTCAGGCACCGGTCACCTGAGACCGGAGGCGGATGTAATGCCGGACAGCGACCATTCATGAATACGGTGGCCCGGGGCGCGTCCCCGGGCCACCGTATTCATGTCCGTACTTGTTCATGTCCGTACTTCCGTGCCGCTGCTGAGCACGGTTACCGGCGGTCCCACCGGCCGCTCACCGCGGCGACCACACCGGCTCCCGCCAGCAGGGAGACCACGGCCGACGCCGCCACCTTCGTCCAGGCAGCCGGCCGTCGGCCCGCCCGCGGTCGCGTTCCCGCTTTCGCGTCAGCCCGGGCGACGCCCAACAAGTGATCATAGACGGCGACGTATCCGGGCGCCTGCAGACGCCAGTCGAGAACCTCGGCGGCCCGCTCCCGACCCTTGCGGCCCAGCGTGCTACGGCGCTCGGGGTCGTCCAGGAGATCCGTGACAGCCCGGGCAAACCCCTCGAGGTCTCCCGGTTCGACGTAACAGGCCGCGTCACCGGCGGACACCCTGGTCTCGATGAGGTCGAAAGTGACGACCGGAACCCCGTAGGCCATGTACTCCATGGTCTTGTTCATCGTGGACACCTCGTTCAGCGGGTTCGCGGGGTCCGGACCGAGGCCGACCGCGGCGGTCCGCAGATACTTCTCAATCGTGGCGGCGTCCGCCCTGCCGGTGAAGGTCACGTAGTCGTCCAGGCCGAGCTCGGTGGACAGCACACGTAGATCCTCGAGGCAGTCACCGAAACCGAGCAGGGCGAGGTGGATGTCCTCGCGGCTGTCCTTGTGGACCAGAATGTCGAGCGCGTGCAGGACGGAATCAACGCCGTCCTGGGGGCCCATTACGCCGAGATAAACGATGAGGTGACGCCGTCCGCGACGCAGTTCCGGCGAGTCCGCACCCGGCCGCATCCGATCGGTGTCCGGACCGCTGCGCACCACCGTCGTGTCGTCACGGCCGCGCCCACCCCGCCCCATCGCCACCAGCCGGTAGGACTCGTTGGTCGAAATCACGTGGTCGGCAAAGCGGTAAGTGATGCCCTCAAGCAGGTAGAGGCCACGCAGCAGGAGGGGGGACGGGCGGTCGAACCGGGACCGGTAGACCTCCGGGCACAGATCGTGCTGATCGTAGACGAACTTCGCTCCGGCGAGCTTGTAGGGAGCGGCGAGCAGCGCATAGGTGTCCGGCGGGTTGCACGCCTGGATGACGTCGAAACCGATTTCGCGACGCACCCGGACGGACAGCCTGGCCGTCTTCAACCAGCACACGACGAATTCGGCCAGGTAGCCACGGACGCCGGGCTGGGTCGTCGGGGCGTCATACTTGTAAAGGCGGACGCCGTCGAGCTCCTGGTAACCGGGATCCTGTGGCCCCTTGGGACAGATCACCGAAACCGTGTAACCGGCCCGGACAAGCTCCTGGCATTCCAACCAAACCCGCCGGTCCAGCGGTACCGGCAGATTCTGCACGATAATAAGGACACGTTTGTTCACCTTCGGTCGCCCCCCGGACGCCGGTGGCTCGGGTATTCGCCCGCCGCCACGCCTGGATTTCATGAACTTCCTGGTACCGAGCCGGTGGACCGGATTCCCCGGTCCCCCGGTGGTGAGCCCGGTCAACCCGTGGCGGGCCGCTTTCCGGTGACCGGCGCCGGCGGATATCCCGGTTGCCATTCACGGCGGGCCTTCCAGACACCCACCCAGGCGTCGGCGGTCGGCGCGGTCCGCCCCGACGCCGTTTCTACCGATTTTTCTACCTTTTTTTCCGCCTTTAGCGATTTTGTCGCCTTTACCGTTTTTACCGCCTGCAACCAGCCGGTGAGCACCGCCAGCGTCGCCCGTACGGCCACGCCGAGAGTCAGCAGGGCGAGCGCGCTCCGCCGGCGCGCACCCGGCTCGAAGTGATCGCGTACGAACGTCACCTTCGCCCGCATCACCATGATCATTTTATCTGAGCGACGGGCCGAGGACGCACCCACATGGTGGATGACGGTGGCGTCCGGAGTGATCACTGGGCGCCAGTCGGCGCGACGGGCCCGCACGCTGAGATCCGCGTCCTCCCCGTACATGAAATAACGGGGGTCGAAACCGCCGAGGGCGCCGAAGACCGACCGGCGGACCAGCAACAGGCAGCCGGTGACAACACCGACCTCGCGGACGCTGTCCCGACGCCACCCGCCCAGCGACTCCGGATCGAACAACGCCGAGCCCTTGCGCCAGGTGCTCAGGCCCAGGCCGAAACACACCAGGCTCCACAGCGTCGGAACACCCCAGCACGAGCTCGGGTCGAGCGTGCCGTCCGGTCGCAGCGTCCGGCCACCGTAGATGCCGTGTTCGGGGTGGGCGCGTGCGAACGCGAGCAGTGCACCGAGCGCGTCGTCCAGGACAACGGTGTCCGGGTTCAGCAACAGCAGGTATTCGCCTTTGGCGCGTTCCGCGGCGAGGTTGACGGCCCGCCCGAAACCGAGGTTGGTCCCGGAGTCGACCACCTCGATGTCCGGGAAAGCGGCACGGATCCGCGCCGCGGAGGAGTCGGTCGACGCGTTGTCGACGACGATCACCTCATATGAGGTGTTCCGGGTCTGTTCACGCAGGGAGTCCAGGCAGCCGACGGTGAGCTCCGCGGTGTTGTACGAGACGATCAGGACGGAAACCTCGACACCGGTCACTCCTTCTCGCCCCGCTTTCCGACGACGCGCGCCGGCGCTCCCACCGCGATCGAGTCTGGCGGCAGCGACTGGGTCACCACGGAGCCCGCACCGACGATGCAGCCGTCACCGATCTCCACTCCGGCGGTGACGACCGCCCGGGCACCGAGCCAGACGTCACGGCCGATACGGACGTCGCGTTCACGCTTGGGTTGGTGCATGACCGGAACATCCGGGGCGATCTGGTAGTCGGAGGCCGTGATGAAGACCTCCGGACCGAACAGCGCATACTCTCCGATGTCGATGCGGCCGGTGTCGTTGCCCGCCCACAGGTAGCAGCGTTCACCGATGTGGGCGTGGTCGCCGATGCTGATCCGCTCGCCGTTGCGGATGGACACGTTGGGAGCCATCCGCACGCCCCGGCCGAGCGCGAGCCGCGCCTTCTGCCGGGTGTGGGAGTAGGAATAGAAATGCAGGATACGGAACAGATGTGCGTAGGGGCGCGGGTCCAGAACGGATTTCAGGGCGTTGATCCGCCGCGCGACGGCCGCGTTCCCGCCCACGGACGCGCTCATGCGGCCGTTCCGGTCACCCGGCTGCTGGCATCCCGTTCCCAGGTACCCAGCTGCCCACGCCGCACCTTGCGCCGGGCCAGCAACTGGGCCGCGCCGGAGATGGCGACGTAGGCCGGAACAGCGGTGACCAGCGCCGGCTCGGCCCATACCACGGCAAGCCAGTCGGGCAGCCGACGGGCCCGCACCGGCGTCGCGGCGGCCGGAGCGAGGGCCAGCTGCCGCATCTGGATGTTGCCGGCGTATACCCGGATCTTGCGCAGCACCAGGTCACGGGCGGTACGTGCGGGACGGACGATGAACTCGGCCTCATCAACAGTCCTGCGCTCACCCGCCGCGAACCGCTGATACAGGAAGAAGTCGTCCGCGATCGCCTCCGGAAATCGGTCGAAACGGGCACGGCCCTGCTCGCTGACTCCCACCACACCGGAGCCGACGTGGTTGTCGCGGGCGTAGGGGAGCTTCAGCCAGATGCGGTAATAGTCCCGGACAGCCCGGCTCACGCCGGCCGTGGCGATCCGGATCCGCGGAGCGGCCGCAAGCGCCCGGTCCTCCCGTAGCACCTCGGCCACCCGAAGAAGATCACTACCGCGGACCTCGATGTCAGCGTCCACATAGAAACGTGGGAAACCGGTCGTGGTCTCGTCACCGAGATTGAGGGCACCGGCTTTGCCCGGCCGGGGTGTCTCCACCACACGTGCCCCGGCTGCACGGGCAAGCTGCGCGGTGCGGTCGGTACAGCCGTTGCAGACGACGACGATGTCGAGGTCCCCGGGGCGCACGCCGTCAGCGAGCCGCTCAAGGCAGCGGCCGATCACCGCCTCCTCATTGTGCGCGGGCACGACAACACTGGCGAGAACAGTCACGCAGCCACCTACCTAACCCCTGACCAAACCCTTGCGAAATATGCCTGCTGGGACTATGCCTGCTGGGACGCTCAGTGCCCCGCATGGCGGCGGGAACGCAGCGTCCGAGCAGCATCGATGAGCAGGGGGGGAGTCGCCCGGCGGGCGATATCCTGGGCGCGGGCCAGACCGCTGGGTCGAACCGCTTCACCGGGGCGTGCCTGGAACAACGTGGTGTGGTCCGGCGACACCTCGTCGGCCGGACGACCGTTGGTGTAGTAGTACCAGGCCAGCGAACGCCGGGTGACGCCCTCGGGTGAACGCAACGGATCCGGATGACCGTGGTAGGAGTGGTCGGTGGTCGCGAACACCACAAACCTGTTGAACAGCGGTGCGATGCGGTGGACGGCCTTTGTCATTCCGCGGTCCCACAGCTCCAGATGACCGCCCCAGGACTCGTCCCAGTCGTCGTTGAGGTACAGCAGTACGTTCAGTCGCCGGTCCACGCCGAGGCGACGATGCCGGTTGAAGTCGGCGTGTACCTTCAGGAAACCGCCACGGACGATCTGGTGCAGGCCGCCGCCGACGAGATGCGGGTCCGGCAGCAGGCCCGAGATCCCGGTCAGGTCCTCAAGGAAGTCGAGAAAGGGACCGGAGTTGAACTGCTGAAGGATATGACGCAACGGCGTGGGCATGAGAACCTCGTCCGCCAGCGCGAGTTTGACCTCCTGGCTGGCGTCGAAACGCTGCCAGTCGGCGTCCCCCGGCTTCGGGAAGGCATTGACGACCGCACGCAGTATCTCGGCGGGCAGGAAATCGTCTATGACGACATGCCGGAAGGGCTGCGCCGTCTGAAAGGAGCCCCGGTACTTCTCCGCGAACGGCTGAAGAGTCTCCCGATCGAAATAGTAGTCGAACACGGTCTGCGGCAACGCAACCCCCCAAAGCCGTGGGCAGCTCCGACAACACCGCCGGGACAGCTACCCTCACTACACCCCGTAAGGTAGTGCGCACTCTGCATAGCAGTGCACCTGTACGTAGGTGGCCCCACTTCAGCGCCCATACTGTAGACCATCCGGGTGCGACACCGGACACGGCGCATGCGGCAGAGGGTATCCATCGCACGTTCACCGACGACACCGGACGCCGGTTCACTCACCGCAATGGCGCGCTTCACAAGGGGGGAGTTGTCTGTCGATGACCATCGAAAACACAACGAGCAAAAAAACCGCAACCGGGAAACGGCCGCTGCGCGTCCTTTACTCCTTCCCGCACACCCTCGGCCGACCGGGGATCTCCACGGCAGCGTTTCACCAGGTCAGAAGCATGATCGATGCTGGTTTCGCGGTGACCGTGTACTGCACGAGCCTGGCCGCGGATCTCGACGGCGCGGCCGGTGTCGTCGAGACGATGGTCACCAGGGGCAGGCGGATTCCCCACCGGGCCATCGGTGTCCGCCGTGCCTACGGCTACCACGACAGGCGTACCGCCCGCGAACTCGCCACCCGCCCGTACGCCTATGACGTCGTGCACGGCTGGCCCCGCGGCTGCATCCACACGTTGCGGACAGCACACCGCATCGGTGTTCCCGGACTCCGCGAAGTCTGCAGCCCACACAGCCGGTCCGCTTGTGGGCTGGCCGAACAGGAGGCCGCCGCATGCGGAATCCAACTCCCCCGCGGGCACGCCCATCGCGGAACCACCGGCCACCTCCAGCGTGAGGACGCCGAGTACGACGCGGCAAGCGCGCTGCTGTGCCCATCCGACTATGTCGTACAGACCTTCGTCGAGCACGGGGTCGCCGCCGACCGTCTGGTGCGGCACGCCTACGGCTACGACCCGACCCGTTTCTTTCCCACGGATCTCCCGCGCTCGCCGGGTCGTCCGTTCACCATGGTCTTCGCGGGACGGGGCGAGCCGAACAAGGGGCTGCACTACGCGCTGCGCGCATGGCGGGACGCGGGCACCCCGGGCGAACTGCTCATCTGCGGCGTGATCATGCCCGAGTACCGCGCGAGTCTGGGTGAACTGCTGCGTCTGCCCGGCGTCCGGGAACTCGGGTTCGTCGACGACCTCGGCGCACTCTTCCGGAGTGCGGACGCACTTGTGCTGCCCAGCGTCACCGAAGGAAGCGCACTCGTCACGCTGGAAGCTGCCGCCTGTGGCTGCGTCCCGGTGATTTCCGACGCCTGCGGAGCTCCGACCCGGCACCTGGTCGACGGGCTGGTCCACCGGGCGACGAACACCGCGGAGCTGGTCGAACACATCAAGCTGCTCGCCGAGGACCCCGCGATGCTCACAAAACTGCGGCAAGCTTGCCTGGACGTACGCGGCCAGCACACCTGGGACGCAGCAGGCGTGCGCCTCGCCGAGGTCTACCGCACGGTGGCCCGTC
>NZ_CAAAFO010000023.1:110421-122415 GCF_900634715.1 Candidatus Protofrankia californiensis | reverse complement strand
CCTCGGCCAGGCATCCGACGTGCGCCCCTACGAAGATCGTGCGAGGGTGGGCCGCCACCACCGACTCGAGCGCCTCAAGGAGCCGAGGCAGGCCCGGCCCGCGCAGGCCAGGCAGGGCGTTCAATCCGGTGGCCCGGGAGGCGGTCGGGTGACGGCGCAGCTCGTCGAGGCGTTCGTTGTGGCGATCGGGACGGTGGAAGAACGCCACGGGGTCACCGACGTGGATGAGAACCGGTAGTCCGAGCTGTGCGGCTGCCTCGAACACGTCGGAGAGCCTGGGATCGTCCGGCAGCACCAGGCGGCCCCGGCCGTCACGGACCCGCATCCCGAGGTCCTTCCACACCTTCAGCCCGCGCGCACCGGCCCTCGCAGCGGCGTGTAACTGTGCAACCAGTTCCTCGGTCGGTCGCCGCGAACGCAGCAGCGTCCAGTCAAGGTGGCAGTAGGTGACGAATCGGCCGGGATGAGGCCGATCGTAGCGATCAAGATTGGCCTCCAGCTCCGCGCCCCACCGGCCGTCCAGGTTGACGATGGTCGCGAGATTGAGCTCATCCATCATCGCCAGCAGCGCGCCGACGTCGTCGACCATCCAGGAGCCGTCCGAGCGCAACCAGCGGCCCAGGTGATTGTGTGCGTCCACGGCGGGGAACGCGGCTCGGTGAATCTCGGAGCCGGGTACCCGCAGAGTCGGTCGGGGATCCCAACGCGACAACGGCGGGTCCGCGATACGCGCCCGGAGGAGAGCGACACCGGCTCTCTTGATGGCCCGCTGTGGATTCATAATCAACCTTTCGAATGCGTGGCCGGGCGTGCCGCCCGCCATTGCCCGGCACGAACGAGCACACGCTCTGTCATCGGCAGAATGAACATGAAGCCGAGCACAGCGAGCAGGAACACCATGCCGAGGGCGCGTTTGCTGTTGCCGGTTACCAGGGCGGCCCGGCCAGGCATCAGAGCAGGGACCGCCGTAAGACGGGCGTTCGAGCTCGGCGCGGCCGTCTCCTGGACGTCCTGGAGGGTCTCACCGACCTGCGTGACAAGCTCCCGCATCTTGGCAATCGCCACATCAGGGTCGCTTCCCCAGACGGTGACGATGACGGTCGGGGCATCCGGAGCCCCGGGATTCTCCGGAGTACCGATGGTCTCGGCCGCGACCACGTACTCGGCTCCCCGGGCCGCGTGATTGAGATCGACGACGAAGCCCCGGCCGTTGACCCGTTCGGCGACCACCCTCACGATCGTCTGATTGCTCAGGTTGAAGGCCTGGTAGGGGTTGGGCGCGCTCCCGGCCTGGGGAAACACGGTGAGCGCGGCGGTCGCCTCGTACGTGCCCCTGGCCGACCGGACATGCAACGCCCCGAAAACCACGAGCAGGCCGACGGCCACCACCACATACCACCGGCGCACAGCCAGGGAGGGCAGGTTCCAGATCCCCGGATGCGGCAGGCTGACAACCGACCACGGCCGACTGACAGCCGGGTGCGCCGCGGACCCGTCGTCGATACGCCGCAGAGCCTCCAGCCGCATCAGCGCACCGACGCTTCCGATCAGCAGGAAGGCGGTCAGGAACACCATCGCGTAGCCGAGCGCGTCAAACGTGACAAAGGACGCCCCGACCGCGATGACGGAACCTGCCAGCGTCTGAGCGAGATTGCGCAGTTCGGGATCCTGGCTGTCACGCCGCAGGCGACGGGCCAGGACGAAGGTTCCGATGAACAACAGCAGCAGGACGCCGAGCCCGATGATACCGGTCTCGATCAGGTGCCCGAGGTATGCGTTGTCCAGCACCCGGTACTTCTCCGGCAGGAAGGTGCCGTAACCGCGCCCGAGCCAGAAGGAATGGTCGATGTAGACGCCCGCGGTGGCATAGTCGGCCGTCCGGCCGGCTGCGCTGTCGTCGTTACCGATGTTGAGAAACAGATCAAAGATCGTCCGTAGGGTTCCGGGGCTGGCCACCTGCATCGCGAGCAGGGCCACCGGGGACAGCAGCACGGCCCGCCGTCGCAGGCGCGCCGGCCAGGACGGCACCAGCACCAGCAGGGCGATACCGATGGTGAGAATGGCTGACCGCGACACCGACATCGGCAGGGTGAGACCGATCACGGCGACCTTGAACCACGCCCCCCGCCGCCCGTCCCGGGGCGCGTACAACGCGAAATGCAACGCAAGCGGCAGGATCGCCGCGAGGACGACCCCGAACTCGATCGCGTGGCTCGCCGTTCCGGCCACCCGGACCAGACCGTCACGCCCAGAGATGAAACTCTGGCCGCCACCGCTGAGACCGGGTATCCGGATGTAGGCGTTGATGTCGAAGTGAAGATAGAACTGGAGCAGCCCGAAAATCGCCAGCACCGTACCGGCGGTACACACCCTGCGGAGCAGGACGTCCAGACGTTCCCGGCTGGGAACGCCGTCGAGAATGGTGAACGCCAGGCCGAGCGCCGCCATGACCGTGAGCACCCCGCGGTCGGCCGCACGGATCTCCGCGCCGGAGATGGGCCGCGTCATGGCCGCCACATAACTGATGAGCACGGACAGACCGAACAGGGTCAGCAGGATCCGCATCCCCTGCCCTGGCAGCGGTGGCCGCTGCCAGGGCACCAGCCGGATCGCGATGTACCAGACGAACAGCAGCATCCCGAGCAACAACGCCGGGTTGCCGGCGGCTCCCAGTGGCGCGAACCGCATCCGCGCCGGGATGATGATCATCAGTATCAGCAGGGCGGTGACCGCGACCACCGCATCCCCGCGGCGCAACAGCTGCAGCCGCAGGTCCGCCGCTTCCGGAGCCGACAGCGACACCCGCCGCGGCGTGATGAAGATCCCCGCACTGCCGAGCGTCCTCTCGATCGAGAACGTCATTGCTTCGGAAGCATCCGACGGCTGAACTCGCTGGTTTCCAGCTCCACAAACCCGTCCCAATCGGCCTCGTGACCTGCCGAACCGGTTGCCTGCCGACGACCGGTGGTACCCGATGCGGTGGACGTCCGCACCGGCGGGAACTCCGCGCCGGCCACCGGCTCCAACAGGTCCGACGGTTCCGACGGGTCCGAGCGGAACGCACGGTCGACCGTGGTCCTGACCGTCGGCTGCTCGTTGTAACGCGGCTCGCGGACCTCCACCGAGGATTCCGCACCGGCCGGGGTCTGCGCACCGGCATCGGGATCTCCGGCCCGCCGACGAGCCCGCCGGAACGCCGCACCCTCGACCGCGAACGCGGTGAGCATCGGCACCACCAACGCCACGGCCGCGCCCCCCGCGATCGCCTTCTTCTTGGCGGCGCTGCTGCGTCCCGGCTCCAAATGCGACACCACCGTAGCCGTGATCAACACATCCGCCGGGGCACGGGCCTTGGTCTGCTGCTCCTTCAACTCACTCTTCAACAACTCGATCAACACGTCCATGGTTCGGGCCGCCACCGCCGGATCGGCGTCCTTGGCCTCCATCACCAGCAGCGGCGCCCCCGGGGCCATCGGATCCGGCCCGACCGTGTAGGTGGCCGTTGCCCCGGAATCGACCAGTTTCTGCGCGGCGTCCTCGTCCGTGAGAATGCGCATGAGCACCGTGGCGGTAGCCGAAAGATTACCGCTGAACGCCAGGAACGGGTTGGACGCGGTCGGCTCGTTCACCAGCTTCACCGACGGTGAGAGCAACACGACCGTCGCCTTGCCGGTGTAACTGTACGGCGTCGCACGTGCCACAAAACCCGCGGTTACGACGAAAAATACAAAAAGTGGCAGCACCACATACCAGCGACGCGTGAGCACATAGAAAGAATCTCGCAGATACACGTCCCAACCCCCCGGCGGCGAACATCTGTCGGCGGGTCAGCCGCCATAGGACACCGGAACGGCCGGCGTCGAACCGACAAATCGTGACACACGTGAAGTACCCCACCCCGATGCCGCCACGGCGTCCGGCGCCTGGTAACGGCCTGACCGGAGCCACGAAAAGATCATCGCTGACACCCGCGAGATCCGGAGGCAGCCGGTTTCACCGGAGAGGTACACATGTGTACTTTAACCCGCCACCTTGCCTGGTTCCGCGGGATCACCCTCATTCTTGCGTTGGACGTAGTCCCGCGGAGGCCGCGGTTTCGATATCGGCCGGCCGATGTTCATAGGTCCGCCCGCACGGGCAGGACAGTTCGTCGTCGAGCCGCTCACCGCATGCACACACCCAGCCGACCTGCCGCGCGGGATTACCCACCACCAGCGCATGCGCCGCGACATCGCGGATGACCACGGCACCGGCCGCCACGAAGCAGTATTCACCCAGCGTGGTGCCACATACGATCGTGGCGTTCGCTCCGATCGTGGCTCCCCGGCGTACCAGGGTGCGGTCGAGACGGTCGGGGCCTTTCTTCACCTCGGCCCGCGGGTTCATGTCATTGGTGAAGATCATATTAGGGCCGAGGAAGACATCGTCCTCGACCGTCACGAGATCCCAGATCAGGACCGCGTTCTTGATGGTTACCCGGTCGCCCACCACCGCGCCGGACTCCACGAACGCATGGTCGCAGACATTGCAGTCCCGGCCGATCCGGGCACCGGGCATAACGTGCGCGAACGCCCAGATTCTCGTGCCGGCGCCGACCTGGTCGCTTTCGCACAGTCCCCGGGGATGGACGAAGACGGCCCCGGACCCACTCGTCGTGCCGACCGTCGCACGGCTCGTCGCGGCGGTCACCGCAGGGCCCGCCGCAGCTCGTTGACGATCCCCGCCTGCTGGTCGGCGGTGATCTGGGGGTACAGGGGCAGTGACAGAATGCGCTCCGCGGCCCGTTCACTCACCGGGAAGGCCCCGAGGGGATACCCGAGGTCGGCGAACGCCTCCTGGCGGTGCACGGGAATCGGATAGTGGATACCTGCTCCGATACCGGCGCCGTGCAGCTTTTCCAACACGGTGTCCCGGTTGTCCACCTCGATGACGTACAGGTGCCAGACGTGCGTGTTTCCGGGCAGGACCACCGGCCGGGTGACAGCCCCGGCATCGGCCAGGTCCGCCAGGAACTCGTCGTAACGGGCCGCGGCGTCGACACGGGCGGTGTTCCAGGCGGCCAGCCGCGTGAGCTTCGCCCGTAGCACCACGGCCTGGAGCGTGTCCAGGCGGGAGTTGACCCCGAGCCTGCTGTGCACGTACTTGCGGTCGCTACCGTGGCTGCCGATCGTGCGGGCCGCCGCGGCGACCTGCGCGGACGACGTCAGCACGGCACCGGCGTCGCCGTAGGCACCGAGATTCTTACCGGGGTAGAAGCTCGTTCCCGCGGCCGCACCGAACGTACCCGCGTGCCTGCCGTGCCGGGTGGCGCCCTGCGACTGGGCGGCGTCCTCGACCACCGCCACCCCGGCCGCGGCGGCCGCCGGCAGCAGTTCCTCGACCGGCGCAACCTGGCCGTACAGATGCACGGGGATCACGGCCCTGGTCCGTGGCCCGATCGCCGCGACGGCGGCACCGGAATCGATCAGATAGGTGGCCGGGTCGACGTCCACGAGCACCGGGCGGGCACCCGCGCGAACCACGGCCTCAGCGGTGGCGATGAAGGTGTTGGCAGGCAGGACCACCTCGTCGCCGGCACCGATCCCCAGCGCGCGAAGCGCGATCTCCAGGGCGTCGGTGCCGTTCCCGACGCCCACGCAGTGGCCGACGCCGAGGAAGTCGGCGTACTCCTGTTCGAAAAGGGTGACCGGCTTGCCCCCGATGAACGCACCCGTTCGCATGACCTCGGTCAGGGCGGGTTCGATCTCGGCTGCGATCTCCCGATGCTGGGCTGGGAGGTCCACCAGGGGAATATGGGTCATCGTCGTCCTCACAGTTGTCAGAAGTCGGTGGGCGCGGAAACCGCCGACCACGCGGCAATCCGGCCAGCACAGTAGTTGCCACCGGGAGCGGGCGGTCCGGTTCCGGCTCCGGGCTACTCGACGCCGGCTTCGGAAGGAGCGCTGCGGAAGTCCTCGCGCGGTGCACCGCCGAAGACGCTGACCAGCGCGGGCCCAGCCGGCCCGGCGGGCTCGGCCAGTTCGGACGCCTGCTGCGCTGCAACACCGCGCAGCTCTCGCAGCAGCACCCGTTCGACGGCCGCGCCCGCGGCGTCCCACGGCAGATCCGCCACACCGGCCGCCGCGGCCCGCGCACGTTCCTCCCGCTGCCCGGGCGGGGTCGCACTGACCACGTCGGACAGGGCGGCGGCAAGCTCACCGGGAGTGGGCTGGACATAGCGGACATACGGGCTGTCCAGCACCAACCGGTTGTGCCGGGCGTCGTTGACAACGGGGATACAGCCGGCGGCCAGCAGCTCGAACGGGATGAGCGAGATGTTCGTGACCGACAGGCACAGCCCCGCCAGGCACCGGTTGTACAGGGCGTTCAGCTCGGACGGAGTGATGACGCCGTGCCGTTGCGCCGGGAAGGGCAGCGCTCCCACGTTCTCGCCGAACAGATGGATCGGCACGTCCGGATGGCGCCGGTGGAATTCCTCCAGCGCCAGCAGGCCGAGCGAGTAGGCACGCCGCGGTGTGCTCGGCTTGGCGTAGAAGACCACACCGTCCCGGACGGGCCGCTCGGCACCCGCATCCACCCGGTACGCGTCCGTGTCCGCGCCGAACTCGAAGTAGTCACACGGCATCCCGTATTCGACGGTCAGTTTCTCCGCCAGCCAACGGCCGGCGGTGATGCCGTGGAAGCCGAAGCGGAACGTGTTCTCGGCCAGCAAGCTCTCGCTACCGGCCGGGTAGAACAGCGGTTCGAAGTCCTGGACGCAGTAGAACCGGCGGCCCGGGGTCCGCGGATCGGCCACGACATAGGCCGACTGCCACGAGGTCGCGAAGACGGCGTCACACGGCTGCATCGGACCGGTCGCGTCGGCGACCTCCGCGCGGATCTGCGGCCAGTAGCCGCGGAAAACCTCGGTATGGGTGCGTATGTCGCCGGCGTACCGGTCGTAGAAGTACAGCCGGCAGGTGTGACCGGAGCGCTCCAGATGTTCGACCAGCCGCAGCAGGGTGGTGTGCCCGCCGGAACCCGGCGGCGGCGGAGTCATCACCCAGTTGACGACCAGGGGGGCATCCCCGCGCGCAACGGCGGGGACCACCGGGCGGCCGGTCCCCGCGGCCGCAGCCGCCGACGGCTCGGACGCCCGCGGCTCGGGCGCTGACGCCCCTGCCAGGGTCGACGCTGACGCCCCTGGCGACCGTAAGGACGCGGAATGCTCCGCCCTGGACGGCATCGGCGTCAACGGACCTGCCCGCAGTACCTCCTGCGCGCGAACCGGCAACGTGCTCGACGGGTCGTCCAGGCGCCGGGACGCCGCACGCAGCGCGCGCCCGGCGAGCCCGCGCGTACCGTCTTCGCGTATCACCCGGGCGATCTGCCCCGCGCGGCGTACGACCTTGCCACGCGCGGCATGCCAGTTCCTGACCGAATCGTTCATGGCTCCCCCTGCCGTACCCCCCGTAGATGATGGCCTGCCCGTACGGACAGCTTCGCACCAGGGTCCGACGAATCCGTGGAATCCCCCAATCGCTCCAACGGGCACGGCAGGGCCCAACCTGCGCCCACCCGGACATGACGGTAGATGTCGTCGGGAGCTGCTAAAGTGCGTCCGGGTTCAAGGTGTGTCCAGGCTTGCTGTCATGTCACCAGAAGGCCACAGGCAGCGCGATCATGTTTTCTCGCGCTCGGGCTGCCTCCCGGATCCGGCAGATCCGGAAACCGATCTAGGAGATCCGGGAAGCCCAGGTCCCATGGCTACTATTGCGGATCTTCCGGATCGGCTCCACGGATGCGGCAGGGATCCCGGCAACAGGGGACCCGGGCGCGGGCAAGGATCATGATCTGACCGTCTTCGGCCGGTTCAGCTGTTGCCCGGAGCCGGGCACTCGCCGCGTCGACACCAACGGGGGGTAGCGGTAGATGAGCAGGCGTGTTCCAGCCGGAACATTGCATCGACGCCCGACGGTCTCCGTCGTGGTGCCGTGTTATAACTACGCGCGCTATCTTGTGGAATGCGTTGAGACAGTCCTGTCACAGGAGGATGTCAACCCGGAAGTCATCATTGTCGACGACGCCTCGACCGACGCCAGCGCCACCGTCGCGCAGGCTCTGGCAACCGCCGACAGCAGGGTCCACGCCATCCGGCATTCGACCAACCGCGGTCACATCGCGACCTACAACGACGGTCTGGCCGAGGCAACCGGCGACTACGTGGTCCTACTGTCCGCGGACGACCTGCTGCTGCCTGGTTCGCTGGCCAGGGCCACCGCCCTGCTTGATGCCAACCCCTCCGTCGGCATGGTCTACGGTCACCCGACCCACCTGTACGAGGGCACGAAGCCGAAACCGCCGCGCACCCGCGTCCGGAACTGGACCATCTGGAGCGGGCCGGAGTGGATCCGGCTACGTTGCCGGGCAGGCATCAACTGCGTCTTCAATCCCGAAGTGGTGCTGCGGACGTCGGTACAACGCGAGATCGGCGGATACCGGTCCGATCTTCCGCATTCGGGTGACCTGGAAATGTGGATGCGGGCGGCCTCCGTGGCGGATGTCGGCCGGGTCAACGGTGCCGACCAGGCCTATTACCGGGTACACGCGGCCAGCATGCAACGCACCGTGTATGCCGGGCACCTGACCGATCTACGGGCCCGCTGGGACGCCTTCCGGGTCGTCCTCACCGAACACGCCGAAGGCATACCGGGATCCGGCGAGATGCTGGCGACGGTTCAGCGCACGCTGGCGAACGAAGCACTCGGCCAGATCTCCCGGATCTACTCGGACGGCCGGGAGGACCCCGACGCCGACCTCGTCGACTCCTATCTGCAGTTCGCCCGGGAACTCTATCCGGACACACCGGCGCTGAGCGCGTGGCGGACGATCCCCGTGGCACGTCGAACCGGGGAACACAGGTCCGCCGTGGCGGCGCTCAACGCCTACCGCACGATCGAGGACAAGATTCGCTGGCGGCGATGGCGCTGGAACGGCGTGTGATCACATGGCACGCACCGGTACGGCCGGCAGCCACGCGCCATGACCTCTGGCGCCATGCGTCCCGGTCACAAAGTCACCTGGACAGGTGACGATCCGCCGATCGGGGATTCGCCTGTCGAGCAGACCACTTTGCGGTTGAGGAGGATTCCGCTTCCCAGCTCCCCCGCGGGTGACGGCGGCGCGGACGGCACCGACCCTGCGACGGATGGCACGGACCCTGCGACCGGCGGCACGGAAAATCTTGACCAACTGGTCCGTCGCGGCGCGATGTGGACCACGCTCAACGTGGCGCTGTCCCGGTTCGGCCAGTTCGGGGTCGGTATCCTCGTCGCCCGCATGGTGGCCCCGGAGGACTTCGGTGTCTTCGCCGTCGCCCTGACCGTCCTTTCGATCGTCATCAACGTCAGTGAGCTCGGAGTCAGCGCGGCACTCGTCCGTGGCAGCCGCGAGGAGTGCCGCCGGATCGCACCGACCGTGGCGACCATCTCCATCGGCACCGCGGTCGTGCTGAGCGCGGTCATGGTGGGTACGGCGGACGTGTTCGCCCGGGCGCTCGGATCAGCCCAGGCCGCGGAAGCCGTACGGGTACTGTCCATCACTGTTCTAGTCGCCGGTTTCGGTGCGGTGCCCTCGGCCCTGCTCAAGCGGGACTTCGCCCAGGACAAGCAGTTCATGGCCGACTCCGCGAACACCGTCGTGTCCGCGGTCGTCGTCGTCCTTCTCGCCGTGACCGGCTGGGGTGCGATGGCGCTGGCCTGGTCCCGGGTCGCAGGCCAGGTCGTCTCGATCGTGCTGCTGCGGCGCTTCACCCCCGAGCATGTCCGGCCGGGGTTCAGCCGGACGGAGGCCCGCCGGCTGCTCGCGTTCGGGCTTCCGCTCACAGGTGCCAACGTCATCGCATTCACCCTGCTCAACGTCGACTACATCGTGATCGGACGGCTTCTCGGCGCCGTCCAGCTCGGCCTGTACATGCTCGCCTTCAACATGTCCGGTTGGCCGATCAACGTCTTCAGCGCCGTGGTGCGGGCCGTGTCCATGCCGGCGTTCGCCCGGGTCAGCGAGGACCGCGAGCAGCTCCCGACCCGGTTCGCCGCCGCGGCGTCCATGGTCGCGACGATCACGATACCGGTATGCCTGATCATGGGTGGTGTGGCCGGACCGCTCGTCGCCGTGGTCTACGGATCGAAGTGGCAGGCGGCCGCCGGCGCGCTCGTGGGTCTTGCGATCTTCGGCGCCGCCCGCACGATGGTCGAGCTGTTGTCGGACTTCCTGGTCGCGCTCGGCAGGACCCGAGCGATCTTCATCATCCAGGTGGTGTGGATCGCGGCCCTCGTCCCAGCCATGATCATCGGAGTCAGGCGCGACGGGATCGTGGGCGCGGGCACGGCCCACGCGGTGGTCATCGTCGGGGTCACCCTGCCGATATACGTGCTGGCGCTGCGCCCCTTCCGGATCACCCCCTGGCTGCTGGCACGGGCGATCGGTCCACAGGTGTTGGCCGCCGGCGCGGCCGGCACGGTGTCCTGGCTCGTCGCCTCGGCCGTCGCTCCCGTCTGGCTCGCACTCCCGGCCGCGTCGGCAGCCGGGTTCGTGGTCTTCGCCGGATGCCAGTGGTCACAGATCGTCCGCGTCATCGGGCGACTGCGGTCCCGGCGGGATGGACGGGACGGCGGCGACGCGGCCCCGCCGGATCCCGCCCCCGCCGCCACCGGTGTGGAGGCCTCCGAACACGGCCCGGTCACCACCGCGCCCGCGCGCACCGGTTCCGGCCGCCACCGCGCTCCCCGCGGGGGGTCGCATGGTCCCACCGCGTGGCTGGACGGTGCCCGGGGGCTGGCCGCGATGTACGTGGTTCTCCACCACTGCTGGCTGGCGGTCTTCCCCTCCTACCCGAGGAACAGCGGTCCGTGGTTCGTCGGGTGGATGCTCCACGGCCAGCTCGCGGTCGTGGTGTTCATCGTTCTCTCAGGCTATTCCCTCAGCCTCTCCCCCGCGCGCAACGCGCACCGTCTCAAGGGCGGCTGGCGTACCTTCGCCCGCCGGCGAGCCTGGCGGATCCTCCCTCCCTACTGGGTCGCACTCGTGATCTCGATGCCGGTCGCGCTGTGGGTCGGCCACGACGTCAGCAGCGTCCGGACCGGGATCCGGGCATTCATCGTCCACATGTTCATGCTGCAGGACGTGGTGGGCACCGAACGGCCCAATGGAACGTTCTGGTCGATAGCCGTCGAATCGTGGATCTACGTTCTCTTCCCGATCCTGCTCCTGCTCCGGCGGCGGGTGGGCCCGGTGGTCACGGTCACCGCCACCGTCATCGCGGTGTGCGGCCTGGAGATCGTGGCACTGCATGTTCCGGGATTCGCGCGGTATGAGCATCTCAGCCCGCAGATGCTCGCCTGTTTCGCGTTGGGCATGCTCGCCGCCGACTCGGGGCAGGCGCCGACGATCCGAGGCCGCCGCGTCCCGCTGCTCGCGGTCACCGGTCTGCTGATCGCGGGTTGCGTAGCGGGGTTCGCGGTGGTGGGTTCCGAGCGGGTTGTCGCCGACTACTTCTGGGTCGGCATCCTCGTCGGCGGCATCACGGCCGTGGCGTTTCGCGGGATCGCGACCGCGCCGGCGTCCCGGGTCCGTGACCTGCTGGCCTCCCGGCCGCTCACCGCCGTCGGGATGTTCGCCTTCTCCATCTACCTGATCCACCCGCTCGTGCTGGAAGTGCTCTGGCTCGAACTGGTCCGGCATGTGGCCACGGGACTGACCGGGATGATCATCCTGCTGGCCGTGACGATCCCGGCCGTTCTCGCCGTGTGCTTCGGGTTCTTCAAGCTGTTCGAGGAACCCTTCATCCACGCCCGCTCCTGGGCGGATGTGCGCAACCGCGGAAAGTCCCGGGAGCCGGGGCCCGCCAGGCTTGTCCCGCCTCAGACGAGCCCCACCACCGCGGTGACCATACCCGTCAGCGACCCCGCACTGGAGGGTCGCTGACGGACGGCGTCAGGCGCCGGGGAGCCGGAC
>NZ_CAAAFO010000023.1:101004-110116 GCF_900634715.1 Candidatus Protofrankia californiensis | reverse complement strand
GTGCGCCTGGGCCTGTCGGACCACCACACGGGCGGTGATCCGCGCGCGGTGTCGCATCATCACCCGCGGATCCGCGCGCAGGAGGCCGTCCACCGTGGCCCAGACCGGAAGCTCCCGGACGGTCGGGTACACCTCTTCGGCGAAGGCGATGAAACCCTCGACCCGATCATGGCTGTCCGTCCGCGAACCCAGGGTGGTCCGGTCACCGCGACGCCGCCCACCGGAAGCACCCAGGAGATCACACGCATGGCGTAGCGCCTTGACAGCCAACGTCCGACAGGCGGTGGCAAGCAGCTCCTCGGCGTTCACCGCATCCTTTCCCGGGCCGGTCAGGACGCTGATGAACGCGTCCCGCCGCCCTTCAAGATCACGGATTACCCCGGAATTGATTGTGTGCTGCATGCTGGCGGAGTGGATCCGGTAGTAGCCCTGATCCGCAGCGTCAATCGTTCCAACGTCGGCGAGCACCGCGAGCCGCATCCACATTTCCATGTCGAATGTGTGCGGAAGTGCCGGGTTGTAGTAACCTGCCGCCCGGAGCGTCGCGGTGCGGATCAGCGCCTCCGGCTGCGCTATGGCGTTGTAGCCGAGCCGGCAGACGTGCGCGAGCCAGTCGTGCCCGGGCCAGACCGACCAGGACGTCGGCGTCGTCCGAGCAAGCGGCAGCGGGGGTTCGGAGAACGCAATCGGTTCGCCGTACACGAAACCAACATTCGGATTGTGCTCGGCGAATGCCACCGAACGCGCGAGCGAACCAGGTGTGAGCAGGTCGTCCGCGTCCAGCTTGATGAAGTACTCGCCGCGCGCCGCGGCGAGCCCCTCGTTGAAGGCCTCCATGTGGCCACGGTTCACCGGACGCCGGATGATCCGGAACCGTGGGTCGGCCGCGGCGAAAACCCCGGCCACCTCGGCACTGTTGTCCGTCGAAGCGTCATCGATGACGTAGACATCGATGTTGTCGTAGTCCTGGGTGAGCACGGATGTCAGGCACTGCGGCAGAAATCGCGCGTAGTTGTAGGACGATACGAAGATCGAAACCAGCGGACGGATGCCGGAGTCCGGGAGCGGACGAACAGGCCCGACCGCCGGGCCGGCACCGTGCCTGGTCGATCTCCGACTGGGCAGAGCGATCATGATTGGCGGATCCTGTTCTGTGCCGGCCGGACAATCACGGGCGACCACTCATACGGCCAGGGCGTCGCGCAGTGCGCCCACGACGGTCCGCTGGTCATCCTCGGTCAGGTGATGGTGCAGCGGAAGGATGAGGGAACGGCTGGTGAGCCACTCGGTGACAGAAAGGTCGCCATGCGGGACATCGGCGTACGGCGGCTCCAGATGCGCCGCCATGATCCCGCGGCGTGCGGACACCCCCCTGGTAGCCAGCAGAGCCAGGACGTCGTCGCGGGAGCGCGAGGAATCCTCCGGCGGTATGACCCAGAAGGCCTGAAAATTGGACTCGCCGTAGGGCGGATCCTGTACCGCGACCAGACCGGGGATGTCGGCGAGCAACTCGTGGTAACGGGCGGCAAGCGCACGCCGGCGGGCCACCATCTCCCCCAGCCGGCCGAGCTGCACCAGCCCGACCGCGGCCTGCAGATCGGTCATCCGGTAGTTGAACCCGACCTCCAGGTAGCGCTCGAGGACGACCCGGTCGCTGGCGTGCCGGTCCGCCGCACTCACACTCATGGCGTGTTCACGCAGCCGGCGCAGCCTGGTCGCCTCCGCTTCGTCGTCGAGGGTGAGCATGCCGCCCTCACCGGTGGTGAGCAGCTTGCGGGGATGGAACGACCACGCCGCGATCCGCGCGCCGGCGCCCACCGGGGAACCGCGGTAGGTGGAACCGGCCGCACACGCGGCGTCCTCGACCACGGCGACACCGAGTGGGTCACACAACGCCCGCACCGCCTCGGCGTCCGCCGGCATCCCACCCTGGTGGACGAGGATGACCGCCTTCGTGCGCGCGGTGAGCACCGCCTCCACGGTCTTGGCGGTGAGGTTCCCGGTAGTGGCCTCGACATCGGCGAACACGACGTCCGCTCCGACGTAGCGCACGCAGTTCGCCGTCGCGATGAACGAGAACGACGGGACGACCACCTCGTCCCCGGGGCCCACTCCGGCCCCGATCATGGCGAGGTGCAGGGCGGTGGTGCAGGAGCTGGTCGCGACCGCGTGACCGGTGCCGACATGCTCGGCGAACGCCCGTTCGAAAGCGGCGACCCGCGGGCCCTGCGCGATCCAGCCGCTTGCCAGGGCCTCCGTGACCGCGTCGGCCTCCTCCTGGCCGAGCCAGGGCCTCATGACCGGGATCGTCATGAGGAGACCCCGGATTCGCCGCCGCTCTGACCGTCCCGGACCGGGCGCTGCTCGGCCTGCCACCACTGGAGCAGCCGGCCCAACCCCTCGGTGAGACCGACCTCGGCCTTGAAGCCCAACCGTGCCGCTGCCGCCGCGGTGTCCGCGAGGCGCCGGGGTACCGGGCTCGCAGCCCGGGCCGGGCCGAACTCCAGCCCGAGGTCGGTGCGGCCCATGACCGCCTGGAGGGATTCGGCCAGGTCGCGCAGGGACGTCTCCGTCCCGGAAGCGACGTTGAAGACCTCGTCGGTGACGTCGGCTTCGGCGGCGAGCAGGTTCGCCCGCGCGATGTCATCGGTGAAGACGAAGTCCATGGTCTGGCTTCCGTCACCGAGGATCAGCGGTGGCCTGCCCGCGGCGATCCGCTCCATCCAGCGAACCAGGACCTCGGTGTACACACCGTGGATGTCCATCCGCGGCCCATAGACATTGAAGTAACGCAGTGCGACATAGTTGAGGCCGTGCATGGCCTGGAAACTGCGCAGCAGGCCCTCGTTGAACAACTTCGCGGCGCCGTAAAAGGTGTCGTTGCCGTATGGATGATGGTCCTCGCGGGTCGGGAAGTCCATGGCCGCCCCGTATACGGATGCCGATGACGACGCCACGACCTTGCCGACGCCGGCGGCCAGCGCGGCCTCGACCACGTTGTAGGTGCCGTCGACAAGGACCTCCAACGCCAGCCGCGGCTCCTCCACGCACTGGGTGATCCGGATCGCGGCCAGGTGGAACACGACATCGATACCGGTCGTGAGCTCGGCGAGCAGAGCCCGATCCCGGATGTCACCCTCCACCAGGCGCACCCGGCCGGACGCCAGGGCATGCTCCAGGTTGGCCCTTCTGCCACGGACCAGGTTGTCAACAACAACGATCTCCGCCGCCCCGGCAGCGACCAGACGGTCACAGATCGACGAACCGATCGTGCCGGCTCCGCCTGTCACCAGGCATCGGGACCCTGCCAGCGGCACCGCTGCCGCCTGGGTGCTGTCCACTTCGGGTACTTCCCTCCGTCGTCAGGATGAGCGCATGACCGGGTGCCGCGGCACCGGCTGGGCGGACCGCGTCAGCGATCGACACGCAGCGGGACCGTCGCGCCGTGGTATTCGAGGCTTCGGGACGCGGCTTCCAACACGTCCAGTACACGCAGCCCGGCACGGCCGTCCGTGCGGGCTGGACGGCCCTCACTGATCGCGTCCGCCCACTCACTCATCACCGAGGCCAACGCCTCGCGTTCGACAAGTGCCGGGGCGACCATGTCACCGCTGCGATAGGAGATCATCATCTCGCGCCGGGCCTGGTCACCCAGGCTGTCGGCGGAACTGAGGTCCACACCCCGGTCGTGGATGGCCAACCGCTGTGTGGGGTTGAGGTCGTCCCATACCAGCGTCCGCCGGGAACCCCCGACGATCGTAGTCCGGATCTTGGTAGGGGACAGCCAGTTGACGTGGACATGGGCGATCGCGCCACCGGTGAGCGACAGCGTCAAATAGGCGACGCAGGCCCGGCCCGCGCCGATCGGATCGGCGCCCTGCGCCGAAACCGCCTCCGGAACCACGCCCGAGGGCAGGATGAAGTCGAGAATCGACAGGTCATGCGGGGCGAGATCCCACAGCACGTCGACGTCGCGCTGGACCAGACCCAGGTTGATACGTACCGAGTCGACGTAGTGGATGTCGCCGAGCTCGCCGGCGTGCGCCAACTCGCGGATCTTCATCACGGCCGGCGTGTAGCAGTAGGTGTGGTCGCACATGAGGACCAGTCCGCGTTCCTCCGCGGCATCCACCAGCTTGACCGCTTCCGCCGACGACGAGGCAAGAGGCTTTTCCACCAGGATGTGCTTGCCGGCGTCGAGAGCCCGCATGGCGACATCCGCGTGGGTCGCCGCCGGAGTCGCCACGGCCACCGCGACGACGTCGGGGTCTTCCAGCAGGTCGTCGAGTGAGGAGGTCGTCCGCACGGTGCTGTACGGACCGACGACCCGACGGGCTCGCTCGACATCGAGATCGCAGACCCACCGAAGCCGCATCCGCGGTGAGTTCTGGATATTACGTACGAGATTTGGGCCCCAGTAACCCGCCCCCACGACGGCGGCACCCATTGCTTCCGACATGATTCGCTACCCCCCAGTATGCGATCACCAGTCGCGATCATCAGTCGCGATGGACTGCGCCAATTATGCCAACAGGGTCTGACATGACAGGCACCCCCACGTCGGCTCGACCCGACGGACGTGGACGTGGGCACAAGACAGGTCGGCGCCGGAGATCGGACTTCGGCGCCGACCGACAGACAATTCCGGATGTTTGGTAACTTCCGGGTATTTAGTAACTCATGGTCATAATCATCCGGCCTTCTGGAAGATTACGTCCACCCAGTAGTTGGTGTTGTCGTAACTATTCACCGGGAATCCACCTGCGCCGTAAAGGTAGAGACCGTTGCCACCGGCGAGGCCGGTCAAGGGAGCGGCCCGGTACTGGCTGTTGAAGAAGCCACCGGTATTCGCGTACCCGCCGACAGCGGTGTGGTAGCTGGCCACGTACTCCGTCGCGGCAGTGATCGACACCGGAGTGGCGAACATCAGCGTCTGCCAACCGGTCGCGGTTTCGTTGGTGAACGTGCCGGTCGCCAGCAGCTGACCGGACGCCGACCACAACGACCCGGTGTGGGTACCCGTGTTGTTCGCGCCCTTGTAGAACCGTACGCCGGTGATGGTGCCGTTGGCGTCCGAGCTGAAACGGACCCCCAACTCGATGGCACCGGTGTCCGTACTCGACGGATTCGCGGGAACCTGGGTGTTGAAGAGCGTGCACGGGCAGGTCGCCACCGGCTCCTGCGTGGCGACAACCGGGCTGACCCAGTAGTTGGTGTTGTTGTAGCTGGTTGTCGGGAATCCTGCGGAGCCGTTGCGGAAGACCCCGTTCATCCCGTCCACGCCGGAGGCAGGGGCGTGCAGCGGTGTCGCGTTCCAGTCATCGGTCGCGAAGTAGGCGGGGGTTGACGCGTAGCCACCGTTCGGGGCGTAGTAACTCGCCACATAGGTGGTGTTCGCACTGATCTGCACCGGCGTGCTGAAGGTCAGCGTCTGCCAGCCGGTTGCCGTCTCGTTGGTGAACGTGCCGGTCGCCAGCAGCTGACCGGACGCCGACCACAACGACCCGGTGTGGGTACCCGTGTTGTTAACGCCCTTGTAGAAGGTCACCCCGGTAACCCAGGAGGTGACGTCGCTACGGAATCCGACGCCGAGTTCATAGGCGTAGGTGTCATTGCTGGACGGATTCGCAGGCACGGTCGACGTGGGCCACAACGTGCATGGACAGGTGGCGGGTGTCCCGGTCGTGAAGGTCCACGTGTACGGCGACGCGAGTGCCACGCCGTTTACTCCGGCCGCGTTCACCGAGGCGGTGTAGGTGGTGGTGAACTGCAATGGAGCGGACGGCGTGAAGGTGATCCTACGGGTCGCGTCGTCATACGCAGCCGAGCCACTGATGTTCGTCGTACCGGCCTTGAGGGTGAAGGTGATGCTGGCCGGATCCAGCGACCGGTCGAAGGTAATCGTCGGTCGCACTCCGAGCGCGACGCCCGTGCTGGTGTTCGCCGGGCTGACCCCTGTCACACGAGGTGGTGTCGGCGCGGGCTGGGTGAGGGAGAACGCCACGTCCACCCAGTAGTTGTTCGAGTTGTAGCTCTGGTTCGGGAATACGCTGCCGGCTCCGTAGGCGAACACACCGTTCGGCCCGTCCACGCCGTTACCGAGCGCGGTGAGTGGTCCGTACGACGTCCCACCGGAGGCGAAGTAACCTGCTGTCGCCGAATAGTAACCGATGGAGGTGTGGTAGCTGGCTACGTAAGTGGTACCCGCGGTGACCTGCACGGGAGGGTCGAGCGTGACCTGCTGCCAACCCGTCGTCGTCTCATTGGTGAAGGTGGCCGTGGCCAGCTGGGTACCGGTGGTGGACCACAACGTGCCGATGTGGGTACCGGTGTTCTTCGGCCCCTTGAAGAAGCGGATCCCGGTGATCCAACCATTCTGGCTCGCCCGGAACTTCACACCGAGCTCGAGCGCGGACGCATCGTTGACGGTCACGTTGCCGGGCTGCTGCTGGTCACTCCAGATGGTGCACGGGCATGTACCCGGTGCCGGCTGGACGGCGCCGGTGGTGAACGTCCATGTGTACGCGGGGTTGATGGCGTGCCCCTGGTAGTCGGCAGCAGTGACCCCCGCCGTGAACGTCGTGCCGGCCGCCAGGGCCGCGTTCGGGGTGAACGTCGCGCTCAGCGCCGCCGAGTTGACCGACACCGTCCCCGCCACCGAGGTACCGCCGCTCGTCTTGAGCGTGAAGGTCACCGACGACGGGTTGAACGGCTTACCGAACACAGCCTTGAGCGAGGTATTCAGCGGCACGGAGGAACTACCTGCCAGCGGGGACACCGATGCGATCTGGGGTGGTGATGTGTCGGTGGATGTGTCGCCGGTGAACACCACGTCCACCCAGTAGTTCGTGCCGTTGAACGTGCTCGTCGGGAAACCGGCCGAGCCGGCGCGGAAGACGCCATTGGCACCGTCCATCCCGTCCGGCAACGCGAGCAACGGAGCGGTGTAGGCCGACTTCCCGGTGAAATAACCTCCGTCACCGGCATAGTGGCCGCTGGGCGCGTAGTAGCTCGCCACATAGGTGGTGTTCGCCTGCACCGCCGCCGGCTGGGCAAAGGTCAACGTCTGCCACCCGGTCGCAGTTTCGTTACTAAAAGTCCCCGTGGCCAGCTGCGTCCCCGTGTTCGACCACAACGTACCGGTGTGGGTACCCGTGTTACCCGAACCCTTGTAGAAACGGATCCCGGTGATCGCCCCGCCGATCGTCGTCCGGAAACGGACACCGACCTCGATCGCGCTCGCGTCCGCGTCGGCCGGGTTGGTCGGCAGCGCGTTACCGAAGATCGTGCACGGGCAGGTTCGGGCGTCGACGATCAGCGAGGCCGTGACCGGGCTGCTCAACCTGGCACTGTCATCGGTGGCACGGACCTTGAGCGCGAAGGTGCCCGGCGCGTTCGGGATGAACGTGTACGACCAGCTCACATTGGATGCGGCTGCGGCGAGCTGCGCCGGATGCCAGCTCGACCCCCCATCCGTCGACACCTCCACCCCCGCGACCACACCACCACCGGCATCCGTCGCCGTACCCCTCACGGTGTACGACTGCCCGACGACCCCGTGTGCCGTCGAGGTCACCACGGCGCTCGGCGCCTGGGTGTCCATACTCGCCGAAGCCGCGGCCAGACCGCTGATCAGGCTCTTCGGCCGCACGCCCATGTCCGCGAACAGGTTCACCGTGGCCTGCTGCATCGCCGGGCTCGCCGTGGTCAACGGACCGTCATGCACAGCATCCAGCCCATAGGCCCACTGGACGGTGCCGGCACCGAACACCAGCGCACCGCTCGCCGCCCGGTAGAGAGTCATGTTGTGGGTCACCTGACCCGGGCCGACCTGACTACCGTAATCCAACAGCTTGTGCTGGACGGTCTCGGTCTGCGCGGTCAGGTCGAACGCCCCCGCCGGCCGGAACCCATTGTCCGCATCGGTGTCGAACTCATACCCCAGGGTGGCGTTCGCGAGCGTGACAGTCGAGCCGGATGTCGCACTCGCCACCGAGGTGTTCCGCCAGAACCGCAGCTTCGAAAACGCCGCCGGAATCTTCATCGCGAAATCCGTCGGCGGGTCCACCATGTACAACGTGCCCTGCAACTCGTTCTCCGGACGCCCACCATTGCTCGGGGGGCTGTACCGCGGATCCCGCCAGGTACCCGTCCACTCCCCCGGATACTGCGGATCCTGCGGACTGGAATTCTTCGTCTCCTTGTAACAGACGATCGTCCGCCAGTTCGTCGCCGAACCGTCGATGCTGGGCTCCCAGCGCGTCTTCCAATAGACCGAGTTCGCGCCGAAAAACGCCAGATTCACCCCGGCGTCCCGTGCGGCCTGCACATTCGCCCGCTGTTCACCGGACCAGTATTCGTCATGCCCCGACGAGATAAACGCCTTATGATTTTTGATCAGAGTACCGCGCCGCGCCGAATCAACATCCGTCGTGTACGTCAGATCATACCCGTTCGCCTCCAGGAACCGGATCATCGGATACTCCGCGGCGAAGATCCAGTTATGACCGTCCGTCTCGCTCACCCGCGACAGATACGGCCGGTTGTAACTCACCTTGTACGCCCGCCCCACCGGGCTCCCCTTATACAGACTGTTACCGCCGTAGGCGTTGTACGCTGTCCACGTCGAATCCGACGTCTGCAGCAACATGTCAGAATGACTCGCGTCATCCCGCACCACGAACGGCACGTGGCTCGCACCCTGACCATCCGTACGCACCAGCTTCACGACATACAGACCCGACAGCGCTGTCGACGGCACCGTCCACGACGCCGACACCGCCCAGTTCCCACAGTCGATCAGACCGGTAACCGCATCGTTCAGACACTCCGGCTGCACCTGCGGAAACGCCACCGACGGATTCACCGTCGCTATCTTCCGCGCACCGTCACCGCCATAGTAACCAAGCCGGTAAATATCAAGCCGATACGCGGAAGCGGTGCTGTTAATCTTGAAGGAGACCGTTCCACTCACGTTCACACTGATATCCGTCGCGAAACCCTGCAACGTCGGATCACCCGCATCGGCATTATCCAGATCCCACTCCGACTGCGGACTACCCGGCTGCAGATTCTCACAGACAATCTTCCCCGATACCGCCGGATCACACGA
>NZ_CAAAFO010000023.1:98444-100625 GCF_900634715.1 Candidatus Protofrankia californiensis | reverse complement strand
CATGCACATCCGATTCCAGCCGCGGCACAGCCACGACCGCCACCGCCACGGCCACCGCCACACCTGTGACCAGCGCGCGGCTGCGGGTGACCCGCAGCCGCAGCCGGCGCCGACCGCCACCGGACCCGCTCATGACAGCCCCCGCCCACCGTCACGGACCGGTTCACCCACCGGATGGCCAAAAAATAAACGGTCCGACTCGGATTCAAAGAAACTCCCAACGCACGGAAACAAATTCCGCCCGCTGGAAACCCGGCGATACGGGTCCACAATCATCCCCCCAGAAATCCGGACCGCCGCCCACGCGACGACCCCAGATGACAGGCCGACCGGCTAAACCTTCCCCCCGAAGGCAACGGAGCACGGAAATACAAGCCCGGACCACACGGTGACGTCCCCCGCATTCCGTGTTGCCCGCGTGACACATCCAGCCGTACCTGATGGAAGTGCCATCCTGTCAGATTAGACGACCGGACCGAACCCGGTGACAACAGATTGCGGCAAACTACGGGAAATTATTACAACGAGTGATGCCCTACATGCAAAAGGCCACCTCTGTCGCGCCCTGAAGATTGACCGAGGCGTGTCAGGGCTGTCAGGGCAATTGAAAGTGGCCTTGCGCTGAGAAATGACCTTGCGCCGAGAACAACGGCGGTCAAGCTGAGCCGGCAACAGGTTTCCAGGACCAGAAAGCGATCATTACATGCTTCGGTGCGATCTTGCGGTCGGCTGACAACCGGGCGGAGTCTGACGCCCAGGGTCGCGTAGCCCGCTCCCAGTCCACTGTCGGAAACCGGCCCGCCATCGGCTGACGCCCAGAGCCGCGTAGCCGTTCACAGACAGGATCGCCATCCGACCGGATACGGCCGGGAGGGACCGAGGGCGGGGCATCCAGATGGATGGCTCGCGGGGCGAGAGAAGGGAGGGGCCCTGGAGAAAAGCTAAGGATGAGGTCTGGCGGTCGAGGTGTGGAACGTGTTCTGGGTGGCCTCAAGGCCCCTGCCGAGCAGCGAGTCCACGGCATCGGCCGCCTGGTCCAGCAGGAACGGAAGTTCCTTGCGTTCAGGGGTGGAAAAGTCCCGCAGGACGAAGTCGGCCGGGTCCATCCGCCCGGGTGGGCGTCCAATGCCGACCCGGACCCGCAGATAGTCACGCGACCCGAGCGATGTGGTGACCGAACGCAGGCCGTTGTGCCCGTTGTCGCCGCCCCCGAGCTTGAGCCGGATCGTCCCGAAAGGGATGTCCAGCTCGTCATGGATGACTACGATTTGCCCGACGTCGACTTTGAAAAAAGTACGCAGAGCGGCTACGGGTCCACCCGAGGTGTTCATGAAGGAGCGGGGCTTGGCGAGTAGGGCGTGCACCCCGGCGAGCCGAACGTCGGCGACGTCCGCCCGTCCCCGATGAGTTCGGAAACGGTCCCCGACCCGCTCGGCCAGCAGGTCGAGGACCATGAATCCGACGTTGTGCCGGTTGCCGGCATACGCCGGGCCGGGATTGCCCAGTCCGATGACCAGCCACGGCCCGGTGGCCACGACGTCGGCTTCCGGCGGACTCATCGCGGCGTCACCCGGCCGGAAACGTCATCAGGCCGAGGAGCCGGCCTGCGCCTGCTCGCCCGCGGCGGCCGCGGCCCCACCGGCCGTTTCGCCCCCGGCGAGATCGGCATCCACCTGGGCTGCGGTCAACCTCGCCAGCCCCTGGACCACGACCTGCTCGGCGTCGGTCTCCAGCACCGAACCCTCCGGGAGGACGAGCTGACCGGCGCTGACGTTCGCACCTGCCTTGAGACCGGTGATGTCGACCTCGATCGACCCGGGGATGTCAGTCGCGTCCGCCTGCAACGAGACAACTGTCAACTGCTGGTCGACGAGGGTGTCGCTTTCGGCGTTTCCGACGAGCGTCACCGGAACCTCGACCGTGACCCGCTCACCCCGACGGATGATGACCAGGTCGACATGCTCGAAACTGCCCTTGATCGGATGGCGCTGGACGTCCTTGGGGAGGGCAAGCTGGGTCCCGTCGGACAGCTCCAGCCGGAGCAGCACGTTCGTACCGGCATCGGTCTTGAACGCGTGAAAAAGATCGTGAGCCTGCAACGAGATGTGACGGGGCGGCTGACCGTGGCCGTACAGGACGGCCGGGACCTTGCCGGCCTTGCGGGTACGACGAGCCCCGCCC
>NZ_CAAAFO010000023.1:95038-98024 GCF_900634715.1 Candidatus Protofrankia californiensis | reverse complement strand
GGCGGCGCCACGACGCGGTCCTTCAGAGTACCGGACGCAGGGCGGACCGGCGGATCCGCCCTCAGCCGGGTAGACCCGTCGCCGCACAATGTGTGCAGACAGCTATAAGCTATAACAGTCCGATGACGGCCCAAGCACTGCAGCCCCTGTTGCTGGTCGGCGCCGGTGGGTTCGCCCGCGAGACGGCGCAGGCCGTTCTCGCCGCCGGGCGATATCGGCTGATCGGCTTCACGGACGACAATCCGGCCCGCCACGGCACCGAGGTTGACCGCCTGCCCGTCATCGGCGGCACGGACGTGGTCGGCGGAATGCCGGATGTGGCCGTGATCCTGTGCCCCGGTTCCGGCGCGATACGGGCCAAACTCGCCGCCCGCCTGGCCGCCGGCGGCATCGGCCCGGACCGCTTCGCCACGGTCGTCCACCCGAGCGTGCACCTACCACCTTCATGCACGCTCGGTCACGGTTCCGTCCTTCTCGCTGGAGTGACCCTGACCACATCCGTCACCGTTGGTAATCACGTTTCGGTGATGCCGAACACGGTGCTCACCCACGACGATGTCGTCGCCGATTTCGCGACGATCTGCGGATCGGTCTCGCTGGCCGGACGGGTGCACGTCGGGGCCGGCGCCTACCTCGGCCAGGGCGCGCTTGTCCGGGAGAACCTCACGGTCGGCGCATGGTCGACGCTCGGCATGGGCGCGGTCGTACTCACCGACGTTCCCGAAGCCGAGGTGTGGGTGGGTAACCCGGCCCGGTTCCTGCGCCAGGCGGCAAACCCACCCTCGCTATAGTCGACAGCGCACGTTGACCGAGGCCCGCGCCAATAGGCGCGACAGGGGGGCGGAAACCGACATGCCAACGGCGGCTGCACAAAAAAGGTCCATCGACTACATCGGCCACGCCGGTTTCGTCGTGCGACACGACGAATTCCGGCTGCTCATCGACCCGTGGTTTCACCCGGCTTTCCTCGAGTCCTGGTTTCCGTTTCCCGACAACGGACACCTGCTGGATCCGGTCGCCGCCGGCTCCTACGACGCGTTGTACGTCTCGCACACTCACACCGACCACTTCGACCGGACGCTGCTGCGCATGCTTCCCCGGTCGCTGCCCGTGCTCTGCGCAGCCTTCCGCTCCCGGGAGCTGCTACGGGAGATGCGCGACCTCGGTTTCAGCGACATCACCGTGCTGGGTCACGGCGAGTCGGTACCGCTTAGCCCCGGCATCCAGGTGACCATGCTGCTGGACACCAGTCACAAGGAGGACAGCGCGCTCCTGGTCGAGCTGGACGGCTTCCGCTTCCTCGACCTCAACGACTGCCACCCCAAGCTCACCGAACTGCCGCGCAACATCGACCTTCTCGCCGCGCAGTTCTCGGGGGCCATGTGGTATCCGAACTGTTATTCCTATCCCCGCTCGGTGATGCGGGACAAGGTCGTCCAGGTGCGTTCCGGTCTCCTCGACACTCTGGTACGGACGGTCGCCGCGACCGATGCCCGCGCCTACGTACCCTGCGCGGGTCCGCCGGTCTTCCTCGATCCGCTCCTGCGCGTCCACAACGACCGCGACGAGACGATCTTTCCGCACTGGGAGGACGTCGCGGCCCCGTTCGCCGAAGCGGCTCCACAGGTGGAGATCGTCAACGTCCAACCCGGTGACCGGATCGACATCGTCGGCGGCAAGCCGGTGACGATCGCGGCATCGTCACCGGCACCCACCGACGTCGCCGCCTATGCCCGGCGCCGGAGCGCGCAATGGAGCGCTCACGAGCAACGCCCTGACACACCGGTGAGCACGATCGAACTCGACGCGTACTTCTCCCGGCTGATCCGGCGGAACCGTCCATTGTTGGAGAACTACCAGCGCGATCTCATCATCCTTTCCGGTACCCGGGAGTGGACGGTGATGATCCGGCCGGTTCCCCCGCACCCGGCGGTCGTGGAGGGCCGGCCACCGACACCCGAAGCCGGGGACGGCACATCCGGCGACGCCGCAACGACCGGCGACCCATCCGGCAGCTACGAGCTGCGCGTCCCACCGCGCGTCCTGCGTGCGATCGTCGACGGGGAGGCGACCTGGGAGGAGGCGCTGCTGTCGATGCGGATAGAGCTGCGGCGCGATCCGGACCTGTTCGACGTCACCCTGATGGGCCTGCTGCGCTATGGCGAAACTCCGGTGGTGACCTGGCAGCTTCGGCGGGACAGCTCCGTGTCGGACGAGACGATCGTGCGCGACGGTCTGCGGATCCAGCGCTACTGCCCTCATGCCGGCGAGGACCTCGCCGACGCCGCCATCATCGACGGTGTGCTGGAATGTCCGCGCCACCACTGGGCCTGGGACCTCGCCACCGGACGGTGCGTGCGGGGCGGCACCTGGCCACTGTCGGTGTCACCCGCCGAGTAGGACGGCCTGCGCACACCACCCGGCAGGAACACCACACTCCGGGCATCTGTCGGGTGGAACTCGTCAACGGTGGGGCGCGAACATGATGAGGCCGACCCCGATCAGGCAGACGAACGCGCCGGTAACGTCGTAGCGGTCGGGCCGGTAACCATCGGCGACAGCGCCCCAGACAAGGGATCCGGCGACGAACACACCGCCGTAGGCGGCCAGCACACGTCCGAAGGACGCCTCCGCCTGGAGCGTCGCGACAAAGCCGTAGACGCACAGGGAGATCAGTCCGCCGCAGACGAACAGGATGCCTCGATGCTCGCGGATCCCCTGCCACACCAGCCACGCCCCGCCGATCTCGGCAAGCGCGGCCAGCACGAAAAGCACAGCCGTACGCAGGACGTACACGCTACCCAAGCCCAGCACAGACGCCGTTAGCCAGCAGTCTTCTTGACGCCGTGCGCCGCAGGGATCACCGGGCGGCGGTCACGCGTCGCCGCCGAAGAGTTCGGTCACCGAACCGTCCTCGAAAACCGCCCTGATGGCGGCGGCCAGCAACGGCGCGATCGACAATTCGGTGATCTTATCGATGCGGGCC
>NZ_CAAAFO010000023.1:91263-94678 GCF_900634715.1 Candidatus Protofrankia californiensis | reverse complement strand
CTCCGCCGCCTTGGTGATGGTGCCTGCAGTGTCGATCATGTCGTCGACGACGACGCAGGTGCGGCCCCTGACCTCACCCACCACGTCGAACATCTTCACCTGGTTCGGGACGTCCCGGTCACGGCGCTTGTGGATGATCGCCAGCGGGCAGCCGAGCCGGTCGGTCCAGCGTTCGGCCACCCGGACCCGGCCGGCGTCCGGGGCCACAACCGTGACCGCGGACGTGTCGAGCTTGGCCTCGATGTAGTCGGCGAGTAGCGGCAGCGCGAACAGATGGTCCACCGGGCCGTCGAAGAAACCCTGGATCTGGGCGGTGTGCAGGTCCACCGACATCAGCCGGTGCGCGCCGGCGGTCTTGAACAGATCGGCGATCAGCCGGGCCGAGATCGGCTCCCGGCCGCGGTGCTTCTTGTCCTGCCGGGCGTAGGGGTAGAAGGGCGCGACCACGGTGACACGCTTCGCATTGGCGCGCTTCAACGCGTCCACCATGATGAGTTGTTCCATGAGCCACGTGTTCACCGGCGAGGAGTGGCACTGCAGCACGAACGCGTCACACCCGCGGACGGATTTCTCGAACCGGACAAAAATCTCTCCGTTGGAGAACTCATACGCGCTGGTGGGAACCGGTTCGACATCGAGTTCCCGGGCAACCTCCGCCACCAGTTCAGGGTGCGCACGGCCACCGAAAAGCATCAGGTTACGCCGATTCTCCGTCTGGTAGGCCATCAAAGGTTCTCCACCCTCGTCCCGCTCCGTCATGGTCGGTCCTTCGCACCGCGGCAGATTCCTACGTTCGACGCCCGTTGTCGGAAATACCGGCAACCGTGACGGGAGTCGGTCCTGCGTGATCCAATTTGCCCGCGTCGCCGTCGTCACGTGACTGTTCGGCATACCCCCGCGCGGAAGCCGCGGCCCGCGCCGCCGCCGTGCCCGGACGCCGTAGCTCCACCCATCCCTCGATCGTCCGCTGCCGGCCCTCCCGGACCGCGAGTGCACCCGGCAGCACGTCCTCGGTCACGACCGAACCAGCACCGGTATACGCGCCGTCACCAATATGGACCGGTGCGACCAGCACGGTGTCACTTCCGATCTTGACATCCGCACCGATCACCGTGCGGTGCTTGGCAACGCCGTCGTAGTTCGCAACGATCGTGCCACACCCGATGTTGCTACGCGCGCCGATCACCGCGTCCCCGACGTAGGCCAGGTGCGGTACCTTCGCCCCTTCGGCGATCTCCGCCGCCTTCGTCTCCACGAACGCGCCGAGCTTGACCCCCCGTCCGACGTGGGTGCCCTGGCGCAGGTGCGTGTAGGGGCCGACCGAGGCGTCCGGGCCGATCACCGAGCTGACCGCGGTCGTCCTGCTCACCGTGGCCGCGGCACCCACCAGCGTGTCGGTGAGCGTGCAGTCGGGACCGACCACGGCACCGGCCGCCACATGGGTGCTGCCGTGCAGAAAGGTGTGCGGGAGCAACATCACGTCCGGCTCGACGGTCACGTCGGCGTCGATCCAGGTGGTGGCGGGATCGACCACGGTGACCCCCGCCCGCATGGCCGCGGTCACCAGCCGGTCCCGCATGGCGGCCCCGGCGGCCGCCAGTTGGACCCGGTCGTTCACCCCGGACGCCTCGCCGGGGTCGTCCAGTGGATGCGCACGAACGACCTGCCCGCGGCGGAAGAGCGTGCCGACCACGTCGGTCAGGTACTCCTCACCCTGGGCGTTGTCGACCGTCAGGGATGTCAGCGCCGCAAGCAACGGACCGGCCGTGAACACGTACACGCCAGTGTTGATCTCATGGACGGCGGCGGTGGCGGCGTCGGCGTCCGCCTGCTCGACGATCTTCCGGACCTGGCCGGACGGCTCACGGACCACCCGCCCGTACCCGAAGGGATCAGCCACCTGCGCGGTCAGCACCGTCGCCGCGGCACCCTCGCGCGCATGCGTCGCGACCAGCGCCGACATCGTCGTGCTGGTCAACAGCGGGGTGTCACCCGGGACGACGACCACGAGATCGTCCGGCCGGATGTCCGGCGCCGCGGGCAGGGCGACCCGGACAGCGTGGCCGGTACCGCGCTGGCTGGCCTGCACGACCGGTGCGACCTCGGGTGTGCGATCGGCCAGCGCCGTGATCACCTGCTCGCGCCCGTGCCCGACGACCACCAGTTGCCGGTCGGCCCCGAGCGGAGTGACCGCAACGAGAACGTGCTCCAGGAGGGTGCGCCCGGCAACACGATGGAGCACCTTGGGGGTTGCGGACCGCATCCGCTTACCCTCACCCGCGGCAAGGACGACAACCGCCGCCAGACGTGGTTGGGTCACACGAGCTCCCCTGATCGTGGACATCAACTCGATGCATGTCGAGCTTACCGGATTGCGACCAGGGGATATCGCGGACAATTCCGACGAGCGGAAATAGTTCGCGCGGACCAGCACGCCCACCGATCGAACCCCGAGCTCCGCCGCCACGACTCGAACGTGGACTAGAAGAACCAAAATCTTCCGTGCTGCCAATTACACCACGGCGGACCGAGGAAAAATCTTTGGCAGTGTATCACCGCGGGAGGGCCAAAGGCGGAGCGATCATACTTTTCTCGCGCTGCCGGAGGCCCAGGTCCCCAGGTACGGGAGAGCCAAAGAGGACGCGATCATGATTTTCTCGGACTCGGGGCACCGCTACGGCTCCCAGCCCACTACGGCACCCGGACGCCGCCCGCCGCTCCCGCCGACTCCCTGCGACAAGTACCGCGCCCTGACCCGCAGATCCCCGGACACGCGGAATTGTTTTTCTGCGATGTTCCCCGCCGCGGGCACCGCGCGTTACCGTCGCGAGCTACGGTGTCCCAACGGAAACCATCGCGACAACGAAACCGGCGGACGGCACTGATGGACGGGGTTATGTCATGACCGCTACCGATACGGTGAACCCGATGGGTGCCGCGGCCCCTGCGACCCGGGCGAGTGCGCCCACCCACCACACCGTAGCGCCGAAATCCACGCTGAAAGCGCGGGGGGAACAGGTCACCCTCGCCATGGTCATCATCATACCGTTGGCAGCCCTCGCCGCCGCGGTACCGCTGCTGTGGGGCCGATGGATCAGTCCGCGCGACGTGATCCTCGCCGCCGTCATGTACGCGATCACCGGCCATGGGGTGACCATCGGTTTCCACCGCTACTTCACCCATCGCGGGTTCAAGACCTCCAGGCCGATACGCATCGCGCTCGCCGTCGCCGGCAACATGGCGATCGAGGGTCCGGTCATCCGCTGGGTCGCCGACCACCGGCGCCACCACGCCTTCAGCGACCGGGACGGCGACCCGCACTCGCCGTGGCGGTACGGCACCGGCGTCCGCGCCCTGACCAAGGGCCTGTGGCACGCCCACATCGGCTGGCTGTTCGACGTCGAACAGACCGACC
>NZ_CAAAFO010000023.1:88561-90927 GCF_900634715.1 Candidatus Protofrankia californiensis | reverse complement strand
CCTTCGAAGCGGCGGTGCAGGCGTTCTTCTGGGCGAGCCTGGTCCGGGTGTGCGTCCTCCACCACGTCACATGGTCGACGAACAGCATCTGCCACGTCGCGGGCAAGCACCCGTACAAGTCGCGGGACCACTCCGGCAACGTCTGGCCGCTTGCCATCCTGTCGATGGGCGAGTCCTGGCACAACCTGCACCATGCCGACCCCACCCTGGCCCGCCACGGGGTCAAGCCCTGGCAGGTGGACTCCAGCGCCTACCTCATCAAGCTGATGGAAACGTTGCGGCTCGTCCACGACGTCCGCTGGCCCGATCACGAACGCCTGAAGGCAAAGCTTGCTTCCCCCGAATAGTCGATTCACGACGATTTGGGGACCCCGGCTTCCTGGGCTGCTGTCCACCCACGGCTTCGCGATCATCCAATGATGATCGCGAATGGAACACACATCCGGGTGGGGTCGCTTCGCGACGATTTGAGGACGGTGCGTCAGGCGTCCTCAAGGTCGGATGCGACGGTCAGCCAGGCCTCCTCGGTGCGGGCCTTCTCGGCGACGACCTCGCGTAGCTCGGCATCCAGGGCGAGCAGGCGCTGGTGATCGGTGGCCGCCTCGGCAAGTGCGGCATGCAGCGCGGTCTCCCGCCGGGCCAGTCGCTCCAGGGCCCGTTCGAGCCGGGTCAGCTCCTTGCGCGCGACCCGTACCTGCCCGGCCGACAGCGAACCGGCCCCGGCGCCGGCGGTGGCACCGGAGCCAGCACCAGAATCGACGGTAGTGCCGGTGCCGGCGGCACCGGCTGTCCCGGCCTGCGTGGTGGCAAGCTCCCGCCGGGACAGGTATTCGTCCACCCCGCCGGGCAGCATGACAAGTGACCCGTCGCCGAGCATGGCGAAGATCGTGTCACAGGTTCGCTCTAGAAAGTAACGATCATGGCTGATGGCAACGATCGTGCCCGGCCAGGAGTCCAGGACGTCTTCCAGCGCCGCCAGCGTGTCGGTGTCCAGATCGTTGGTGGGCTCGTCCAGCAGCAGCACGTTCGGCCGTTCCATGAGCAGCCTCAGCAGCTGCAGCCGGCGGCGTTCCCCACCGGAGAGGTCACCGACCCGCGTCCACTGCCGGGCCGACGGCAGGCCGAACTGCTCCAGGAGCTGACCGGCGGTCACCTCCCGGCCGCGACCCACCTCCAGCACCCGGCCGGCCTGCTCCACCGCCTCCAGTGCGCGCAGGTCCGGGTCCAGCTCACGGATCTCCTGGGAGAGCATGGCGGGACGCACGCTCCTGCCGACCCGCACAGTGCCCGCATCCGGGCCCACCTGCCCCGTCAGCAGGCGCATCAGCGTCGTCTTGCCGCTGCCGTTGACCCCGACGAGACCCACCCGGTCCCCCGGGCCCAGCCGCCAGGTCACATTCGTGAGCAACGCCCGGCCGCCCAGCCGTAGCGTCACGTCCTCGACGTCGTAGACGTCCTTGCCGAGGCGCGAGGCGGCAAAGGTGCGCAGGCCGAGGGTGTCGCGGGCAGGCGGCTCGTCGGCGATCAGGGCGTTGGCCGCCTCGATCCGGAAGCGCGGCTTGCTGGTGCGGGCCGGCGGACCCCGGCGCAGCCAGGCCAGCTCCTTGCGCAGCAGGTTCTGCCGCCGCGATTCGGCGGCATCGACCTGCCGCGCCCGTTCCGCCCGGGCAAGCACATACGCGGAGTAACCGCCGTCGTAGGCGTCCACCCGGCCGTCGACGACCTCCCAGACCCGCTCGCAGACCTCGTCGAGGAACCACCGGTCGTGGGTGGCGACGAGCAGCCCTCCCCGCCACGACTGCAGATGGGACGCAAGCCACGCCACGCCCTCGACGTCGAGATGGTTGGTGGGCTCGTCCAGGATCAGAAGATCGATGTCGTCGACGAGCAGCGCGGCCAGTGCGATGCGGCGGCGCTCACCGCCGGATGACCGCCCGACCACGGCGTCGAGGCGGTCGAGCAGTCCAAGACCGGCGAGCACCGACCGGCGCCGTGGATCCGCCGCCCAGACGTGATCGGGCACGTCGCCGACCACGGCCTGGCGTACGGTCGCGCTGGGCGCGAGCCGGTCGTCCTGAGCCAGCAGGCCGACCCGTACGGAACCGGCCCGCACGATCCGGCCGGCGTCCGGCCGGGCCTGGCCGGCGAGCAACGTCAGCAGGGTGCTCTTGCCCGCTCCGTTGCGGCCGACCACACCGATGCGCTCACCGGTCCCGATGCCCAGGCTCACCCCGTCCAGCAGGGTACGGGTGCCGAAGGCGGCCACCACCGCCTCCATCGTCACCAGGACGCCGTTCATCCGGTCATCCGCTCACCAGCCGGCTCACCCGGTCACCAGCGGGCTCACCCGGGGGCACCCGGATCGA
>NZ_CAAAFO010000023.1:82940-88083 GCF_900634715.1 Candidatus Protofrankia californiensis | reverse complement strand
GCTCGGACAGGACCGACCGATCCAGGCCGGTGCCCCACAAAGCGTCGAAGGCGACCAGCGAACCGGCCGCGTCAGCGCTGCCGCCGGCCATCCCGGCCGCGACCGGAATGCCCTTGGCCATGGTCATGTGGGCCGCCGCCCCCCGCACACCGGCACGCGCGGCAAGTACGTGGGCAGCGCGGACGGCCAGGTTGTCCACCCCGGTCGGGACCAGGGAGATCCGGGCCGCGGCCGAGCTCGCCGCGGTGTCACCGGACGACGAGGACGAGCTGGGCAGCCCGGACGAACCGGACGGCGAGGCAGCCGGCAACGCGGTCCCGGCGGCACCCTCACCGGTGACCTCCACGGACACGGCGGGCTCCACGGTGTCCGGGTCGACCGCGGCATCGTCGACCGCAGTCACCGTGATCTCGTCGTAGAGCGATACGGCCTGCAAGATTGTGATGACCGTGTGGTAGCCGTCGTCGCGGCGCGGCCCGACACCGAGATGCAGGTTGACCTTGGCCGGCGTACGAACAGTCACCCGGCTACCCGGAACGGGCGCGGGCGGCCGATCGGCGCCGGCGGCACCGGAAGGGTGCTGGTGAGACCGAGACAGCGGACTCTCCTTCACTCCTGGGGCGTGTTCTGACACCGGGCACCAACGAACCTATCCGGCCGGTAAGAGGCGAGTGCCCTCGCCACCGCCGGGTAAGACGATGCACACGAGCAGTTGGTCACGCCAGCAGTTGGCCACGCCGAGCACGACCGGCCGATCCGGTTCAGGACTCATCCCCGATTCCCACGACCGATCACCAGGACCGGAGCTACAACGAGCGATTCCGACGAGGGCGGAGGCACGTCATGAGCACGACGACCACCGAGAAGACCGCTACCGCGACCCGCGAGTCGCCGCAGGGTGACGGCGCCGGGGTGTCGCGGCGGGCATCCACCGAACTCGTCACGGGCAGGGGGAAGACCTTGATCGCGGACTCGGTCGTCCGCAAGATCGCGGGCGTGGCGACCCGGGAGGTCGAAGGCGTCCACAACCTCGGCTCCGGCGGCGCCCGCGCGGTCGGCTCGCTGCGGCAGCGCATACCCGGCTCGTCCGGGCGCAACGTGTCCCAGGGAGTGGGAGTCGAGGTCGGCGAACGCCAGGCCGCGATCGACCTCGACGTCGTCGTCGACTACGGCGTGTCGATCGTGGACCTGGCCCAGACGATCCGCGGCAACGTCGTCAGCTCCGTCGAGGGGATGACCGGCCTGGAGGTCACCGAGGTCAACATCGCCGTCGACGACATCTTCATCCCCGAAGAGGACGAGGGACAGCCGGCCCGAGTGCAGTAGAGCCCGAGTGCAGCAGCCCGAGTGCAGCAGAGGCAGCAGAGGCAGTGGAGAAGGCGCAGTAGAGATCATGGTCCGCCTGGCTGTGTCCAGCCGACCGGCCGCAATCGCGGCCGCGGTTGCCGGCTGCCCAGCGGTGGCCGCGCTTTCCGCCGGAGCAACCGGTGACGTGGCCTGCTACCTTCCCGGTCGCCGTGTCGTCGGCGTCCGCAAGGCACCGGGGGGCGTCGCCGTCCATGTCGTCGCGTGGTTCGGCCCCACCATGGCCGAGGTCGCCGGCCAGGTTCGCTCGGCGGTTACGGCGGTGGCGCCGGAATGCGAGCGGATCGACGTCGTGGTCGACGATCTCGAACTCCCCCCGGACGGACCCGCCGCTGCCGCTGCTACCGGCAGTACCGCCAGCAGTACCGCTGGTGTCGATACCGCCGGCACTCAGGACGAGGCCGGTGCCAGATCAGGGCCGGGATCCGGGGGCGCGACCGCCGACCGCGGGCAACCCGAACAGCCGGGGCAGCCCGGGCCTGCGAGAAGGAAACGCAGGAGTGCATCGGCGCCCCCCGCGGCGTCCGCAGGGGCAGGAAACGGGAAGAAACGACAGGACAAAAGAGGATGAGACAACAGGCAGGACGAAAGAGGAGTGAGGCAACGAGGGACTGTGGGCGCTCCAGGGACGGCGGACGAACAGGGACGGTGAACAACGAAAGAGACGGTGAACATGGCGTCCGAACACCGCCAGGCAACGCCCGACACCGCCGTCCACCGCGCCGAGATCCGCAGGTTCGTCCGCGAGAACCATCCGGATCTCGGCGGAGATCCTGACGCATTCGTATCGGGCCTGCACGCTCTGCGCACGCAGCGGTCGCCGCGACCCACCTGCGGCGAGGTGACGGCGTACCGCAAGCGGTCGGGCCTTGCGCTCGTCGTCGGCTGGATCCGGCGGCAGCCGATCCAGCGGCGGCGGACAGGATCGCGCCGGCCCCCGCGGGTGCGCTAGGGCGTCGGTCAAGTAGCGCAGATCCGCTCCGAAGTCGGCCAAGGATCCATGATTGAAAACCGTCGAATCATGAAAGTGAGGGAGTAGACGGTCGTGATAGCAGCCGTTTCCACACTCAATCCCTTGATCGAAACGGGACGTGTGACTACCTGACCGGTGTGTTAGCCCCCGCGGGTGCGCTAGGCCGGTGGACCGCGTCCGATGGATCTTTACTCACGGTGTGCGTACAACCCCTTCGACAACAGGAGGCTCCGATGCGATCAGGCGCACTCGGTCTCATCGCGGGACTGGTCTCAGGTCTCGCGCTCGCCGTCGGCGACTTCAGCGACTTTCTGATCGTCCTACTGCTCGGGGCAATCGGCCTCCTCGTCGGCAAGGTGGTGGACGGAGAGGTCGACCTCACCCGGTACCTCGGTGGCGACCGGCGGCGGGAACCCCGGTGAATCCACAGACCCCGGTGCGCACGGTGCCGGTCAGGCCGGCGGGCGTCGGCCTGGTTCAACCGGCGGATCCGGTGCGGCAGACGGATCCGGGCGGGATCGACGAGCACACCGGCCACCGCACCGGGAGCAGAGCCGATCCGGCCATCCGGGGAAGGCTGCTCATCGCCGATCGGGTCGTCGAGAAAATCGCCGCCGAGGCTGTGCGGGACATCGAATCCGTCGGGGGTCTGTGGCACAGGTTCCCCGGGCGGGCCCGGTCGGCCGGCAACGACCACCCTCCCCGGGTGTCAGCCCGCGTCGGCCGGGGCACGGCTCGGATTTCCATGTCGTTGTCCATTCGGTACCCTGCCCGAATCATGGAGATATGCGTGGGAGTGCGAACGCGAGTAACCGGGCATGTGGCCGATCTCGCCGGTCTTCGGGTCACCCGCCTCGACATCGACGTCTCCGCGTTGGATCTCGGCTCAGACCCGGGCGCCCGGGTGCGATAGCTTACGAAAGGTCACCACTGTGCGCCTGACGAACCGGATTGTCGCGGCGCTGCTGGCAGCGGTCCTTGCCGCGGCCGGCGTGATCGCGATAGTCGAGATGGTGAACGCGGCCCTGGACAACGGGTACGCCATCGTCGACTGGCGGTCAGCCGTCGACGTCATGGCACGTAACACCTGGTCCGACACAGGCCCGACGGTTCTCGCCGTTGTCCTGATCATAGCCGGAGTGCTGTTGCTCACCCTGGGGATACGGCGTGGCCCGGCGGAATGGCTCGCGCTACGGCCGATCTCGACCGGCACCTGGGGCTTCGTCTCCCGTTCCGGTCTGAGCCGTTCGCTGGGCAGCGCCGTCACGGAGGTGGACGACGTGAGCCGGGCAAAGGTGCACCTCCGGCGACGCACCGCGACAATCATGGTCGAGCTGCACCCCCGCAGCAGCGCGGACACACCGGCACAGGTGCTCGACCGGGTCCGTGAACACCTCGCGTCGTTCGATCTGGTGGCACCACCGAAAACGAAGGTGAAGACCTCCCGTCGCCCCGCCCGTGACCGTAACGTCGTGCCGGAACCCGCCCCGCGTTCCACAACGCCGCCCACGGTGCCGCCCACGCCTCCCACGGTGCCGCCCACGCCTCCCACAACGCCTCCCACGGCGCCGGGCGCGTCCTTCACGGCGTCGTCCTTCACCGCAGCCCCCGAGGCGTCGGGGGGGTCCACGTCCACGTCGGTGACGGAGGCCAACTTCGGCGCGCCGGCGCGACGCGGGCCGTATCCGGTGGGCCTGGACCTGACCAAGCCCGATCCAGCCAACGACCGGGAGAACGAACAATGAGCGCAACCACCACCCCGGTCAGTGACCCGCGGGCCGACAGCCCGATCCCCCATCTGGGAGCACCGACAGGGCCAGGCGAGGTGGAGAGCATCGAGCCGGCAGGGCCACCGGGCCCGTCCCGGCCGAACAGGCGTCCGGTCACACGCGGGATCGACCAGTTCAACCGGGTGATGTTCGCCCTGCTGGGGCTGATACTGCTGGGTGCCGGAGTGGTCGCCCTGCTTGCCGGTAACGGTGTGTTCGGGACGGACGTCGCCAACCGGCCGACGCTCACCCCAGGCAACCGGGCCTTCGCCACCAGCCACGCGTGGTTCTGGCCCGTGGTGGGAGTGGCCACGGCCGCGATCGTGCTGCTGGCGCTGATCTGGCTGTCGGCGCAGTTCTCCTCGGGCCGGCTGTCCGCACTGCATGTGATGGACGACAGGTTCGGGCGCGTCCGGGTGGACGGGCGGGCCTTCACAGCGGCGGTGGGCAACGAGCTGGCCGGCACCGACGGCGTCCGGCAGGTGCATGCGCGGCTGCTGGGCAGCGAAGAGCACCCACTGCTGCAGGTGGTCGTGGCCGTGCAACCCGATGCGGACATCCACCGGATCCGCTCCGAGATCGAACAGATCGCCCTGCCACACGCCCGCGAGACCGTGGCACGCCCCAACCTCACCGTCGAGCTCGAGCTCGTCCCAGGCGCGCACCGCAGCGACCGCGTGCGCTGAGAACGTTCTCACACGCAGCCGCCCACCAGCCGAAGAGCGCGCGATCATCATTTGTTCGCACGCGGAGGCCCCGGGGAAGTCACCTGGGCGAAGAACGAGCGATCGTCGTCCTTTCACGCGCGGAGGCCCCTGAACCAGTGGCCTCTACCGTGTCAAGGATGTGATCGTCCTTTCGCCGGCGGAGGCCCCGGGGACATGTCCATGACCGCCGCCGGGTAACCCTTCGTCCTTTCGCGCGCGGAGCCCACCGGAAGTTCGGTCAACAGTCCTGCGGTCGACGGCCGCGCCCCTGACCCGGGCGGCACGACGGGGCGGACGAGGGCGGTTCGGCCGGCGGTGGCTGCAACGAC
>NZ_CAAAFO010000023.1:80999-82368 GCF_900634715.1 Candidatus Protofrankia californiensis | reverse complement strand
AGCGATGCCGAAAAGCGCACCGAACACGCACACCACCATGACGATCGTCAGTGCCACGCCCGTCCGAGAATGCCGTTGCGCAACAGCTGTCCGGTTCGCTGCGGCGCCCCGCAACACCCGGATGGCCGAGCCTGCGGGATCGGGCGGAACACCGCTGTCGGGCCTGTCCGCTCCCTGTCCGCCGCGCCGCGCGGACGCCGGCCCGCCGGTCGAGGAGTCAAGGGCAGCGCGATCATGATTCTTTCGCGCTCGGAGTTCCTCCCGGATCGGTACAGCCGATCCGGAAGGTCCGGGAGGCCCAGATCCCCGGGTCGCCGATCGGACACCGTCGTTCGGCGGGCTCGCAGCCGACCGCACGAACCGATCACGGCCTTGTTGGTCTGCCACGTCCGCTCCGGGCGGCCGGTCGGTCCCGGGGACTCCCTCCCAGGGAAGCAGGCTCCTGGCCCGCGGCTCGGTGTCTTCGGACACATGCTCACCCCCCACCCTGATCCGTTCCGCTGCGACGGCCGGAACAACGGACCTGTACGGACATCTACCCCCACAGCGGACGTCATATGGATAACATCTTTTGCCCCTGTTCCCCGCAGCGCCCCCTCCCGTCGCCGCGGGATGCGGGAGAGGACGCTGAGGCAGGCCACGGGGACGTGCCGCCCTGCCAGACCGCTGTCGATCTTCCGTACCGGCACTTCCGGCGCGGGCCGGTACGGGGAAGCGCTGGTCAACGCCAGTTCGTCGGTCAGTGGCCGGCTCGCGGCCACTCGTACCCGGGATCGAGACGGGCGAGGGCGAGGCGGGTGAAGGCGGCCACGTCCAAGATCTCGCCCCTGGCGGACGGGTCGACGCCCGCGGCAAGCGCAAGACGCTCGGCCTGGCGCGCCGACCCCGCCCAGCCCGACAACGCCGCCCGCAGGGTCTTGCGGCGCTGCGCGAAGGCCGCGTCCACCACGGCGAAAACAGACTGGCGCAACTGCGGCGACCCTGGTTGATCACGGCGGGTGAACGCCACCAGGGACGAGTCGACGTTGGGCTGCGGCCAGAACACCGCCCGCGGCACCGGGCCGGCCGGACGAGCCGAGGCATACCAGGCCATCTTCACGCTCGGCACGCCGTACACCCGACCGCCCGGCGACGCGGTCAGCCGGTCGGCGACCTCGGCCTGCACCATGACCAGCCCGCGCCCGACCGACGGAAAGCGCTCAAGCACGCCGAGCAGCAGCGGTACGGCCACGTTGTAGGGCAGGTTCGCGGCGAGGACGCTCGGCGGATCGCCGGGGATGTCGACGGGCTCCAGGCGCAGCCCATCCGCCGCCAGCACGGTCAGGCGGGCTGCCAGCTGCGGCCCAAGCCGCGCCGTGGCGGTCGCCGG
>NZ_CAAAFO010000023.1:75169-80645 GCF_900634715.1 Candidatus Protofrankia californiensis | reverse complement strand
GCTTGGTCGGCCGCACGCCGACAGCGGCGCTGATCGACCGTACGTCCGCCGGTGTGAGCAGGCCGTCGGGAAGGCGCGGATCAGGAGGGCGCGGACCGGGGGCTACCAGGGTCCGAACATCCGTTCAGAGGTCGTGGCGACCGCCGACGCGAGGGTATCGACGTCCTCCCCCCGGGCGGCGGCCAGCGCCCGCAGCGTCAGCGGTATCAGGTACGGGCTGTTCGGTCGGCCCCGCCACGGGACGGGAGTGAGGAACGGGGCGTCCGTCTCGACCAGCAGCAGGTCACGGGGTGCCACGGCGGCGGCGTCCCGCAGGCGCTGGGCGTTGTTGAACGTCACGTTCCCGGCGAAGGACATCACGTAGCCGGCGTCGGCGCAGACCTTCGCCATGGTCTCGTCCCCGGAGAAGGCGTGGAAGACCACCCGGTCGGGCGCGCCTTCCTCGGTGAGGATGCGCAGTGTGTCCTCGTGCGCATCCCTGTCATGGATCATGAGGGTGCGACCGGTCTGCTTGGCGATCGCGATGTGGCGGCGGAAGCTGTCCTGCTGGGCGGCGTGCCGCTCGGGTGGCGTGCGGTAGTAGTCCAGGCCGGTCTCCCCGACCGCCCGCACCTTCGGCGCGGCGGCCAGCTCGGCGATCTCGGCGAACGTCTCCTCGCTGACACCCCCGGCGGCCTCGTTCGGGTGGATCGCCACCGCGGCGTAGACGTCGGGATGCCCGGCCGCGACCTGCGCCTGCCAGCGGCTGGTCGGCAGGTCGACTCCCACGGTCACCAGCCGCCGGACGCCGACGGCCTGCGCCGCCGCGACGGCCGCGTCCACGTCGCCGCCCATGATGTCAAGGTGGCAGTGGCTGTCGACCACCTCCGCCCGCGCCTCCACCGACAGCGGCGGCGGCGCGGGCGGAGGGTCGCCACGACGTCCACCGTCGCGTGCCATATACCGCTCACCCACCCTTCCATCCCCTTGGAGACCCGGCCGTGGGCCTCCCGGACCTGCCGGATCGGCTTCTGGGCCTCCGGACCGGCTTCCAGCCTTCCCTGACGGGCTTCCGGACCTCCCCGACCGGCCCGGACTTCCCGACCGGCTTCGCCGATCCTGCAGGAACCCCGGAGCCGACAGGATCCCGACCATGAAAAACATGATCGCTTTGCCTTCAGCCCGTCCTGGGGGCGTGTGAACCACACCCTGTGGACATGGACCGTACCCATGGTGGGAGCCGCATCCTGGACCGATCCTACGGATGACGCGCAACCGGCCCGAGACCGCAAGGATCCAGAAGACAGCAGGACATCCGATGCGTCTACGGTGTCAAGCTGCCGGACTCCGCTGCCGGGGTCGTGGAGGGCTGGGGCGAGGGTGGCCGACGAGGACGGCGGCGAGGTCGATGAGACGGTCGGCGTAGTCCAGGGCGTAGGCGCGCCGGTCGGCTCCGACCAGAAGGCCGAGGAGAGCGAGGAGGCCGGCGAACAGCACGATCAGGATCGCGGGGAGGACGCCGACGACAGGTTGCACGATGGCGCGCAGACTGGTGAGCCAAGGGGAAGGCACCGGCTATCTCCTCTATCCGGAACTCTTCATAGGGAATCGGGGGAGCTGTTCGCATGGTCGTCACGTGACGATCGATGGTGCTCGCCGGCTGGGCTGTGGTGGTTGCTGGCCGGTGGACGGAAGCTGCGCGGGACGTAGTTCGCGGGCGCTACGGGTCGGTGACGCGTACGCACAGGGCCCACCACAGCAGTCGTAGGCCTCGCAGGTGGTGGCGATGGTCTGACCATTCTTCGGCGTATCGGTCCTGGTAGGACGCGGGGAGCTGGTGTACAGCCCGGGTCAGCAGGTAGTCGACCAGGGGGTCCGCGGCCCGGCAGGCCTGCGCCAGCCTTCGCAACCTGCGGACGGTGACCTGAGAGAGCTCACGAACAGGCAGCCGCGCTCTGTCACCTTGCGGAGAAGTACCCGCCGCCGAGCGAGGTCGTTTGAGTGCTCGGCTGAGGACGCTGCCGACGAAGCCGGCGGCGGCGACGGCGGTGCCGGCGTCGCCGCCGACAGCGGCGCCGACAGCGGCGACGGCGACGACTACGTCACGTTGGTTGCGGCGGGGGGTCATGCCGTTCCTGGCTGGGGTCGGGTGGCCGGTGGGAGGGCGCCGAGACGACCCAGCGTGGTGGTGAGGGCGTCACGGGCGGCGGTGGCGCCGTGGCCGGTGAGCCGGTACATCCGCCGCCGGGGCCGTTCCAGTTTCACCGGGTCGTCTTCTTCCCAGTAGCTGGACAGCCAGCCGGCGGCCTCGAGCCGGGCGAGAATCGGGTAGATCGTGCCGGACGGGAACCCCGACGCTTCAGCGAGGGCGAAGCCGTAGTAGTCGGCGCTGGGGTTTTCGAGCATGAGCCGAAGGACCGCCGCGGTGGGCAGCGTGATCCGCGGCCCGTTCTGTCGACGTTTCCCCATATGCGGCAGGGTACACGAAACTCTTCATAGGGTGCCGGGATGGTCGCGGTCCGCGTGATGATCGCGGTCGGTGGCGGGCTACGCGGCCGCGCGGATCAGGCCGCGACGGCCTGCGGTGGGCTGGACGTGCAGGGACGTGACGTCGATGCCTTCGCCGGTCAGGGCGTCCCGGATGCGCCGGCCGACCGCGTCCCCGCCCACCACACCCAGGGCGGTGACGTGTGCGCCGTGCCGGGCGAGGGTCACCGCCTGGTTGAGGGCCTTGCCGCCGGGCGTGGTGCGGATACCGTCCGCCTTGAGATCGTCTCCCCAGTCGGGCAGCCGTGACGTGGCGACCAGGCAGTCCGCGACGTAGGAGACGACGACCACGAACCGCGGACGCGGGCCGCCGCCGGCGTGCGGGGGCGCCACCGGTGACAGGGCACGGAATTCCCATGGCCCGGGTGTCATAACAACGTCGACACACTCCCGGACACCGCAGACCCATCACCTGGTAGACAGGTACCAATGTCCTCGTCGCTCACCGTCGCGCTGGTGACTCCGTTGACCGGTCCGGCGGCCGCATACGGTCTGGCCACTCTCCGCGCGGCCACATTGTGGGCCCGTGACGAGCAGCTTCCGCTGCCATGGGACGACGTCAACGTCACCGCGTACGATGCGTATCCGCATCCCGCGGCGGCGATGCGGTCCGCGGCCGCGGCGGAGCCGGATGCCATCTTCGGCCCGTACGGGCAGCGCAGCGCACTGGCCGCATGTGCCGCCACCGACCGGGTCGTGTTCAACATCGGCGCGCCTTCGACACGGTTCGTCCGCCAGGCGTTCCCGAACGTCGTCAACCTGCTCTCCCCCCACTCGACGTGGACGCGGGGGCTGCTCGCCGCGGTCCGTGCCGCCGACCGGCGGGCCCGCAAGGTCACGGTGCTGGTGGCGTCCGACGACCGGGCGCTGGAAGTCGTCTCCGTCGTGCGGGCCGCCGCGACCCGGCTGGGCTTCGAGGTCACCTCTAGCGTGTTCCGCCCCGGCCGCGCCATGATCGCCGCACGGCGGCTCCCGCCCGCGGACGTCCTGATCGTCCAGGGCGATCCGGACGACGAGACGGCCGCGGCCGAAGTGCTGCTGCGCAGGCCGTGGCGGGCCGCGGCGTTCTCCACCGCCGGGCACGACGATGCGCTGACCACCCTGCGTAATCGCCGCGATGGTCTGCTAGGGCCGCGCGCCTGGTCACCGCAACTGCCCGCGGCGACCGGCACCGGGCCGAGCGTGTCCGAGTTCGTGGCCTACTACCGGCGGATGTATGACCAGCTACCGGCCGCAACCGCGGCGGTAGCTTACACGGCCGGGCTGGTTCTGGGCCGCTGTATCCGGGCGAACGGCCGGGCCGACGACCGTTCCGTGCTTGCCGCCGCGCGCACGCTCGACACATCCACCCTGCTAGGCCGGTTCCGCCTCGACCGGGCCACCGGACTGCAGGTCGGCCACCACAGTCATCTCGTGCAGTGGCAGGACGGCGTTGCCCGCGTGGTCTGGCCCGCCAACCGGGCCCAGTCCCCGCTGGTCTATCCGCGCTCGCGGATCGGGGTAGCAGGGCAGCAGCGCACCATGACCGCTTCCTGAGGATGCCGGGCAGATTCGTGCGGATGCCGGGCGGATTCATACGGATATCGGGCCGATTCGTGCGGACGCCGGGGGGACGGGTCAGGATCGGGATCGGTCTGGCCGCCGCGGTGTTCCTCACCGCGACCGGGCGGTTGTTCGTCTGGCCGGTCAGGGACATCCCGGAGCCGGTCGACGCGATCGTGATGTACGCCGGAAGCCCCGGCCGGCTGGCCAAGGCGGTCGACCTGGCCCGGGCCGGGTATGCGCCGGTGCTCGCCGTGTCGACCCCGTTCGGGGCCGATCCGTGCCCGGTCGCCCTTCCCGGCGTACAGGTGATCTGCTTCCGCCCGAACCCGCTCACCACCCAGGGCGAAGCGCGGATGACCGCGGAACTGGCCGCCCGTCACGGCTGGCGATCCGTACTGATCGTCGTGGGGACCTCGCAGGACACCCGGGCGCGGATCCGGGTGAAACGGTGCTACGAGGGTCGTGCCCTGTTCGTCACCGTGTCGCCACGGCTACGCAGCTGGCCGTACGCGATCAGCTATGAATGGGCTGCCATGGTCAAGGCGTTGACCATCCAGCGAGGCTGCTGATCGCCGTCGAGGCTTCCAGAGGGCCAACGGCAGCACGATCATGCTTTTCTCACGCTCGGGATTCCTGCCGGATCCGGGAGGTCCGGGAGGTCCGGATCCCGGACCGCTGAGGGGCGAGGACGTCGGCCCGGATGCCGTAATCCCCAGGTCCTGGGCCGCTGAGGGGCGAGCAGGGACGGTTCACCCACCATCTCCGCGAGCCTTGGCCGCGAGTACGGCGTCGTAGACCACTCGACGGGGTACCCCGTGCTCGGCCGCCACTGCCGTGATGGCCGCCTTGCGCGGTGTCCCGCCGGCTTCGCGAGCGGCGACCTCGGCCGCGAGCACAACGGCGCGGGCCGCCGCAGCCGGCGTGCCGGGCTCCGCCGCCGCGTGCGGGGACGTCGCCGGCCTGCCCGCCACCACCAGGGTGATCTCTCCTCGGACTTCCCGCTCATGGGCCCATGCCGCCAGCGCACCGAGATCGTCTCGGACGATCTCCTCCCACGTCTTGGTCAGTTCGCGGCATACCACTGCCGCGCGGTCGGCCCCGAAGGCCGCGGTAAGATCGTCGAGTGTCGCGGGCAACCGGTGCGGAGCCTCCAGGATGACCAGCGTGCGCCGCTCCCCGGCCAGTTCGGCAAGGCGCGACCGGCGCTCACCCGTCCGGCGCGGCAGAAAACCCTCGAATACCCAACGGTCCGTGGGCAACCCGCTGACCGCGAGCGCGGCGGTCACCGCGGACGGTCCCGGAACGACCGTCACCGCCACCCCGGCCATGGCGGCGGCGGCCACCACCCGGAAACCCGGATCCGACACGGCCGGCATTCCCGCATCCGTGATGAGCGCGACCGTGG
>NZ_CAAAFO010000023.1:71964-74801 GCF_900634715.1 Candidatus Protofrankia californiensis | reverse complement strand
ACTCGTTCGCGTCGAAGCAGGAGACCACCCGCCCGGAGATGGTGACGCCGAGGGCCGCGGTCAACCGGCGCAGGCGGCGAGTGTCCTCGGCCGCGACGATGTCGGCACGGGCGAGGACCTCGCCCAGGCGCGGGCTGGCATCGCGGACGTCACCGATCGGCGCACCGCAGAGCATCAGAGTTCCGGACACCCGCCGAGTCTGCCAGGTTCCACCACCTACATTGATGCGGTGGCGGTGACAGCGACCTATCCGACCGTGGACAGCGGTAAGCCACGGGCTACCGCTGTCACCGAAAGCGACGGCGGCGGCCCGACACTACGGGACCGGCTGGTACCGCCGATGCCGACCGACCGGATCGCCGGCTGGCTCGCGTCGCTGGCCATTGCGGCGGTCGCCGGCGTCCTGCGGTTCTGGCAGCTCACCGAGCCGCGCGGCATCTACTTCGACGAGGTCTACTACACCCACGACGCCTACGGTCTACTCACCCACGGCTACGAGCTGACCGATATCAAGAGCGGGTGCAACGGCGCCGGGTTCGTTGTCCATCCGCCGCTGGGCAAGTGGCTGATGGCGGCGTCGGAATGGATCTTCGGGTACACCGACTGCGCCGATGTACGTCACGGCAACCCCGAACTGGGATGGCGTTTCGCCTCCGCCGTCGCGGGGACGCTCGCGGTGCTCGTTCTCGCGCGTATCGCCAGGCGGATGTTCCGGTCGACCCTGCTCGGCTGCTTCGCCGGCCTGCTGCTCGCCTTCGACGGGCTGGAGTTCGTCCAGAGCCGGATAGGCATCCTCGACATCTTCCTGATGACCGGGCTCGTTCTGGCCCTGGCCTGCCTGGTTCTCGACCGGGATCATGGACGGGCCAGGCTCGCCTCCAGGCTCGCGGACACCGGCGACGCCCCCGAGGGGAGGACCAGGGGTGCGCGCTTCGGCGCGCGGCTTGGCGCTCGGCCGTGGCGGCTGGCGTGCGGGCTGTGTCTCGGCGCGGCCATGGGAGTGAAATGGAGCGCTGTCTACACGCTCGTGGGATTCGCCGCGCTGGCGATCGCCTGGGACGCGGGCGCGCGCCGGACAGCGGGCGTCCGGCGGCCCGTTCTGGCCGCTGTGCGCAGGGACGGACCGCAGTGGTTCGCAAGCTTCGGAGCGCTTCCGATCATCGTGTTCTTCGCGACGTGGACCGGTTGGTTCGTCACCGACGGCGGTTACAACCGTCACCGTTTCGGTAACGGCACGTGGGCCGCACTACACGGCTGGTGGGACTACCAGCAGCAGATCTTCCGCTTCCACGAGCACCTCGACGCCTCGCACCCGTATGCGTCCAAGCCCCTGAGCTGGCTGGTTCTGGCCCGGCCGGTCGCCTACTTCTACAGCACGCCCAAGGCCGGGGAAGCCGGGTGCACTACCCAGGCCGGCTGTTCCCGGGAAATTCTCGCGATCGGCAATCCGGCGATCTGGTGGGTCGGGACGCTGGCGCTGGTCGGCGTGTTGGCGCTGTGGGTGAGCCGCCGGGACTGGCGGGCGGCCCTCGTCCTCGTCGGCTTCGCAACATCGTTCCTGCCGTGGCTGGCGTTTCCCAGCCGGACGATGTTCCTGTTCTACGCGTTGCCGCTGCTACCGTTCCTCGTCCTGGGGCTGACCGCGCTCGCGGGGGTCGCGATGGGTTCCCGGACCGCTTCGGACGTCCGGCGACTGGTCGGTTCGTTGACGGTCGGCATCTACGCGATCATCGTTGTCCTGCTGTTCGTCTACTTCTATCCGATCATGACGGCGCAGGTGATCCCGACCTCGGCGTGGCAGGTCCGGATGTGGTTTCCGGGCTGGATCTGACGCGCTGCCACCAGCCGCCCCGGCTGGATCGGCCGGCCTGACCGGATCGGACGGCCCGGCTGGCCTGCCTGACCTGGCGGGTCTGCGCGTGGACGAGCCGTAGCTGCGCTACTCCGAACGCCCCTGCCAGCGGCAGGCAGACCAGCGCCGGCAGCATGTAACGGTAGTCGAACACCGCTGTCGCGCAGGGCACCACCAGCAGGGCCAGGCCCATTCCCACCACCAGCAGGCAGTCGTGGCGGACACGGACGAGCCCATAGCCGGAGGCGGCCATCGACGCCAGCACACCCACCAGCACGCAGCCGGCGAGCAGCGGCCCGGGGGTGAACCCGACCGCTTGGTAACCGTGCAGCAGGCCGGCGAGGACCGCGTCGTGCCGGCGGGGCACGACCGCAGCGTCGAAGTCCCGCAGCGACCGGTGTATCTGCCAGCGAGGATCGGGGTGCCCCACCTGGAACTGCCAGGTGGCCAGGTACCAGTCACGGGGACCGACGTGGCGCACCGGCTTGAGGTAATGCACGACGTCGTGTGCCACGAGCCGGGAGTACTCCTCCGGCTGCGCGGCGATCACCTGGAGGGCGAACCGCCGGAACAGCGTGTTCGTGTCAGCATCGAACGGTCCGAAGGCGAATCGCGGACTGTTCGCGTCCCAGTCGTAGTAGTTGGGTCCGGGCCGTTCCCGAGGAGGATGGGGCGAGCACAGCGGCAGCTCACGGGGTGTCACCTGGATGCGTGAGCAGTCCGCGAACTCGGCGACGCGGCCCCAGAGGAAGAATCCGTCGACGTTCTGCAGGGCGAAACTTCCATGCGCGGCGGCGAACCATGCCGCGTATGCCACCAGCGGCAGTGTGACACCCGTCCCGAAGGCGGCGAACCGGCGTACCCCGCCCGAGCGGGCGAGCAGGTACACCCCGGCGAACACCGGCAGCACCAGCGCGACCGAGCGGGTGAGCGTGGCGGTCGCCAGCAGCACGCCCGCCCCGGCGCACATGGGCGCACTCGGGCG
>NZ_CAAAFO010000023.1:69029-71844 GCF_900634715.1 Candidatus Protofrankia californiensis | reverse complement strand
GCAGCACCGGCGTGGCCGCCGCGGCGGACAGCCGGCGGGACAGCCCGCGGTGCACCGACAGGCAGTACAACGCCGAGCCGATCCCGAGACCGAGCAGATGCTGGACGGCGGGCACAACCGCCATGGATGGAGACCACGCGAGCAGCCTCAGGAACGCGGAGTAACCGAACGGCCTGACCTGGTCCGGGCTGAGCTCTTTCGCATACCACAGGTAGGAGTAGGAGTCTCCGTAGAACTCCAGCGCCGGCCAGTAGGCGAACAACGCCGCGACCCGCAGCAGCGTGCCGGCAGCGAGCAGCACCACGAACAACCGGTGCCGCGCCCACAGCCGGCCGGCGGCGCGCCGGTACCCCAGGAGCCCGAGGTACCCCAGATTTCTCAGGCTCCCGAGGCGCCCCACAGCCCGCGGGGCCGACGCAGCCGCCGGAAGCAGGCCCACCCGGACGGGTGGAGCCGGGGCGGGAGGAGCGACGGGTGGAACCGGGATGGCAGGGCCGAGGAGGTCCGGGGGGAGAGGAGCCAGGTCCGGGGCGGCAGAAGCGAGCTCCGGGGCGGCAGGACCGAGGTCTGCCGGTGCCGGCACAGGCCCGGTCGCGGTCACGCCGTCGGCAGGGCCGCCACGCACAGCAGCGACTGCCCGAACGGGACCTTCGTCCAGCGTTCGATGAACCGGGTGGTCGGCACGACGATCCGGTCGTAGACGCCCACCAGGCGCGGGTCGGCGCTCCGCTGCCCGGCACAGCGGACCGCCGCCCACCAGGCGATGCCACCCAGCAGGTTCACCGGCCCCAGCCGCTCGACGCGCAGGCCGGCCGAGTGGACCCGCGCCCGCAGCGTGGCCGGGGTGTAGCGGCGGAAGTGGCCCACCATACGATCGAACTCCCCGTACAGCGCCGGGTACGCCGGTACCCACAGCACTACCCGACCGCCCGGTGACACCAGGCTCCCCAGCCGTCGCAACGCGGCGACGTCGTCGTCGACGTGCTCCAGGACGTTCATCATGATCAGTGTGTCGACCGGAACGACCCGCCCGCCAGCTTCAACCCCAGCCTCGCACCCGGCAGCGAACCCGGCCACATCGAGGGCAACCACGTCGACGTCGACCCGCCCGGCAAATCGGTCACGTAAAGTCTGCAAACAGAACGTGTTGGTGTCAGAGACGGTCAGATGGTCGTATCCGCGGAGTCCAGCGGCGAACTCGCCCAGGCCCGACCCGACCTCCAGGATCCGGCGACCGCAGTACGGCGAGACCAGATCGAGCTCGAAACGCCGATAGTTGGCCGCAGCAGCGCCGCCCAGGTGGTTCTCCAGCGCCCGCGGGTCGACGCCACCCGGCAGACGGATCGCGGCGGCAGCGGCGGCCCCGGCCACCGCGGTCATTTCCCACCAACCGGCACGCCAGGCTCCGAGCTGCCGACACCGCCGCGGACACCGGCAGCGCTCCCGGCGGTCAGCAGATGCAGGAAGAAGGACGCGAATCCGGTCTCGGCGCCGAGCACCGTCAACGTCATAGCCAGCAGCGCCGGCCGCAGTTCCTCCAGCGGGCCGGGATCGGCGGCGATCCAGCGTCCCAGAACGACCCCGTCGACAGCGGAGCCGATGACGAACAGGACGCAACCGGCCACCAGGCCGCGCTCCAACGTGAAGTGCCGGTACGCGCGGGCGAGCAGCGGGCCCGGGCACCGGGCCCGGCCGAGCGCACGGTTGTAGGCATCGGCGAAGATCCCGAGCAGTACCACCTGCCAGCCGAGGACGGCGACCATCGCGAACAGCACGCAGACATGGACGTCGAGACGGCGGAAACCGAGATCGAAGACTCCCGGCAGCAGCACGAGCTGTCCGGCGACACCGAAGGCGAGTAACACCAGGCCCGGGATGACGAACAGGTGGCGGGACGCGAGCGGGAGCATGAAGCGAACGTGCCGCCAGCCGTCCCGCAGCGAACGGAGTTTGGACGCGCCGACCCGGCGATGGTAGGTGATCGGCACCTCCTCGACCCGCAGGCCGGCCCGGGCAGCCGAGATGACCAGCTCCGAGGCGAGTTCCATGCCTTCGCATCGGGGCCGCATATGCTCGTACGCGGCGCGGGTGAACGCGCGCATTCCGGAGTGGGCGTCGGACGAGGTGACGCCGAAGAGCCTGTTGAGCATCCCGGTGAGCAGTGGATTACCCAGGTAGCGGTGTGACCAGGGCATGGCGTCCGGCATGATCCTTCCCGAGAAACGGGAGCCGAGGACGTAGTCGGCCCGACCGGCACGCAGCGGCGCGACCAGCGTCGCGAGTTCGCAGAAGTCGTAGGAATCATCGGAATCTCCCATTACCAGGTAGCGTCCCCGCGCCGCCGCGAATCCGGTCAGGCAGGCGTTTCCGTAGCCTTGTCGCGATTCGGTCAGCACGCGTGCGCCGGCCGAGAGAGCAACCGAGATCGACGCGTCCACGGAACCGTTGTCGACGACGATTACCTCGCCGGTAAGCCCGGCATCAGCGATGCCGGCGAACGCCTTGGCCACGCAGATCCCGACCGACGCCTCCTCGTTGAGGCACGGCATGACCACGGAGACCTCGACGGCGCCGGACTCGACAGACCAAAGCTCGACGGCAGAAGGCTCAACAACGCAGAGCTCGACGGCAACGGCGCCGAGCCCGGCGGGACCGGCGGGACCGGCCGCAGCAGACTCCACGATCGTGACCGTGATGCCCGTCTCCTGCGTGACGCCGGCGGCGGAACCGCCGATGTCTGATCCGCTCAGCGGCCCGGGAACCCGGGCCTGCCGGACCTCCCGGATCGGCTTCCGGACTGCAGATCCGGCCGGAG
>NZ_CAAAFO010000023.1:67888-68465 GCF_900634715.1 Candidatus Protofrankia californiensis | reverse complement strand
CCGCCGGCAGGGTCGTAAGGGCCACCGAGTTCTCAGTCACCAGACCTCCTGTTGTGATCAACAATAGGCACTATCGGTGACAGTACTAACACTTAAAGCGAAAGAGTGGCAGGAGTGAACCGCGGGTCGCCTACTTTGAGTAAGATATACCTTGCATTTAGAAATATCATTTACCGAACTCCGAGGATGCGCCTATAGGCTGCCAGGGGGTGCCTGCCAGCACGACGACGCAATCAGGGATGGTGGGAGGGACCAAACCGGCTTCTCGCGGCCGACACAGGAGGGAAGGAACTACTATGGCGGATGTCTCGGTACGCTTTGCGATGACCGATGACAGTGAGATCGTGCTGAACCTGTCACTCACGCAGGCGATCCGACTGACCGAAGCCATCGCATCCAAGGTCAGTCAGGCCATGACGGAACAGCCGCCACGAGGAAGCCTCAACGGCAGCTCCTACGGCGGTCCGTCCGTACGCCCCGGCCCCTACTCGACTTCCTGACGGCCAACCACAGACGCAGGGGTCCCCGCACCGTCACCAAGCAGACAACCACCAGCGCCCCGGGGACCTGGGCCGCC
>NZ_CAAAFO010000023.1:62671-67804 GCF_900634715.1 Candidatus Protofrankia californiensis | reverse complement strand
TTTGGCCCCCCGGAGCACCGGTCAGGTGGTCACATGTCCTGTTTCGATCAAGAGATTGAGTGCGAAAACGGCTGCTATTACGACCGCCCACTCCCTCACTTTCATGATTCGACGATATTCGATCATGGATTCTTGGTCGACTTCGGAACGGATCCGTACTATTTGACCAACACTCTAGAAAAACCCCGTCAATGATCACCATCAGGTGATCGTTGATCCACCGGAAACGGCCAACCGCAGACGCAGGGGTTTCTGTACTGTCGCAAAGCAACCCCACCTACACACGAGCCCCCTTGGCGATCGCCGACAGGTGATCGCCAAGCCATAAACAAATACCAACCACAGACGCACTGTCCCCGACCAGGCCCGAGGATGTGAATGCGGTGCTGTTGTGACAGCACCGCATTCACATCCTTCCCCCTGATAAGCGGCTCTTCGCAGCTGACCGGAAAGTGTATTCAGGCAAGCCTGGAGAGCAAGCGTGGAGAAGAAGGCGTCCCGCAGCTCATCCGTTCAACTCGGTCGCCACGTTTGCCCAGGTCGGCGTACTCGCGGCCGGCCTCTTGGGCCAGAACACGGACGCCAGATGGTAACCATTTGCGATCGGGTGGCTACGACATCCAGTCGGGTGCGCAGAGCCGCTAATCTGTCAGTTGGGCGATGAGTGCTCGCAGCAGTTCGAGATCGCGTCGGCGGATCTCCGCCGGCGAACGGCCGTCCGGGCCGGCCGGGGCGAGCGACGCACGGACTCCGCGCAGTTTCTCCCGCAGATACTGGACCTCCTGCGGTGGTAGCAGACCCTCGCGCAGGAGCAGCACAACATGCCCGCCGTGCTCGACAACGTCGACAGGGGCCGTCATGGCCATGGTCACGACCCGGATGCCCAGCGGCTCCGCCCGGTCGTACACCATGAGCAGCCGGTCTTCCGCGATGATCTCTGCCGTGCCGTCGTCCCACAGCACGGTTGCCCGGGCCGCGTTGGACGGCAGCCATCCGGCCGCCTCGACCCGGACCTGGTCCTCACCCGGCGCGAGTTCACGGCGCGGTGCCGCGTGCACAGCCAGGACGGTCCCGCAGCGTGACCAGACCCCGCCGCCAAGATCATCAACTGGGGACACCCGGTCACCTTTGGCGAACATGACAAGACCGCCTTGACCATCCTGTGCCGTTGGTCTCTGTGCCGGCATGGCGTGATCGTAGAGTGGTATCGACGGCTACCAGCACGGACGCCCAAACCCCCAGTCCGGATTGCGCCCATCTGAACACTTTTTGTTACGAATTTATGATAGCCCCAGGTCAGGGCCAGCCCATCTCGGCCATCATCGGCAGGCACCTCACCGGTGATCCGACCTGATGATCAATTCTGTATGACCCCGGGCTTCCGCAAGCCGGCTCCGCAACGCTGGCAGCGGCGTCCGCGTGATCTGACGTTCACACGTAATGATCGGTATCGCCCGACACTTCGAGAAGTTGACGCTCAGGAGCCGGTGGCCGGACGTACGTTCGCGGGAGCCCTAAACGATGATCCTATTGGCAGCCCACCGGAGAGGCCACCCATGCGCGACACCGGTTATCCGCCCATCGAGGAGCATGCGGTCATCGGCGACCTGCGCACGGTGGCGCTCGTTGCGACCGACGGCACCATCGACTGGTACTGCCCGCAGCGCTTCGACGGACCTTCGGTGTTCGCGAGCCTGCTGGACGTCGAACGCGGCGGAGCCTTCCGCATCCACTGCCCTGGCTCCCGGGCCAAGCAGCTCTACCTGCCGGACTCCAACGTCCTGATGACCCGCTTCCTCGCCCCCCAGGCCGTCGGTGAGGTCGTCGACTTCATGGTCCCGGTCGACAGCGACGTCACCGAGTCGCCGCACGTGGTCGTCCGGCAGGCCAGGGCGGTACGCGGTCGGGCAGAGTTCTCGCTGCGCTGTCACCCGCACTTCGACTACGGGCGGGCGTCGCACACGGTAACAATTGTCGAAGGTCAGGGAGCGGTGTTCGACTCTCCCGTCGGCAGCCTCACCCTGCGCACCTCCATTCCGCTTGCCAGAGACGGCACCGGTGTCACGGCGACGTTCGCACTCGACATGGGGCAGAGCGCGGACGTCGTCCTGGAGTGGAACACTCCGATCCGCCCGCTGGTGGAGGGCGAGGCCGAACGATTGTTCAACCGTACCCTGACCTACTGGCAGAACTGGCTGCGCCGCAGCCGCTACCACGGCCGCTGGCGCGAAATGGTGCACCGCTCCGCGCTCGTGCTCAAACTGCTGGTCTACCGGCCCACCGGAGCGCTGGTGGCGGCGCCCACCACCTCCCTGCCGGAGGAACTCGGCGGTATCCGCAACTGGGACTACCGGTACACGTGGATCCGTGACGCCGCGTTCACCATCTACGCACTCATGACGCTCGGGTTCACCGACGAGGCCGCCGCCTTCATGGACTGGCTGGAACAGCGCTGCCAGGAGGCCCCGGGCGACAAGGGCCTGCACGTCCTGTACAGCGTGGACGGCAACGCCGACCTCGACGAGATCGTGCTCGACCATCTGCGCGGCTACCGCGACTCGAAACCGGTGCGGATCGGCAACGGCGCCGCCGGGCAGCTCCAGCTCGACATCTACGGCGAGCTCATGGACTCGGTGTACCTCTACAACAAGCTCGCCGCGCCGATCTCCTTCCAGCTCTGGGAGGCGCTCTCCCGCCAGCTGGACTGGCTCGCCAAGCACTGGGAGGAGCCCGACGAGGGCATCTGGGAGACCCGTGGCGGCCGGCAGCGCTTCACCTATTCGGCGTTGATGACATGGGTGGCCTTCGAGCGTGCGTGCCGCATATCCCGGCAGCGCGGCCTGCCCGGCCCCACCAACGAGTGGAAGGAGTACGCCGGCCGCGCATACCGGTTCGTCCAGAACGCGGCGTGGGATCCGGCCCGCGGCGCGTACATGGAACATCCCGGATCGTCACGGCTGGACGCCTCCCTGCTGTGCATGCCCCTGGTCAAGTTCTCCGGGCCCACCGACCCCCGTTTCCTGTCGACCCTCGACCGTTTCGGCGAAGAACTGGTCAGTGACAGTCTGGTGCGCCGCTACGCGGCTGACGGAAGCGACGGCCTGCACGGGGACGAGGGCACCTTCAACCTTTGTTCGTTCTGGTACGTCGAGGCGCTCACCCGGGCCGGCCGGGTCAGCGAGGCCCGGCTGGTGTTCGAGAAGATGCTGACCTACGCCAACCACGTCGGCCTGTACGCCGAGGAGATCGGGCCGTCCGGAGAGGCGCTGGGTAACTTTCCACAGGCGTTCACGCACCTCGCTCTGATCAGCGCGGCCCTCCATCTGGACAGAACCCTCGGCTGAGCGCCTCACCCTCGGCTGAGCGCATCCCGGCAGCGACCAGGTGAAAGCCCGCTTCCGACGGAAAGTCAGCTGGTAGCTGACATGTTGCTGACGTGTGCCCGATCCACCGGCAGGATGGGTGGGTACACGTGGCTCACCGGGGTAGAACACGCCGGATGCCGGCGGATGATCCGCCCCCGGCGGGCTGGCCGCGCCGGCAGGGGCGGGGCAGAGGCCGAGGCAGGCCAGGGACGAGGGACGAGGGGCGCGACGATGGCGGGACTTGACGGTTTCCGGGTCGTGGTGGCAGCCGGGCGTGGAGCCGAGAGCGGTGTGGTGGTTCGCCTGTCGGATGTTCTCGTCGTCGCCAGCACCGGACGTCCCGGGACGTCGGAGATGACCAAGACCCTGCTGGCGCTGTGCGCCGACGTGGCCGGGGAGGCGGGGCCGACCTCGGGTGCGGGCCGCCGGTTGGTGCGCCGGGTCGCCGGGCTGCTCGCCGACGCCGACCCGGAGGCCGTACCCGACTTCGCGCTGCTGGCAGGTGTGGGCGACCGGCTGGCCGTGCTGATCCACGGTTCGATGGAGGTGGCCGCCCACGGCCCGACCCCGCTCACCCTTTCCGGGATCGAGTCGGCCACCTGGGTGGACCGTCTGCTTCCGGCCGAACTCGGCCGCCTGGACATAGGCCCGGCCGGCACGCTCGGACCGGCCGGTGTCGCGGGTGTCGCCGGTGTCGGGGGCGCGGCGAACAGCCCGGCCGCCGACGCCTTCCCGCTGGACCTGCGGATAGGCGCGGTACCCGGAATCGGGGCGAGCCTGGTGGCCTGCGACGTGCCCGTGTTCGTCCCGCAGAAGGGAACCGAGGAGGACTTCGCGGCCGGCTTCGGTGGGCCCCGCGACCCGATGACCGGGGCGGCGCCGATCCCGTCGGCGGACGCCGGCCCGTCCAAGGGCTCCTCCGCCGAGTCGGTGTCGACGGCTCCGCCGGCTCTGACACCGCTGCACGGCAAGGAGATCGACACCGCCGCCCACCTGCGCGCCGGCCAGCCCACGCAGGCCGCGGACTTCGCCACCCTCACCGCCGCGGACGACGATCCGCCGACCGAGCTTGCCGGGCGTGACCCGGCCGCGCGGATCGAGGACACCGAGAGCGAGGCACTCACCGAGCTGCCCGGCCGCGGATTCGACGTCGCCGACCTGTTCGACGACCAGGATGCTCCGACCATGCTGCCGGGCGGGTCCGAAGCCCAGGTCGAGGGCATACTCTGCGCCAACAACCACTTCAACCACCCGGCCGCGCCCTACTGCACCGAGTGCGGGCTGTCCCTGGCCCAGCAGACCGGCAATCCGGTCCGGGGACCCCGACCGACCATCGGCGTGATCGTCTTCGAGGACGGGCGGACCATCAACGTGGACAGGGACATCGTGATCGGCAGACAGCCCGACCGGGACGACGCCGTCCGCGCCGGCCGCGCGCTTCCGTTACTGGTCGAGGACGGCGAGAGTGCGGTTTCCCGCGTCCACGCGGTCATCACGCTCAACGGCTGGGACGCGGTGATCGCGGATCAGGGCTCCGCGAACGGTACCTACATCGCCCCGCCCGAGGCGACGGTGTGGACCCCGTTGAACCCGCACGAGCCGGCTCCGCTGGTCCCCGGAACCCGGGTCCAGGTGGGCAAGCGGACGTTCGTGTTCAACTCCCAGATGCAGATCTGACTACGGTGGTCGACGACAGCACCGACGAGACGGCGGACGAGGCCGCGGGCGGGACCGCGGTCAGGCGCAGGGGCCGGATCGTGCCTCGGGC
>NZ_CAAAFO010000023.1:60828-62019 GCF_900634715.1 Candidatus Protofrankia californiensis | reverse complement strand
ACCGGCCACGACGCCGCGCACAGCGGTTCGACCGGCAGCGCGGTCGCCGGAATTCCGCCGGATTCATCACGAATGCCCGGTATGGCCACCGACACCGAACTGACCCAGCTGTCCAGAGCGCAGGGTCGGGATCTGGATGTCATCTTCCTCACTCTTATGATCCGCCACCATCGCGGTGGGATCACGATGGCCCAGCAGGCCGCGGCCCGCGCGCAGGAATCGGACGTACGGGCCCTGGCCCGAGCGATGGTCATCAACCAGGCGGTCGAGATCGACCAGATGCAGGCCGACCTGCGCGCGCTCGGCGCTCCCCCGGCCTGACTCACCGCTGCGACCCGGACGACTCCGCGACCCGGACGTCCCGGTAGCGACAGTCCGTAGCCATCTTTGGCGCCGCGCTGACAGACCGCTGGACCGAATCAGGTTCATGATTTCCTAATGTTGCCCGTGCAACATCCAATTCATGCAGCCGGCCACGGACACGGTCGTCCACCAGACCGCAGTGCCACGAACCGGTCACAATTCACCATGTAATTACGAGGAGTAATCCATGACAGCCGACACCTCCCGGCAGGCGAACCCGCCGAGCCCTCCGGGTCCACCAAGTCCTCCGAAGAAGAAACGGCCGAGCTGGCTGAAGGGCGTGGTGATCGGCGGGGTGGTCGTAGCTGCCCTCGTGGTCGGCGGGCCGTTCGTCTACATCAACTTCATCGAGGGGGATCCGCCGGCCGAGCTGTCGCTGGACAGCCAGCCGGCGCCGGGCACCGCCGCGACCGCCAGGGGCGCCGCCGGTGGGACCGCATATGCCACGCTCGACGGGACGTGGAAGGTCGCCTCCGGCTCGCAGGCCGGCTACCGCGTCAAGGAGGTCCTGTTCGGGCAGGACACCACCGCGGTCGGTCGGACCTCGGGCGTCACCGGGCAGTTGGTCGTCAGCGGTACCACCGTACCGTCCGCCGACTTCACCGTGGACATGACCACGGTCACCAGCGACCAGTCACAGCGCGACAGCCAGTTCCGCGGCCAGATCATGGAGACGTCCCGGTTTCCCACGGCCACCTTCAAGCTGACCAGGCCGATCGACCTCGGATCGGTGCCCGCGGAGGGCGAGAAGAGGACCTACCAGGCAACGGGTGACCTGACCCTGCACGGCGTCACCAGGACCGTCACCATCTCGCTGGACGCCCAGCG
>NZ_CAAAFO010000023.1:59805-60494 GCF_900634715.1 Candidatus Protofrankia californiensis | reverse complement strand
CAGATCCCGGTCACGTTCAGGGACTACGACGTCAGCCCGCCGAACATCGGCGGGATCAAGGTCGAGCAGAACGGGGTCATAGAGGTCCTGCTCAACTTCGACAAGTCCTGACCCGACCGGAGGTGACACCTCGGGCGTACCGTCAGTGTCTGTGACCGTGGCCGACCCGGACGTCCGAGGTCTCACCGAGGTGGTGACCCGCCTGCGCCGTGTCCTGCGCACGAGCATCCGCTCGGACTATCCGTGGGAGTCTGTGCCGATGGCCCAGATCGAGCTTCTCCAATGCCTGGACGAGCGGGACGGCACGCGGGTCGGTGAACTCGCCGGTCTGCTGCGCCTGGCTCCCAACAGTGTCTCCACCCTCGTCCAGCAGCTCGCCAACACCGGTCTGGTCCGCCGTGACCGGGATCCGCTCGACCGTCGCGCCGCCCAGGTGTCACTCACCGACGCCGGCTCCCAGCGGCTTGCCGGCTGGCAGCATGCGCACGAGCGCCGGCTCGGGGATGCACTCGGCCGCCTGTCGGACCCGGACCGGGAATCGATCATGGCCGCCCTGCCCGCGTTGACCCACCTGGTGGACGCCCTGGCCGACCACAGCACCACTCGACAGCATCCGCGGCCCGATCACGACAACCATCCGTGACCGCGAGGAGCAAAAGCGGAGCGATCATGTTTTCACGGCCGGGGTT
>NZ_CAAAFO010000023.1:56045-59451 GCF_900634715.1 Candidatus Protofrankia californiensis | reverse complement strand
TCGGGGAGGCCCGCCTCCCGCAACCGCGAGGCGTCAGGATGCCGCGGCCGAACCGCCACCGCCGGCCCGGGAAAACGGTTGCAGCCGCGCGACCAGGCCGCGGACCTCGGCCGCGGCCGCGGCGATGGTCTCCTCTGGCATGCTCGGGGATACACCCTCCAGCAGCACCTCAAGCGCGGAGAGCCGTTCGGCGATCTCGGTCATCAGGTCGAAGTCACGGACCCTTGCCCGGGCGAGCTCGGCGACCCTCTCGTTCTTCTCGAACAGCTCGACGAACACCGTGACCTTCGCGCGCAGGAGCCACGGGTCGAACGGTTTGGCGATGTAGTCGACCGCGCCGACGGCATAACCGCGGAACGCCTGGTGGGGCTCCCGGTCGATCGCGGTCAGAAAGATGATCGGGGTATCCCGCGTCCGGCCGCGTTGCTTGATGCGGTGTGCGGTTTCGAAACCATCCATGCCCGGCATCTGGACGTCGAGCAGGATCACGGCGAAATCGTCCACCAGGAGGCGTTTGAGGGCGTCCTCCCCCGACGACGCGGTGATCAGGTCCTGGTCGAGGGAGGCCAGGATCGCCTCAAGGGCCATCAGGTTGTCGGGCCTGTCGTCCACCAGAAGGATCTTGCTGCGCGGACGCTCCGTACCGTGCGCGTCTTCGGCGTCCACAGCGCCCGCGAGGCTGCTCTTGCGCTCGGTCACCTGCCCGCCTCCTCGCTCACGGCGTGTCGCCACCATTGGGACATGCATCAAAGTTCAACCGTACAAGCAACCTCAACTGTGCGAGCATCTGCGGCCACGCACCTTCCGCAATACTCACGTTCCGTTCTCCGGAAGTATCACCGACAAAGCGCTCGGCCAGACAGTGCCCTGCCGGTTGCGGTGCCCGCGGTACCCGCGGACCACACCTGCGCCCCCTGGGCCCTATCCTCGGGCCCCCACGTCAGCGAGCATCAGCGACTTCGGCGCTCTACAGCTGCGACCGCATGGCACCGAGCAGATGATTGAGATCGACAGGCTTGGTGATGTAGTCGGTTGCACCTGCCTCGAAACTCTTCTCCCGGTCGCCCGGCATCGCGTTCGCGGTCAGCACCACGATCGGCAGGGTGGCGAAAGCGGGCATCTGCCGGATCGTCGACGTCGTCTCGTTCCCGTCCAAGCCCGGCAACATCACGTCCATCAGCACAAGATCGATCATCGAGCCCTCCTGCTGCAGCAGCCGGATCGCGTCGTGACCGTTGTCCGCGTACAGCACCCGCATGCCGTGCATCTCCAACGCGCTGGTGAGCGCGAACACGTTGCGGACGTCGTCGTCGACGACAAGCACGGTCGAGCCGACCAGCGGGTCGGATTCGTCCGGCCCGCTCACGGGCTCCCGGCGGGTGAGCTCCTCAGGCGGTTCGGTGAGGAACGACATGCCCGTCGCCACCAGCCCGGGGCTGGGGCCCGGGCGGAACGAACGGCGTGCCGCCGGCACCGACACCGTGCTCAGCCCCTCCTTGCCCGGCCAGGTCGTGACGGTCGGCTCACGGTTGGCTTCCTGGTCCAACGCGTCGACGAGCCCGGACGCACGGATGCCCCGGCCGGAACCGGCCGGTTCCCCCGCCGGCTGGGATCCCTCCGACAGCTGCCTGACCGGCGCCCCGGCCGGTCGCCGCAGCACCGCCACGCGGGGTGCCCCGGACAGCATGATGATCTCATCGTTGTCCCCGGGAGTGGCGGAGGGCAGGACCTCCGAGGGCATCACCGACGGCACGTACAGGGTGAAGGTGCTGCCCTGACCCACAGCGCTGGCAACCCCGATGGACCCGCCGAGCAGCCGCACGAGCTCCTTGCTGATCGACAGACCGAGTCCGGTGCCGCCGTAGCGGCGTGACGTCGTCCCGTCCGCCTGCTGGAATGCCTCGAAAATCATGCGGAGCTTGTCGGCCGCCACACCGATACCGGTATCGGACACGCTGAACGCCAGCACCACGGGCGCGGCGGACAGGCTCGGCGTGGTGAACGTGACCTCGTCGGAGGCGACGGTCACGTCCAGGCGCACCTCACCGGAATCGGTGAACTTCACCGCATTGGACAGCAGGTTCTTCAACACCTGCTGGATGCGCTGCTCGTCGGTGACGAATTCCGCCGGGACGTCGCTTGCGACAGTCACCTCAAATTCCAGCCCCCTTTCCTCGGCCAGCGGGCCGAATATCTGCGCGACCGCGTCGCAGAGGGTTGTGGTGCGGACCGTGGTGGCTTCGACGTCCATCTTGCCGGCCTCGACCTTCGACAGGTCGAGAATGTCGTTGATGAGCTCGAGCAGTTCGGAACCGGCCGAGTGGATCGTCTCGGCGAAATCGATCTGCTTGGTGGTGAGGTTCGCCTCCGAGTTGTCGGCGAGCAGCTTCGCGAGCAGCAGCAGGCTGTTGAGCGGTGTACGCAGCTCGTGGCTCATGTTCGCCAGGAACTCCGTCTTGTACTGGGACGACAGGGCGAGCTGTTCGGCCTTCTCCTCCAGACCTATGCGGGCCATTTCGATTTCCCGGTTCTTCTCCTCCAGCAGCGCGGCCTTCTCCTCCAGCTCGTTGTTGGTGCGCTGGAGCTCCACCGACTGCGAACGCAGTTCCTGGGTGAGACGCTGTGACTGGGCGAGCAGTTCCTCCGTCCGCGCGTTCGCCATGATCGTGTTCAGGACGACGCCGATCGTGCCGACAAGCTGGTCGACCAGGTGCAGGTGCAGCTCGGAGAACCGGGTGAAGGACGCGAGCTCTATAACCCCGAGCACCTGTTCCTCGAAGAGGACCGGCACGACGACGAGATCACCCGGTGGGGCCTCCCCGAGACCGCTGCGTATGTAGAGGTAGCCGGTGGGTACCTGTTCCACCCGGATACGCTTCTTCTCCAGCGCGGCCTGGCCGATAAGGCCCTCGCCGAAGAGAAAGGTACCGTCGGAACGCTTGCGGGGCGCCGAACCATAACCGGCGACATGCCGCAGCTTGTCACCCTCGATGAAGTCGAGCAGGTAGACCGTGCCGAGCTGGGCACCGACCGCCGGCGTCATCTCACTTATGATCATCTGGCAGACCGCGTACAAGTCACGCTGGCCCTGCATCTTGCTGCCGATGCGGGCGATGTTCGACTTCAACCAGTCCTGCTGGGCATTCTTCTCGGTCGTCTCCCGCAGGTTGGCGATCATCTGGTTGATGTTGTCCTTGAGCTCGGCGACCTCGCCCTCGGCCTCCACCGTGATCGAACGTGTGAGGTCACCACGGGTGACCGCGGTCGACACTTCGGCAATCGCCCGGAGCTGGGTGGTCAGCGTGGACGCGAGCTGGTTGACGTTGTCGGTGAGGGCCTTCCAGGTGCCGTCCACCCCGTCGACCGTTGCCTGGCCGCCGAGCTTGCCTTCGGTGCCGACCTCCTT
>NZ_CAAAFO010000023.1:54718-55789 GCF_900634715.1 Candidatus Protofrankia californiensis | reverse complement strand
GTGTGGGCAAGGCCGGCGACCTCACCGCGGGCGTCCACGGTGATCTGGCGGGTGAGGTCACCGCGGGCAACCGCGGCCGCGACCTCGGCGATGCTGCGAACCTGCGTGGTGAGGTTGCCGGCCATGACGTTCACCGAGTCGGTGAGGTCCCGCCACACCCCGGACACGCCCTTGACCTGGGCCTGCCCGCCCAGTTTGCCCTCGGTACCGACCTCCTTGGCCATCCGGGTGACCTCGTCGGCAAATGCCGAGAGCTGGTCGACCATCGTGTTCACGGTCGACTTCAGCTCGTAGATCTCGCCTCGTGCATCCACGGTGATCTTCTGGGACAGGTCACCCTGCGCCACCGCCGTCGTGACCTGGGCGATGTTGCGAACCTGGCTGGTGAGGTTGCCCGCCATCGAGTTGACCGACTCGGTCAGGTCCCGCCACACCCCGGACACGCCCTTGACCCGCGCCTGGCCGCCCAGATTGCCCTCGGTACCGACCTCCTTGGCCACCCGGGTGACCTCGTCGGCGAACGAGGAGAGCTGGTCCACCATCGTGTTCACGGTCGTGCCGATCGTGAGGAACTCACCCCGCACCGGCTGCCCGGCGATCTCCAGCGCCATATGCTGCGAAAGATCACCCTCCGCGACCGCCGCGATCACACGCGCAACCTCGTGCGTCGGACGCGCAAGGTCGTCGATAAGCGAGTTGACCGCATGGTTCGACAGTGCCCAGCCACCCTCGAAGCCGAGGTCAGCCATCCGCTCGGTCAGCCGGCCGTCCCGCCGGATCACCTTGCTGACCCGTTCCAGCTCGCCGGAGTGCCGCTGCTGCAGGGCGGCCAGCTCGTCGAAACGCTGGGCGATCAGCGCACCGCCACCGGCCCGCTCCCCCAGACGCACGGAGAAGTCACCTGTGCACAACGCCGTCAGCGCCCCGAGCAAATCCTCGATGAAGTGGTCGTCCACGGGCGCGGATTCCGACACCATCGTCATGGTGGAGCCCTCCAAACCCGCGTACGCGGGAATCTCTCGCGTCTGGCAGACCATCGGAACGGACCAGCGTCCGTTCATCAAGCATCCA
>NZ_CAAAFO010000023.1:52460-54158 GCF_900634715.1 Candidatus Protofrankia californiensis | reverse complement strand
GCAGTGCTCGGCGACAGTATCCGTCAGGGCTTGCTGTACGGATATAGCGGACCCGTCCGCCCGCAAGCGGCATGCGCAGGCACGGACGGATCCGGGAAGCACCGCGGAAGATCCGCCGGCCACGCCCCATGACGTGGCCAATCCCTCGCGACTGGACAACACAGGAGACACTGACCGGCATGCTTCACGTGCTCGGAGAAGAGGGGCTCCGCCGCACCCTCACACTTCCGCCGGTCACCGATTCACCGCGGTCGGCCCGCCGGTTCGTTATCGACACGCTGCACGGCCGTCTCCACCCCGATGTCGTCGATACCGCTCTACTGCTGGTAACCGAGCTTGTGACCAACGTCATCGTGCACGCCGGTACCGACGCGACGGTCGACATCCGGCACAACGCCGGACGCCTCGTCGTCGTAGTCAGTGACCGGCACCCCGTACCGTTGGGCGGAGTGCCGACCACCGGTACGCCCGGACGCGCACCGGGCGCATCCGGCGATCCCCGCCGGGCGGCCGTTGACGGCCCGGAGAGCCTGCCGGCGCCCGCGGATCCGGGCGCGATCTGGCGGGCGCCCGGCACCGTCGACAGCGGTGACGTCAGGGACGGCGGCATCGAGAACCTGCGCGAGGACGGCCGCGGCCTGTCGCTGGTGGATGCCCTCAGCACGGCGTGGGGTACCGAACACGACCGAGCGGGCAAGCGGGTGTGGTTCCGGCTCGACGCCCCCAACAGCCGTCACTCCGATGCCATGGGCGCCGGCGGCACGGATGTCGACGCCGCCCGCGCCGGCGTCCGGACGGCGTCCCCCGACCTGCCGCCCGCCGGGCTGCCGGCCCACGAGAGCGGGTCCGGCTCCGGGGCCCTGCCGGTAGGGGCGGCAGGCCTGCGCCGGCCGGCGCGGCTGCTCTCACCCGCCCTCACCCACCTCCTGTCGGCCGAGGAGGAGGTCGGCGAGCTGCTGGCGCAGCTCGTCGACGCGCTGCCGTCATCCGGCGCGGGTCTCGTGCGGCGGCCGGGACGCAGCCGGGAGGGAGCACCGGAGGTGGTGGCGGCGTTCGGCCCGACCGGTTCGGACCGCAGCGCCCGCCGCATCCCACTGGACTCCCGTGACGGGATCGTCGGGGAACTGCTGCTGTGGTCACCGGGCCTGCCGGTGACCACCGGTGCGGCGTCGATCGGCGTGACATCCGCCGATGCGGCGTCCACCGACATCGAGGAACGGATCCAGCTGGTCGCCCGCTGGATGGCGCTGGCTCTCGGCGGCGCCCACCTGCGACGCATCGAGGAACGCCGGATCGGCATGTTGTCGTTCCTGGCCGAGGCGTCCGACCTGCTCACGGGCAGTCTCGACACCGACCGGAGCCTGGCCCTGCTCGCGCGCCTGCCGGTGCCGCGGCTGGCGCGCTGGTGCACGGTCCACCTGCTGCGGGAGGATGGCGCGATGAAACTCGCCGCCGTCGGCCACGTCAACGAGGCCGAAGCCGGCGACCTGTCGGACTGGGCGGACGACCCGGCCGGGTCGCTGGCCGCCCATGTGCAGGCGGCACTCACCGACACCGTGCACGTGGCCACCGTCAACGGCTCGCCCACCGTCATCACCGCGATGCGCGCCCGCCGCCGGGTACTGGGCGTGGTGGCCCTCGGTCGTGATGCCGGGGACAACTTCGAGGCCGACGAGATCGAGCTGCTCACCGACCTCG
>NZ_CAAAFO010000023.1:46690-52342 GCF_900634715.1 Candidatus Protofrankia californiensis | reverse complement strand
CGAGCCGGTCTGGAAGTCGGCGGTGACTTCTTCGACCTCGTCCCGAACCCGGACGGCGGCTGGACGATCCTTATCGGGGACGTCTGCGGCAAGGGTGCGGAAGCCGCCAACGTCACCGGGGTCGCGCGGGCCGTCCTGCGGCTGCTGGCGGGCCAGCGCCACAATCTGCCCGACATCATGATGGATCTCAACCGTGCGTTGCGGGACACCAACTACCCGAACCCGACGGGTCAGGGGCGTTTCTGCACGCTCGCGGCGGCCCAGCTGCGTCCACCGGACGAACTGGGCCCACGGAGCAGGCCGGGGCCACCGGGCAGGTCGGATCCACCGGGCAGGTCGGATCCATCGCAGGAGCGCGGACCCGCCGGCCCGGGGGGAGCGGCCACCCCGTCCGGACGGCAGCCGACCGAACGGATGGTCTCGATCTGCATGGCCGGGCATCCGCTGCCGGTCCTCGTGCGGGCGGACGGGACGGCCGTGTTCGTCGCGCAGCCGGGAACGCTGCTGGGGGTCCTCGACGACGAGGACGCGACCTTTCCCGAGGTGCGGGTGTCGCTCGGGGCCGGGGATGCGCTCATCCTGTACACCGACGGAGTGGTCGAGGCGCGCCACGGCAGGGAGCTGTTCGGCGAGGAACGGCTGCTGGAGACCTTGCGCGGCTGCGCCGGAATGTCCGCCCAGGGAATCGCGGAACGGCTGCGGGCGGCTGCCGAACGGTTTGCCGGCGGCCGGCTGCGCGACGATGTCGCCGTACTCGCGGCCCGCATACCGACATGACACTCCGCGATCCATCGGAAACTTTCAGCCGATGATCGTGACTGATGCAAGCGATACCGTTACCGTACGTCATAAAGAACTACCCGGCATCCACCCGTTGACCGTGAAAGACCGGAAGCGCTTCGAATAGCCGGCCTGTGGGTAGACGTACAGGGATGTCATCACTGAGACTCGGTGATCAATGAACACACAAACGGGGTGGAAACGGACATGATGACCCACGCGTCGTCGTTGCGCCCCTCGGCCACGCACCTGCTGGTCGAGCTGCCCTACGTGCCCAGCGCCGTTCCGCAGGCACGCCGCGCACTCAGGGAGCAACTCGCCGCCACAAACCTGTCCGAGGAAGCCGTCGGGACGGCGGAGCTCCTGGTCAGTGAGTTGGTCACGAATGCGGTCAAGTACGGCAAGCCACCCGTGTGGCTGCTGCTTGAACTACGGCCCGGGCTCGTACACGCCTCCGTCTCGGACACTTCGGTCGTGCTACCGCACAGACAACAGGTGGATCTCGGCAGTGAGGGCGGTCGCGGGCTGCTCGTCCTGGACGCTCTCGCCGGCAGCTGGGGCGCGGTGGCGGTGGATTCGGGCAAGTACCTCTGGTTCGATCTACCCGTCCAGCCGTGAACTGAACGCGCATGCAGCTGCCACCGTCCGCCGACCCGCTGCACGCCCTGTCCACCGACCGTTTACCTACGGCAACGCTGCGGTGGCTTCACGACACGCTCGGGACACGCGGCGACGCCCACAGCCGGTCCGCGTTCCCCCCGGCGTCTGCCTCCGCGGTGCGGTCTGCCTCCGCGGTGCGCTCCGATCCGGTCAGCGCGTACGTCTATGACCTTGACGTCGCGGCCGGTAACGCCGCCCGCCTGAAGGCCGCGTTACCGTCGTGGGCCGCGGTGTTCTACGCGGTGAAAGCAAACGGCTACCCTCCGGTCCTGGACGCCCTGGCAGCCGGCCACACCCTCGGCGCTGGTCACGCCGTCGGGGCTGGTCACCCCCTCGCCGCCGGCCAGGGGGTGGACGGTTTCGAGGTCGCCTCCGTCCACGAGATCACGCTCGCCCTGGACACCGCCCGGCGTGCCGGGCGGCGTGCCCGCATCGTCGCCTCCGGCCCGGGGAAGTCGACCCCGGTGCTGGCGGCGCTCGTCGAGACCGCCGGGACCGCCGGGACTGCCGGCACCGAGGTGACCGTCAACGTCGAAAGCCCCGGCGAGCTGCGACGTCTGAACCATGTGGCGGGCCGGGCGGGACGCCGGATCCCGGTCACCCTACGGGTCAACCCGTCCCGGGTGGCACTCGCCGGCTCGGTGCGCATGGGTGGGGTGGCCAGCGCCTTCGGGATACCCGAGGCGGACGTCCCCGACGTCCTGGACATCGCGCGGTCGCTGCCCTGGGTCGACGTGGTCGGCTTCCACGTCCATGCCGTGTCCGGGAACCTCGACACCACCGCGCACCTGGACTACGTGCGCTGGTGTCTGGGGTACTCGGTCTCCACGGCCGCCATGCACGGCGTCGACCTGCGGATCGTCAACGTCGGCGGTGGGCTGGGGGTGGCGTTCGAGCCGGACCGGCGCGGCGAACGTCCCTTCGACCTGGACGCCTTCGCCGCCGGGCTGCGGGCGACACCGGTCCCGGCCGGGGTGCGGGTGCTGTTCGAACCGGGACGCTGGCTGGTCGCCGACTGCGGCGCGTACGCGGCCGAGGTCACCGACGTCAAACACTCCCACGGCACCGACTTCGTGGTGCTGCGGGGCGGCATCCACCACTTCCAGCTGCCGACGTCCTGGGAGATCGTGCACAACTTCGGGATCGTCGGGGTGGACGCCTGGCCGTACGACTTTCCGCGTCCCGGTGTCGTCGGACGGCCGGTGACCGTGGTCGGCGAACTGTGCACGCCCGAGGACACCCTCGCCCGTGACATCACCGTGGACGCGGTACGCGCGGGCGACGTGGTGGTCTTCCCGATGGCCGGCGCCTACGGATACGAGTTCGCCATGCAGGGGTTCCTGGGACATCCACCGCCGGCAAGGGTCGCGATATCGCAGGGCCCCGGCGGCGGGTTCACCCACGTCCACACCAGTTCGACGCACACCAGTTCGACGCGCACCGGCTCGACATACACGAGCTCGACACACACCGGGAGCTCCCACACCACCTCGACCCGCTCGACGCAGTGACAGACGCGCCGGCAGTCCGTGTGTGTGGCGCCCCGCAGCTTCCGGTTCGGATACGTCCGGACCGGGCGCGGCAGTCCGCGCGTGGCAGCCCATGCGCGCATGACAGCCGGCACGCGCGACAGCGTCCCGACGTCGATCACGACCCCTGCGATCTCCGCGACCTGTGCGATCTCCGCGACACGGTGCGCGGCTTGGCCTGCGGCAGGCGCTTTGCCTGCGTAGGCTGTGACCTCGGCGGCGAAGGTGAGGGCGGCGCATGCGTGTCTACGAGAACCTGGCCGCGGTGGTCGGCGGCACCCCGCTGGTCAGGCTGAACACGGTCACCGCGGGCATCACCGCGCCGGTGTTCGCCAAGCTGGAGTACCTCAATCCGGGCGGGTCGGTGAAGGACCGGATCGCCCTGGCGATGGTGAGCGCCGCGGAGGAATCCGGGCAGCTGCGGCCGGGCGGGACGATCGTCGAACCGACCAGCGGCAACACCGGGGTGGGGCTTGCGATCGTGGCCGCGACCCGCGGCTACCGCTGCGTGTTCACCATGCCCGACAAGATCAGCGAAGAGAAACAGGCGGTGCTACGGGCCTACGGCGCCGAAGTACTGGTCTGCCCGACCGCGGTCGCCCCGGACGACCCCCGCTCCTACTATTCGGTCGCCCGCCGTGTCGTCGCCGAGACGCCCAATGCGTGGAGCCCGGACCAGTACTCCAACCCGCACAACCCCGCCGCGCACCACGCCACCACCGGCCCGGAGATCTGGGCGGACACCGACGGGCGCATCACCCACTTCGTCGCCGGTATCGGCACCGGTGGGACGATCAGCGGCACCGGCCGCTACCTCAAGGAAGTCAGCGACAGCCGGGTACAGGTCGTGGGTGCGGACCCGGAGGGGTCGGTGTACTCCGGCGGCAGCGGGCGGCCCTACCTCGTGGAGGGAGTCGGCGAGGACATCTGGCCGACGACCTACGACAAGACGGTGGTCGATCGGGTGGAGGCGGTCAGCGACCGTGACTCGTTCCTGATGACCCGGGAGCTGGCCCGCCGCGAGGGCATGCTGGTCGGCGGCTCCTGCGGGCTCGCGGTGGTCGCGGCGCTGCGGGTCGCCCGGGAGCTGGACGCCGACGGCTGCGTCGTGGTGCTGCTCCCGGACTCCGGCCGCGGCTACCTGTCAAAGATCTTCAACGACGAGTGGATGTACGACTACGGTTTTCTCGACCGTCCGTCGGACGAGCCGACGGTCGCCGAAGTGCTGGCCCGCAAGGCCTCCGACGCGACCAGCCCGCCCGACCTGGTACACGTGCATCCCGACGAAACCGTCGGCGCGGCCATCTCCTATCTGCGCGAGTACAACGTGTCCCAGATGCCGGTGGTCAGACAGGAACCACCGCTGCGTTCGGCCGAGGTGGCTGGCGCCGTCATCGAGCTGGAACTGCTCGCAGCCGTGTTCGCCGACCGGACCGCCGTCGACGCCCCGGTAGCCGCGCACATGTCACCCCCACTGTCCACGGTCGGCGCCGGCGAGCCGCTGTCGGTGCTGGTCGGCGCCCTCGGCGCCGCACCGGCCGTGCTCGTGCTGGAGGACGGCAACCCCGTCGGCATCCTCACGCGGTCCGATCTGCTCAGCTTCCTGGCCACCCCGTGACCCGCGCCGAGGACCCCGTGACCAGCGCCGACGACCCCGTGACCAGCCTGGACAACTCCGTGGCCCGCGCCGACGACCCGCAGCACCCAGCGGCCTCCGATACGTGGGCCGGCAACGGGTTCGAGACGCTGGCGATCCACGCTGGGCAGGAGCCCGACGCCGTCACCGGTGCGGTGGTCGTCCCCATCCACCCGTCGTCGACGTTCGTGCAGGACGCCGTCGGGGTTCCGCGCGGGGCGTACGAGTACGCCCGGTCGGCCAACCCGACCCGCACCGCGCTGGAGACCTGTCTGGCCGCGCTGGAAGCGGGCACCGTGGGACTCGCGTTCGCCTCCGGCCTTGCCGCCGTGGACGCGGTGCTGCGCACGGTGTGCCGGCCGGGTGATCACGCAGTGATCCCGTCGGACGCCTACGGCGGCACCTACCGGCTGTTCGCGCGGGTATTCGCCGAGTGGGGCGTGGAGTACACCCCGGTGCCCCTGGACGATCTCGAGGCGGTGCGGGCGGCGATACGCCCGGGGCATACCCGGCTGCTGTGGTGCGAGACGCCGACGAACCCACTGCTGAGCATCTCCGACATCGCCGCACTCGCCGATCTCGTCCACTCCGTCGGCGGGCTGCTCGCCGTCGACAACACCTTTGCCACCCCATACCTGCAGCAGCCACTGACGCTCGGCGCCGACGTGTCGGTCCACTCGACCACGAAGTACCTCGGCGGGCACAGCGACGTCATCGGCGGTGCCGTGGTCGTGTCCGATCCGGGGCTGGGGGAACGGCTGCGGTTCATCCAGAACGCCACCGGAGCGGTTCCCGGCCCGTTCGACGCCTGGCTGGTGCTGCGGGGGGCGAAGACCCTGGCGGTCCGGATGGACCGGCACTGCGCGAACGCCCGCCACATCGCGGATCTGCTGGTGAGGCATCCCGCGGTGGCAGTCGTGCACTACCCGGGCCTGCCGGGCAACCCGGGCCACCCAGTGGCGGCGAAGCAGATGCGTGACTTCGGTGGGATGGTGTCGTTCACCCTGCGTGGGGGCCAGGACGCGGCGGTCGAGGTGTGCCGGCGGA
>NZ_CAAAFO010000023.1:43074-46204 GCF_900634715.1 Candidatus Protofrankia californiensis | reverse complement strand
CACCCGGGGCGGATGACGCACGCCTCGGTCGCCGGTTCACCGCTGGAAGTGCCCGCGGACCTCGTCCGGCTGTCGGTCGGCATCGAATCGATCGACGACCTGGTCGACGATCTCACCAAAGCCCTCGACGACCACCAGGATCCGTAGGTAGCTTCAGTCATCCTGACAGCTCTTTCCACCTACGTCTCCTTCCGCTGTAGGTCGTTTCCGCCGGGTGGATGGCGGTTTTCACCTACGGCTGCGGGTAGCCAGCTGCGGCTGGCGAGTGAGAGCTTTGTCCGGGTGGATGCGGGGTTGACGGTTCGCCAGCGGTCCGTACCCACCGAGAGGATGATTACACTCGCGGTTCGGGCCCTCCCTGCCGGTAGCAGCTTAGGTTAGGCTGCCCTGAACCCAATAAAAGGTCAAAGGTGGCATGATCGGGCGGGTACACCTTCTACCCCCGCCCGGGCTTCCTCGCCGGATCGGCTTCGCCAACCGGAGAAGTCCGGGACGCCCGAGTCCCTGGGCCACCGGGTCACGCACCCAAGTCCCCGGGTCGCTCAAGGAGCCCAGGCCACCGGACGGGAGTCGCTTTCTTGACGATATCCGCCGTCACCCCCGGATCCACCGTCACCCCCGGCCCCGCGGCCGGGCAGAGCGCACACGACGCCGACGGCCGGGTACGCGCCGACGGGATCCTCGCCCGGCAACGCCGGCGGGAATCGTCCGCGCGAACATACGCACGGAATCTGCCGATCGTCCCCGTCCATGCCGAGGGCATGACGGTCGTCGGCGCGGACGGCCGCCGCTACCTGGACTGCCTGTCCGGCGCCGGCACCCTCGCGCTCGGCCACAACCATCCCGTCGTCCACGAGGCGCTCTCCGGACTGCTCCGCTCCGGCGCTCCGCTGCACGTGCTCGACCTGGCCACCCCCGAGAAGGACGCGTTCACCGCCGAACTGCTCTCCTGCCTTCCGGACGGCTTCGCGGCTTCGGTGAAGCTGCACTTCTGCGGCCCCACCGGCGCGGACGCGGTCGAGGCCGCACTTAAGCTGACCCAGACCGTCACCGGGCACGAGACGCTGCTGGCGTTCACCGGCGGCTACCACGGCATGACAGCCGGAGCACTCGCCGTCACCGGGAACGTCACGGTCAAGGAGCGCCTCCGGTCGGCGGGCGCCGTCGTCCGGCTGCCCTACCCGTACCCCTACCGCTGCCCGTTCGGCGTCGGCGCCACCGGCGGGGACCGTCCGGACGGCGCGCAGCTGTCCGTCCGGTACATCGAACGGCTCCTGGACGACCCGTGCGGCGGTGTGGTGCGGCCCGCCGCAATGATCGTCGAAGCCGTGCAGGGAGAGGGTGGGGTGGTACCCGCGCCGGACGACTGGCTGCGGGCCATACGCCGGATCACCGTCGAACGGGGCATCCCCTTGATCCTCGACGAGGTCCAGACCGGCGTGGGACGTACGGGCACGTTCTGGGCCGGCGAGCACAGCGGCATCACACCGGACGTCATGGTCATGTCGAAGGCGATCGGCGGCGGCCTGCCACTGGCCGTCATCGCCTACCGGGAGGATCTGGACGGCTGGGCCCCCGGTGCACACACCGGCACGTTCCGCGGCAACCAGCTCGCGATGGTCGCCGGCACCGCCACGTTGCGTTTCGTCCGCTCCGAGGCCCTGGAGTTGCGCGCCGCCGAGGTCGGCGCCCGGATGCTGGCCGGTCTGCGGACGATCGCCGCGAGCCATCCCTGCGTAGGTGACGTCCGTGGGCGCGGGCTCATGCTCGGCCTGGAACTGGTCGATCCCGACGCCGACCCGGACGTCGTCGGCGCCCGACCGGCAAACCCCCACCTGGCCGCCCTCGTCCGGACCGAGTGCCTGGGCCGGGGCCTGATCGTCGAACTGGGCGGGCGCCACGACTCGGTGGTGCGGCTGCTCCCGCCGCTGACCATCACCGACGCCGAGGCCGATCGGGTACTGGCCATCCTCGCCGATGCCTTCGAGGCAGCGGTCTCCCCGTCCCGGTGAAGCCCATCCCCGCATCGTCACCGGGCGGCACGCCCCCATGGACACCGGGCGGGCAAGCGGCGGGCCCGGCGGGTTCAGCCGCGGCAACGGCCGCGGACACGCGGGTCACCGAAACGCTGCTGCGCTGCTGGGTCCGGGAGAACGGGATCACCGTGGGCCACCGCGGCAGCTTGCTGCGGATCGACCTGCCCGCGTCCGGCCTGGTCCTGGACACGCCCGTCCGCTACCGCTCGGCCTGTGGCTGGCACCGCTTCGGACCTCTGACAACGGGAGGTCTGACCGTGGACGCCGGGCTGCTGGCAGCCCTGCTCGTCCGTGAAGTCACCAACCAGCGGGGGCTGCCGCCGTCGGCGGGCACGGACTGTCTCGGCCGCATCATCAACTCGCTGCGGCACACCGCCGTGTACGTCGAAACCCGCGCCGCCACCCCCCGGACGCCGGCCACTCCATCCGGACCAGCCGCGCCGACAACGCCGTCCGGACCAGCCGCACCGGCAACGCCGTCCGAAGCAGCCACACCGGTCGGACCGGACGATGCCGCGTGCCTACCGCCGTTCCTCGCAGCCGAACAGGCGCTGATAACCGGGCATCCGTTCCATCCGGCGGCGAAGAGCCGCGAGGACGCCTCGGCAGCAGAACTGGCCACGTACTCTCCGGAGCTACGTGGTTCCTTTCCGCTGCACTGGTTTGCCGCCCACCCGTCGGTGGCAGCCTCGGGCGGAACGATCGGTGGGCACAGCCCGGCGGAGCTCCTGCGCTCCCTGCTGCCCAGTCGTGACCTGACCGCGGCTTACGCCTCCTACCTGCCCCTGCCGGCGCACCCCTGGCAGGCCCACGACCTGCGTGCCCGGGCAGACGTCACCGCCATGATCGCCGACGGCCTGCTCGTGGATCTCGGCCCGGTCGGGCCACCCTGGTATCCGACGGCGTCGCTGCGCACCGTGTGGCGGCCGGACGCGCCGGTCATGCTCAAGCTCTCCCTGGGTATGCGGATCACCAACTCCCGCCGGGTCAACCTGCGCGGCGAGCTGGAACTGGGCACCCAGATCAGCGTGCTGCTCGACGCGGGCCTGCGGGACTGGCTGGTAGCCACCCATCCTGGCTTCCACCTGCTCGAG
>NZ_CAAAFO010000023.1:42148-42676 GCF_900634715.1 Candidatus Protofrankia californiensis | reverse complement strand
TGGAGAGCGCGATCCGGGTGAACCCGTTCGGCGTGGGTGATCGGGTGGTGTGCGTGGCCGGACTGGTCGCCGACCGTCCGGACCGGACCGTGCGCACCGATCCCACCTCCCCCGGACCGTCCATGCTCGCCGAGATCGTCGACAAGCTCGCTGGACGGGCCGGGGAGCCCCCTGCCGAGGTCGCCGCCGACTGGTTCGCCCGTTACCTGCGGGTCGTCGCCGCACCAGCCCTCGACCTGTACGCCCGCCACGGGGTCGGTCTGGAGGCCCACCAGCAGAACTGCCTGGTCACGTTGGACGACCGCGGCCGGCCCGCTGCCGGCTGGTACCGCGACAGCCAGGGCTACTATGTCGCCGCGTCCCACGCGGACGCCGCCCGCCGCGCCGTGCCCGGATTCGGCGACGGGCTCGCCGCGATCTTCGACAACGTCCTCGTGGACGAACGGGTGCTCTACTACCTTATGATCAACAATGTGTTCGGGGTGATCGGCGCCTTGGGCGCTGCCGGAAAGGCGGACGAGGCCCGGC
>NZ_CAAAFO010000023.1:40185-41784 GCF_900634715.1 Candidatus Protofrankia californiensis | reverse complement strand
TGCCGGGCCTGTTCGGCCTGCTGCTGGACTCCGCCGTCCTGCGATGCAAGGCGAACCTCGCGACGGCGGTCGACGGGCGCGACGAACTGGCCGGCCCGGTCGCAACCCAGTCACTGTACGTCGACATCCCCAACCCGCTCGTCACGGAGCTCGGATCGTGAACACCCGGCCGGACGATCGGGATCAGCAGGACGAACAGCCCAGGCGGGACGAGCAGGACGAGCGAGGTGAGCAGAGCAAGCGGGACGGCTGGGGCAAGCAGGGCGAACCGTTCGACCTGGTGGGCGTCGGGCTGGGGCCGTTCAACCTGTCGCTGGCCGCACTCGCCGACGGGCTGCCCGGACTGCGCACCCGGTTCTTCGAGACCAGACCCGGATTCTCCTGGCATCCCGGCCTGCTGCTACCGGGCACACGGCTACAGGTGCCGTTCCTCGCTGATCTGGTCACCCTGGCCGACCCGACCAGCCGCTGGTCGTTCCTGTCCTATCTGCACGCGCACGACCGGTTGTTCCGGTTCTACTTCCACGAACGTTTCCACGTGCTGCGGCAGGAGTACGACGACTACTGCCGCTGGGTGGCCTGCGGCCTGGACTCCACGTGTTTCGGTACCCGGGTGGACGCGCTGCGCTGGCATCCGGACACCGGGCTGTTCGGGGTCGAGGTGAGCGTCCATGCCAATGGTTCGACGCGGACCCGGACGGTGCCGGCCCGCAACATCGTCCTGGGGGTGGGGACCGAACCGTCGGTGCCGGCGGAACTTGCCGGACTGCTCGGACCGGAGGTGTTCCATTCCGCCGAGTACCGGATGCGGCGAGCCACGCTTGCCGGCGCCGCACACGTGACCGTCGTCGGCTCGGGCCAGTCCGGCGCGGAGGTCTTCACCGACCTGCTGCGCGCCCAGCCGGAAACCGGCCAGGCCCTGCACTGGATCACGCGGACGCCGGCCTTCGCCCCGATGGAGTACTCCAAGCTGGGCCTGGAGCAGTTCACCCCCGACTACGTCCGGTACTTCCACACTCTGGACCAGCCGACCAAGGACGCGCTCCTGCCCACCCAGTGGCAGCTGTACAAGGGCATCGACGCCGAGACGATCGCGGAGATCTACGATCTGCTGTACGAGCGGACCGTCGCCGGCGCATCCGTGAACGCGACCCTGCTGCCCCATGTCACGATCGAATCGGGGATCCGGGCGGCGAACGGGCGGATCAGGCTGATCTGCCGGCACGTGCCGCAGGACCGTACGTTCATGGTCGAGACCGACCGGGTCGTGCTCGCGACCGGATACGCGGCCCGCCGGCCCGCCCTGCTCGACCCGGTCGCGGACCTGCTCGACCTTGACGACACCGGCCGGTACCAGGTGGACGCGGCCTACCAGCTCGCGACCGCACCGCAGGTCAGCGGACGGATCTACGTCCAGAACGCCGAACTGCACACCCACGGGGTCGGCACGCCAGACCTCGGCCTGGGCGCCTGGCGGGCCGCGGTGATCCTCGACGACCTGACCGGCGGATCGGCCTACCGCGTCCCGGAAAGATCGGCTTTCACGACCTTCGGGGTGCCTCCCGGTATGCCGGTGCCCAGCTCCGGTGAGCGTCCGCC
>NZ_CAAAFO010000023.1:30559-39884 GCF_900634715.1 Candidatus Protofrankia californiensis | reverse complement strand
AGCCGAATCGGCTGTGCGCCCGCGGCGCGGTAACGTGCCCGCGCCGGCTGGCGGAGGTGGGCAGTGGACGGACGAGGGTGGATCATGAGCCGGCTGCGTGCAGTCGTGTCCACGACCGTTGCGATCGTTGCCGCGACGGCTGGACCGGGAACGTCCAGGCAGGGGGTGCCCGAACCGCCGGACGCCCCGACCGATCCGGGGTCCTGGCCACAGCCGCGCCTGTGGCGGGCGGCCGGACGGGCCCTGCTGGCAAAGCTGATCGCGGAGTTCTCCTACGAGGAGCTCCTGCGTCCGGAACCCGCCGCGGACACCGCAAACTCCGCGGACCTGCCTTCGGCCGCGCCCACGGTGGCACGCGTCGGGCGCGGCGAACCGTCCAACTACCGGCTGACCTGCGGTGAGGTCGCCTACACGTTCACCGCCAGGCGCGGCACGTTCGGCACCTGGTGGTTGGACGCATCCTCGCTGCGTCGCGAGGGTGAGCCGGGCCGGACAGGCGACCGCCCGGCACCCGCGGATGATCCGGTGCGCTTCGTCCTGGACGCCGCGGACCTACTCGGCTGGCCGGACGACGTCACCGCGGATGTCGTCCGCGAGCTGACCGCGACCCACGCCGCGGACATATGCCTGCTCGCCGGCGCCCGGTCGGCCACCAGCCTCGCGGACGCGAGTTACACCGAGCTCGAGGGCTTCGCCACCGGGCATCCGTGCATGGTCGCGAACAAGGGACGGCTGGGCTTCGGCCTCGCCGACGTGGACCGCTACGCCCCGGAGGCACGTAACCCGCTGAGGCTACTGTGGGTAGCAGTACATCCGGATCTGGCCACGTTCACGGCCGCCGGCTTCACGACCGCCGGACCATCCGGGCCCTCCGGTGGTTCGGCTGCCGGGCCGTCCGGTGGGGGTGACCCGGACACGCCCGGCGACGGCGTCCTGACCTCGCAGCGGCTGCTGGCAGCCGAACTCGACACGTTCACCCAGGTGGCGTTCGCGGCGACGCTGGCAACCCGGCTCGCCTTCACGGACGCCGACGCCGCCGACATCTACCCGGGCACAGGCAGTGACACAGGCACCGGCATGAACCACAACGGTGACGGCGCTCAGGTAGGCGGGCCGAACACCGCTTCGACCCAACCACCCCTGCCCGCCGGGGACTACGTCTGGCTGCCGGTGCATCCCTGGCAGTGGGAGCACGTGATCGCGCCGCTGTTCGCCGCCGAGATCGCGACCGGCCGGCTGATACTGCTCGGCGAGGCACCCGACCGCTACCTTCCGCTGCAGTCCGTGCGCACTCTGGTGAACATCGACCGCCCGTCACGGCTCAACGTCAAGCTCGCCCTGATGATCCGCAACACGCTGGTGTGGCGGGGGATGTCAGCGGACGACGCCCACGCCGGCCCGGACACCTCCGCGTGGCTGGTCGGCATCCGGGACGCCGACGCGTTCCTGCGGGACGTCACGCGGGTGCTTCCGCTGCCGGAAGTCGCCGGGGTCACCGTCACCCACGGTGCGTACGAGTCGCTGGCACGCGCGCCGTACCGCCTCCACGAACTCCTGGGCGCGCTGTGGCGGCAGCCGGTCGAGGATCTGATCTCCCCCGGCGAGCGGGCCCGGACGTTCGCCTCGTTGCTGCTCGTCGGCTCCGAGGGCCGGGCGCTGGTCAGCGAGCTGGTGGCCCGCTCGGGCCGGACGCCGCGGGAGTGGCTGCGGGCGCTGTTGTCCTGCCTGCTGCCACCGTTGCTGCACTACCTGTACGTCTACGGTGTCGCCTTCACCCCACACGGCGAGAACGTCATCGTCGTTTTCGACGGCGGCGACGTCCCAACCCGGATCGCGGTCAAGGACTTCGGAGCCGACATAGAGCTGGTCGACGTCGCCCACAGCGACACCGCCCGTACCGGCGCCGAACCCCCCGATGCCGAATCCGTCGATGCCGAATCCGCCCGGATCAAACCCACCGGCGCGGAATTCGCCGAGGCGGAATCCGCCGGTATCGACCGGCCCGGCCGGCCCGGTTGGCCCGAACACGCGGATCCGCCGGAGGCCGTCGGGCGGTACCTGCGGCGCTGGCCCGCCTCCGACCTCGCCCATTCGATCCTGTCAGCGCTGTGCACGGGACACTTCCGGTTTTTCTCGGTTCTCGTCGAGGACCATCTCGGCGTCCGCGAGAAGGAATTCTGGACGCTGGTCCGTGCCGAGATCGAAAATTATCACCGCGGTTTTCCCGAATACGCCGACCGGTTCGTCCTGTTCAACCTGCTGGCTCCCACCTTCGACCGGGTCTGCCTCAACCGGGAGCAGCTCGCCGGAACCGGCTTTCACGACCGGCCCGACCGTGACGGCGGGTTCGACATCATGTACGGCCAGGTCGCCAATCCCCTGCACCTGGTGACAGTTGACACCGCGACCCCCGACACCGCGACCCTGGAGGCCGAGACCCCGGACATGAACCTCAGCGCCAGGACAGCGGACACCCAGGCGACGGGCGCGGGAGCACCCGCCCAGGCGCACGAAACCACCCTTCCGGCTTGAGCCTGCCAGCGCAGCGGCATCCGGGCGTCATCGGCATCGACGAACTGCGGCGGCTCGCGGCGTCCCCGCAGTCTCCGGACGGCATCGACGAGGTGCTCGTGGGCCTTCCCGACCTGCAGGGACGCCTGCAGGGCAGCGGGGCGTCGGTGGAGTACTTCACCGAGGACGTCCTCGCACGCGGCCTGCACACCTGTGCCTATCTGCTTGCCGTGGACGTCGAGATGGACACCGACTCCGGCTACGCCTTCGCGCCCTGGGACAGCGGCTTCGGGGACTTCCGGCTCGTACCGGATCTCGCGACCCTGCGCCGCGCTCCATGGAACTCCCGGTCGGCCGTTGTGCTCGCGGACGCCTGGTGGCCGGACGGCACCATGGTCCGCCTCGCCCCCCGGGCCATCCTGCGTGCGCAGCTCGATCGGCTTTCCGCCCGGGGACTGGCCGCGCTTGCCGGTACCGAGCTGGAGTTCCTGGTGTTCACCGAGTCCTACCAGGAGGCGGCGGAGCGCTCGTACGGCGGTCTGACCCCGGCGTCCCGTTACAACGTCGACTACTCCCTGATCGGGACGTCCGGGATGGACGGACTGGCCCAAACGATCAGGCGGGCCATGGCGGGCGCGGGCGTGCGGGTCGAGTCGGCCCGGGCGGAGGTCCATCCGGGCCAGTACGAGATCGTGTTCCGCTACGACGACGCGATGCGCACCTGCGACAACCACGTCCTCTACAAGACAACAGCGAAAAATCTTGCGGCGCAGGCAGGGCAGGCCGTGACCTTTATGGCGAAATACGATCAAGGAGAGGGAAACTCCTGCCATGTTCACCTGTCGCTGCGGGGGCGGGACGGCACGACGGTGTTCGCCTCCGGCCCGGCAGCCGGCGAGCGGGCACCGGGCGACCAAGCGCCAGGTGAGCGGACGCCGGTCGGGAGGACGGATCTCGCCGGCATGTCGGAACTGATGCGGTCGTTCGTGGCCGGTCAGCTCGCCTGCATGGCCGAGTTCACCCTGCTGTTCGCACCGACCGTCAACTCCTACAAGCGGCTCGCCCCGGGCTCGTTTGCGCCGACCGGTATCGCCTGGGGACGGGACAACCGCACCTGCCCGGTGCGGGTCATCGGCTCCGGCCAGTCGCTGCGGATCGAACACCGGGTGCCCGGCGGTGACGCCAACCCATACCTGGCGGTCGCCGGGATCGTCGCGGCCGGCCTGTACGGGATCGACAACGACCTTGCCCTGCCCGTGGCAACGGCCGGGAACGCGTTCACGGCGTCCGGGGTGCCGCGCCTGCCGACGACGTTACGGCAGGCGCAACAGCTGTGGCGTTCCAGCGACATCGCGCGGGCGGCGTTCGGCGACGACGTCGTCAACCATCTCGCGCACGCCGCCGAGGTCGAGCTCGCCTCCTACGAGACGACCGTCACCGACTGGGAACGCCGCCGAGCCTTCGAGCGCCTGTGAACCGCCCAGGTCTCCGGGTCGCTTCGCGGGGGCGGCCGATCCGTCCACGGCCGCCCCCGCGAGCCGCGCGGCAGCATCGTCCAACCACTTCTGCCGCAAGATTCAGTTGGATACCGGCCTCACCGCCGCACCCGGCGCCCCTGTATCAGCGGGTCGTCACCAACGAGCGCGGGCAACCGCATCCGCGGGAGAGCTGCTCACGATCGTCGCCAATCGTGTGTCCGGTTACGGTCCAGCGGGCCTCCGACGGCATTAAGGCTAGAACGTGAAACGAGGTCGTGACAAGGGCCGGCGATGCCGTCTCGATGGTTTTTTCCGCATTGCGACCGGTAACAGAAAACACCATGACGAGCATACCGATTTATTTTTCGGATTGTTTTACCAGCGCATGTCCGGCCGGTTCCTATATTCTCGGCAAGTGCACTATACGTAGCTTTCCGGCCGGGTCATCCGTCCACCAGGCCGATCCGGGCGTGCAGGGCCCGCAACGGCCGCGGCGCCCACCAGTTGGCGTTACCGGCCAACCGCATGAACGCCGGCACCAGCACCCCGCGGATCAGCGTGGCGTCCAGGACGATCGCCAGGGCCGTACCGATGCCGAACATCTGTATGAACGTGACCGACGACGTCCCGAAGGCCACGAAGGTCACCGCAAGCAGTGCCGCGGCGGTAGTCACGATCCGCCCGGTGCGGGCGAGGCCGGTGGCAACAGCCTCGGTGTTCGGGACGCCACGGTCATGCTCCTCCTTGATCCGGGAAAGCAGGAACACCTCGTAGTCCATGGACAGGCCGAACGCGATGCAGAACAGCAGCACCGGCATGGAGGTGTCCAACGGCCCCGGCAGGAAGCCCAGCGCCCCGGACAGGTGACCGTCCTGGAAGATCCAGACTGCGGCACCGAGCACCGCGGTCAGGGACAGCACGTTGAGCACCAGAGCTTTCAGCGGCATGACGACACTGCCCGTGAACAGGAAGAGCAGCACGAACGTGGTCAGTGCGATCAGCCCGATGGCCAGTGGCAGACGCTGGGAGATGGTCTCCTTGCCGTCGACCAGAACCGCGGACGGGCCGCCGACCAGCACGGACGTCCCGGCTGGAACGGGCCGCTCACGGACGGCCCTCGCGAGATCCTGCCCGGCCTGCGATGCCGGGTCGGCCGAGGGGATCACCTCGAGATAGGTCGAGGTGGCGGCGGAGAACCGGGCGTCCGCGGCTGTGGCGGGCGCCGTCTGGCGACCCGCGACATAGGTGCCGGCAGCGCTGTTCACCCGGGCCACGTTCGCCAGCGAGGACAGGTCGCGCGCGTATGCGTCCAGTGCGGGCCCGACCGAGCCGGCCGCACCCTCAGCGCCTGCGGCCGCACCCCCGCTGCCTCCGCCGGAACCACCGGTCAGCCCCTCCACGACGACGGTCGTGGCGGCAGCGGTGTCCGCGGAGAAGTCCGCCCGGATGACGTCGCCGACCCGCCGGCTGGAAGCGGTGTCGTGCAGCACCCGGTCGTCCGGGGTGCCGAAGGAGACGTGCAGGAAGGGGATGCCCAGCGCCAGCAGCAGGGCGATGGCGGGCACACCGACGAGTACCGGCCGGCGCATGACGCGGGAGGCGACAGCGCGCCAGACGGATGATTCGGACGTCTCCCGGGGGCCGGTCGCGGCGGCGGCCCGCCGGCGGCGGATCAGCCCGATTATCCCGCTGACCCTGAGCGCGTTGACCCGCGGACCGAGAAGCATGAGCACGGCCGGCAGGGCCACGGCAGCGGTGAGGAGCGCGAAGATCGTCACGGCGATACCGGCGTAGGCCATCGACTTCAGGAAGAACGGCGGGAAGACCAGCATCACGGCAAGCGCCGCCACGACGGTTGCGCCGCTGAAAACGATCGTCCGACCGGCGGTCCGTAAGGTGGCCGCGACCGCGTCGGCGCGCTCCCGCCCCGCGGCGAGCTCCTCACGGAACCGGCTCACCATCAGCAGGGAGTAGTCGATGCCCAGGCCCAGGCCCAGGGCCGTGGTGAGATTGACCGCGAAGATCGAGACGTCTGTGAGGCTGCCAAGGACGGACAGGATCGCAAGCCCGCCGAAGATACCGACCACACCGACGACAAGCGGCAGTAATGCGGCGACCACACCGCCGAAGGCCACCACGAGCAGCACCATCGTGATCGGTATGGCCAGCGACTCGGCTACGGCGAGGTCGGAGGTGACCTGGTCGTTGATGTTCTCGCCGATGGTGGCGAAACCGCCGGGAGTCACCGTCACCGGGCCGGGCGCATCGGCGGCCCGCTCGTACCGGCTGACGAGTTTCGCGGCCACATCGTCGTCGTCCACGGAGGCGAGCACAAGGGCGTGTTTGCCGCTCTCGGAGCGAAGGGGCGGGCCTCCGACGTCCCAGTACGAGACCACCCTGCCCACACCCGGCTCGGCCGCGAGCGTGCGGGCGACCTCCTTCCCGGCGGCCGTGGCGTCGGGGGCGTCCACCGCCCCGGCGCGGGCCGTGACAAGGAGGACCAGGTTTGGCTGGCCACCGAAACGTTCCTCCACCGCATGGTCGGCACGGGTGGAGTCCGACCGGGGATCATCGAATCCCCCGGTCTGCAGCTTGCCGAACGCGCCGACGCCGACCACGGCTGTCGCACCCACAAGCAGCAGGGTTACCAGTAGGACGAGTCTGGGACGGCGTGTGACCAGGCGCGCGAGGCTTGCGAACACCCGAACCTCCGGAGAGTTGTCATCGTTCTGGAGAACAGTGTTCGCATACACTAGACGCAGTCAAGACACCCCATCGAAAAAGTTGACAGTGTTCACCTGACGGATCAGCATGGCCCACGTGACCCAGCCGGCCTCCAGACGCGAGCGCCTCCGCCTCGCCACCATCGACGAGATCAAACAGATCGCCCGTGGCCAGCTTGATGAGCACGGCGCGGCCGGGGTCTCGTTGCGGGCGGTCGCCCGGGCGATGGGGCTCACCCCATCCGCCCTCTACCGGTACTTCACCAGCCGCGACGAACTGATCGCCGCGCTGATAGCCGACGGGCTCGACTCACTGGCCGACGCGTTGGAGGACGCCTTCAAGCTCGCGTCCACAGACGATCATGCCAGGCGGTGGCTTGACGTCACCCGCACCTACCGCCGGTGGTCACACGAACACGTGACCGAGTACATACTCATCTTCGGGACACTGGGGCTCGACTACACCCCGCCGGCGGATCAGCCGTGTGACGGTTGTGACGGCACGGAACGCTCGGTCACAGTGCTGTTCCGGTGCATGGCTGACGCGATCGACGCCGGGCTGATCGATCTGTCCCGGTTCGTTCGCGAACTCACGCCCGCATTGCGCGCCCAGCTTGAGGCATGGCGAGCCGATACCCACAACGCGATCCCGCCGGCAGGGCTCGCCGCCTGCCTGATCGTCTGGACGCAGCTGCACGGGTTCCTGTCCCTGGAGCTGTTCGGCCATCTCCCATCCGCGATCAGTGACGCGAGCACACTGTTCGACCAGCAGATGCTCGACGTCCTGCTCCGGTGCGGCTACCAGGGCCCGGTCGACTTCACGACCGGGTAAGCAGGACCGCGATCAGCGAGAGTAGCAGCCAGGAGCCACGCGGGGTGACGGCCAGGAGTCGACCGGCCCCGGACAGCCGTCCGGGGCCGGTCGACCCTCACGCGGACGCCCGCATCCGGCGTTCGAGCGTCTTCAGCGCCGCGTGGCGCGCAGCTTTGATCTCGGGAATGCGCGCCTGGTAGGCCCGTGAGTTCGCCAGCGGCTGGTAGAAGCCGAGCCGGGGAACGAACGCCGTGTCGTCATAACCGGTCGGACGGTGCAGCGCATACGTACGCCCGGGGTAAAGCAGGTCGTAATTCTCGGCGATCTCCCAGACCGCCACCTGCGAGTCGATCCGGCGGCGGGCGAAGTAGGCCTCCAGCACGTCGACGGTAAAGCTTATCTCGTGGAACTGCTTGACAAGGTCGCGGTAGTCCTGCCCAACCTGGTATTTGACCGGCAACGCGACCTGAACGCATTCCAAACCGCCCAGGAAGTCCAGTGCGAGCACCTTCAGGGAGGTCTCCACCCCGTACCCGCGCGAAAAGGCCAGCGAGCTGAAGAGATCTGCGTCGATCACGAACTCGCCGATGAGCGGCTGCTGGATGGCCGTGACGGCGGGGACGTAATGGGCCAGCTGCTTGGAGAGCAGGGAGCGCAGCATCTCGGTGGTACGCCCTCCGGGCCGACCGTCACCAGTCACCCGCTGGGAGCTGCCGTTGACGAAGAGTGGCACGTTGCCGGTCGTCGCAGCCGCCGCGAGTAGGCCCACGGTATGCGGGTCGTAGTACTCCAGATCGGCGTCATGAAATACAAGCCGATCGCCGAACGCCAGATAGGCGAGACTGCGCATTGCACCGGCTTTGCCGCCGTAGGAGGGCGATTCACGTTTCGCGTGACGTTCGATGACCGACCGCCCCCGGACGACCCAGCTTGCCCCCGCTTCCGTCGCTATACGCACCAGGTCGTGTTCGTCACCGTCGGACGACGGATCGACGACAACGCCGATTTCGTCCAGAACCCGACGTTCCCGCATCCAGTGCTGACGATTCAGGGCAACAATGTTACCCAGCGTCCGGGCCGCTTCCGGGCCACGTGCGGGGATGAGCAGGCTCAGCGTGATGCCTTTGGTGAGTTTACCGGCCTCGATGGCGTCGAGGTCGAGGGTGGTGGGGTCGAGCGTACGCACGGACGCCCCTCTCTCGTGAGCTTTCCATGAGAACTCCCCCCCTTTACCCAATAGGCCGGAGACGACGCGATCATCGGTTCGGCACGCTGCCGGAGGCCCCAAGGAAGCCAGACCGCCCCCACCGCCGCCGGGCCCGCCTTCCCCCGTCGCGCTATCCGTCCGGCCGGCACGGACAGCAGGTCATGACCTGCATTGGCTTAAGACCTCTTCCGCGCCCCCTTGCCTCCGAACCGTGGATTCCGGCCAGGTGGCACATCCCGGCTCGCGTATTCCGCCAGCAGCCTTCAACGTGGACGTAACAACGAGTTAGGGTAGTACCCTAACGCACGTTTACCAAGGCCTGTCAGTAAAAATCGTGACTATGGATACTATATGTGTCCATAGTAGTACCTAACGTACCGCAGCGTCGCGGAAGGCGACGATGGTGATTGCCTCCCACGAGGATGAGGGCGCACGCGGCATCTCTGCCGGTGTGCGGTCGACCGGGTCCGTCTGCCGGAGAGCTCCGTCTTGCGGACAGGAGCGAGCACATACGTCATCCTGACAACGTGTCGACACAGCGGTGGTGGTCACGGGCTCAGGCAAAGGCTGCCACGCCGCGTCACGCGCTTCT
>NZ_CAAAFO010000023.1:27185-30258 GCF_900634715.1 Candidatus Protofrankia californiensis | reverse complement strand
GGTGCCGGCTGCGCCTCAAGCGACGGCTTCGTCTCGGCGCCGACCCGCGCGACACCCCCGGGACGGCTTCACCCAGCCGTACGGCCGCGACCGGGCACGTTGCCGAACTGGGTCCGGCAACGGTCTGCAGTACGCCCAGGACACCGCGCAGAGGCAGCCGGCTTCACGAACCTGACCTCCCACGACGCGCTCGGGCGTGGCCGCAACCAGATCCTCGATTGATCGGAGATCCTGTCAGGGTGAGCGATACACCGCGTCCTCGGTCGACAGCAAGGTTGCGGTCGACCAGCACGAATCGCCGCCGTGATTTCAGCGAAACACGCACGGGACGCCGTGAGGATCCTTACGCTGTGAGTGAACTGTTGGACAGGTTGACCATGCTGACGGATTGACCATGCAGGTGGGTGAGGACAGTGAGTGACGGAACTCCAGCAGGCACAGTGCCGGATGCCGGCGGGACGGCCCGGCAACACCTGGTGACCTTCTGCGGAAAGTGCAGTTGTGGATGTCCGCAGCTGTTCGTCGACCACGACGCCCCGGCCGAACGCCGGATCGTACTCGTGGACGACTTCGGCCAGCAGGTGCAGATGAGCGTCGATCAACTGCATGCGATAATTGATCAGGCGCAATCCGGAGAGTTGGAACGTATCCTCGATTCTGCCCTGACTGTGACACCCGGTATCTAGCACCCGGTACCAGATACCGGTATCTGACCAGGACGCGTCCAACAGCCCCCGCGCGGGGGTTTTCCCGCGCGAACGTGAACCTCGGCATGACCAGGCGGTGCCGCATGCACCATTTACCGGGGGTCGCGGGATCAGTCAACACGGCCGCCGGCTCTCTTCGACTCGTCGCGTCGCTGGTGTTCACCGCCCTCGTGGGATTCCACGCCTGGATGTCGGCGCGGACAGCACGAACCGACGGAAGCCGGATTGCCGTACTGACCGAGACCGGCCACCTTCTCGTGGCAGCCGGCATGGCGTACATGTTCAGCCCGCCGGACTGGCAGGCCCACACCGCCCGGGTCATTGCCGGGTCCACGTTGGCCTGGGGTTATCTGGCCCTTTCGTCGGTGTTCCTGACCGCTAACGCGATCTGGGGAGGTGATCCGGGGCGCCCACGGCACCCAGCCACGCCCGAACACCACGACGCCGGTTCGGCCGGAACCTGCTGCTGCGCGTTGCTCGCGATCGAGGGCCTGGCGATGGCGTACATGAACGCGCTGCAATGGTGGTCGGCGGACGACCTCACCATCGGCTTCTTCCTGCTTTTCGCGGCGGTGACCGTCCTCACGACGGCCACCCTGGTACTGCGCCTGGTGGCAGGGTCGTTCCCCGCCGGTGGGCCGGCCACCCGGATGGCCGGCCCGATCATGGTCAGCGCGCGTGGCGCATCCGTCCGCATCCACGGGCGCCGTCTGATCATGAGCGTCGGCATGGTCGCCATGTTCACGACGGTCCTGACCTCCTGACGCCTCGTGCTGATCCCTCGTTAACCGGGCACGTCAGTTAGCCGCGCGCGTCAGCCGATACCGCCAGGATGTCGGGGTCGGCCGTTGCGTCGACGGCAGGGACGACATCGTGGTCCGCGTACATCTCCACGGGTGGGCAGGTGCAGACCGGGTTGCGGTCACCGTAGGCGCCGTCGATCCGGCGTACCGGTGACCAGTACTTCGACTCCCGCAGGGAGGCGACCGGATAGGCCGCCACCGTGCGGGCGTACGGGTGCGCCCACTCGTCCGCCACCAGCATGGACGCCGTGTGCGGGGCGTTACGCAGGGGGTTGTCGTGCACCGGCCAGGTGCCCGCGCCGACCAGGTCGGCCTCCCGCCGGATCGAGATCATCGCCCGGCAGAACCGGTCGATCTCGGTGAGGTCCTCGCTCTCGGTCGGCTCGACCATCAACGTCCCGGGTACGGGGAACGACATCGTCGGTGCATGGAAACCGTAGTCGATGAGCCGCTTGGCCACGTCGTCCACGGTCACCCCGGTCAGCTTCGTCAACGGGCGCAGATCGAGGATGCACTCGTGCGCGACCAGGCCATCACGTCCGGTGTAGAGAACCGGGTAGTAGGACGACAGCCGCCAGGCGATGTAGTTGGCGTTGAGGACCGCCACCGAGGTGGCCCGGCGCAGTCCCCGCGCACCCATCAGCCGGATGTATGCCCAGGGGATCATCAGGATGCCCGCCGACCCCCACGGCGCCCCGGATATCGGTCCGACGCCGGTGGACGGCCCCGCCTCGGGCTGTAGCGGATGGTTGGGCAGGTAGGGCGCGAGCCGTTCGACCACCGCGACCGGGCCGACACCCGGCCCGCCACCGCCATGCGGGATGCAGAACGTCTTGTGCAGGTTCAGGTGACTCACATCCGCCCCGAATGCCCCCGGTTTGGCCAGCCCCACCAGGGCGTTCAGGTTCGCGCCGTCCACGTAGACCAGGCCGCCGCAGGAGTGCACCAGATCGCACGCCCGCCCGATGCCCTCCTCGTAGACACCGTGCGTCGACGGGTAGGTCACCATGAGCGCGGCAAGCCGGTCGGAGTACGCGGACGCCTTCGCGGCCAGATCCTCCAGATCCACGTTGCCGTCGCTGTCGCAGGCGACCACCACGACCCGCATACCGGCCATGACCGCGCTCGCCGCGTTCGTCCCGTGCGCCGACGACGGGATCAGGCAGACGTCCCGGGCCGGCCTGCCCTCCGAGGCATGGTCACGGTGGTAGGCGCGGATGGCCAGGAGCCCGGCGAGCTCCCCCTGACTGCCCGCGTTCGGCTGCAGCGACACGGCCGCGTACCCGGTGATCGCGGCCAGCCATCTTTCGAGATCGCGGATCAGCTCCAGGTAGCCGGCGGCCTGATCCAGCGGTGCGAACGGGTGGATGTCGGCAAAGTCCGGCCAGGTCACCGCGGCCATCTCGGTCGTGGCGTTCAGCTTCATCGTGCAGGAGCCCAGCGGAATCATGCCGCGATCGAGGGCCAGGTCCTTGTCCGCGAGGCGGCGCAGGTAACGCAGCATCGCCGTCTCGGACCGGTGCAGGTGGAACACCGGGTGATCCAGATAGCGACTCGTCCGGG
>NZ_CAAAFO010000023.1:20535-26759 GCF_900634715.1 Candidatus Protofrankia californiensis | reverse complement strand
AGCGGCAGCGGCGGGACCCCGAAGGCCGCCCACACCGCGTGCAGGTCGGCGTCCAGTGTCGTCTCGTTGCAGGAGACGCCGACGTGGTCGGCGTCGACCAGGCGAAGGTTCAGCCCGCCCGTGAGCGCCGCGGCGACCACCCGGGCCGCCCGGGACGGCACATGCGCAAGCACCGTGTCGAAGAAGCGGTCGTGGACGACCCGCACACCGCCGGCGCGAAGCCCTTCGGCGAGGCGTACCGCATGGTCGTGCACCCGCTCGGCGATCCCCGCCAGACCCTGCGGACCGTGGTAAACGGCATACATCGAGGCCAGCACGGCCGGCAGCACCTGCGCCGTGCAGATGTTGCTGGTGGCCTTCTCCCTGCGGATGTGCTGCTCACGGGTCTGCAAGGCCAGCCGGTAGGCGCGCTCGCCGTCGGCGTCCACCGACACGCCGACCAGCCGGCCCGGCAGCGACCGCTCCAGGCCGGCCCGCACCGCGATGAAACCCGCATGCGGACCGCCGAAACTCAGGCCCAGCCCGAACCGCTGTGTGCTGCCGACCGCGATGTCCGCCCCGAGCTCACCCGGCGAGGTCAGCAGCGTGAGCGCCAGCGGATCGACCGCCGCCGTCACGACAATCCCGTGACCGTGCGCCTGTTCAATCACGTTGCGCGGGTCCCATAGCGCGCCGTCGGCGCCCGGGTATGCCAGCAGGACACCGAACGCCGATTCGGCCAGATGCTCCGGAAGGCCGGTCGACAGGTCCACGACCACCACGTCGACCCCCAGTGCCCCGGCGCGGGTACGGACCACCGCGATCGTCTGCGGCAGCGTCCTGACGTCCACGACGAACCTTGTCTCGGGCTTCTTGGCGGCCCGGCGGGCAAGCTGCATGGCCTCGGCCGCGGCGGTCGACTCGTCCAGCAGCGAAGCCCCGGCCGTCGCCAGACCGGTCAGATCCGCAATCATGGTCTGGAAGTTGAGCAGCGCCTCGAGACGTCCCTGGGAGATCTCCGGCTGGTACGGGGTGTATGCGGTGTACCAGGCCGGGTTCTCCAGGACGTTGCGCTGGATCACACCGGGCATCCGCCGGGTGGTAGCCAAGACCGATCATCGAAGGCACCGGGCGATTACGGCTGCCCAGCCGCCGGAGCTCGGCCAGCACCTCCAGCTCGCTGACCGCGGATGGCAGGTCAAGAGCATCGTCGCGGATCACTTCCGGCACCGCGGCTGCGACGAGCGCGTCGAGGTTGGTATAACCGAGCCCGTCAAGCATCTTCCGGCGCTCACCCGCGTTCGGCCCGACATGCCGATCGACGAAGGTCACCGTCTCGGCAATCACCGTCTCGCCGGCCACCGGCCCGGTCCTGCGCACCGCCGCCCCGGCCGGAGACGACCCGGCATCCCCCGCGCGTGACCGGGCCGATGCGGGCCCGGTCTGCCGGGAGCGCGCCTGCCTGGGCTGTGACGACGACACGGTCAGCGACCGGTCGGTCGTGGCGGGCCTCCCACCGCTTCCGTTCCCGCGGCTGGTACCACCAAGACCACCTGCATCACCCGGTGAGGACATTGCACCAGCAGCGGAGGAAGTGGGTATGTGCACGGTCGATGCGCTCCAGAGATCGGGCGACTCGGCGTGCGCGCCGGCCGCGGCTGACCTCCCCCTCTGTACATGTGCCTGAGAGCTTGACCCGTTGCACCGGCCCGCGGACCAGTACGCGTGGGCTTTCACCGTCGGCGGGACGCCGCGAGCGTCCGCTTTCCAGAGCTGCCTGACCCGGCGGTTTCTCCAGCCTGAGAGTGTATGGGGAGGTCTTGCTCCTTCGGCGCCACGGGCTGAGGTGCCGTGGACTCTCCCGCGCGGGCGTGAGCGGCATCGATGTTTAGTTGTCCATCTGAACTGAATCCTAGGGTCGGCGGTCGCCAACCGCCAACCCCCGGGCCCGGGCGTGGAGCCGTGCCACCGCAACGACGGCCGCCGTGCGCTCTCGGAGAGCATGCTCTGACGTCCAGGCACGGTCGGCAGGCCGGCGCGGCTACCGGGTCAGGCGACGGTTGAGCTCCGCGACGGTCGGGACGAGGTCGCCGATGGTGGCGAAGTCCACCGCCACGAACGTCGGCGTCCGCCCCTGCCTGCGCTGGCACGCTCTGACCTGGTCGAGCACGGACGCCCGGCGGTTCACCACGGCCGCGTCCGCGCGGCTGCTCGCCGTCCGGGTGATCCAGTGGTTGATCAGTACCGGCGCGGGCTGGCCCGGACCACGGCCGAGCCGGCAGTCGAAGCCGTCGGGCGAGGACACGTCCAGGGCCGTGTCGGCCGCGTACCGGAAGAACCTCCGGTAGAAGGTGCCCGGGACGTCGGCGTTCTCCGCGAACACCACCAGTCTGCGGTTCTTCTCGACCATCGAGCCGAGTGACGGCCAGTCACCGCCGGTGTCCTTTGGTGGGGTGAACACGTAACGCCCGAGCCCGGCCCGGCCGAAGGCCGTCATCACCTCGGACGCGGGCGCCGCGTCCTGGACGATCAGGGTCACCACCTCGGTCGGGTTCGCGTCGAGCCAGGCTCGCAGCCGGGCCAGCTCGGTCTCCAGGTCGAGCGCGCCGAGCTGGCAGATGTTGTGGCAGAGCCACAGCCCCGGACGGCTGGAGCGGGCACCGCGGGTGAACGGCTCGAGGGTGGCGCGCTGGTCCGGCGGCAGACCGCGCAGGAACGCCTCCACGTCCTGCGGCGGCGTCCAGTGATGGACGTCGACGAGCAACGCGCGGATGCCTGCGTTCAACTGGCCGATCAGGTCCGGATCCTGCGCCGCGCCCAGGAAACGCGCGTCGCTGGAGGCCATCGAGTTGTGTGTCGCGGGGTACACGACGTCGGTGTAGCGGCGGTCGCAGAGCAGGTCCGAGCCGTTGCAGTACCTGGCGGCCGGGGTGACCGGCAGGGGCATGACGATCCACAACAAGACGATGATCGTCGCCGAGGTGACCGCCAGCGTCCACCAGCGCTGCCGGCGCGCGTTCACCCGGACCGGCGTCCGCACCACGGACGCGACCACCGTGGCGCCGGCGGCGGCCACCAGCGGCATCGCCGCGAACCCGAGCCAGTGGCTGCGGACCTGGCCGACCATCGCCGAGGATATATCACCGATCATCGCTCGTACGCTTACCGGCAGCGACGAAGACGGGCCGGTGAGCGCCGCGAACGGGTCACCGACCAGTGCTGTGAGCACACCCCCGGCAGCCAGCGCGGACGCTCCGGCCGTGGCAAGCCCCGCCACGACCAGGCGCAACCCCGAGCCACCGTGCCTGGTGATGACAACGGATCCGGTCGTGAACGCCACCAGCGTCAGACCGGACAGCACGCCGGCGGCAAGCAGCACACCCGACGAACCGAGGTCGTGGACGGCACGCACCGCGGCGGTACCGGGGGATTCGGGCAGCCCGGCGAGCGCCGGCCCCAGGTCGATGGTGGTACCACCGCCGACCCGCCGCCGCAGGTCGGCGATTGCGGCCTCGTCGCCGTCGAAGACCAGCGGACCGGCGACCGCCAGCGCCGAGGTGAGATCACCGGCCTGCATGAGCGTGACGAGCTGCTCGTGCACGGCCTGGCGTTCACCCGCGTCCAGCCGGCCCGCCCGGTCGAGGATGACGTCGGCCACCTGGTCGGCCTGCCGGGGAGAGAGCCGGATCGAGGTGATCGACGGCACGGACGCCGGCGGGCGTCCCTGGGAGAGCTGGTCGAGCGCGTCGAGCAGACCGATGGTGAACCGGCTCACATCGTCCACCGGGTACGTGCTGGCGCCCGACACCTCGTCGGCCAGGTACGTGCTGGCGAGCTGGGAGATGTTGGCCAGCACCGGGCGCAGGTCGATGCGCAGATAGAGCGTGTCCCCGTTGCCGCGCAGGTAGCCCGCGGTACGGTCCGCCAGGCTTGCGGCCACCCCCTGCAGCGACGACGGGGGGACGACCACCCGCAGGTTCGCGGTCAGCAACGACTGGTCAACGGGGAGACCGGCGAAGAGCTGATCGGAGATTTCGACGATCTGCGGGTCGGTCAGAACCTGGCTGTAGAAGCGCTCGTACACGTCGGCGTCGGCGAGCACCCGCTCGTAGTAGCCCGGCTGCTGCACGGTCGCGTGGACGGTGAGCAGGGCGACAGTGGCCGGCCAGCACAACGCCGCGACCATCACGACCACCACCCGCAGCAGGCGGTCCCACCGGTGACGGCGGCGACGGGAACCGGCGGCCCGACGGAGGCCGGAGCGGCCGGTCACCCGGCCCGGGCCGTCCTGCTGACAGCCGGCCCCGGGGAAGGCGTCCCCCTCGCAGGCGTCCCCCTCGAAGCCGTCCTCTCCGGGGCGGGAAGCCGGAACCGGCCCATGCCTACCCGCCTGGACGCGCGTGTGGCTCACCGCGCCTCCCGCCTGCCTCGCCGTCCCGTTTTCCGGACCTGACCACCTCGCTGTGCACCGGCTCGCAACCGGCGCTTGTTCTCATGGTGCGTGATCGAAGTGTCTGCGATGGGCGGAAGGTGGTGATCGAGTGAGCTGTGCAACAGCCGGATCACTCCGCCGGGGAACATTTACCCGAAATGCACCTCGGCATCACCTTGTCGAGCACAGGCGCGTCCCGCGCGGGACGGTGGCCCGCGGGCATGCCCGTCCGCCCGATACCGGTCGCCGTCACAACCACCTGGTGCACATCCGGTGGACGGCCATGCAACGATCAAGTAATCGCCCACTCGCCGGTTAGTCTGCGCTGGTCATGGTTGTGGTTCGCACCGGTGCCGGCGGCACCGACACCGGCATGCAGGCGCGCCATGCCCGGCCCGGCTACGGTCGCAGGCGACGACTCGCTGTGATCGGGAGGCTGCTGCGGGGACGGTTGCGTCTCGCCGGCATCGTGCTGCGCGACATGAAGCCGACGCCGCGGCGGCTCCTGCGCGTCGCCCGATCAGTCGTGGCAAGCGGGCTTGCGCTCGGCCTCTCGCTGGAGTTCCTGCCCGGTGTCGAGGTCAACGGCTTCGACGCGCTGATGCGCCTGGTGGTCATTCTCGCCTTGGTGGGAGCGGTGCTACGGCCCGTGCTCGTTGCCCTGGCAGTCGCCCTCGGCGGAATCGCCGTGCTGTTGATCGGCCTGTTCGCGCAGACCCTGGTGATCTACGTGGCTCTGCGCATCGAACCGGACATGATCTCCAGTAGCTTCGGCGCGGCCGTCGGGGTCGCCTGGGGCACCGCGGTGATCTCAGCGGTCGTCGGCTGGCTGGCCGACGCCGGCAGCGACGAAACGTTCATCGGCGAGGTCATGCGGCAGGTCGCCCGCTACGGTGGCGGCGACGGCAGCCCGTTCGACGGCCCAGGCGTCGTCATCGTGCAGATCGACGGGCTGTCCGCGCCATTGCTGCGGTGGGCGGTCACGGCCGGGAACCTGCCCACGTTGAGCCGCTGGGTCCGCTCCGGCTCGCACCGCTTCGTCGAGTGGCACACCGGCATGCCGTCGACGACCCCGACCAGCCAGGCCGGCATCCTGCATGGCGCGTCCAGCCATGTCCCCGCCTTCCGCTGGTATGACAAGGCCGCGGGCCGTCTCGTGGTCACCAACCGCCCGCGGGACGCCGCCGAGATCGAGCGGGGGTTCAGCAACGGCCGTGGCCTGCTCGCCGACGGCGGGGTCAGCATCAGCAACGTCTTCTCCGGCGACGCACCGCACAGCCTGCTCACCGTCAGTCAGGCCGGCCTGCCCGGACGCCGGGCCCACGGCTACGCCTCGTTCGCGGCCAGCCCGCAGGGACTCGCCCGCTCGCTGGTGCTCACCATCGGCGAGATGATCAAAGAGGTGCACCAGGCCCGCAAGCAGCGCCGCGACAACATCTTTCCCCGCGTCCGCCGCGGTGGCTCGTACGTCGCGCTGCGCGGGCTGACCAACGTCCTGCTGCGCGACCTCAACGTCACGTTCATCGCCGCACAGATGGCCCGCGGTGTACCCGTGGTGTTCTGCGACTTCGTGGACTACGACGAGGTGGCCCACCACGCCGGGCCCAACCGGCGGGAGTCGTTGCAGACGCTGGAGGGCGTCGACCGGGTGCTGGCGATGCTCGAGCGGGTCGCCGCCGGTGTCGAACGCGCGTACGAGATCGTCGTCCTGTCCGACCACGGGCAGAGCCAGGGAGCGACATTCCGCCAGCGCTACGGACAGTCCTTCGAAGACACCGTCCGCGACCTACTGACACCGGGAGCGGCCGCGGCC
>NZ_CAAAFO010000023.1:18712-20296 GCF_900634715.1 Candidatus Protofrankia californiensis | reverse complement strand
GCCGCGACCGGGACCGCCGAGGACTGGGGCCCGGTGAACACCCTGCTCACCGAGGTCACCGGCGGCAGGGACGGTACCGGGGCGGGCCGGCTCATGCTGCGACGCCGCACCGACGACGGGCAGGTCACCTTCGGCCCGTCCCGCCTTGAGGTCACCCTCAACCCGCAACAACCGGATCTCGTCGTGGTCGCGTCCGGGAACCTGGCCATGGTCTACCTGCCGCAGGTAGCCGGCCGCGCCGACCTCGAACAGATGGAGTTCCTGCACCCGGCGCTCGTGCGCGGGCTGATCGACCACCCGGGTATCGGATTCGTCGTGGTGCACTGCCCGGGGCACGGACCGGTCGCCTTCGGCGCCCGGGGCCGGATGTTCCTGGAAACCGGGGTGGTCGAGGGCACCAACCCGCTGCTCGGCTACGGCTCGCGGGCTGCCGCGGACCTGCTGCGCCACCAGCGGATGCACAACGTCGGTGACATCGTCGTCATGAGCCGGATCGACCCCGGCACCCGCGAGGTCGCCGCGTTCGAGGAGCTCGTCGGCTGCCACGGCGGGATCGGCGGGGACCAGACCCGGGCCGTGCTGCTGTACCCGGCAAGCTGGCCCGCCGCGGCCAACTCGATCGAGGGTCCGGACGCCGTCCATCACCAGCTCGTCCGCTGGCTGGAACGGCTGGGGCTGCGCCGCGACCCGCTGCCCACGACCCGTCCTCCCGCCGGTCCCGACGCCGGTCTCGAGACCCCGCCGGCACGTCGAGGTTCCGAGAACCCGGCAATCACAGAAATCACAGAAGCCGCGGAAAATGCGGAAAATGCAATCGAGCGATCGGTGGAGTCGATCGAGGATCGTCCGGTACACACTTCTTCAAAAGGCGTCACCTGACGGTTCCCGCGACGTTCACCGGTCGGCAAGAAACCGATGTTCACATGCGACAGAAGCAGCGGCCGGTGTCGCCTGCCGTACGGTCGAGCATCGGGAGAGGCAGAACAGATGGACGGTACGACGGTCGCCGGTCTGGTATTCGACATGTTCAGCCCGGCCCGCCGTGCCAACCCCTATCCCTGCTACCACGCCGCTCGCGAGGTCGGGGCGCTGGTGCCCAGTCCGCTCGGCGCGTACCTGGTCACCGGCTACCACGACTGCACGACCGTGCTGCAGGACCCCGCCTGGGGTCACGGGTATTCCGACGGAATCAGCCCCTTCCGGCCGGGGGTGGCCGCGGACGACATTCCCGGTTCCTTCATCCGGATGGACCCTCCCGACCACACCCGGCTACGCGGCCTGGTCGGTCGGGCTTTCACCCCGCGCGAAATCGGGCGGCTGCGGCCCAGAATCGAACAGATCGCGGCCGAGCTGTTCGACACGGTGGTGGACGCCGGTGAGATCGAAATCGTCGACGCCCTCGCCTCCCGAATACCACTGACGATCATCTGCGACCTCCTGGGCGTACCCGCGGCGGACTATGCACGGTTCGACGGCTGGGCGCGCGCGCTCGCGCGGGGCCTTGATCCCGACGTCCTGCTGTCGCCGGAGGAGCTGCGTCAACGTGACGACGCCGCCGACGCGTTCAACGAGTATTTCCGGGAC
>NZ_CAAAFO010000023.1:17446-18687 GCF_900634715.1 Candidatus Protofrankia californiensis | reverse complement strand
TCGTGGCGCAGCGGCTTACCCGTCCCGGCGACGACCTGATCAGCCGGTTGGCCGCCCTGGAACAGGACGGCGACCGCCTGACCGGGACCGAGCTGCTCGACATCTGCGTCCTGCTCCTCTTCGGCGGCTACGAGACCACGGTGCACATGACCGGGAACTGTGTGCTGGCGCTGGGTCGCCATCCCGAGCAGCTCGCGCTCCTGCGCACGCAGCCGGACCTCGTCCCGGCCGCGGTCGACGAGCTGCTCCGGTTCGACCCGCCGGTGCAGTTCACCAACCGCGTCGCGCTCCAGGAACGGCAGCTGGCCGGACGGACCTTCGCCCGGGGCGAGGGGGTGGTGGTGCTGATCGCCGGCGCCAACCGCGACCCGCGGATCTTCCCCGTCCCCGACCGTCTCGACCTCACCCGCTTCGCCGGAGGTGGCCTGGGCCCACGTCACCTGGCCTTCGGCCTGGGCGTGCACTTCTGCCTCGGCGCCCAGCTCGCCCGGATGGAACTCGAGATCATCCTGGCCATGCTGGTCCGGCGCGTGACCACGATCGACATCCTCGACAGCTCACCCAGCTACCACGACACCCTCACCATCCGCGGCCTGCGCAACCTGCGGGTCCGTCTCCGGTCGGGCTGACCGGCTGGCGCACTTCAGGCCGGCGGTTCACCTCAGGCCGGCGGTTCACCTCAGGCCGGCGGCACATCCCGGGGCGGCACGGTCTCGGTTGCCGGCCGGGACGCCCGACCCAGTGACGCCGGTCCGACGGCGAAAGGGCTTACCACGGGAACGGCCATGGACTCGCCGTGGGCGAGCACGCGCACCTGCGCGGACAGGTCGGCGGCGCCGGCCAGGCGGGCGAACTCGCGTCCGGGTTCGTGAAAGCGATCGGGACGCACGCGGTCGAAACCGATCGGCCAGAAGGTGCCGTAGTGGATGGGTACGGCCACCGCCGGCGGCCCGGCAACCGGCGCCGACCCCGCCGGCGGCCCTGCCTGGGCCGGCGCCGGCCGAGCGGAGACCAACGGTGAGGGGACCGGCCGCGGGCGGAGCGTCCGCCGTACCGCCTCGACCGCGCCGGCCGGGTCGAGGTGCCCGGGACCGAGGTTGGGTCCCCAGCCGCCGACCGGGACAAGGGCAAGGTCGAGGCCGAGCGGGACGAGATCGGCCATGGCGTCATGCAAGGCCGTGTCCCCGGCGAACCACACCGTCCGTGTGCCGGTCACCACGAATCCCAGCGCCGGGCCGCGG
>NZ_CAAAFO010000023.1:15321-16837 GCF_900634715.1 Candidatus Protofrankia californiensis | reverse complement strand
CAGCTTCAGCGACGGGATGTCGAGATGGTCGGCGTGCAGGTGCGAGACAACCGCGGCGTCGACCTGCGTGGCCCCGCTCGCCGGGCGTGCACCGGCGCGCCTACGCAGGTGGGCGATCCGCATCCCGAACACGGGATCGGTCACCAACCGCGTACCCGCATCGGAGATCACAACCGTGCTGTGCCCCCACCACGTGACGTCCACCTCACCAGTGTGCCCGCTGCCTGCAATCTCTTCGTCCGATCCCGCTCTCCGTCCGGTCCTGACCGCTGGTGGCGGTCTTGACCATCGGCGATGATCATAGCTACCAACAGTAACCGCGGCTGCCGGCAGTAATCCCGGCTGCCGGCGGCGGTCATCCCGGTGGCGCGGGCGCGGCGGGGAACTGGGGACCCGCGACGTAGAAGACGCCCTGGCCGACCGCCTTCACCGAGTCGACAGCGAGCACCTCGTCGTCTCGCAGCTCACTGAGTGCCGGGTGCCGCCGGCCGTCAGCGGACCGTTCCCCGAACGTCGGGACTGATCTTCCTTGAAATCCAGCGTCTCGGTTTCGACGTCGGCGGCGCGGACACCTGCGTAGACGGTCGCAAGGCTCTCGACACCTCCTCACACCGCGAGTCACGCCAGGTCGAAGTCACGATGAGGCCACCCGTCGACCATCACATCGATACTTCATGGCCACGAATTATAGATTCGGCACCTCCGGAACACTTGATCCGTGCATTCGCCACCCCAGGTTCGCCTCATCAGGAAGCATCGCACCTGCTCACTCACTCGTGATTAATACCGACACGAACCGTCACGACCCGGACTGGTTCCGGTGGATTCATGCCGAACCTTTCATTATCACGTTCGGTGACACGTCGATGCACCGTCGGCCACGCTCCCGTGTTCCTGTGTGGTGACGGGGTAGATGATCCCATCGATAGGTCACCATGAGATGCGATGCATGGTTTTACGACAACGATTTCCCGCCGCCGGCCCGCGGAGCGCTGTACCCGCCCGCGGCGTTGCCCACGGGGGTCCACCGGTGGTCATGCCGACACGACAGCGGGGGGATCCGCGAGCATGGGCCGATGACAGCGGTGCGGGTGCCGCCGTGGCTGCGCCGGGGTGCCGCGATCGTGGTGCTGCTGCTGATCATCGAGTACGCGGTGCTACCGCAACTCGCCGGCGCGCGCAAGGCCCTGGAGACGTTCTCCGGCGTGGAACCACGCTATCTGGTGGTCGGCCTGTTGTTGGAGGCGGCATCCCTGCTCGCCTACGCGATGCTGACCCGCAGCGTGCTCGCCCGCGAGGGCCGGCCGTCGCTGTGGACGCTGATACGGATCGACCTGACGACCCTCGGTGTCAGCCACATGCTCCCAGGTGGTGCCGCCACCGCGAGCGCGTTGCGCTACCGCCTGCAGCGCAGCGCCGGGATCAACGCCTCCGAGGCGGTGTCCGCCGCGGCGATCCAGGGTGCCGGCTCGGCGGTCGTCCTGAACGTGATCCTGTGGATCGGCCTGTTGATCTC
>NZ_CAAAFO010000023.1:8046-15261 GCF_900634715.1 Candidatus Protofrankia californiensis | reverse complement strand
TATTCCGAGCCGAGGCGGCAATCCGATCTACGGCACAGCCGCGGCGGTGGGGACGTTGCTGATCGCAGCCGTCTTCATCGGAGTGGTACTGCTCACCCGCGGCAGTGAACGCACCGTCCGCATCGTCCGTTCCATCGCCCACCGCGTCCCGGGGCTGTCGCCGGACGGTGCCGAACAGCTCGTCCGTACCTTTGCCGATCGTCTCCGGGTTCTGGGCGCGGACAAGCCCCTGCTCATCAGGGCGACGCTGTGGGCGGCTGCGAACTGGCTGCTCGACGCCGCGTCCCTGTGGGTGTTCCTGTACGCCTACGGCCACGCGACGCCCCTGGACGGCCTGCTGGTCGCCTACGGGCTCGCCAACGTGCTGGCCGCCATCCCGATCACGCCCGGCGGGATTGGGATCATCGAAGGGGCGCTCGTCCCCACGCTCGTCGGTTTCAGCGCGACCCGGGCCGTAGCGCTGCTGGGGGTCGTGACCTGGCGCCTGGCGAACTTCTGGCTTCCCATCCCGATCTCGGCCCTCGCCTACCTGTCACTGCGGACGGGGTCGCTGCGTCACCGTCGGCTACCGCAGCAACGACCGTGGAACGATCCGGACACGATCAAAGAAGAGATCACGACGTGACACGAGCCGCCACCCCCGGCCAGATCCATGACTGACAGACGCAGGATCATCACTCATAGTGTTTCGAGGTGGCCATCACCGGTCGCCCCAGGAACCAACCGCTGAGGAGGCTGACCATGTCGTCTTTGACCTGGCCCCTGCAAAAGAGCGGCAGCAGTCGCGAACCAGTACAGACCGTGCAGTACCTGTTGCGCGCGCACGGATACTCCGTGGCCATCGACGGCGTCTTCGGGGCGTCGACCGAGGCCGCGGTGCGCGCCTTCCAGTCGTCCGCCGGGCTTGGGGTCGACGGTGCCGTCGGCGACCAGACCTGGCCGGCGCTCGTCATCGTCATCCGTGAGGGTGACAGGAGCGAAAAGGGCGACGCAGTACGCGCCGTCCAGGACCAGGCGAACGCCCGGATCGGCGACCCCGCGAACTTCCTCCCCGTGGACGGTGTCTTCGGTCGGCGGACAGACGCCTGGGTGCGGGACTTCCAGCGCAACGCCGGGATCACCGCCGACGGGATCGTCGGACCCGTCACCTGGAACCATCTCGTCAAGGACGAACCGAACATCTGACCAGCCCGGAACCAGGCACGCGCCGGTGGGCGCCGGTGGGCGCCGGTGGGCGCCGGTGAACCGCCCGCCGGCGCCGTACCGGCCCCGGTGCCGATCGGCGATCAGACTCGGGCAGCCAGCCGGTTTGCGGGTCGGGGCAGGCCGTAGTGGTCACGCAGGGTGCGTCCGGTGTACTCGGTGCGGAACAGGCCGCGGCGCTGCAGGATCGGCACCACCAGATCGACGAAGTCCGCCAGCCCGCCGGGCAGGAACGGCGGCATGATGTTGAAGCCGTCGGCCGCGTCCTGGGTGAACCACTCCTCGAGCTGGTCGGCGATCTGTTCGGGCGTGCCGGCGAAGACGCGGTGGCCGCGACCGCCACCCAACCGGGCGATCAGCTGCCGGAGGTTCAGCCCGTCGCGCCGAGCAAGCTCGGCAACCAGGGTGAACCGGCTCTTGTTGCCGTTGATGTCCCGCTCGTCGGGAAGGTCGGGCAGCGGCCCGTCCAGCGGGAGGCCCGAGAGGTCGACGCCGACCATGTTGGACAGCTGCGCCAGGCCGTACTCGGGGATCTGTAGCGCCGTGAGCTCCTCCTCCAGCTCCCGGGCCCGGACCTCGGTGTCACCGATGATCGGACAGATGCCAGGGAGGATCTTCACATCCTCGGGCGCGCGCCCGTAACGAGCCAGGCGTGACTTCAGGTCCTTGTAGAAGGTCTGGCCGTCGGCGAGGGTCTGCTGGGCGGTGAAGACCGCTTCGGCATACTGCGCCGCGAACTCCTTGCCGTCCTCGGAGGAGCCTGCCTGCACCAGCAGCGGATATCCCTGCGGGGAACGCTGGACGTTGAGCGGTCCCTGAACGCGGAAGAACTCGCCGACATGTCCGAGCTGGTGAATCCTGCCGGTGTCGGCGTAGATCCCGCTCGCCCGGTCGATGACCGGGGCCTCATCCTCCCAGCTGTCCCACAGCTTGGTGGCGACGTCGACGAACTCCCGCGCCCGGGAGTACCGCAGGCTGTGCTCAAGGTGTTCGTCCAGGCCGAAGTTTCGGGCCTCGTCGAGGCTGCTGGAGGTGACGATGTTCCAGCCGGCCCGCCCGCCGCTGATGTGGTCGAGGGAGGCGAACTTGCGGGTGACGTGGAAGGGCTCGTTGAAGGTCGTCGAGACGGTGGCGATCAGGCCGATGTGCTCGGTGACCGCGGCCAGCGCGGAGAGCAGGGTGATCGGCTCGAAACCGCCCAGCACGTTGTGCCGGACCTTGCCCCACAGCGCGAGTCCGTCGGCCAGAAACAGGGAGTCGAGCTTGCCTCGCTCGGCCGTGTGCGCGAGCTCCTGGAAGTACTTCAGGTCGGTGGCGCGTTCGGGCTGGGTCCGGGGGTGACGCCAGGCGGCGTCATGGTGTCCGGCGTTCATCAGGAACGCGTTGAGGTGAAACTTCCGGTTGCCGGCGGCAGGCATGACGTCCCTCTTTCCACGGGCGGCTTCACTATGGGCGGGTGAACGGGTGTTCCAGCGTTTCCCAGCCCCTGCGGGCAGACAGAATAAAGCCTTGCTCGCGCACCCGTCGGCCGGCTCGGGGCCAGGAAGAGCTAAGCCGGGAAGAGTTAGGAGCAGCTAGGCATTCGGGGCCACCCGCCACCTGGTGAAGCGCCGTTCCAGGGCGAGCAGTCCCTGGTTGATGATGAGGCCGATAGCCGAGATCGTGATGATTCCTGCGTACATCTCAGGGATCGCGAAGTTCGACTGGGCATAGTTGATCAGGTAGCCGAGCCCAGCCTTGGCACCGACCAGTTCGGCCGCGACGAGCACCAGGATGGCATAGGCTCCCGCCAGCCGGATACCCGTGAAGATCGTGGGCACGGCGGCGGGAAGAATGACTTTCTGGAACAGCCGCAGCGACGACAGCCCCATCGACCGCGCGGATTTGACGAGCAGGGGGTCCACGCCCCGGACACCGCTGATCGTGTTCAGCAGCAGCGGCCAGACGCAGGCATAGACAATGATAGCGATCTTCGAGGTCTCCCCCAGTCCGAAGATCAGTACAAATACCGGGAGCAAGGCCAGCGGAGCGGTGTTACGGAAGATCTCCAGCACTGAGTTGAGGAACTGGTCCACCAGCCGGAACCAACCGATGAGCAGCCCCAACGGAAGCGCGATCAGGATGGCGAGGGCAAAGCCGCTGGCTGCCCGGGTGAGGCTCGCGGAGGTGTGCTCCCACAGGTCGCCACCGTGAAGCAGCACCACCCATTCGTCGGCGACCTCGGAGAAGGGTGGCAGGAACACCCGATCGACCGCACCGACCCGCGGGAGCACCTCCCAGGCCGCCAGCAGGACCAGAATGCCCACAACCCGGCGGGAGATCCCGGCGCTGATCCTGCGCGCCGCGAGCAGCCGCCCGCGGCGAGGGATGGCGGCCGGTGATCGGGGGGTGGCGGCAAGCCGGGTTTCAGCCCCGGTACGGGCTTCGTCAACGATGGCCAACGCTGGTCACTTCCTTCTCTCCATGCCCCACGACATCCGTGAGCGCCGCGTCGCCGGAGGTCGCGCCGGGGCTGCTGGACGCCCGCTCACGCGAGGACTGCTCGTCACGCTCGGCCTGCTGAGCCCTGGCCACCTCCTCGTGCAACAGCTCCCAGACCTGATGCCGGTAGCGAACGAAATCGGGGTCGGAGCGCAGGTCCTTCCCGTCCGTACGGGCGGTGATGGGGATGTCGACGATCTGCTTGATCCGGCCGGGACGGGACGTCATCACCGCGACCCGCTGACCGAGGTACACCGCTTCGTCGATACCGTGTGTGACGAAAAGAATCGTCTTGCCGGTCTTACCCCAGATCCGCAGGAGTTCGTCCTGCAGGGTCTCGCGCGTCTGGGCGTCCAACGCGGCAAAAGGCTCGTCGAGCAGCAGCACGGCCGGGTCGTAGGCCAGACTCCGCGCGATCGCCACCCGCTGTTTCATACCGCCCGACAGTTCGTGGGGATATCGATGCTCGAAGCCGCTGAGCCCCACGAGGTCGAGGTAATGCCGGGCCAGGGCTGAACGCTGCGACCGCGCCACCTTCTTGGCCTCGAGGCCGAATTCGACATTGCCGAGGGCGGTCCGCCACGGGAACAGTGCATATTGCTGGAAGACGATCCCCCGGTCAAGCCCGGGACCTGAGATCGGGGTGTTGTCGACGAGTACCTGACCACCGCTCACGCCGGTCAACCCACCGAGGATGTCAAGCAGGGTGGACTTCCCGCAGCCGCTGGGACCGACCAGAGCCAGGAACTCACCGCTGCGGATGTGCAGATCCACGCCGTCGACCGCGGTGAACTCGCTGACGGTGCTGCGCAGGCCGCCGTGGCTGCGGACGGCGAACCTCTTCGTGACGTTCCTGAATTCTATTGTGCTCATTGCCGATCATCTCTCGGTGTCGGTGAAGGATGATTCCCGGCGCCGCGGGCGGCGGCGTCGGGAATCCCGCGTCCGGGGCTGGGGCTGGGTTTCCCTGGCTCTCCAGTGGCGCGAAGAGCCGTGATCGTACCGTTCCGGCGACCCCGTGAAATCTCTCCGCGACCTTCACGGGAACGAGTCCGTCAGGAACCCGCCCGGAAGGGGTTGAACGCGTTGGTGAAAAGTTCGGCCGGAGCGACGTCCTTCTTCAGCTGACCGTTCACTTTCAACCAGTCAGTCCACCGGGTGAAGTCCGCATCCTGAATGAGCCCACCCTTGCCGGCGACCCCGTATCCCTTGAAGAATTGAATCGCGGTCGTGTCCTCCTTGCGGTCACGCTTGGCAATAATGTCCTTGAACCGGGCGACGACCTGCTCGCGAGGAGTCGTCCTGGACCATTCGATGGCCTTGCCCACTCCTTCCACGAACTGCCTGGTGGTCGTCGGATTCTTCTTGATGAAGTCATCCCTCAGTACGTAGCTTCCGGCCGTGAACGGACCGAACAGCTCGCGATCACTGAAAAGGAGATGAATTCCTCCCCGGGTCAGCGCCTTATCTTGAAGAATTCCGCCAAGCGCCGCGACGTCGATCTGCTTCTCGCGTAGGGACTGCTCGGTATTGACCGGCGGAACGACGGTTGGGATAACCTTTTTGATCTCTTCCTGACTGAGGCCGCCTCGTTTGAGGTACTCGTCCAGAACCGCTTCGAGATGCGCCCCCAGCGTATTCATCCCGACTTTCTTTCCGATCAGATCCCGGGGTGATTGGATCGAGCTTCCGTCAAGGGTATAAAATCCGATGAAGGTCTCTGCGTCGGTCCCGTAGCTACCGACCACCGACTTGATCGGCGAACCTGCGGCGATCAGCTTGATGATCGCCCCGTTGAAAGCCGAACCGAAGTCGACGTCCCCGGTGGCGGTCGATTGGATGTCCTGCGGGCCGCTGATCGTGTTACCGATCCACTTGAGCGTGATCGGGCCGAGGTAACCGAGGTCGGCCGCAAGCTCCACCGGTGTGACCGCGCCGACGGATCCCTGATAGCGCAGTTCGGTCTGTTCGGCCCCGGCAGCACCGCCGCCGTCATCCTGCCCGCAGGCCGCCAGAATCAGCGTCGCGACCAGGGCGACGGCTACTGGAAGAACCCTCGGTCGGCGCCGAACAGCACGTCGAACACTGTGGTGCATGGTAAGGTCGTAATTCCTCTCGGGTTTGTCTGCGGACCGGTCAGCCGGCCTGCACGGCCCCGGGCGGCGGTAAAGTGACATCGATCGGCCGCACCGTTGAAAATCGACCTGATATCACGGCGATACGCAGCACGAAAATGACAGCCACGGGAAATCAAGGTGGCACCGTTGACGCAACGCCATTCCCGCTGGAATGGTCGGCGAGAAAAAGACGAACCTGACGCAGGATGTGTGCTACGGCCGTTGCGGCCGGCAGAAGAGAACCAGGTCAGACGGAACACATGGCGCTGGCGACACGGAGGAAGTCCACCGCGCGCCGAACCGACAGTCTGATATCCCTTGGCATGTTATGCACTATGTCAGTCGACAAGCGGGGCTGTCAACAAGTTGGCCCGGAATTCTGCGGAGTGCGGACGCGCCGACAAGAACGTAACCGTCCAGTTACCTTGAGAATCTGATTATTTTCGGGCAATGCTTAATTCTGGTTTGCGCCGGATGGCGCTATTCGGAGGATGGTTCCGGATAGCGCCCACGGGAACTGGCCACACAGGCCTCCCCGGCCCTGTCACAAGATCGTGAAATCCACCCGGATCCGATGCCGCCATCGCCATCGCCGCCATCGCCATCGCCATCGCCGGAGGCCGAGGCTCCCGCCACCTTGTCCAACGGTGCATCGCGATATATCGTGAGCGAACGCGATACAACGATTGGAGAGTCATCGTGCACGCACAGGAATTTCCCGGATCATGGCCCTGGAGCCGCGGTAGGCACGACGGCCCCGGGTTCGACCGCATCCAGACGGCAGCCGCCGAAGATCGCGGCAGGTGGCACCACAGCAGGCACGGTGGATACGGCAGGCACGGTGCGCCCGGTGCCGTCCCGTTCGGCCCCGACTTCCCCGGCCCGCTACCCGGACCGGGCTTTCCCAGCCCTGGCTTCGGCCCGGGCGCTCGGGGTTTCTTCCCCGGCGGCCGCGGTCGCGGCGCGAAGGTCAGGCGCGGCGACGTCCGCACGGCGCTTCTCGCCCTGCTCGCCGAGGCCCCGATGCACGGCTATCAAATGATCAACGAGCTTGCCGAACGCAGCCACGGTGCGTGGCGGCCAAGTCCCGGTTCGGTCTACCCCGTCCTCCAGCTGCTCACCGACGAGGAACTCGTCCGAGCCGAGGAAAGTGACGGCAAGCGGGTGTTCCACCTGACCGACGCGGGACGCGCCTACACCGATGCCCGCGCGGACGAGCCCAAACCATGGGACACGGCCGCGGCTGCCGCCGACCACGGCCTGACCGATCTGCGGTCACTGGCGTTCGGAGTGGGCGCGGCGGTCGTGCAGGTCGCTCAGGCCGGCAGCGACGCCCAGGTCCAAGCCGCGCAGAAGATCCTCGTGGATGCCCGCCGTGCGCTTTACCGCATCCTCGCCGAGGACGCCCCCGGCG
>NZ_CAAAFO010000023.1:3781-7644 GCF_900634715.1 Candidatus Protofrankia californiensis | reverse complement strand
CCCGGCGGGGACGGATGGTAGGCCAAGCCCGCGGAATCGTTCCGGCCGGCTGTGCCAGTTCGGGGCGGATACGCCACCATCTACCGTTCTCAGCCGCTCTTACCCGACTCACCCAGTGTCACATGGAGTGTCGGTTTCGCCCCCAAGGACCTGGAGATGATGGGATAGGCATGGTTTCTCCGGGGGAAGGGGGCTCCTGCCATGCAGAAGCTGGGCTCTGGCTACGTCCTGCACGAACCGATCGGCCGAGGCGCGTTCGGTCAGGTCTGGCGAGGATCCACCGTCGACGGCGACCGTCCGGTCGCGGTGAAGGTGCTGCGTGGAGAGCTCGCCGACGACCCCGAGGTGGTCGCCAGATTCGTCCAGGAACGGTCTGTGCTGCTCGGCTTCAGTGATCCGCACCTTGTCACCGTCCGGGACCTCGTCGTCGAGGGAGACACGCTCGCGATCGTCATGGATCTCGTCAACGGCGTCGACCTGCGCGTCTATCTGCGCGAACGCGGAAAGCTGGAGCTGACCGCGGCGGTCGCCCTGACCTGCCAGGTACTGCGTGCGCTGAAAACCGTGCACGCGGCCGGCATCGTCCACCGTGACCTCAAACCCGCCAACGTGCTCGTCGACGTCACCGATCCCGACGATCCACAGGCCCGCCTGACCGACTTCGGCGTTGCCCGGCTGGCACACGGGCCGTCCCTGACCCGCCTCACCGGGATGATCGGGACGCCGATGTACATGGCGCCGGAACTGGCACACCGTGAACACGCACAACCTCCGGCCGACATCTACAGCGCGGGAATCATGCTGTACGAACTCCTCGCCGGCAACCCACCGTTCTCGGCGCCACACCCGGTCGCGCTCCTGCGTGCCCACATGGAGGATGCGCCGAAACCCATACCGGGCCTGCCACCGGCGCTGTGGGACGTGATCGCCCGGATGCTCGCCAAGGCGCCGGCCGACCGTCCCACGGCGGACGCGGCCGAGCGTGCGCTGGCAGAGCTGGCAACATCCGGACAGCCTGTGGTCGTGCCCGCCGTCCCCGGACCGGACGGTGTCGGGCTGGACGGTGTCGGGCTGGACGGCCCTGAACTCACCGGCGCCGGCACGGACAGGGACGCGACCGCGGTGCTGCCCGGGGATGCGACGATCGTGGCCCCGCGCCGAGCGAGCGTCGTCGCCACGCCCGGGGCCGTGCTGCCGGTCGACCGCTCCTGGAGCACCCCGGCGCACGCAGCCCCGGACGTCAGCCAGGCCCCCACCGCACTTGCCCACGTAAAATCGCTCACCGGCACGACGTCCGCACAGGCAGGGGCATCCTCCCCACCTCCGCCGCCGTTCGGGGTGCAACCGATCGCCCAGCGGCCGGACGATGCCTACGGCGGGCCGGCACGACCGGACGGATACCGGCGGGTTCCCAGAGCTGTCATTGTCGCGGTCGCCGCGGTCACGTTGCTGGCCGTGGGTGCCGGCATCCTGCTGCTGACCGGCAACGACGACAACGAGGCAACCGTCAGTGCGCGCCCGGCGTCGACGTCGAACAGCGCCGCGACAACGCAGGCGCCCAGTCCCACCGCAATCCCGACGACGCAGAGCCCGACGCCGGGGCCGGCGCCGGCATCCACCCCACCATCTGACAAGATCCCCGCGGCACAGGCAACCGCCGCCGGCACCGGTTCGGGCAGCACCGGCGGTTCGGGAGATACAACTGGCACCGAGGGGCGGGCACCGGCCGCCAGGCGGTCCACAGCGGCGGCACCAGCAGCCGCACCAGCACCGAAGAGCTACGACATGCCATCCGGGTTCCTGGGCTCATGGTCCGGGACGGTCAGTCAACCCGACTCGACGTCATACACGGTGAAGATCACGCTCACCAACGGTGACATCGGACAGAATGTGGGACGGGCGTCCTACCCGGAACTCGGCTGCATAGCCGATCTCTATCTGACCGACGTGGCGGGCTCGACGATCCGGGTGCAGGGCCGGCTGGTGGTGAATTCGTACAACAACTGCGTGGCGGCAACACTTGATCTCGGTCTGCGGTCGAGTTCGTCGATGAACTACCTTGCGCAGTCGCCGGGATTCTCAGGCGGCGCCAGCGCGGTCCTCTACCGCTGAACGATCGCACCGCCTTCGGCCACGATCCCTCTTCGCAGGGCCTCTCTTCGCAGGGCCTGAAGGCGGTGCGCAAGCAGGATCATCACACCGCCTTCGGGCGGGCGGCAGGGATACGGGAGTTACTCTCCGTCAGAGACCTCCAGGCGCCGGACGCGGAGATGCTCGACATCGACAGTTCCGATCTTCAGGCTCCCCACCCGCGCGCGCCGGATCGCCAGCCGCCCGATCGCGAGCGCGCCCACCGCGAAGGCACCCAGTGCCGCCGCGCCAAGAGCCAGCGCTCCGACGGCAAACGCGCCCAAAGCCGTCGCCCCGGTAGCCACGACCGCACCGCTGCCGGCAGCGGGCACGATGCCGCCGGTCGCACTGCCGGTCACCTCGGATCCCGCGCCAGTAGCCCGGGGAGTTGACCCTCTGGCGGACTGCGTCAGATCGCTCACCCTGTCGAGAGTAGAGCCTCCCCGCACGCTGTCGAGTTTCCCGCCATCAACGAGCCGGAGACCCGGACCTTCCGGACCTTCCGGATCGGCTCCCGCACCCCGAGCGCGAGAAAACATGATCGCGCTGCTTTTGGCCCTCCAGCGGCCCCGGCAACTACCCGGCAGTAGTTTATGTTCCAACCTTCCAACAGTTAAGTATTCGGATACTCACAAGCCGGCCGTCGCGTGATGAGTCACCGTGGGATACCCATCCGTGACGCCCACCAGTGCAGTTCAGCGCCATCCGAACCAGAAGGGAATCCGATGACGACGACGGACGGGCTCCGAGTGAACGCCGCCTCCGGTGGTAACGGCGCGAACCGCGTCGACGACGCCGGACACCAACCGGCTGGACACCAACAGCCGATTCGGCTGGAACCATACCTGTTCGCCGAACCGCCGGCGCAACCGCTGGTATCGCTGCGTGTTGAACGGCGCGACACGGTTGTCCAGGTCACCCTGCTCGGCCCGGGCAAGGGCAACGCCCTGGGCCCGGACTTCTGGCGCGAGGTCCCCAAGGTGTTCGCCGCTTTGGACGTCGACGACACCGTGCGGGCGGTGGTGCTCACCGGCTCCGGCAACCACTTCTCCTACGGCCTGGACCTGGCGGCCCTGGCCGAGTTGGCCGACATCGCGGGCGACGAAGACGGCGGTCTGGCCCAGTTTCGTACCGATTTCCTCCACAAGGTGCGTTCCATGCAGGATTCGCTGGACGCCGTCGCGCGCAGCCGGAAGGCCGTTGTCGCCGCGGTCAGCGGCTGGTGTGTCGGTGGCGGGGTCGACCTGCTGGCCACATGCGATGTCCGGTACGCCAGCGCCGAGGCGCTGTTCAGCATCCGGGAGGTGAAGGTCGGCGTGGTTGCCGACCTGGGCAGCCTGCAGCGCCTTCCCGCCATTATCGGGGACGGGCACCTGCGAGAACTCGCTCTGACCGGCAAAGATATAGACGCCGCCCGCGCCGAACGGATCGGCCTGGTCAACGACGTGCTCCCCGACCCGGCCAGCGCGCTCGCCGCCGCCCACGCCTTCGCCGACGACGTCGCGGCAAACCCGCCGCTGGTCACGCAGGGCATCAAGGATGTCCTGGACACCGCCCGTGCCGCCGCGGTCGAGGCCGGTCTGCGCTATGTCGGGGCGTGGAACGCCGCATTTCTCCATTCCCATGACCTCACCGAGGCGATGGCGGCCTTCGTGCAGCGGCGACCGCCACGATTCACCGGCCGGTGACGGTGACACGGCACGGGGCGAGGTGCGCAGCCCTGCGCCCTGATT
>NZ_CAAAFO010000023.1:0-3242 GCF_900634715.1 Candidatus Protofrankia californiensis | reverse complement strand
CCGACTGTCTACCCTCCCCCGGACCGCCGGGTCATGAACTACCGGGTCATGAAAGGTGAGATGTCGGCATGGTCGTGATCGCCGCAGTCGGAGACCTGCACATCCGAGCAGGAACCGGACCGCGCCTGCGCCCCGTCTTCGAGGGTGCGGCGGCAGCCGCCGACGTCCTGCTACTCGCCGGTGATCTCACCAACGACGGTGAGATCACCCAGGCGGACGCCGTGTGCGAGGTGTTCGGCAGCCTCGACCTGCCGATCGTCGCCGTCCTGGGCAACCATGACTACGACGCGGGCGAGCAGGGCAGAATCACCGGGATGCTCACTGGCGTCGGGATCACTGTGCTCGAGGGATCGGCGGTGACCATACGCGCCAGCGGGACCACGATCGGCATCGCCGGTGCGAAGGGGTTCGCCGGTGGTTTTACCGGGCGCAGCGCGGAGATCTTCGGTGAGGACGAAATGAAGGCATTTGCCCGCCATGGCCAACAGACCGCCCGGACCCTCGCGCAGGCCGTCAACAGCCTCGACACCGAACTGACGATCGCGCTCACGCACTATGCACCCGTGCCCGGCACCCTCGCCGGCGAGTCGCTCGAACTGTTCCCGTTCCTTGGCAGCCACCACCTGGCCGCCGCCATCGACTCGTCCACCTCGCGGGTTACGCTGGCCGTTCACGGACATGCCCACTATGGCTGTGAACTGGGTACCACCCCCGGGGGAACACCGGTGCGCAACGTCGCCAGACCGGTGATCTCGGTTCCCTACGCGCTCTACCGGCTGCCGGCCGACTCCGGCGCGGACGTCGTCCGGCTTGGCTGACCCGGCAACCAACGACCAGGGGACCAGGCGGAACCGTCCCCGCTCATACATGGGTTCGCCGCGTCCCGGGCGGTAAGCTGACGCAACGGCAGCGTCTGGTCGCGGCTACACCACACCTGCGTCACCCGGCAGGCGTCGTCGACTGGTGGCCAGGTGACGGCCACTCCAGCCAGGATCCGGCGGTCGGGAGGACGGTGCGGACGGCATGCCGATGATGTGCGCGGTCACGTTTTCCCCACGTGGACGGCTCTACTACGCTGACCCCGGGCCATACTCGCCGAAGGTCGGGGACAAGGTTCTCATCCCCACCGACGCCGGCCCCGAGGTCGCCGAATGCATGTGGGCGCCACAGTGGGTCAGCGATGACGTCGGAGGGCTGCCGGTCCTCGTGGGGATGGCGAAAACGACCGACATCGAACGGCATGCGGTCTCCCGGCGGCGTCGGGCACAGGCACGCGTCGCGGCAAAGCGACTGATCCGCGAACACGGCCTGCCCATGAAGGTCGTGGGTGTCGACCACATCTCGACCGAGAACATGTTCACGATCTATTTCACCGCCGACCACCGGGTCGACTTCCGGGGCCTTGTAAGTGATCTCGCCCGGACGCTCACGGCCCGGATAGACCTGCGCCAGCTCTCCGCTCGGGACAGCGCGCGCATCCAGGGCGGAATCGGTTCCTGCGGGCGTGACCTGTGCTGCGCCACATTCCTCACGGACTTCGAACCGGTCAGCATCCGGATGGCCAAGGACCAGGATCTCCCCCTCAATCCCATGAAGATAAGCGGTGCCTGTGGCCGGCTGATGTGCTGCCTGCGTTACGAACATCCGCTGTACGAACAGTTCAAGGCCGATGTTCCAGCTGTGGGCGCCCGGGTGAGCACCCCCGACGGTGACGGGCGGGTCGTCTCCCACGACGTACCGCGCGATCAGGTTGTGGTCAAGCTGGACGCCGGTGGCGGGCGATGCGCGTGCAGCAGGGCGAGCGTCTGTGGCTCACGCAAGGAGTACGAGGCGGCCCGTCCCGCGGCGGCTGCAACCGCCGGTGAAGCAGGCGGCCCGGGATGGCCGGACACTGCCGAAGGTCCGGACGGCGACAAGGGCACACCGGGCCTGGCACACCACATGGTGCCCAGCCCGGCAGCGCCACCACTGATCGCACAGGCCTCGGCCGCCTCGAGCCCGGCTACGGCAACCCCGACCACCTCAACCCCAGCGGCGCCGGCCTCGGACAACGCCCGGACCCGACGCCGCCTTCGCCGGCAGGCGTCCCGCAACACAGAGAGCGGCGACGCAGAGAGCGGCGTGCAGGCTCCCGAGACGTCCCCGCCCGGATAGCAACCCCACCGCTGTAACCCACAGCCCTCGGGAAGAGACGGGATCACGGGTCGAAGCGGTATCCCATACCACGCAGAGTTGTGACAAGTCGACGCTGCGGTGGGCGCCCCTCGACCTTGGTCCGTACCCGACGGACATGCTCGGTGACGGTTGCCGGATCCTGGAAACGCGTACCCCAAACCTGTTCCAGCAGCTCCTCACGGCTGAAAACCCGGCGGGGGTGGCTCGCCAGGAAAGCGAGCAGCTCATATTCACGCGCGGTGAGATCGATGCGCTCACCCGCGACCGCGACCTCACGGGCACGCAGGTCGATGGAAACGTCTCCGTAGACGAGCGGGTCGTTTCCATCACCGGTGCGCTGCGGCGGCGGCTCGACGGGGCGGCGGCGCAACCTGGCCCGCACCCGTGCGACGAGTTCCCGCAGGGAGTACGGCTTGACCACGTAGTCGTCGGCTCCGAGTTCCAGACCGACGACCCGGTCAACCTCTTCGGCCCGGCCAGTCAACATGATCACAGGTACTTCGCTGGTCTGCCGCAGTCTGCTCAGCACAGCGAAGCCGTCCATGCGCGGCATCGCGACATCAAGCACCACAAGGTCGACTTCGGTCGTCTGGAAAAGCTTGAGCGCGGTCTCCCCGTCAGCCGCCTCCAGCACCCGATAGCCGAACCGTTCAAGGCTGCGGGCAAGCGCAACCCGAGAAGCTTCGTCATCCTCGGCGACGAGTAGGGAAGCCCCCCTCGTTGCTGTTGCAGTTGCGTCCCCGGTCATGGTCGAAACCCTACGCAAGCTCTCCGGAACCGCTGCGAGCGGGGTATCGGTATGTGCGAGGATCGGCAATTTCGGCACGTCACAGTAGCGCGATGATTACCTATTGTCAATAAAAGGACATCGGAGGCACACGGGACCACGAGCCCGTAATGACCCACAGACCAGGGCCTCCGGCAGCGCGAAAGAAACATGATCGCGCCGCCTTTGGCTATCCAGTGACCCACAGACCTGGACCTCCCGTACTTCCCAGATCGGCTTCCGGACGGCGGCCATCACCACCCGCCCACGCCGGAGATCCGCCACCCCTCGCCACCGAGCC
>NZ_CAAAFO010000022.1:39320-40253 GCF_900634715.1 Candidatus Protofrankia californiensis | reverse complement strand
CTCGTAAGCGATAGGTCGCGGGTTCAATCCCCGCCTCCGGCTCCACCCTCGCTGCCCACACCCGAACATCGAGAGGCCAACAAACCGGTTGAAGCGGCGGTCTCGAGATCATTAGCATCCGTCCATGTCCTTCATCGAGTCGGTCAACCTCGGGACCGCCCGTCCCGTCGCCGCAAAGTCCGGCATGAGCGGGATCGACAAACGCCCGGTGGACGGGCCGGTCCTGGTGCGCGCACCAGGACCGAAGGGGGCGGGAAGCAGCGGCCTGGCCGGCGACCGGATCTGCGACACGGACAACCACGGCGGCGGCGACCAGGCTGTCTACGCCTACTCGCGCGAGGACCTTGACGCATGGCAGCACGAGCTGGGTCGTCCACTGCCCTCCGGGATCTTCGGAGAAAACCTGACCACCCGTGGACTGGATGTCACCACAGCTGTGATCGGTGAACGGTGGCGGATCGGGAAGGAGGTGGTGCTGCAAGTCACAGCACCACGGATCCCGTGCCGGACGTTCGCGGTGTGGCTGGGGCTCCACGGCTGGGTCAGGACGTTCACACTACGAGCGGCGCCAGGCGCCTACCTGCGCGTGATCCGGCCAGGACACGTCCGTCGCGGCGACCCTGTGTCAATCAGGCACCGACCTGATCACGATGTCACCATCGGTATGACCTTCCGGGCGCTGACGACCCAACCAGAGCTTCTCCCCCTCCTGCTCCAGGCTGATGACCTACCAGAAGAAATCAGAGAGCGGGCCCAGCGCAGGATGCCTTTTGACATCCCGGACATCCCGCCAACCGATCTCACGCACGCGTCGTCCCAGGTTTCATTCACGCGTCACCACAGCCAAGGCGGATAGGACATTACGTCCCGCCGGAGGCTCTTATTGATCTCTTATTGATCTCTCGGCCTACTGAGCTCTCAGCCGCCGGGTTG
>NZ_CAAAFO010000022.1:30160-38791 GCF_900634715.1 Candidatus Protofrankia californiensis | reverse complement strand
CCCTGCGCATGATCCGCCGGTCCGGCAGGGGTCAGGCGGACCTGACCTCCGGCTCAGACCGCTCCGGAATACCCAGGGTGGAACCGCTCGGTACGGAATCGTCGTGGCGCCCCTCCGCGGTGACGACCGCTTCCTCCTCGCGCCGGATCGAGGCAAGAATCTCCCGCTCCGCGTCGGTGCGGCCGACCCACGACGCCCCCTCGACCGATTTGCCCGGCTCCAGGTCCTTGTAGACCTCGAAGAAGTGCTGGATCTCCAACCGGTCGAACTCCGGAAGGTGCCTGATGTCACGCAGGTGCTCCTGCCGGACGTCCGCAACCGGCACACACAGCACCTTGTCGTCAGGACCCTTCTCGTCGCTCATCTGGAACATGCCGATCGTTCGGCATCGCACCAGGCAGCCCGGGAAGGTCGGCTCCTCCAGCAGAACGAGCGCGTCCAAAGGATCACCATCTCGACCCAGCGTACCCTCGATGAACCCGTAGTCCGAGGGATAGTGGGTGGATGTGAACAGCATCCGGTCGAGCCGGATCCGTCCGGTGTGGTGATCCATTTCGTATTTGTTTCGCTGCCCTTTCGGGATCTCGATGGTCACATCGAACTCGAGGTCCACACCATCCCCTGTCGTGTCTGTGGGCGCGTCCCGTCCGAAGCGCCCTTGTGTTGTGTACTTGTTACCAGTGTCGGCACCCACGCATGTCACCTCGAAGGTCGCGGGCCGATCCGCCGGTGACGATTCACCTCCAGTGCGGGAACCCACGGTGAGGTCCACCGGCCTGGATCGACCCAGGGTCTACCCGGGACGGCATTCCCCACGACGGCGGCACGACCCCAACCCAGCAGGCATTGCGGTCCGGCCGGCCTGTGCGCAAGCCCACGTTGACGGTGGCAGGATTCCTCGAAGCCTCCAGCGGTGGGCGGAAAACACGACCGCGCGGCCATCGGCCCCGGACGCGGCCATCGGCCATCGGCCATCGGCCATCGGCCATCGGCCATCGGCCATCGGCCATCGGCCACAGGACATAGTCTCCCGCACGTGACCCCTCCGATGCCGGGCCGGGTCGGCGGACTTACCGCCATTGCCGGAGCGCTGCTTGCCGGCCATCTTTCCGTTCCACCCACGAACAGCCCGAGCGTCGCCCCCGACCCACGCCCCGCGGCCGCACCCTTTGCTCCGCTGGACCCGGCGGTGCGGGTCGCCGACCCCGCAGCGGTGAGTTCCAGGCTCGCCCGCCCGCTTGCCAACCCGGCGCTGGGCAACCCAGTAGGGCTGGTTGTCGACGCCCTGTCCGGAACGATGCTGCTCGACCGCGGGTCGAGCACTGCGGTGGCGCCCGCATCCACGCTGAAGACCGTGATCGCCGCGGCGGCACTGACGACCTTCGACGCACGGGCCACCCTGACGACCCGTGTCTTCCGCACCCCGCCGGCCAGCACTGAGCCGGCTGGTACAGAACCGGCCAGTACGGAGGACACCGGTACCGCGAGGGTCTCGGACCCCGCCGCCCCGGCCGGCGGCGGGACGCTGTGGCTTGTCGGCGCGGGCGACCCGACGCTTACCGCCGCGACCGGACCGGCGGGCTACCCATCCCTCGCCCGCCTGTCAGATCTGGCCACACAGGTACGCGCGGCCGGCATCACCCAGGTCGACCGACTGGTCGGCGACGGGACTCTGTTCACCGGACCGTCCACCGCGACGGGCTGGCGCGACGGCTACGTCACCGACGGCAATATCACGCCGGTGTCCGCACTCGAGGTGGACGGCGGACGCCCCACACCCGGCTCGACCGGCCCGCGGACCACAACCCCGGACCTGGCCGCAGTGAACGCCTTCGCGGCAGCGCTACGCCGGGCCGGTGTACAGGTCGCGTCGACCGCTGTCGGCGCCATGCCCGCCGGGTCCGGGTCCGGGTCCAGGCCCGCCGGGTCCGGGCCCGACAACCCCGGATCCGGTGGCTCCGGCGGCCCTCGGCAGGTCGCCGCGGTCCACAGCCCGCCGATCCCGTTGCTGGTCGAGCGGATGCTGACGTACTCCGACAACGACCTGGCCGAAAGCCTGGGACGGCTGGTAGCCCACACCCGCGGCCTTCCGGCGTCGTTCGACGGCGCCACGCGAGCGGTACTCGACGTCCTGCGGGAACTCGGCGTGCCCACCGCGGGCGCAAACCTGGCGGACACCAGCGGACTGTCGACGTCGAACCAGATCGCCCCGGCAACGCTGGTGGCGTTGCTGCGGACGGCCGTCCTGCCCGGACACCCGGCGCTGCGGACCCTGCTCACAGGGCTTCCGGTCGCAGGATTCTCCGGGACGCTGAACGACCGCTACGGCTCGCCCGACACTCGCGCCGGCGCCGGTGACGTACGCGCGAAAACAGGCAGCCTGCGCATCGTGACAAGCCTCGCCGGCCAGGTCGTGGACACCAACGGCCGGCTCCTGCTGTTCGGCTTCTTCGCCCCGGTCGAGGAGGCCGGAGCCACCCGCGCCGCCCTCGACCAGGTGGCCGTCGCGCTCGCCTCATGCGGATGCTGATGCGCGAGACGCCCGGACGCGGCAGCGGGCATCCGGGGAAATCACCCGGCGGTAGCGCGGCAGGTGGTCGGTGGCAACAGGCGCGCGGCAGCGATAAGGCTGTCATCCACAGGGAGAGGACATAGGCTGGCGGATGTGGACGCCGAGCCAGTCGACTGGGATCTCGCCGTAGCGACAGCACGGCGGCTTGTCCGGCCAGGCCCGCTGCTGCCCCGCACCGAAGCGGACGCGGTGGTTACGGACCTGCGGCGGCTGGCCGTCGAAGCGGAAGGCCATGTCCAGGCATACACCCGGTTGGATCCGGCCGGTCCGGCCACCCCGATCGCCGTGGTGGACCGTCCCGAATGGATCCGCTCGAACGTCGCCGGCCTGCGGGTGGTCACCGTGCCGCTGCTGAGCAAGCTGGCGGACCGCGACCGGGGCAGGTTGTCCACCGCTGTCGGACGTACGGTCACCGGTGTCCAGCTCGGCACCGCCCTGGCCTATCTCGCGGGCAAGGTCCTGGGGCAGTATGAGCTCTTTCTCCCGCCCGAGGAAACCGCCGCGACCGACCCCGCCTCAACCGGGGCCTCCGGGGCCGGGGAACCGGCCAAGGCCCTCGGGGAAGGCCTGACCTCCAGGGCCGGGGAGGGCGATGCCGCCCAGGCCCGGCCGGCCGTCGCCGCAGCGGGGCGTCTCAGCCTGGTCGCGCCGAACATCGCCCACGCCGAACAGACGCTGGGAGTCAACCCGCGCGACTTCCGGTTGTGGGTCTGCCTGCACGAACAGACCCATCGCATCCAGTTCACCGCCGTCCCGTGGCTGCGCCAGCACCTGGAGGACGAGATCGGCGCGTTCATCGAGGCGACCGATCTCGACCCGGAGGTGCTCGCCGAGCGGGTGAAGTCGGCCGTCACCGCCGTGCGCGGTGCTGTGCTCGACCGCGGGCCGAACGCGACGAGCATCGTGGAGGCGCTCCAGACTCCCGCCCAGCGGCAGGTCCTGGACCGCCTACAGGCACTGATGACCCTCCTGGAAGGGCACGCCGACCAGGTCATGGACGCGGTCGGCCCGAAGGTCGTGCCGACTGTCACCGAGATCCGGTCGCGCTTCGACAGCCGCCGTGGCGGTGGTTCGCCGATCGACCGCTTCGTCCGCCGCCTGCTCGGGCTGGACCTCAAGCTCCTGCAGTACCGGCAGGGCGGCGCGTTCGTCCGGGCTGTTGTCGCCGAGGCCGGGGTGGACGCGTTCAACCTGGTCTGGCAGTCCCCCGAAACACTGCCGACCCGTGCGGAGCTGGTCGATCCAGGGGCCTGGATGCAGCGTGTGCTGGGCTCACGTCCGTCCCTGTCGGCTTGAACAGGGGTGTTGATCACCAGGCAGAGCGAACGGGGTCTGCCCACAGGGGCATACGGTGTGCGCACGACGACGCCGGAATACGGGATGACCTCCGAACGCGGGGCGACACGGAAACACGGGGCGTAATGCGGGAACGCAGGGCCGTGACCGAGGTCCGGGTAGCCGTTCGGCGGTCGATTGCCGACCTTGCTCCGGGCAGCCTGGTGCTGGCGGCCTGCTCCGGTGGGCCGGACTCGCTGGCGTTGGCCGCCGCGCTGGCGTTCATCGCCCCGCGCCGGGCCCTGCGCGCCGGGCTCGTCACCGTCGACCATGGCTGGTATGAGGGTTCCGCGGCGCATGCGGCCACCGTGGCCGTGTGCGGCCGGGCGCTCGGGCTCGACCCCGTCGAGGTGCTACCGGCATACTCTCCGCGCTCGGAGGGTGCCGCCCGCGACGCTCGCCGGTCCGCTCTGATCGACGCCGCGCAACGGTTGCAGGCGGGTGCGGTCCTACTCGGGCATACCCTTGACGACCAGGCCGAGACGGTGCTGCTGCGGCTCGCCCGCGGGTCGGGCGCTCGCTCGCTGGCAGGCATGCCCCGCCTGGACGGGGTGATCAGGCGGCCGTTGCTGGACGTCCGCAGATCGGTGACGCGTAGCGCATGCCTCGCCGACGGGCTGACGCCATGGGACGACCCGGCCAATGCCGACGAGGCGTTCGCGCGAGCCCGGGTCCGTCACCGGGTCCTGCCCGTTCTGGAGGACGCCATCGGGCCGGGCATCGCCGAGGCTCTCGCGCGCACGGCGGACCTGCTACGGGCGGACACCACCGCGCTCGACGCCGACGCGGCGCTCGCCTACGACCGTCTGGTCGTGGCCCCGGAGGACCAAAGGCGGCGCGATCATGCTTCTCCCGCGTCCGGGCCGCTCGACGGACCGGGAAGCGAACCGAGGAACAGCGCCGGGGGCACACCTGGGTTGCCGGCCCGGGTCGACCTGGACCTCGCCGGGCTCGCCGCGCTCAGCGAGGCGCTGCGCACACGGCTACTGCGGCGGGCGGCCCTGGCCGCCGGAAGCGCACCGACAGGCCTGCGGGCCGAGCATGTCCGGGCCATGGACGATCTGGTGACCAGATGGCGCGGGCAGAAGCCCGTCCCGTTGCCGTCGGGTGTCGTCGCCCTGCGCGCGGATGACAGGATCTCGGTGTTCCAGGCCGCCGGACTCCAGGCCGCGAACCGGGGGGAGACGCCCCCCCGGCCGCGGACCTCCGGCTCCGGGATCCAGTCCAGCACCCACGCGCGGGACGCCCTCGTAGGCCCGCCGCGCGGACACTCCAGGGAGGCTCAGGTGGCCGCTGCGCACACGATGCCCGACGAGATCGGCTTCGGCGGGATCGGGTCGGGAACGGAACTGCCCCCGCGGCCCGACCGGCATCCCGACATCGCCGAGGTGCTGGTCGCCCCCGGCGACATCGCCACCAGGATCGGGGAGCTGGCCGCACGGGTCGATGCCGACTACGCCGGCCGCGAGGTGCTGCTCCTCGGCGTCCTCAAGGGCGCGGTGATGGTGATGGCCGACCTGTCCCGGGCCCTGACCGTGCCGGTGACCATGGAGTTCATGGCCGTTTCGTCGTACGGCTCGTCCACGTCGTCCTCGGGTGTGGTGCGCATCCTCAAGGATCTGGACCGTTCGATCGAGGGGCGGGACGTCCTGGTGGTCGAGGACATCATCGACTCCGGTCTGACCCTGTCGTGGCTGCTGCGGAATCTGCGCTCGCGCGGGCCTGCGTCCCTGGAGGTGCTCACGCTGCTGCGCAAACCGGAGGCGCTGGCGGCCGACATCGACGTCCGGTACGTCGGCTTCGACATCCCGAGCGCCTTCGTGGTCGGCTACGGCCTGGACTATGCCGAGCGCTACCGCACGCTACCCTACGTAGGTACGCTGAACGCGGACGCGATCGAGCGCGGCGGCCGGTAGGGTTTGCCCGGTGGATATCGACCGATATACGTCTTATCTTCCGATATCGGTTGATATCAAGTGATATCGGCTGTTATGGAATGGCATCAGTTCATACGGGCGGTGAGGTGGCTCGCCGGTACCGCAGGCATCGGATGCGCGCTGACACGGCCGGTGACCGCACGGGAAGCGAATCCGGCGGCTCGGCGGTGGAGGATCACGCCACGAACCGCCCATTCGGGGCACCGCTGTGGAACGGTACGCATCAGTTGTCCGTTGCTCGGATGTACGCGCGGTAAGGCGCGCGTACCGGCGGTACCCTCGGCACAAGGGAATCCCGAACGAGGGCGGCACACACGTCAGGAGGGTGGAGCGCGCGTGTCAAGCGCTCCAGGCAGATGACTCCAAGAAGAATCTTCCGCGGCTGGGTGCCTCTACTGCTCCTGGCCGCACTCGTGATCATTCTCGCGACCAACGTGCTGTCGGGCTCAGGCGAGTACTCCAAGCGTGACCTGAACTTCATCCAGCAGCAGATCGCCTCAGGGCAGGTCGCGAACGCAACCATCCAGGACTCGAAGCAGCGCATCGAGATCAAGATGAAGGACGGTGCCAAGTACGAGTCGTCGTACGTCACCGACCAGGCCGTTAACCTCGCCAACGAGCTGCGTCACCAGAACATCGCCTACGAGGTCAAGGTCGAGCAGGGCAATATCATCGTGTCGCTGCTGCTCAACCTGCTGCCGGTGCTGCTGGTGGTACTCCTGCTGTTCTTCTTCATGAACCAGATGCAGGGCGGCGGCAACCGGGTCATGAACTTCGGCAAGTCCAAGGCCAAGCTTGTCAGCAAGGACACGCCGAAGACGACGTTCGCTGACGTGGCCGGCGCCGACGAGGCCATCGAGGAGCTCCAGGAAATCAAGGAGTTCCTGGAGAACCCCAGCAAGTTCCAGGCGATGGGGGCCAAAATTCCCAAGGGCGTGCTGCTGTACGGGCCGCCCGGTACCGGCAAGACGCTGCTGGCTCGCGCGGTCGCAGGCGAGGCCGGCGTGCCGTTCTACTCGATCTCCGGTTCGGACTTCGTGGAGATGTTCGTCGGTGTCGGCGCGAGCCGCGTCCGGGACCTGTTCGAGCAGGCCAAGGCCAACGCGCCGGCGATCATCTTTGTGGACGAGATCGACGCGGTGGGTCGTCACCGCGGGGCCGGTCTCGGTGGTGGCCACGATGAGCGTGAGCAGACCCTCAACCAGCTCCTGGTCGAGATGGACGGGTTCGACGTCAAGGGTGGCGTGATCCTCATCGCCGCGACGAACCGGCCCGACATCCTGGACCCGGCGCTGCTGCGCCCGGGGCGGTTCGACCGGCAGATCGTTGTCGACCGGCCCGACCTGCTCGGCCGCGAGGCGATCCTGAAGGTGCACGCCAAGGGCAAGCCGATCGAGTCGGACGTCGACATGCTGGTCATCGCGCGCCGGACCCCCGGGTTCACCGGTGCCGACCTCGCGAACGTGCTCAACGAGGCCGCGCTGCTCACCGCCCGGTCGGACCGCAAGCTCATCTCCTCGGCCCTGCTGGAGGAGTCGATCGACAGGGTGATGGCCGGTCCGGAACGCAAGAACCGGGTGATGAGCGACAAGGAGAAGAAGAGGATCGCCTACCACGAGGGCGGGCACGCGCTGGTCGGGCACGCGCTGCCGAACAGCGACCCCGTCCACAAGGTCACGATCCTGCCTCGCGGGCGAGCCCTGGGTTACACCATGCAGCTGCCCATGGAGGACCGTTACCTGCGCACCCGGTCGGAGATGCTGGACGATCTCGCGATGTTCCTGGGCGGGCGGACCGCCGAGGAACTGGTGTTCCACGAGCCGACAACGGGCGCCAGCGACGACATCGAGAAGGCCACGAAGATGGCCCGGTCCATGATCACCCAGTTCGGGATGAGCGACAAGCTCGGAGCGGTCAAGTTCGGCGGCGAGAGCAACGAGGTGTTCCTCGGACGCGACATGGGCCACCAGCGCGACTACTCCGAGGAGCTCGCCGCGGAGATCGACGCCGAGGTCCGTCAGCTGATCGAGTCGGCGCACGACGAGGCCTGGGAGATCCTCGTCCGCTACCGGGACGTCCTGGACAACCTCGTCCTGCGTCTCATGGACGTCGAGACGCTCGGCAAGGACGAGGTCCTGGAGATCTTCGCGACCGTGGAGAAGCGGCCCAACCGCGGTTCCTACACCGGTGTCGGCAAGCGCCTGCCGTCCGACCGGCCACCGGTGATGACCCCGGCCGAGCTGGGCGTGCACAAGCCCGGCGACGTCACCGACCTCGTCACAGGCACCAGCGCGGGGCACAGCGGCCGGACGAACGGAGCCGGACGCGGCAACAACGGCAACGGTTCCGGTGCGACCGGCGGGAATGGATCCGGAGCCACTCCGGTTGGCTCTGCTGACTCCCCGGTACCCGCGGAGGAGGACACCCGTGCGAGCTCCCCGGCGCCGTCGTCACCCGTACCACGGATCTCGGACCCGTGGGCGCCACCGAGCTTGCCGAACGACGACGACAGGGGACGCCGTTGACGACCGATTTCGGCCTCGCACCCACCGGCTACACCTCCCTTGCCTCAGCCCCCGTGGATGCCGGTGGGGTCCCTGCCGAAGATGTCGCCGTCCAACGGCGGGGGCCGGATCTCGGGCCACGGGCCGTCCGCCCGTTCGACCATGAGCGGGTTGCCCGCGCCGTCCGGGAACTGCTGATCGGTATCGGCGAGGACCCGGACAGGGAAGGGCTGCGCAAGACCCCGGAACGGGTCGCCCGCGCTTATGAGGAAGCGGTTGAGGG
>NZ_CAAAFO010000022.1:23260-29773 GCF_900634715.1 Candidatus Protofrankia californiensis | reverse complement strand
TGCTGACCACCGTTTTCGACGAAGGTCACGAAGAGATGGTGCTGGTTCGCGACATCGACTTCACATCGTTGTGCGAACACCATCTGGTCGCATTCGCCGGAAAGGCGCATGTGGCCTACATTCCGAACGAAAACGGCCAGATCACCGGGTTGTCCAAACTCGCCCGGCTCGTCGACCTGTACTCGCGACGTCCGCAGGTGCAGGAACGGCTGACAACCCAGATCGCCGACGCGCTGGAACAGGCCCTCTCACCCAGGGGGGTCATGGTCGTGGTCGAAGCCGAGCATCTGTGCATGTCCATGCGTGGGGTCCGCAAGCCGGGTGCCCGCACAGTGACCTCGGCGGTACGTGGTCAGTTCCTGAGCACCGCAACCCGCAACGAGGGTATGTCGCTCATTCTCAGCCACCGCTGACCCCCCCGCAGCGCCCGGCCACGCACAGCACTTCAGCGGCATCACACCGGTACCACCAGCGCGCCAGGGACGCCCCCCGACGCCCCCTACAGCCGGCAGGCCTGAATGGAGGAGACGATAATGCCCCGGGCGCCGATCTCCCACAGGTCGTCCATCACCCGATTCAGCTCCGTGTGGGGCACCATGGCGCGCACCGCGACCCAGTCCTCACGCTGCAGCGGGGATATGGTCGGCGATTCATAGCCGGGGGTTATCTCGCATGCCTTCTCAAGCACGGAGTTCGGGACGTCGTAATCCATCATGACGTAGCGTCGGGCGACCAGAACGCCCTGGATCCGGCGCAACAACCGTTCGTGCGCCGAGGTGAGGTCCAACCCCTTCTTCACGACGACCACGGCTTCGGAGCGCAGCACCGGTTCGCCCAGCAGCGTTAATCCATGGGCCCGCAGCGTGCGCCCGGTCTCCACCACGTCCGCGACGGCGTCGGCGACCCCGAGCCGGATGGCGGTTTCCACCGCGCCGTCCAGCCTGACGATCTGCGCGTCGATTCCGCGCCTGGCCAGGTCGGCGGCGACCAGACCGGGAAACGACGTGGCGATCCGCATACCGGTCAGACCGTCGGTGTCGGTCAGGCTGCCTTCCGGCACGGCGTAGCGGAAGGTCGAGAAGCCGAAGCCCAACGGCAGCAGCTCGTCGGCGGCGACCCCACTGTCGATCAGGAGGTCACGGCCGGTGATACCGATGTCCAGCCGACCCGCCCCGACATAGACGGCGATGTCACGAGGCCGGAGGAAGAAGAACTCGATGTCGTTCTCGATATCGGTGATGACCAGCTCCGCCGATTCGCGACGCGCATGGTAACCCGCATCGACGAGCAACTGACTGGACGCGGTCGCCAGCGCCCCCTTGTTGGGCACCGCGAGTCGAAGCATCATCGCCCCCGTGTCACAGTTCGGCGCCGAATGTGCACCGAAGGGCCGTCATCACAATCTGGAGTATACGTCGTGCGGTGTCAGACCCACGGAAATCATCACCAGCTGGCTCCAGTACAGCAGCTGCGACAGCTCCTCGGCGACCCGCTCCGTCCCCTCGTGCTCCGCCGCCATCCAGGTTTCCGCGGCTTCTTCGAGGAGTTTCTTCCCGATGTGGTGAATCCCTTTGTCCAGAGCGTCGACACTGCCGGAGCCGGGCGTTCGTTCGCGCCATTTTCCGGCCAGCTCAAGATATAGTTCATCGAACGTTTTCATCGCCGTCCGAACACCTTCCCTCCCACCAGTCGCAATAATGATCATTCTGGACGCTGGAAGGACTGTTCGCCGTCCGGAACCCTCTCCGGCCAGCGACCCAGGGACCTCGGCCTCCCGGACCACGCGCATGCTAACGCAGCACCCAACGAGCGCGCGGGATACACGGCGGAAACATGATCAGGCTGCCTTTGGCCCTCCGCGACCCAGGGATCCAGGCTTCCGGCGACACAACCGGCCCGGATGCGGTTTACTAAACGATTGTGTTCTGCCCAGCGCTCGTCGCCACCGACCTCGACGGGACGCTGATCCGCACCGACGGCACGATCTCGGATCGTACGCGGGCCGTGCTGCGCAGGGTCAGGAACGCCGGATCCATCGTCCTCTTCGTCACCGGACGCCCGACCCGGGTCATGGCCGACATCGTGACCCAGACCGGCACGTCGGGTCTGGCGATCTGCGCGAACGGCGCGCTCGTCTACGATCTGGACAACTTCGCCACCTTCAGGCACCGCATCCTGGATCCCGCCACCGCGCTCCATCTGGTCACCGAGATCAGGGCGATCGTGCCGGACGCGTCCTTTGCCGTGGAGAGCGGTACGCGATTCGGCCGGGAGCCGACCTTCACCACGATGTGGCCCGATCCGCACGAGGTCGTCGGTGGTGCCGCTGAGCTGCTCACGGCCTTGCCCGCGACGAAACTGCTGGTCAGGCGCGCCCTGTCCACGGGCAGCTTCGCCGACGTCTACGGCAGCATCGTGGCCATCGCCGGGTCGACGGCCGTGGTCACCACGTCAAGTTATGATCTTGTTGAGATCGCCGGGGCAGGCGTCTCCAAGGGCATCGCCCTGGCGGAGATCGCGGCCGGCTACGGCGTGTCCGCGCAGAGCGCGATCGCCTTCGGTGACATGCCGAACGACCTGCCGATGTTCGCCTGGGCCGGGTACTCCGTCGCGGTCGCCAACGCCCACCCGGACGTCCTCGCCGCCGCCGACGAGATCACCGCGTCCAACGACGCAGACGGCGTCGCCCACGTCCTCGAACGCCTCTTCCACTGATGCCGTCGCTGTTGCGCTGATGCCTGCGCTGATGCCACGGGATGTTCCGCTGATGCCGTCGGTGTTCGGCTGGACGCCGCCGGCGCCTGGCCTCACGCCACCCGGTGTCGCCGTGGCGCCCGGCGACACCGACCACCGCCCCGCGGGACAGATCCTTTCGCCGGAGGCCAGGATGACTCCATGGCCACATCTGCCACTACCACATCCGCGGGCGGCGTTCCCGTGAGCGGCGCCGGGCGAACGAGTCCGGACGCCGCCGGCACCCCGGCCCACGACATCGACGCCGAGTTCCTCGCGCTGCCCCGCGCCGCCCTTGCCGACGCCGCCCTGCAGACCGCCCGCGACCTGGGGGCCACCCACGCCGACATCCGCATCGAACGGATCCGCAACGCATCCCTGTCCTTCCGGGACGGCGGCCTGGAAAGCCGTGGTGACGGCCAGTCGGTCGGCTTCGCCGTCCGGGTCGTGCACAACGGGACATGGGGGTTTGCCGCCGGTGTCGACCTGACCGTGGACGAGGCCGTCCGGGTGACCCGTGAGGCGGTCGAGATCGCGCGGGTGGCGCATCCGCTGAACAGCGAACCGGTGGAGCTTGCCGACGAGCCGGTGCACGCGGACGCGAGGTGGGTGTCGGCCTATGCGGTCGATCCGTTCACCGTCGAGACGGCCGAAAAGATCGAGCGCGTCGGGGGGCTGTGCCGTACGCTGATGGCCGCCGAGGATGTCGATCATGTCGACGGCAGGCTCGGCCAGGTGCTGGAGAACAAGTTCTACGCCGACCTCGCCGGGACGACCACCACCCAGCAGCGCGTCCGGGTGATCTGCCAGATCGAAGCGACCCGCGTCGAGCGCGCCGCCGGCGGGTTCGAGACCATGCGGACGATCGCCCCCCCGGTCGGCCGCGGCTGGGAGTGGCTGGTCGCCGGCCCCGCCGCGGGCTGCTGGGACTGGGACGCCGAGATCGAGCTGATCCCGTCCCTGCTCGCCGAGAAGGCCAAGGCGTCCTCCGTCGAACCAGGGCGTTACGACCTGGTGATCGACCCGTCGAACCTGTGGCTGACGATCCACGAGTCGGTCGGGCACGCCACCGAACTCGACCGGGCGCTGGGCTACGAGGCCGCCTATGCCGGGACCTCCTTCGTCACCCTCGACAAGATCGGAAAACTGCGCTACGGCTCCCCTGCCATGCACGTCACCGGAGATCGCACGGCCCCCCACGGTCTGGCGACGATCGGCTACGACGACGAAGGCGTGCAGGCCGGGCAGTGGAACATCGTCCGTGCCGGCACCCTGGTCGGCTACCAGCTCGACCGCCGGATGGCCGCGCAGAACGCCACGGCCCTGGGAACCGGGCGTTCCAACGGCTGCGCGTTCGCCGATTCTTCCGGGCACGTGCCGATCCAGCGGATGGCGAACGTGTCGCTGCAGCCCGCGCCGGGCGGGCCGTCCACAGAGGAGCTGATCTCCCGGATGGACCGGGGGATCTACATCGTCGGTGACAAGAGCTGGTCGATCGACATGCAGCGGTACAACTTCCAGTTCACCGGCCAACGGTTCTACGAGATCCGCGACGGCCGGATCGTCGGGCAGCTGCGCGACGTCGCCTACCAGGCGACCACCACCGACTTCTGGGGGTCGCTCGAGGCCGTGGGCGGCGAGGCGACCTATGTCCTGGGTGGGGCGTTCAACTGTGGCAAGGGCCAGCCCGGCCAGGTCGCGGCGGTCAGCCACGGCTGCCCCTCGGCGCTGTTCCGGGACGTCAACATCCTCAACACCCAGCGAGAGGCAGGCCGGTGACCGTGCAGTCCCACGAGATCGTCGAACGGGCGCTGGAGTCGTCGCGGGCCGACGGATGCGTGGTGATCGCCGGCGAGTCGAGCACGGTGAACCTGCGCTGGGCGAACAACACCCTGACGACCAACGGCGCGGCCCGCGACCGATCCGTCACCGTGATCAGCATGGTGGGTCGGGCGTTCGGGGTGCGATCGGCAAGCAACGTGACCGACGACGACGTTCTGGAGAAGCTGCTGCGCCTGTCCGAGGCGGACGCCCGCGAAGCCGAGGACGCCGATGACTACGCCGAGCTGCTCGGTCCCGGCGCCGGCGTCGGCGCACCGCATTCCCGGGGCGAGACCGCGGTGGCCGCCGCCGAAGCAGTCGCGGAGGCGACCTTCACCGACCCCGCGCAGCGCACCAGCACGAGCGTGTTCACCGAGTTCGCGCGTGAGCTCGGCGACGCGTTCGCCGCGGCGCGAGCGGACGGGCACCGCCTGTTCGGTTTCGCCCAGCACGACCTGACCACCACCTGGCTGGGCACCTCCGCGGGCCTGCGGCTACGGCACAGCCAGCCGACCGGGTCGGTGGAGTGGAACGCCAAGAGCACCACGCCGTCCGGCTCGGTGTGGCACGGCCAGTCCACCCACGACTTCACCGACGTGTCCGTGCCCGACACCCACGCGCTCCTGCGCCGGCGCCTGGCCTGGAGCGCACGCTCGGTGGAGCTGCCCGCCGGGCGCTACGAGACGCTGCTGCCGCCGTCGGCCGTCGCCGACCTGCTGACCTACACCTACTGGTCGGCTGCCGGCCGTGACGCCGCCGAGGGACGCACGGTGTTCAGCAAGGCCGGTGGCGGCACCAGGATCGGCGAGGCGCTCGGCCCGGCCGGACTGCACCTGTTCAGCGACCCGCTGGACCCGGAACTGCCGGCGACCCCGTTCGTGATCGCCGGGGCGTCGTCGGCGACGTCCAGCGTGTTCGACAACGGGCTGCCGCTGCGGCGCACCGACTGGATCACGGACGGCAAGCTGGCCGCGCTGGTCCAGACGCGCGCCTCGGCGCGCAGTGCTGCCAGGCGCAGTGGCGAGGCGGGCGGCGGCGCGGCGGGCGGCGGCGCGGATGGTGGCGACGTGGCGGTGACCCCGTTCGTCGACAACCTGACCCTCGACGGCGGCGGGACCGCATCCCTCGACGAGATGATCGCAAACACCTCGCGGGGACTGCTGTTGACCTGCCTGTGGTACATCCGCGAGGTCGACCCACAGCTTCTCCTGCTCACCGGGCTCACCCGTGACGGTGTCTATCTGGTCGAAAACGGTGAGGTCGTCGGCACGGTCAACAACTTCCGGTTCAACGAGAGCCCGGTGGACCTGCTGGGTCGAGTCACCGAAGTCGGAGCGACGGTCCGGACACTTCCGCGTGAGTGGGGGGACTGGTTCACCCTCGCTCGGATGCCGGCCCTGCGCATCCCGGACTTCAACATGAGCTCGGTCAGCCCGGCAAGCTGACGGCCTTACGCGGCAATGCGCTCTCACGCCACGACGCGGTCTCACGCCGCAATGGCAACCTGCTGACAGATCGTGATCTGCTGACGGATCGTGGCCTGGCCGCGATCCGTCAGCAGGACGCCGTCCGCGGGTTCACAGATAGGCACCGCGACCGAACTGCTCTCCCGCCTGGGGACCGCTCGGCAGGGCCCGCCGACGCATCTCCTCCAACTGGGCACGGGCAGCCATCTGCTGTGCGAACAGTGCCGTCTGGATGCCATGGAAGAGACCTTCCAACCACCCGACGAGCTGTGCCTGGGCGATCCGCAGCTCAGCGTCGCTGGGGGTCTGCGTGTTGTCGAACGGGAGGGTGAGCCGGCCGAGCTCCTCGGAGAGTTCCGGAGCGAGCCCGTCGGAGAGTTCCCTGATCGAGTTATGGTGGATCTCCCGGAGGCGTACCCTGCTCGCCTCGTCCAGCGGCGCCGCCCGCACCTCCTCCAGAAGCTGTTTGATCATTGAGCCGATCCGCATCACC
>NZ_CAAAFO010000022.1:12676-22886 GCF_900634715.1 Candidatus Protofrankia californiensis | reverse complement strand
CCATCAGCAACAGACGGCCACTCATATCACTGCCTGTAATCAGATTCCGGCACGGCAGGCCAAGGCGCGGCCGTTTCTTTTCCCGGGCCCGGGTTCCGCCTGGACCGCTACGGGGTGTCCACAGCGAGCACGACCTTGCCCACGTGGCCGAACTCCTCGACACGCTGATGCGCCTCAGCGACCTTCTCGATCGGCACCACCCGATCGATCACCGGGCGGACCGCCCCCGCCTCGATCGCCGGCCAGATCTGCTCGCGGACGCCCGCCACGATCACGGCCTTCTGCGCGTCCGGCCGGGCCCGCAGGGACACCGCGTGGACGGTTCCCCGCTTGGCCAGCAATGCCGCGAGGTTCAGCTCGCCCTTTCGCCCGCCCTGGAGCCCGATGACGACGATGCGCCCCTCGACGGCCAACACCTCGACGTTGCGCGCCAGGTAAGACCCACCCATGTTGTCGAGGATCACGTCCGCGCCACGGCCGCCGGTGGCCTCCCGCACCCGGTCGACGAAGTCCTCGTCCCGATAGGAGATGGCGAGATCGGCTCCGAGCTCACGGACGCGGTCCAGCTTCGCCGGGCTACCCGCGGTAGTCGCGATCGTCGATGACGGCCGCAGCGCCCGCACCGCCTGGATCGCGAACGTACCAATCCCGGACGCCCCGCCGTGCACCAGGAACACCTCACCGTCACGCAGACCGGCCACCCCGAACACCGTCGAGTAGACCGTGGCCGCAACCTCGGGCAGCCCGGCGGCCTCGAGCAGCGAGACACCGGCCGGCACCGGGAGCACGTGGGACGCGGGAACATTGACCCTCGTCGCGTATCCGCCACCGGAGAGCAGGGCGCAGACCTCGTCCCCGGGCTGCCATGCGGTCACCCCGGCGCCGACCGCGGCGATCCGGCCGGAGCATTCCAGCCCCAGGACGGCGGAAGCGCCCGGCGGGGGCGGGTAGAAACCCTGGCGTTGCAACAGATCAGCCCGGTTCACCGCGGAGGCGACCACGTCGATCGCGACCTCGTCCGGGCCGGGCGGAGCGAGGTCGTCCACCTCCACCCACGACATGACCTCGGGAGCACCGAAAGACGCCACTGTCACCGCGCGCATCAACCCACCGTATCCACGGCCATCCGGCCACGCACATCGCATCCGCGATCGCCAACCGAGCGGCACCACCACGCCGTCCCGACGGCTGACCCGCCGGGACGAACGAACGAGACACAGGACGGTACGGCGACCTTCTCAGGCAGATTCGGGCTCAGACGGGTTCGGGCTCAGGCTCGGGTTCCGTCGGGGTGGGTTCGGTGTAGGGCGAGGGCTCGTGTGGCGCGGGAGGAAGATCGGGGGTGCTGGGAAGCAGTGGACCGGGGTCATCCGGGATCGGGATCTCAGGATCAAGTGGAGGCGGCGGGGCGGGCTGGTGCAGGCGGACAGCCTGGCGGCCCGCAACGGCTTCGTACAAAGCACCCATATGCGCGGGCATACCCCGACCGGCGTCCCACGGAAACATCATCTCCGCATCCGGCAATGATCCAGAGACCTGGGGACCTGGGGACCTGAGCCGCCGGCGCGCCAGAAACATGATCGCGCCGCTGGGGTGAACCGCTTGATCCCGGCACATGATGACCGAATTGTACGGACCCTGCGCAGACCCTAGGCTCCGAGCCGGACATACTTCTCTCATCCTGCCATCGGGCGAGATCCACACAGGTGGCGTATCGCCCATCGGACGAGCTTCAGGAGCACGCCGGTTGGAATGGGACGGCGACACCACCGAACCGGGTATTTCCGTTGAACCGGACGGTCCCATCGGCAGGTCCGTCGACGATCGCGTCCGTGCACACCCGACTGCCGTGAACGGCGACCTCGACGGTCACGGCAGTCCGGTCGCCGAGTTCCATTCCTTCTTCGAGCAACACCACCGCCAGTTGGCCCGGCTCGCCTATCTGCTGACCAACGACCATGACGCCGCCGACGACATCACAGCCGACGCGTTCACCGCCGCATGGCGGCACTGGGACAGGGTGCGTCAGGCCGACAGCCCGCTGGCCTACCTCAGACGTACCGTCGCGAACATGGCGGCGACCCGCCTGCGGCGGATCATGCGCGAGCGGCGCGGCCTCGGCGTGCTCGGCAACCTGGCCGAGACCCACAGCACCGACACTGACGTGCCGGCGGTCGTCGACGTCCGGGCGGCGTTGATGTCGCTGTCGGCCGGCAAACGGGAATGCGTGGTGCTCCGGTACGCCTTCGACCTCTCCGAGGACGAGACCGCCCGCGCCCTGGGCGTCTCCGTCGGCACGGTGAAGAGCCAGACCTCGAAGGGTGCGGGTGAACTGGAGCGCATCCTGTTGGCGGGTGCGCGTGAGAACACACGTGGGAGCGCCCAGTGGTCGCCGTCCACGCCGGCGCCCGATCCCGCGGCACGACTGAGCAAGAAGCACTCCGAGACGCGAAGGGGTGTTCCGCGTCCGCGGCGGGATGTTGATCCGCGGGCGCGGCTGCAGGGTGGGGAGGCAACATGACGGGTACTCGCCGCGGTGACAGCCGTCGCCGTCACAGGCACACCGGGGCAGAGCCCGGGTCGTGGCTACCAGCGGCGCTCACGGACGCGGCGTGCGCGCACGAGCCGGACACCACGCGGATCCGTGGACGCATCATCGGGCCGGGCAGCGAAGCCCGATCATCCCCGTACCATCCCGAGAGCCGTTACTGCGCAACCCGTGATCGGCGACGGAAGCCGGGCTCCGGGGCAACCATCCGGCGACGAGGGAGATTACGGACCGCTGCCCGTCGACCGGCAGCGATCGCCTTCGGTGCCGCCGCCGGGGTCCTCGGCGTCGTGGCGATCACGATGATCGGTATGCAGGTGATCCCGTCACACGACCAGGACCAGGACCAGCCCATCTCGGCCACGGCACTCCCGATGCCGCCGGCCGGCTCCACGACCGCGGCTTCGTCCCCCCCGGCCGCGACCCCACAACAGCCCGCGTCGACCGGGCCGGCTGCACGGACCACAACCGACACGGCGGCCACGCCCCTGCCGACCCAGGCGTCGACCAACGGTGCGCCGCAGGTTCAGCTCAGCATCGGCTCGATGACTCAAGAACGGATCACCCTTCCGGCCGCGGGCATCAGAGACTGGGTCCTTTACGGTCACAGCACGAACAGGTCCGTCGGCGAGCGGGTGCGCGCAAACCTGCCAAAGCCGATCATCGGCCGGCTCGACATGATCGGCGCCGATCCGACGGTCGTCCCCGGTACCAGCCGGTTCGACTGGAGCGGGGGCAGCCCACAGCAGACGGGCAGGAATCATGCCGACGCCCTGGCGCTGCGGGCCTCCGGCGAGTTCCGGCTCACCGTCCCGATAACCGGACAGGCCGGTCACCTGAACCTGTACCTCGGCACCCTAGGGGTACAGGGCGCGGTACGGGCCGACATCGACGGGAAGACGGTCTCGTCCGCTGTTGTGCAATCGGTTGTGCGATCGGGCCGTCCGAGCAGGTGGGTGGGCTCGGTCATCGAGATCGACTTTTACCCGAACGCGGGTGAGCACACCCTGACGCTCAGCGTGTCAGCCGTGGACGAGCCCGACCAGGGCAGCCAGGACGGCGGCAGGCCGCCCAGACAGCCACAGACACGCTCGTCCCCGGGACAGATCTCGCTTGCCGCGGCCATCCTCTTCGACGGTCAGTAAGCACTTAGCAACGCAAAAAAATGTTCCGGATGCGGCAACCCTTCCGAGCGCCCGAGCGACTAGACATGTGAACGTACGGACGGATCCGCTGTGCTCAAGACCGGTGATACCCCGGCTGGCCAGGGCGCTGTTTCCGAATGTTCCGGCTCGCCCGTTCCCCGCTAACCCCCCCCAGCCAGGCCGGGCGAGCCGCACCATCGGCTCGTCCGGCGTCCACGCCGGGCACGAACGGATGTAGCGTCGCAGACGTGCGCCGAATCCTCTTCTCACCCCCCTGGATCCTGCGACACGCCCTTGCACTCTTCATGATCGGCCTGTTCGCCAGACTCGGGTGGTGGCAGTGGGAGAAGGGGCAGTCGAGCCGCGGAACCCTGCAGAACCTCTTCTACGGCGTGGAATGGCCGATCTTTGCCGCGGCGGTGGTCTTCGGCTGGTGGCAGATGGTACGTGAGGAACTTCGTCCAAGACCGGCGAAGGTAACCACCCCTCCTGCCGCGCCCGGGACGGTTACCCGCTCCGGCGTAGACGGGCAACCCTGGGAAGAACGCCACGGACAGGGTCGACCCACCGCCGACGGTTCGCGCGGCAACGACTTCGGTGATGACGAGGAGGATGACGAGGACTTGGAAGCCTACAACCGCTATCTCGCCTCGCTCTACGAGCGGGACACGCCATCAGGGTCGGGGACGCGGTGACCCCCCCCATCAAGGAGGACAGCCGCGGCCCGATCCCGGAACCAGGCCCTGCAGCGGCAGGGGGAACAACCGGTGACAGATCCGGCCGCGGCAGCGAGCGCGCGATCCACAGCGCGCTGCTGCGCTTCCGGGTGATCGCCTATGTCGTCGGGGTGGGCCTGATCACGCTCGTGCTGATAGGCATGCCGCTGAAGTACCTGGCGGACGCCCCGGTGGTCGCCGAGACCGTCAGCCCCCTCCACGGGTTCCTGTTCATGGTCTACCTTGTGCTGACCGTGGACCTGTCGTCTCGATGCCGGCTGGGAGCTGGGCCGACCGTGCTGGTCATGCTGGCCGGCACGATCCCCTTCCTGTCGTTCGTGGCGGAGCGGAAGGTCACTCATAAGGTGGTCGAGCGGCAGGGGATTCCGCGGACCGAGTGAAGGTCAACCACGATGGGAAAACCAACAAAATAACAACAAAAGCCCTATCGAAAAATGAAGATTTCATATCTGGAGATCCTGCGTCTAGACACACTTGACGTTGGAGAAGCCGCGGTCGGCCCCCTGGATCCTGTTGTCGCAGCCAACCACGTTCTGGGTTTTTTCTCCGTCGTGGATATAAACTCCGAACCCCGCGCCGTTCACGGCAAGCGAGTTGTTCCGGATGACATTCCATCGTCCCCAGCCGTCGGCCTCGACATGGGTCTGGATACCATCCTTGATGTTTCCGCCGCCCTGACCGGTGTTGTCCACGACGGTCCACTTGTTGCCCTTGAGATCGATCCACGAGTCGGCCTCGACCAGCCTGTCACTGGACAATACGTTTCCGGAGATGATGCCGTCGGCCGTGCCTCCCTTGACGTCGATGTTCTCCGCCGTCGTCCCGGCGATGTCGTTTCCGACGACCAAGTTCCGGTCGCTGTTGTCCGGTTTGCAGTTCGAGTACTTGCACCAGTTACTGCTGGCGCTACCGATGTAAATACCTTCGCCGAACTTCTCCGAGCGGTTTCCGGTGTCACGGACGACGTTCCCGGTCACCAGATTGTCCGAGCTGAAGGAACGCAGGTGGATGGCCTCGTCCCCGGTTGCGCTGACGCTCAGTCCGGAAATGATGCTGTGCTGGGTGCCGTCCGCCATCACGCCCTTCTTGCCGTTTCGGACGCTGAAGCCCGACAGGCGGACGTAGGAGGCATGGTCGATGTGCAGGATGTAGTCCGTGTCATCCTGACCGTCCAGCACGGCGTTGCGCGAACCGCACAGCCAGATCGGCTGTGCCGCCGTGCCCGACTTGGCGATGGTGAAGCCACCGGTGTAGATGCCGTCAGCCATCCGGATGACCGTGCCGGGATTGGCCGACGCCAGCGCCATTTTGAGATCACTGGCGTTGCTGACCGTGGGAGCGCCCGCCGGGCAGGTCACGTTCTGGTTCTGGACCTGGGGTGCGCCGCCATGGGGGGCCGACCCGGCCGCGGCAGCGGACGGCGTCGGGGAAGAAGAGCGAGCCAAGGCCGAGCCCAGTGCGGTCGGCGCCTTCGAACTCACCGCCGTCGTTTCGCCGCCCTGGCAGGCGGCGACCGTCATCGCACACGCGACAACCGCCGTCGCCGTCACGAACAGTCCCCGGCGTCTGCGAACAGCCCGGGGACCCGGGCCTGCCGGACCGCTAGCCGTCACGACGGGTCCTTCCTGCTATAACGGTCACGACCTCTGCCGTTATAGGAAATCATCGCCCGCGGTCCAACGGCGTCGAGCTTCACCACCGAGACGCCTTCGTCGCCACCTGTGGTCGTGGTGTCATCGTCGGGTTCGTTCCGGTACGAGTGATCTTCAGGTGAGTGCCCGTTCCAGGAGCGGGAGTCTTCCTGGAACGAAGAGGCGTCGGGAAGTCCGTCCCTGCGGAAATCACCGTCGTTACCGTCGGCAAACTGCCCGAACGGGTCATCGGGATACCGCCCAGCGCGGTCACGCAGGTACCGCAGGCCGTCCATGGTCGGGTTGTCGTCCTGGCTGATGCGGGCACCGTTGCGATCACGCCCGTTGAACAGCCCGTCAGGGCCGTCCTGCGGCGCCTGCCGCCCGGAGGGCGCAGGCGACGCCGCGGACGCGGCGGCAGGCCATGGCTGGTCGCCGTACCGTGGCTGGGCGGCCGGTCGATGTTCCTGCGCGGCAGCTCCCCGGTAGGTGGTCGTTCGATGCATGGCCTGCCCGGGCACCAGCGGCGTCCGTCCGAGGTCCCCGGATCGGGGGGGCATGGCGATCACTTCGGTCGCCTCGACCAGGTCCATCGGGCCGGCAGCCGCCTTCGGGCCCGCCGGGCTGGCGGCCACCTTGGTCATGCGCTGTACCAGCAGCTCGGACTCGGGATACGGGTGTTCGGCGGCACGCTTGCGCCAGCGTTGTCTGGTCCGCCACCCGAGGATCGGCAGCAAAACTATGAACGACCAGACGAACAGGGCCGGATGCCGTTCGAAGATTGAGTACCACGGCCGTTCGAGACGAGGAATCCACTTCGAGGTGTCATTGTTGCCGACGGCCGCGGTGGTGATCCCGGTGGCCTTGCGGATGTCGACAGCGCGCCAGCCGCGGCCGGCCAGCATGTTGCTGCCCACGGTCGTGCCGTCAGCCTGACCCCGCACGGTAACCGCGAACTCGGTCGAACCGGATATCTTGTTACGACTGATGATGTTCGTCGCGGCGTCCTGGGCGATTATCCCCATCCGCCCGTCGGCGAGCGTGTTGGTGGTGATGGCCGTTCGCTTGGCGTCAGGGCCGATCTGTACGGCGGAGTCGACCACGCCCCCGACGGTGTTGTCGAGGATCTGGGTGCCGTTCGCGCCGCTTTTGACCACGACGCCGACCTGGCTTTTGGACACCTTGTTGCCGCGCACGACCGTGTCCTCGCCGCCGAGGACCCGGATCCCGTACCGCCCGTTGCCGGTCAGCGTGTTCGCCTCGATGACGGTTCCCTTGATCTGGTTGATCTGGACGCCGGTGGCGGTGGCGACGATGCCGATACCGCGGCCGTCCAGGGTGATCCCGTCACCGCTGTTGTCACTGATCGTGCTACGCATGACCCGGGAGCCGGAGGCACGGTCGATGGTGATGCCGTCGCCGTGGTTGCCGGTGGAGGTGCTGCCGGAGATGAGGGTGCTGACCGCGTCACGCTGGATCGCAAGGCCGGCACGATCGTTGTTCTCCAGCTTCACATTGATTATCTGGATACCCTCGCTACCGGAGATGTAGGCGCCCCAGACGTTGTTGATGAACGTGGAGTTCGCCGCGCCGCCGGTGCTGGGTTCGCCCTTGCTACCCGTCCAGGCAACGCCACTGGTACGCCCGCTCCAGAAGCCCAGATTGGATGCCCGGGCATTGCGCACGACCAGCTCGCCACCCATCGTGCGGATGTAGGCACGCCCGTCGACCGGGTTGACGTCGGGCTTGAGCTCCTTGATGTCCCAGCCGAGGATGTTCAACGGCTGCTGCGCGTTACCGTTGATCTCGATGGCGCCACGCCAGCTGGTGAGCCCGACGAATCCCGCGGGGCTGCTGGCAAGCCGCAGCGTCCCGACCCGCTGGTCGAGGACGAGGCGGGCGTCCGGGCCCACCACGATGTTGGCCAGTACCAGGGTGGCGCCGTCGACCTCACGGCGCATGCCGCCGGCGGCGGCGACCTCCTCGGCCGTGTAGGGAGCCGGTCGGGCGGGCAGCAGCAGGGTGGGAAGGCTGCCCTGGGTCTGCACCATGGCGGGCGCCCGCAGCACGCCGAACTTCTCGAACGTCGAACGGAGGCGGATGTCCTCGGCGTCGACAAGGAGGGCCTGCTTCTTGGCGTCCGCCGAGGTGACCGGAGACAGTGGTTGTGGCGGCGCGGCCAGCGCGGCGCCCACAACGCCCACCAGGCCGGGGACAACCCCGACAAGCATGCCCGCGAACACACCGCCGGCCAGGACACGAGCCCGCAATCGCGGCCGGCGGCCGGTGCCGCTACCGGACGACGGCCGACGGCGAACGGAGAACCCGAGCGTCGGGATGATCATGAAACTCCGATCATTATTGGCTCACCCGAACGGACGCGTCCGACTGCCCCTCGCCGCCGATCAGGTCGGCACGCCGGGTCAGCCAGCCCTGCTTGTTCATCGATATGAATGCCCAGGTCTTGATGGGCAGAGCAACGACGATGATCGTCACGACCACCAGTGGGAGGATGAAGATGTCGCGGGGGTGTTCCCGCAGATGCGACAGTCCGCGCACAGCGCGTCCCCCCAGCAGCCAGGCAATCGCTATGAGGGGGGCGTTCGCCTGCGGCCGGACCATCCAGAACCCGAGGTAGGTCATGGCCACCCCCATGGTGACCGGGGTGAGCAGGATCTGGAGAACACTGATCTGGCAGATCAGCGGCTGGCGCCACAGCCAGCCCTTGTAGATCGCGGTCAGGTAACAGCGATAGGAGTTGCGACTCCACCGGACCCGCTGCTTGATGAATGCCCGCAACGAGTCGGGGAACATCGACATGGCCCGTGCCGTGTCCTGGTGCACGGTCTTGTAACCGGATGCGAGGGTGAGCCAGGTCAGCCGCCCGTCGTCCCCGGCGATACACCGCCTGCCGAGGAAGAACTCGTTCTCCAGGTTGTGGAGCACTGGCAGAATCACGGAGCGGCGATAGGCCGCGGTCCGGCCCGACAGGCAGGCGACGGCCCCCGCCCGGCCCTGCGCCGGCACATAGTCAAGATAACGGATGTCGACCAGCCAGTTGGCTACGCGGCGCCAGACGCTGGTCCGCGCGTTGTAGACGCTCTGGCGGGTACCGACCCCACCGACCTTGGGATCGACGAACGGCATCTGGACGGCAGCGAGCAGGCCCGGCTCCCAGGCCGTGTCGGAGTCACAAAGGACCACGATCTCCTTGGTGGCGGCCGAGATGCCGACACCGAGTGCCGACCGCTTACCTTCGTGCACGAAAGGGAACACACGGATGTTCGGATGCTCCCGCGCGTGTCTTCTCAACCGTGAGATGAGTTCGGTGTCCTCGACATCCGGAACGATGATGATTTCGTCAGGGTCCTGAGCGAGCCATGTCTGCAGGCAGCGCTCAATGACGTCCGGGTCCTCGCGGAAGGAGGGGACGACGACGGACGTGGACGTCCGGAACTTGTTGTTGATCGGCTTGTAACGAGATGACAATACCCGTCGGAACAACCACACCGACCATGAGATCACTCCCGCGATCCCCAGGGGAACAAGTCCCCAGTACGATCCGACGCGGTCGATCACGGTACTGAGCGCGTCCATTGCCTAGCGTTTTCCCTCCGGGGGTTACCGTAAAGACCCACCTGAAAAGTAGAGCCCTGCCGGCCCACCCTCTCATATCGGCCAAAAAACTTGGTCGTCGGACGCGAAGGCACAAGAACCCCACCCCCGATGGCGGTGCACCCGGAGGCTAGCAGTGTGACGCGAATCGCACGTACCCCGGGGTATCCGTCGCTACGCAACGCACTTGCCCTGTCACAGGAAATACGGCGACTCCGATGGATTTACTTTGCGATCACGAGGTGCGTGCATAATGCCTCTTCTTCGCATCGCATGACCCCGAGCCAGCAAACGTTAACGGATCATGTCGAATGCGCAACGCCCATAGTCAGATTATCGTCAGCTGGGGGTTTACAAAACCATGGGACCAACAACCATTGTTGATCCGTTGAGAATTTCAGTAATCGGAACCGGCTACCTGGGCGCGACCCACGCGGTCTGCATGGCCGAGTTGGGCTTCGAGGTCATCGGTGTCGACGTCGACCCAAGCAAGATCGAGCACCTGACCGCCGGCGAGGTGCCCTTCTTCGAGCC
>NZ_CAAAFO010000022.1:0-12343 GCF_900634715.1 Candidatus Protofrankia californiensis | reverse complement strand
GGCTGCCTGCCCAAGGACATCCGCGCCTTCCAGGCACGCGCAACCGAGCTCGGCGCCGGTCAGGCCGTGGCGTTCCTGGCCGAGGTGGACGCCATCAACCTCCGGCGCCGCACCCGTACCGTCACCCTTGCCACCGAGCTGCTGGGAGGCGACGTCACCGGCAAGAAGGTCGCGGTGCTCGGCGCGGCGTTCAAACCCAACTCCGACGACATCCGGGACTCGCCCGCCCTCGCGGTGGCCGACGCGCTGCGCAGGGCCGGCGCCACGGTCGCCGTCTACGACCCGGCCGCCATCCCGAACGCCCGGCGGACCTACCCCGACCTCACCTACGCCGACAACGCCGTCGACGCCGCGACCGGGGCGCACATTGTGCTCCATCTCACAGAATGGACCGAATTCCGCGAACTCGACCCGAACGCCCTGACCGCGGTTGTCGCGGCCCGCACCGTCATCGACGGGCGCAACACCCTCAACCCCGCCCAGTGGCGCGCCGCGGGATGGGACTACCACGCACTCGGCCGTCCCTAAAAGACCGAAGGATCACCGGCATCGGCCGGAGCGCCACAGCCGGATGGATATGGTGCGCCGGCCGGCATGGCAGAGTAGCCGGCCGGCGCCGTGGGCAGACAGACCGCGAGTCGCTCGTCAGGGCCGAGACAGCGGATCCGACCCAGCCTGAGGCCAGGACGGGGATGCCCCATCATCGCCGGCATCCCCGCGGCACGAAGCTGCGCCGGTTCCGTACCGAACGCGAAAGTGCGCCCGTCCGACCAGGTCAGCAACTCCTGCGCCGGGTTACCGGTACGGGCGCACACAAGCCGCCGGCGGTCCGACTCCCAGATCAACGCGATCCAGTCCCCGCCCAGCGGCCCGAGACAACGCTCCCTGTGCATACGGTAGGCGACCGCGAGCATGCAGGCATGGGTGGACCCCGCGCCGGCAAGAGCAGCGGGCTGGTCGCCCCGCGCGCTGGCTGCTGTTTCCGCGGACCCTCCGGCCGGAGCAGCGCCACGAAACGGCACAGGGCTGTCGCTACTCCACCGCGGGAGCCCGAGACAACCGTCGAGGACGACGACCAGTTTCTCGGCGTCCACCGCGATCGGTGGTGTCGGGTCACCTGAGAATGCCGTGGCCGTCATCACCCCGAAGGGCCCGTCGATGTGCACGCCCCGCGCCGGGGGCAGGCCCACCGACGACGAGGCAAGCATCGCCGTGAGGATCGAACGCCGCACCGGAGCACCATCCAGGCGTACCAGCCCGCAAACCGTCATGCCCGCTCCCCCGCGATCAACGATTTCCGGGCGTCCGCCCGTTCCCGCCTGTTCCCGTCCATGGCCGACATCGACTGTCATCGACCGACCGGCAGCGGGCAGGACTCCTCGGACCCCCGTCCGCGCTGCATTCAATGCGGAAAGTAGCAGCACGCCGTCCCCGTGTCGCCACTGTTCGAGCCGGCCACCGTTCGCGCCGGAACCTTCACCTGGCAAGCGAAACGATACGGACAATTACCGGCGGGGACGGCGACAGGTTTTCCGCCGGAAAATGCGAACGACGACACGAATATGATCATCAAGTCCGGATAAAGATCGGCGTTCGGCACGCAATGGGATCGGTTCCCAAAGGGCTCACAACACCGACGGGCACCACGACCCGCCGATATGCCTCCGAGTGGGCAGTGTATCGTGAACCGGAGAATTCTTTAAGACCATCCCCAGCCCAGCGGCGGACGACCGGGAGTCGGCAGATGAACGACAGAAACGGATTGTACCTGCCCGGAGTCCCTGGTTCGCAAGCCTCCCGGCCCGCCGACAGCGGGATCATTCTTCCGGCACGGCCGGCCCGGACCCGGCGGGCCGTGCTGGGGTCGGCTCTCGGCCTGCTGGGCGTGGCGGCAACAGGCTGTTCCAGGCCCGCGCACACCTTCGATCCGGCCAGCGAGACGCTTCCTCCGGATGCGGATGCCGCCACGCCCCTCGCCACGAACGAGCCGCCGCAGACCCTGGCCACCGCGGCCGCAGATTTCTTCGGAAAGGGTTTCGTTCCGGAACAGCGTGCGGCGTTCGGGTTGGACAGGGCACAGATACTGCCATCCGACAATCCACATTTTCCCAGGATGGTGAGAGTTTCGTTATCAACGGACACAATCAACACGGAGAATTCCGTTTATCACGACGGCGACACGTACGGCGGCACCCAACTCTTCCTGGCCAGGGAGGACGAGCCGACAGAAGAACTATACCTGCGTTATTATTTGCGCTTCCCGGAGAAGTTCGACTTCAACAAAGGGGGAAAGCTTCCCGGGTTCTTCGGGGTCCTGTACAAGCCGGCGTCCAAGGAACGCACCAACGACTACCAGGATGGTTACGCCAGCCGGTTCGCCTGGCGTAAAGGGAGTGAAGGACTAATCTATTCGAACACCGCCCGTCCGGACAACCCCATCACCATGGTCGGCAAGAAGAAGTGGACGTGGGAGCTCGGTAAATGGATTTGCGTCGAGCATGGCGTCCGCATGAGCTCCGATAAGTTCTCCCAGGAGCTCCTCACCGTCTGGATCAACAACCAGGAAGTACACAAAGAACACAGGTACAACCCACGTATTTCCGACCGTCTTCGCATCGGCGGCATCATGTTCTCGGTCGTGTACGGCGGTGGCGACCGCTCGTTTGCTCCCGAGACGGACACCAGTATCGATCTCGCCGGCTTTGCCATCGGCCCCCAGCGGGTCGGCCCCCTTCCCGACCTCCCGGGCTAATCCCTGCTTCCAGGTCTTCCGAAACGCACGGTATGCCGAACAACTACACAGGGCGACGGACGCGGTAGAAATCTCCCGCATGGGCACGTTAGGAGCCCGGGGTCCAGGAGGTCTCATTGTTCTCAGTGGTCCAGCGACTTGGGCCTCCAGCGGCGCGGGAGGTCCACGATCGCGCCGCCTTTGGCCCTCCAGCCGGCCTGTTGCGCGCCGTGTCGGTCGCACGCATCGTCCGGAACACACGCATCGTCCGGAACACTGTCCTGCTGGTGGCACTGGTGACACTCGTTACGGTGGCCTCTTCGGACGCCTCCGCGATCGCGCAGACGCCGGCGGCAACCCCGGCAAACACGACCCACTGGTACATCGTGCCGACGGCCGCCAACGACTGCCACCTCAATCTGCGCTCCGGCCCGTCGACCCGATACCGGGTGCTGCTACGCCTGGACAGCTGCGCGGGCGGGCCATGGTGCTGGTTCCAGACATACCTCTGCGGCCGAACAAGCCCGGACGAAGTCGTCGGCGCGCACTACAGCTGCCTGGACACCCGGCAGCGCACGGTCTGGTCGGACCGCTGGACCGTGGTGGCGCTGACCAGCAGTCGGTGGGCCTATGTGGCGTCCCGATGCGGCTCGGCCATCCAGGTATGACTCAACGGGCATGACCGGACAGGTGTAACCCGACGGGTGTGACCGGATGGGCACGGCCGTACACCGGCGAACGCCTGGTTCCACCAACCCGGCGTTACCCGCCCCCGACACATGATTGCCGGCAGATCCTGTCCAAATCTTGGCTAATCGGTCATTTTTGGATGAAATTACAGATAAACGCACCGACCGGACGCCGGGAAACGCCGAACGGTTGTCCGGCGAGCCGCGCCGGAGGCCGATCGACGGTCAACGCTTCAACCTCCGGCCGGAACGACCGGCCAGGCCCGGCTGACAATCAGCCAGATGCGCGTCGAAACCTTTCACGTTCTGCCAGGTGGCATGGCAGATCCGGCAGTGCGTGGTCTCCGGATCACTCCATTGGGCGCTGCAGCCACCGCATGTCGCCGTCACAGGTACATCACGCCCCCTGATCGGCTGGCCGGCATTGCGGATCGGCAATGGCAACATCGGCTGAGCACGTCGTGGCGTGCGGCTTGACGGAGTCTGGCGTCGGATCGGCACTCGGTCATCCTGTCCCATAACACGACAACCGTCGCGCAACCTTTTCCTACAAGCGCGGCAACGAGACTCAACGCGTCCCGCCGAACACCTCCGCAAGGGCAGGCAGCCCCATAAAGGCCAGGAAGCTCACGTAGAGCGAAGTATGGAAGGAGCACCCGGGGAGCGATCCGGAACGTTCCGTCCGGCGTCGGCGGGAACGTCACACGTACGCGTCCACGGCGAACTTCACCGCAAGTCCGACAGCCGCGACCCCGATCAGGAGTCGCAGCACGTCCGCCCGCAGCCGCCGTACGATTGCCGGACCGAGTACGCCACCCACGAGCAGGCCGCAGGCCATGGGCGGTACAGCGGTCCAGCACACCGGGCCGAAGACGGCGAAGCCGACCGCGGCGACCGCGTTCGACATCCCCGATAGTACGTTTTTCACCGCGTTGACCCGTGGGAGCGGTTCGGATATGGCCGTGGTGAGCAGTGCAAGGAGGACGATCCCACCACCGGCGCCGAAATAGCCGGTGTAGACCGCGGAGGCGAACAACGCGACGAGCAGCACCGGTCCCCGCTCGCCCACCGGGCCTGCAGCCCGACGCATCACCTTTTGCCGGCACAACAACAGCACACCGGCACCGGCCACCAGCCAGGGCACCACTGCCTCGAAGGCGCCGGCCGGGGTTGTCAGCAGGCGCAGCGCCCCCACCCCGCCACCTGCGAGGTTCATGGCGCCCAGGCGCACCAGACGCCGGGACTGCCCCGCCAGTTCCGACCGCGACCCGATGGCCGCGCCCACCGCCACGAAGACCAGAGCAACCGTGTTGGTGACGTTGGCCTGCACCGCCGGCAACCCGATCCACAGCAGTGCCGGGTAGGACACGACAGAGGCCAGCCCGCCCACGGTCGAGGTGATCCCGGCCAGAACACCGCACCCGGTCAGCGCAAGGAAGCCGGAGGCTGTCAGCGGTCGACCCGTAGATGGACGGTCAGTCCACCCGATCCGTCAGCACAAAGCCAACGTTTATGGACGCACTGGAGCACGCGTTCCACCGTATGCGCTCCGAAGCAGAAATGATCTTTTTGGCGGGCAGCTGTGATCCGGTCCGCACGTCCACGTCCACGTCACCTCGGCCGTGACGGCAACCTGCTTGTGGGCGGGCGGCGTGCACCGGAGGTACGAGCCACACGAGCAGTAACGGACGAACCGCGCTTCTTCGCCCGTGGACGGTGGATCCGCCGACAGAGGATCATTCTGCCTGAGCATGCAGCGGTGCTGCATGCTCAGAGCGGGGCGCCGTCCAGCAGAACACCCGCACCAGCAGAACACCCGCAGTTATGTTCCGATGCCGAACGAAGCGGTGCTGTCACCGCACAACGTCCGCATTCGAGCACGTAGGGAAGCGACAATGGTCACATCCATGGCAGCCGCCCATGGATCAGGGGCAGCAGGATATAGGGTGATCAGCCGAGGGACAGGTTGACACAGAGTCGGAGCAGTCCAAGCAGGCTGGGGCAGGAATTCTGCCGTGAGCTGGTCTGCGTGGGAGTGGGCTTCGGGCCGGGTCCCGTGGAGGCACCATTCGCGGGCCCGGCCGCGGCAGGTGCAGAGGAGGCAGGTGCTGCGGATCTACCCGCGGCGGGCGGGGGAGAGACGGATGCGGACCTACCCGTGGCAGGCGCAGGGGAGGGAGCTACAAATCTTGGCCCGGAGATGTCGCTGTCAGCGTTGTCGGCCGGTGGCTGTCCCGGTGTCAGCGCGCTGACCGCGAGAGTGGTGTTCATCGGGCTGTCTGTCGGATACGGGGAGGCCTGGCCCGGATAGGACGTCCAAAGTTGCCCGGTGGCGTAGGCGGGATCTCTGCCGGCGTCCGGGCGAACGGCGGCACTGGACGGCGCGGACCCCGCTACGACCGGCCCCGCTACGACTGGTGACGTGTCAGTTGTGTCCGATAAGGAAATGAAACCCATCCCGCCGACCACGAAGGCCGCGGCCCCTGAAATAACCGCGAGTCGCATTATCGGCGCGACCGGGGAATCGCGTCGGCGATGGTGTGACCTGGATCGTAACATCTTGGGGTAGCGGCGAGCGCATCCTTACTCGATAGTGTGGGAGGGTGTCGAGAGTGCTGACCGTACCACTCAGCCCGACAAACTGATAGAGCTCTCCCACTGGGTTAGTGGATCGATAATTGATGATCAAGACGGTCGGCCAACAATGTCGATCTCCAGACCCGTTGCCGGCGGGGGCGTCCATAACGATCGTTTCTTCGGGTGCACGGAACCCGTAGCGGCAGCAGGTGAGAGCGTCCGGCATAGGTACGCGGAGTCGCGGAGTCAGGACATGCGCTTCGTGGCATCACCTCGCGTGCATCACTCACTTACGCCATAGGACTTCACTCACTTGCACCATAGAGCTTCGCGGCGTCACAAGCTCCCAGTCGCGCTGCGCAGGGGCTTCAGCTTGTCGGTCGACACCCAACGCCTCCGGCGCATCCCTGCCCTGTCGCCTTGTGATCCATCCGCTCACCAGCTGCCACCGGCTGATCGGACGCCCTGATCCTCGAGCGCCGTACAGTCGCGGAGGCAGGTACTCAACCGCTTCGATCTGGACGCTGGAAACGGTGCGATCGAGGCAGTCGCGAATAGCTGACAGCTGCTCACGACGTACGACGTACGACGTCGCCGGCAACGACGAATTTCAGGATTCGAACCGGGACCACCTCCGACATGGCCGGCTCTGGTGAAAGAATCCAGCGGCGGATCCCGTGACGATATCTCGACGGGGAACTCCCGGGAGCGGTACCAAAATCGGCCGGGCAGCGGACCGCACAACTGTGGGGAAAAACCGTGGAGAACAACCACCGGCCGGGAAGGAGCCGGCGGTTTTCAGTTCACATTCATCCGGTGGACGAGTGTGAAACTCCAGGCGTTGTCAGCCGATCCGGCAGACGGAATTTCGGATAGGTTCCACACCGCCGGGGAGGGTGCGCAGCCAGCAGCAGGAGCGCCCAGGCCAGCAGGAGGAGCACCCGGGCGTCCACGCCGATAGCGAGCCGAGAGCGCCGGCATCACCTCCGTGGACGCGGACGATATACCGATAAAACTCCACTTCTGCGGCAGGCGGGTACCAACAGGTGCACATCCGATGATCGGCGGCGTCGGCGGATGCTCGCCCGCATCCATGACCACAGCGGTATCCGCGGTATCCGCGGCATCCGTGCAGGGAATATGTTTTTCCTCACTTGAGCGGCACGCGAACCTCCAGTGGCACGCGAACTTCGTGACCTTCGTCGAGCGCCTTACGAAGATCGCCCATAGCGTTCCCAGTGAGATCTGCCACACCGTCGACGGCTGCAGCGCACAGCGAAGCCGGCACGGGACTACGCGGCATCCAGCTACAGCCGCCTCACGCCGGTCTTTATCTTCCGCCGCGCTCCCCCGCGTTCCGCGCTTTCCCTGATTCCGATAATAAGATTGATAATTATAGGAATTTAGGTGAGTGACGGGCCCGTGCTCCGGCGCCACCTACACGAACCAGGGGCGTGTTCCGCGAAGCCATCCGCCCGGCTCGCCGCGTCCAAGCGGCCCTGGCTGCCTTCTTTGGCAAACCGGTACAACTCATCCGGTATCGGCTTGACCCGGGGTCCCTTGTCGATCTTCGACTGGCAAGGGACGGGCCTGGCCAGAACCCACCCGGACGCAGCTCCCTGATCGAACGACGACTTTCGAAACACGCCGTAATAACTTGACTGCTATCAGCGATCGGAGATTTGGGGCTCGGACCTGCCGGACCTGCTTCCGGACCTGCCGGATCGGCTTCGCCGATCCGGCAGGAACCCCGGACGCGCAAGAAGCATGATCGCGCCGTCTTTGGCCCTTCTATATAACCGTCACCGCTCTCAGGTGCCGCTCAAGGTGTCACGGAAACCCCGAGGTCCGTTCCTCCTCGGGGCACACCGGCTCCCGAGCCCGCTCCTCCTGGGGACACGCTGGCTCCCGAGTCCGCTCCTCCCGGGGACACGCTGGCTCCCGACTCAGCTCCTCCCTGCGGTACGGAAGCGCCCAGGTTCGTTCCTTCCTTCGCCACGGAAGCGCCCACGGAGCCGCCAGCGACCCCGACCTGACTGTCAACGCCGTTGATACCCCCGCCCACGGTTGCGGTGGCTGAGGCTCCACCGACCGTCTGGCCCGCGACTTCTGCGGCTGATGCGGCTGGTGCGGGGGCCTTGAGTATCTCGCCGCAATAGGTTGCGACCTTGTCCCTGCCACCCGCCGCGGTGATCAACCAGGGGAAGGCCGGGTCGTCGAGGGCCTTGCCCAGCTTGTCCGGGTGCTCCGCCGCAGCAGCCGTGTAGGTGTGGCACAGCGCGGGCAGCGACGCCGGGGCAACGGCGCCCGCGGCTGGAACGTGAGCCGACGGATCGGTCGCCTGAGCCGAGGCGGAGGTTGTGATGCCGGTGGAGGCTTCGTGCTCACCGGGCGAGGGCAGGACACCAGTGGTGGTGGCGGCGACGGCGACGCCACCAACAGTTGTAGCAGCGACCGCCGCAACTGCGATCTTCACCGTGAGGAGCTTCGCAAGGGCAGTTTTGATCATCGGTTCTCTCCGGAGCTGGGTGACGGGGACAAGACGCGCCTCCCGGAAAGCGGTCACAGCCGCTTCCTCACCGGCGAGCTCGTCGGCACGGGCCGGAGCGGCCACGGCGGCGAGCAGGTCGGCGAGGGGGTCCGAACCGGCCTGCGGGGCGACCGGGCCGCCGCGAAGCATCCGCTCTGCGTCGTCCCGATCGATCCGACGGGGTCGGTAGGTGCTCATCTCACGTCCTTCAGCGTCCAAGCTCTCACTGGTGTCACACCCGACTAGCAGTCACGGCCTTGGGCGCATGGTGTCACCCCGGCCATCTTCACCCACCGTCGTGCTTCCGCCCGGTCCGAGCTGTTCGGCCAGACGGCGCAACCCGCGATACGCCGCGGTACGGACAGCTCCCGCACGCTTGCCCAGCACGCGCCCTGCGGTCTGTGCGTCCAGCCCGATGACCACCCGCAGGAGCACGGCTTCGGCCTGATCGCGTGGCAGACCGGCGATCAGCCGTATCGCCGCGTCGGTCGACAGCGTTTCCAGCGCCCGTCCGGCGGTGTCGTCGGGAGAGGCCAGGTCGGTCATGTGCTCGACCGGCACGTCGTGCTGGGGGCGGCGTCGCTGACGGCGTATGTGGTCCAGAGCGCGGTGGCGAGCGATCGTCACCGCCCAGCCGCGGAACCCGTTGGAATCCCCGCGAAACGACGGCAGGTCCCGGGCGATCTGCAACCACGCCTCGGACGCCACGTCCTCGGCGTCGTCACCGACAAGCACCCGCAGGTAGCGCAGCAACCCCGGCTGTACCGCCCGGTAGATCACCTTGAAGGCGTCCTCGTCGCCGCGCTGCGCCTCGGCCACGTCAAGGGAGATGTCCGCCGGGCCCACCTGTGGCTCCGGCTCCTGAGCCGGGGGCTCGTAGCCGTCCTGCGGTGCCGCCGCCGTGTCGGCGAACGATCGTCGCCGCGGGATGCCGACACCGACGGTGGTGGCATCCCCACCGCTCATCTCCGCGCTGCGATCCACCGGCCAGATGATGCGGTACGCCCGGCAACCTGCCGACGCAGGGGTCCTGATCTTACAATCTGTTGAAAACGTGCTACTGGGACGATACGGACGTGCCGCTACCGCTTCGTGCGCGATCGGGACCCGCCCGTCACACACGGGACGGCCACCCGAAGACCAATCACTGCGTGTTGTCACGGACGCTGGAGTGACCGCCAGCTCGTGCGTGATCGGGATAGAGGGTGGAGAATACTTCGTGAGGGGGCGGGCAACGTCGCCCGTCACCCGTCGTCACTGTCCGGCAGGTAAGGCGCGCCCCTTCCGCGCGCTTCCAGAGATGTCGGACCTGACTCAAGGACCCCACGTCCTGGCTGGCCCCGCACCCAAAACGGTCACCGGTGTCAAACCGGCTGACGGCCGGAACTGCTCCACCCACGAACGGATCCGGATCCCACGGGTGAATCCCTGCGGGTCAGCACGGTCCGCGCTTCAGCCCCTGGCCGCGTGTGTGCCCATAATGATGCACACCGTCAGACTCGGTCCCGTTTTCCGCTGGCATGTCGACAGCGGCACGGGCACCGACTCTGGAAGGGGGACGATGAACAGCACGCCACCGGGAGCAGCCCGCACCGGCCCGGACCGGTCCGTGCCACCGCCGGGCGTGCCCGGCGGGTCGGAACCGTCATGGGACGCCGTGCTCACACCCCTGACCCCGCAGGACCCCCGCGAGATCAGCGGATATCTGCTCCGAGCCCGGATCGGCGAGGGCGGCATGGGAGCGGTGTACCTGTCCTACACCCCCGGCGGCCGGCCGGTCGCGCTCAAAGTGGTCCGGCCGGAGTTCGCCGCCGATCCCGAGTTCCGCCGCCGCTTCGCCTCGGAAGTTTCCATCGCCCAGCGGGTCCAGGGCCTGTACACCGCACCGGTCATCGACTGCAACGCCAACGCCCGGCAGCCTTGGCTGGCCACCGCCTACGTCGCAGCCCCCTCCCTCGCCGCGACCGTCGCCCGGCAGGGCGCACTCCCGGTGGAGACCGTCCTGCTGCTGATCGCCGGGGTCGCGGAGGCGTTACAGTCCATCCACGCCGCCGGCGTGATCCACCGCGATCTCAAGCCGGGTAACGTCATCCTCGCCGCGGACGGCCCCCGGGTGATCGATTTCGGTATCTCGCGGGCGGTCGAGGCCTCCCTGGCGGGGATCACGCAGACCGGTGTGCGGGTCGGCACGCCCGCGTTCATGGCTCCGGAGCAGGTCCGGGGAAGGTCCCTGGAGACATCCGGGGATGTCTTCTCCCTCGGTTCCACCGCCTATTATGCGATCACCGGCGAGCTACCGTTCGGCGCGGACGCCGCCGTCTTCCACCGCATCGTGCACGAACAGCCCGACTGGGACCGCTGCCCGGACCAGGTCCGCGGCGTGCTGAAACGATGCGTGGAAAAGGATCCGGCGGACCGCCCTACCCCCGCGGGGTTGATCGAGCTGTGCCGGGCGGCGTCCACCGACGAGCGGCTACGCATCGGCGAGGGCTGGCTACCACCCACCGTAGAAGCGGAGATCACCCGGTACAGCATCACCCCACCAGCCCCACCCCCACCCCCGCCTTCGCCCGAACCCGGGCCACCTCGGCCGGTGGGGCCGCCGGCACCCTCGCCGTGGGTATCGCCGACCGCACCCCTACCGCCCGGCCGTTCACGCCCCAAGCGCTCACCCTGGCTCATCGGCGGACTCGGCACGGCAGCGCTCGTGGCTGTGGCTGTGGTCGTTCTTCTCGCGGCCCTGAACAACGCACCGTCGGACCAGACAAAGCGCACCGGCGCCACGACGAGCACATCCACCGGGAACACGTCCACCGGCGCCGGCTCCTCCTTGTCGAGCAGCCTGTCCTTGAGCACGCCTGTGGCCAGCCCGTCAGCAAGTGCTCCGTCACCCCCCGTCTCGCCGGTAGCCATCGTGCTGGCCCAGGACCAGCTACGCATGCGCGACAGTGAAGAAGACGGAGTCGATGTCAGCACTTTGCCCCTCACCGTCCGCGGCACCTCGGGGTCGACCTTCTACGTTGAGGGGGGACAGATCACCCCTCATAGCGGTGGTAGAAGGCTCGCTCTGTGGTCCGGTTCTGGCGTACCAACAGCCAGTGAATGTGCTTTCCTGTTGCGCACCCGACCGATGTCGTCGCTCGACAATCACACCGGCCTACGGTTCTGCGTGGTACATGGAAGTTCCGGCCACATCGCCGCAGGCCATGTTGTGTCTTACGGCAACGGAATCAGCGAGATTCAGATCACAGTCTGGAGCACAAAGTTCGACAGCTGACGACCGTACCGCCGGCTGCGACTCTCGATTACGTGGGTCGAAGGGGCATCGACGACGTCATCTACTACAGATCCACCACCGTGTTCGGCGACGCCCGCATCACCGGCGTCCAGGCTGAGGTACCGGGCCGACCGTCACGGAGTCGTCGCGGTCATTTCAGCGAAACGCATCCGGGACGCACCGAGGTGCCGCGAAGGGTTGATGGTCGCGTAATTATTACTCAGCGCTCTGTGGTGTCCCCTCGCTGGTGAGCCGTACAACAGATTTCTGCCAGTCCAGCTCGTACCTGCCGGGCCGGCGCCCGCGTGGCCGGATCTTTCCTGAGCATCAGGCGTAGTGTCTCCGCCAGCAGCGGCGGCGCATGCTGCGGGCGTGGGGGCTGCTCGTCGAGTACCGCGTACATGGTCGCGAGTGTTTCCTCCCGCTGGAAGGGGGATATCCCCTCAACCGCCTCGTAGAGCGTCACTCCTAACGAGAAGATGTCGCTGGCCGCGGTTCCTGTCTCGCCGCGGATCCGTTCGGGCGCGGTGTAGGCGGTC
>NZ_CAAAFO010000021.1:151177-153116 GCF_900634715.1 Candidatus Protofrankia californiensis | reverse complement strand
GCACCGACCGCTCCGCCCGGATCCGGCCCATCGATGCGCCCATACTGATTGAGGAGCTGCGGGCACGGGCCGGCCGTCTTCTCACCGCGGCCGAACGCAGGCGCTATGCGCTCGACAACCCGGACAAGCACGATGCAGAGCCCGGTGCTCAAGCTTTCAACGAAGTATCATGATCGTTTCTATGGATTCCCCGCAGATGGCCGTGGAGGACCACCCGCGACCGGCCACAACCGGACGTCCGCAAGCCGCAGAAAGATCAGCAGAAGAAAGATCGAAAGCATCGTGACCTGAGGATTCAGGCCGAAGATGCTGGTCGGATAGGGTGTGAGCGAGATGCCGATCAGTGAGGCGCGGGACCATCTCGGTGAGATCGTGTCCAAGGCGGAGCACGCGCACGCGCGGATCGTGCTCACCCGTCATGGCCGTGCGGTCGCTGCGGTCATTTCGATCGAGGACCTGCGGGAGCTGGAAGCGGCCGAGGATGAGGCCGCCTTGACCGCCGCGCGGGCTGCGCTTGCGTCCAGTGAGCCGCGCGTGCCGCACCGGGATGTGATGGCCGAGTTCGGCCTGACCTGACGGTGACGTACGAGATCGAGTGGACGACGCCGGCGCTCCGTGAACTGCGCAAGCTGGACAGTGTTACGGCTCGCCGAATGTTGATGGCGGTGACGGGGCTGGCGAACGATCCTCGTCCCCACGGTGTACGGGCACTCGTCGGTGAGTCCTCGGGTGTGCTCCGGCTCAGGGTTGGCGACTACCGGATGATCTACCACGTCGAGGATGACCGGGCCGTCGTCACGGTGGTCCGGGTAGCGCACCACAGAGAGATCTACCACGGGTCCTGATTCCACCGAAAGGCGGACACGAGAAAGGCCCGGGGCGGGCGGATTCCCCGGCTTCTGCGCGCTTTCGGCCCCGCTCCGACCAGCTTGCGTAGCAAACCGCTACCTGAACCGTTCACGAAACACCGAGGCCGGACAGCGGTCAACCGTAGAGCCAGGGGTTCCAAAATTGTGGCGACGCCGCTATTTGGGGGAAGGCGCGCCGGCAGGATCAATACCGATGACTGATCCTGCCGGCGCGATTGATCTATATCCCGATGGCACCGGCTGAACTTCCGCTCGCCACTTGTTACCGGCGAGTTGCCATCGGAGTTATGCCGTCACACCGTGCCGGCGTCGATCAGATGATTGGGCCGACGATCGGACCAACCGGACCGACGATCGGGCCAACCGGGCCAACCGGGCCAACCGGGCCAACCGGGCCAACGATCGGGCCGACACCTGTGTCAACCCCCGCATCGACGCCCGCGTCGGTGTCCGCGAAGGTGGAGTGACCGATGGCGATTACGCTGCTTGCGGTTGCAACAGAGGCGCCCAATCCAATGAAGGCTGCGGCACCGATCGCCGCAGTTGCACCGGCGAGGACTCTCCTGACCATCGAATTCTTGTTGTTCCGCACGGGTAGCACGTACCTCCCAACGCTTTCATCCGATAGAACCTGCAGCAACGCGAACTCCCGAAAAACGAAATGGTAGCCGCGTCTCGTTCACGTTAGGCCATGCGCCGCGCCGGGCGGAGCTATCCCTGGCGCAAATACGTGTACATCACAGGAGCCGGCCCCGGCCGGACAGCGGGCAGGGGTGACGGCGCTCTGCGTGACGAGACCGGGCGGTTCCCCTACCATAACGAAGCCGGATTGTCCGGCTCCGGCGACTGGAATACGTTCCTGATTATCTTCCAACCTAATGAGATCATCATGCTGATACAGCGCGCACCGGGGTCAGCGGCCAATGCCATGTAGAAGAACATGATCGGGATTTGGGGGCCGCGGCCGTGCCGGCCTGCGGGGTCACCGTGCTGTTGGACGGAGAGTGAGGACGGCAGGTGGGCACCGCTGTGGCCGCGCTGGCCGTTGGTGGGCTCGCCGGGACGCCGTA
>NZ_CAAAFO010000021.1:150044-150585 GCF_900634715.1 Candidatus Protofrankia californiensis | reverse complement strand
TGTACGCCAAGTGCATCGTCGGTCAGGACGAAGCGGCACGGCTGCGGATTCAGGCCGCGCTGCGCCTGGACGACTCGGCGGACCCATCATGACCGCGTCCACGCCATGTCCACGGACAGCCGTCACGAGACGGGAAGCGTCGGGAACAGCCGGGAACCCGACGGGTCGTCATGGATCACGAATGAAAACCGGATCATGCTGTGCAACAGCGGTTTCCCCTGGTGCGAGCGGAGGGCGTGGGATTCGAACCCACGAGGAGCGTTACCACCCCTAGCGGTTTTCAAGACCGCCGCCATCGGCCACTAGGCGAGCCCTCCTGACCTGCGGAAACGCTGTCAGGCTACGTCCGGATCACCGGAGTCTGCCCGCCATGTGCCCGCTGGGTGCGGATCCAGGATCTCACAGCCCGCGCCGGGGGTGTCCGTGGCCTCGCCCGCCTGCCCCGGCTTCCCCGGCTCACCGGCCGGCTGCTGTCCGGTCAGCGCGTCCGCGATGCGATCGTTCACGAACTGATCCTGGCCGTCCACGCAGTTCGCGTACA
>NZ_CAAAFO010000021.1:142691-149897 GCF_900634715.1 Candidatus Protofrankia californiensis | reverse complement strand
CGGCCGCCGCGCGAGCGGAGAGGCCGCCTGCGCCGGAGTCAGCGCCGCCGCCCGCGCTTTGCGCCACAGCGCCGTGTAGTGGCTGTCCTGCGGAGGACCACCCCGCAGGGTGCAGAACAGCCGGCCACCCTCCCCCGTGCCGTAGGTGTCGATGTGCCGCCGCAGCAGTGCGACGAGTTCGGGCGGGATGGGCACCGGCCGGGTTTCGTACTGGCCGCGCCGCTTGAGACCGCGCTTGTCCCGCGGTTTGCCGTCGTCAGTCCAGTCGACGCCCGCCCGGGGTTCGGAGTTCACCAGGTCGAGCCGACCCCAGCCCTGTTCGGGAAGGGTCAGGTTGTCCACCGTGATCGCGAGCGCTTCGGATGGCCGGGTGCCCGCGTAGTAGATGCAGCCGAAGAAGGCCGTCAGCCGGTCGCCGGTCTTCCCCTGCTTCGAGACCGCGTCGAGCAGGGCGCGCACCTGATCCGGGTTCGCGGCCACCCGCCGGTCGATGGTCTTCGCGACCTCCGGCGCCTTCCACTGGACCCGTTCCACCGGGTTCGTGTCGAGGAGTTGTTGTTCGACCGCGTGGCCCAGCGCGTGATGCAGCACCGCACGCTTCCGACGGAACGTCGTAGCCGCAGCCGGCTTGCCGTCCTGCTTGCGTCCACAGGCGCCCAGGGCCTGCCGGATCACGGTCGGGTCGCTCATCGCCGCGACCGTGACCGATGCCGAGGAGATCCAGGAGAGAGCCGAGGCGATGTCGTCGGGTGGGATGGTGCCCCGCTTCGAGCAGTTGAACGCCCACCCGTACAGCGCCCGCCGCAGCACCTTCGCATCCGGCGCCCCGCGGTCGGATGTGACGAGCACGGCCGTCACGGTCGCCAGCGCATCCGCCATCGAGCGCCGGGTCTTCGTCGCCGCATGTTCCCACATGTGTTCGACATAGCCACGGGCGAAGTCGAACCACGGCGGCGAGTTCTTCGCCCGGATCTCCGAAACGGGGAGACCCGTGGTGACGTCGAACGCCTCACCGGCACGCGCGGCTTTGAGGAGCTTGTTCCGGAAGCCGTCGGCGAGTGCCTTCGTCCGGAAATACTCGCTGCTTTCGCGGCCCCCGACCTCCCAGCGGACCCGCCAGGGCCTGCTACGGCCGTCGTTGCGCTTCTTGATGTCCCAGAACTTGACGTCGAAGCTTGTCGTGCCGCTCACGCCGCATCCTCCGCGAGATTGTCAAGACGCGGTGCGCGCCCGCGCCGCGCGACGGCTGCGCGTGGCGCGGGCGCGCCATGCTCGCCGGCGCGTCGCCACCCCGCACCGCCACCTACCAGGGGAGTCCGGCCGCCGATCCGCGCCGAGACGAAGCAGCAGCGACCACGGACAAGTCGGGGCGCCGCTCGAATCAGTAGACAAACAAGAACGGAACTGCCGCGCCGCTTCCGCTCCTCGGCGCTGGCGCGCCTGCGGTGCGGGTCGGCTTGCCATCGAAACCCTCGGAAATCAGCCCGCGTCACAACTATATTAGGGTGCGGGGAAAAGACCGTAGCGGCCCACGCCAGCTCGCCCGCTGAAGGGTATCAACCTGGCACGGGATCCGAGTTCTCTCGGTGGCGAGATGTTCTCGACAACCAGTACCTGGAAAGGAAGATCGGCGAGGCTCCGGAAAAAAGCCTCCGCAACACTCGGATCTACCGCCTCATCCTCTATTTCACTTACACTAGGAGCCTCGGGCGCACTGTATGTGACAAGAGGCGAGTCGAGTATAACAATCCCGGGGTGCTCGACATCAAATTCCGTACAATACTCCGCGAGAGAAAGATTAAACGCCGAATGGAGTATCGACCGCATCCCCTTCCCTCGCGAGCCACGAGGACGTCCGTCGATCACTATATCCGCAGCGCCCCGGTCGTACTTCACATCGACTGCGCCAAACCCCCAGGACCGCAGACGCTGGGAGACGATTTGCAGGAAATCGTCCAGCACTGCATCGGGAATAACGACCTCCGCAGCCTCTTTCTTTTTCGCCACAGGGGATATATCCCGTAGACCTTCGACACGTGAAAGCTGCCCGTACAGATCTATGGCTCGCTCTACATCGGCGCGCTCCTGCACCAATCCCGAGAGCTCCTGACGGCTTGGACGAAGTTGGCCCTCAAGGCTTAGCAGGCGATTTTCACGCAGCCCGATGGAGTCCCGTATAAGATCAATATCTCTTTCAATTGCCTCAATCTGGCTTCCGAGGTCCCCCATCGCCAGATCCAGATCATCCCTGAGGGCCTGAGTCTTTCGGACTTCAGAGGCTATCGAATCGCCAAATCTTGCCGACTCGTCTGCAACATGTTTGGAAATCTGTTGGTGGTCGGGTGTGGCACCACAGAATACACAGACCTCAGCCCCGTAGATGCCGAGTATACTACCCGCTTCCTGCATCATCGCCAGTCGAGCGAGATCCGACTCATATTGTCTTCCGAGTAGCTCAAATCGTGCCAGCAGTTGTCGCACCTCTTCGCTACGAGCACTTTGCTTATGCAGTTGATCTCGTAGGTTCGATCTCTCAAGCACGACCTGGTCATACTCGACAGCTGTTGACTGGACCGTGGCCGACTGCGAAGTTATGGCGGCTACCAGCCGGTCTCTCCTCGCCTCGAGGTCCTGCAGTGGTTCAGCGTCAGCTAGATCTCGGCGAAGCGAGTTCGCCAACTGTTCAATTACCTCAGACCTACCCTTACCGATCTTCTTTTGGTCTTCTGACTGATCGGTCACACGAAGGTCAGAGTCATCTTCTCCGGTCAGGAGAAACTTGAATACAGAAAGCTCAGAGGTCCTGCTAATGTACTGACCTGACAGCACAGGCGAGGTAAGGGATATCATGCTTTTCTCATCAACGAGGCATAGATGGACCAGTTGCCTGAATGTCAACGAGACGGTGACGCCCTTCGCATTCTTTCGAATCCTGCGGTCCCCCAGCCCCAACGCCTCCATCAGGTGGCCTGAAAGGCTACGCGACGGCTTTTGCGTGTTGTGCTTTTCAGCGAGGGTGAGGTCTGGTTTCTCTTCAGGTGGGGACTGCATCGCACCTTCGTAAAGCTTGAATCCTCCTCCATTCCTCGGGCGGACCAGGGTTATCGAACTCTCGTCCGGAAAAGTGATCTGCAGCAGGACGTGAGTGTACCCACCGGCCTCACGAATATCGCGAAGCGTAGCCGCCCCGAGCATGTAGTTAACGGCATCGACAGCAAAAGTCTTGCCCGTGTCAGAAGGGCCATGTATTACGTTTAGGCGTGGGCCGAACTGCACCTGAACGGGGGCCTTTTCAGTCCCGGCGAAGATAAGCTGATCTAGCCTCAATGGCGCCATTCTAGTCGCCCTCCGAATCCGAAAGAGAGCGATCGAATTCCTCGGACCACCGACCAAATACCCCGTTCATACGCGCCCTCAACCCAGTCGGCTCATCCTTATCTATTTCGGCCACAACCCACTCGGCTCTGCTTGCAAGCTCAACCAGATAGGGCGCCTCAAGAAGATCGATGAAGCTGTTGGTTGCCTCGCCTGCACGATAGAGTATTCCAGCCCCGCTGATCTCAAGTTTGACTAGATCCGCCCTGACCATCATCATCAGGCCCTCGGACACAAGTCCCCTTTTGACTCCGATCTCACCGGAGCGTCCTGGAAGCGGGGGATGAATACTTTCGGGTCCGTCCAACTCCCCGCTGTGCAGTAATGCGTGATCGAGAAACGTGAGAGTTGCCACATCATAGGATTTAGGGAAAGCCGCATTTAGAAGTACGACCAGTCTCAGGCCGACCTCGAATGGGCTATTCAGGGCTCGCGACATCACGACCTCACTGGGTGGCGCCAGACTAGCCGGTCGATGTTCGCGAGCTGATGGCAGATGCCCTTTCGATCACGCGGAAGCGAGACGGAAATAAGCGCATTAAACGTTAGGTGTGCGCGAGTAGCAGATTCCAGAACTTGAAATAGGCGCTCGTAGCCGTCAGGATATTCCCTACTGTAGGTTTCCTCAACGCTATCGAACACTTCCTCCTGTAGTGCCTCGAAAGTGCCTTCCGGAACATTGTCGCGCGCGAATACCCGCAATGCTTCGGCGCTATAGAAAGAAATTCTCTGGCGACGAAGGTGGCTTCCTGCCAGGCCGTGCTTTAGGGCCTCGTCGAGGCTTCCTGCTGGCAGCGAGAACTTTTCTTCATACACGTCCAGCAGGTGTTGAAGGTACCGGGTTTCCTGCTCGCCTATCTCTTCAGGAGGTAACGGAACCTCTGGTCTCTCCGGAAGTGGCCCCCCAAATCGCACAGCATGCGCCGGGCTCCGCTTATGTATCTCTAGGATGCGGGTCAAACTCATCGAAGTAAATAGGCTGAAATCTACCGTCATTGCGAGCGACGCAACCTCGGCAACCACATCTGCACCAACGTCTGAAAGAAACTCGGCTTTCCCTTTTGCAAGTTCCTTCAGGAACTCGTCCTTGAGGTTTCCTGGAGAGTGCAACCATTTGTTCAAAGTGTTTCCGCAGCCGCGCGGCGCGACGAAGTAGTACCGATTGGGAGCCGTGTGGTCGCCGGCCGCGACGCCTCGCAGTATCTTGAATATCTCAGGCCATGCATCGCCGGGATAGAGAACTCGGTTGTAGTGCTTGCATTGAAAACAGTCCCAAGAGCCTTCGAAAGCCGCCACGGTCCGGAATGCTGCGACATCGATTCCGCCGTCGTTGGCACCCCCAAGTTGCAGGACCTCTACATACTCGGTGTCCATAACGCTAGCCCACTCAAATACAAAGTATTCCCATTCTTCGGGGCTATAGTTCAGCAGCTTCTTCTTTGGTGGATCTGGAACTCCGCCGCTCAAGTGTGCCAACTGAAGCACGCCTCTCGCCTGCGGTGCCGGCAGTCGCTTCAACCGAGCTTGGGCCGGCCAGAGCGGCAGCTCTGCGGTCGACACCTGTCGTCCTCCCCCTGAGGTCGCGGCGCCGCCATTGCACTCGGCACGCCGGAGACCGAGAGTAGTCGGTTGTTGCCTTGAATGGAACACCTGTACCGAATCTGGTCACTTGTTCGGGCTGTGGTGTCGAGCAAAGGCTCGCCGGTCACACCAGGTAGAACGTAGAGCCTCGTCGACGGCAGGCTGCCGTGTCAGCTGACCAGCGCGCTGCTGCAACGGACAGGATGAGTCGCTGGGTCGCCCGATCGGACTCGGCGACCCTCATCCCCGCCGATTCCATCGCGCCACCGAGCACGCCGTCACGGGCAGCGGCGGGCCGGGGTACCTATGGTTGTGCTGCTACGGGGACGGCCCTCAGCGGACGCCGGTAGAGGCCATCGACTCCGTGACCTTTCGGAGGACGCCGCAACGGTCAGCGACGCCGTGGCGAATGATGTTGTTTCGTTCTGCCCGCCGTGTGCCCGTAGACCACGGTCGACGGCAAGATTCGGTGGGACACGGCCACGCGGCGGATGCTGGTGGACGGGGGCCGCTCGACGCGTGTCTGGCGATCCGCGTCGACAAGGGCCGGCAAACGCTCTGTGACGACCGCCCCGCGAGCTGCCGTAGTGCAGTTGTACTGCAACGGGGACGAACGTCAGTGGACGTCGGTAGACGTCGCCGAGCCCATGACCTGCACCGGCGGACGCTGGTAGACGTCGGTGGACGGCGCGCCGAGGGCTACGGATCAAGAGGTTGGGGGTTCGAGTCCCTCCGAGCGCACGTCAGGTTGAGACAGGTCAGTGATCATGTCGGCTTGTGCCGGCATCCTGTCCTGATGAGGATGTTGGTGCCGTCCGGTCCAACGTCGTCGCTCTGTGGTGCTGTGAGCCCGTAGGTCAGTGTGACGCGGAGGTCCTGAGGGATCTTGTCCTGCTGCTACGAGCGCGTACCTCAGAATCTTTGGTGACCCGGTTGGAGTGCCCTCTATCCTCCTAATCCTTCAACCCGGCGCTGCCGGCTGCTCCATAGCCGATCAGACGCGGAGGATCGGGGTGACCTGTGCCGACAGCGCGTCAGGCGATCTGGCGGAGGTCGTTGCCGTAGTCGAAGATGATCCGCATGCGGGCGCCCAGCGCCCGGGCGTACCGGCTCAGCGTCGCGACCTCGTTGACGTCGAGGTCACCGTTCTCGATCTGGCTCACCCGGCCCGGTGAGACGCCCATCAGCTCGGCCACCTGGCGCTGGGTTAGCCCCAGCCGCTTACGCTCCTCGGCAAGGTGGAAGGCGCTGACCCAGGCCTCGGTGCGCGCTCGCTCGGCGGCGAGCGCCTCGTCGTCGCCGTCGTGCAGCTCAGCGCGGATGTCATCCCAGTCGTGGAACTCGGTCATGAGCCCTCCCGCCGTTTCCTCTCGAAGGCCAGCCACCTGTCGTATGCAACCTCTGCCGCGGGGATCGCAGTCTTGTACCACCGCGACCAGTCGCGGGCCTTGTTGCCTGCGACCAGCAGCACCGCCTGTGACCAGGGGTCGAAGACGAAGATCACCCGAATCGCGATTTCGCGGCCCGACCTCGGCCGCAGCTCCTTGAGGTTGCTGACCGTCGACCCTTGCAGCGTGTCGACGAGCGGACGCCCGAGCCCAGGCCCGGTCTCGGCGAGCATGTCGATCGCCGCGTTGACCGACCGATAGGTGTCTAGGTCTGTCTGGCGCAGCGAGCGCAGCCACTCCCGCACCTCGGGTGTGGTCTTGATCGTCCACCGATGGAGTGGCTCCGCTGACACGGGTCGACTATAGCTCGACCTAAACATGCGGCGTCGTGATCCCGGGTAGTGGCATGACTGACAGCCAAAGTGACAGTCGAGCCGACCGACAAGCACGGACGCCAGCGGACGTCTGGAGACATCGCGTACGAGGTCGCCGGACGGGGCGGACGTCCACTGACACCGATAGAAGATCCAGATCAAACTACGGATTAAAAGGTTCGTCCCTCAGCGTCGGTCTGCTCCGTGTGGTCGGGTGCCCGTTCCTCGGGTGAGCGCCCAAGGGTCTGACGGGGCACCGGCCGCGCCACCCTTGACCCGACCGGCGCCCCGCGCAGACAACGGCGCTGACCGGGAAACGGACGAAAAAACGGGAGGCACCAGAGGCCCAGCGGGAAGCCGCGGACACCTCGTGATCCGGCTTCGGTTCTGCCCGCCATGTGCCCGTGAATCATGGTCAACAGCGGGATTCGGTGGAACTCAGCGGGACCACACCGCGACGATCAACGCGAAGCATCCACGCAGGTCAG
>NZ_CAAAFO010000021.1:123260-142151 GCF_900634715.1 Candidatus Protofrankia californiensis | reverse complement strand
TGCGGCTTCAGCCCGGTGCGCCCTGACCCTCGATCAATGGAGCCCGTGCCTGTTCCGCATGACCAGCCTCACCGGCCGGTCGCCTTCCAGTATCGCAGCACGGCGAACCGAACGATCGCGGGCGTGGGACCAGCGCTCGATGATCCGCTGCCCTACCCGAGCACGTACGACTCATCACCAAAATCGGCAACGATCTTCAACTTACCGCCGAGCGCCTGCACATAAGCGGCGAGGGTGTCCACCTCGCTGCGCTCCAGCTGCCCCTTCTCGATGCGGGACACCCGAGCTTGTGTCACACCCATCGCCTTCGCCACCTCCACCTGAGTGGCGTGCTGACGCCGACGTACCTCCGCCAACCGGAACGCCCGCGCCTCGGCGATCAGCCGCTGCGCCCCAGAGACGATCTCGTCGCACTCGGCCGAGGTGAAGGCGAACTCGTCAGTCAGATCATCCCAGGAGCGCGCCTGCGGATCCTTCAGATGGTCAACCATCTCCGTGCCCCTCCATACGCTTGAGATGATCCGCATACGCCGCCTCGGCCAGCGGGACCGCCATGCGGTACCAACCGCGCCAGTTACCCGCTTTGTCCCCACCCGCCAGAATCACGGCCTGACGTTCCAAGTCGAACACGAACAGCAGCCTCACTTCGCTCGCGCCCGCGGACCCTGGGCGTAGTTCCTTGAGGTTGGGAAGCGTCGAGCCCCGGATGGTGTCGACGAGAGGTCGCCCGAGAGCCGGCCTCTCGATCCGCAACGCCTCGATCGCCTGACTGATCAAGACCAAGATCCGACGATCGGTGCGACGGAGGTCGTGCAGCCAGGAGAGCGCCGGCTCCACGGCCACGATCGACCAAGCCATCAGCCATCCTTCGCGCCGCGGTTATAACGCTCACATCATATGCCATCAACGTTGTAGCGTTGACCCGCAGACAGGGAAAGGATCAAAGGGAGAGCCAACCCGCCACGATAGATCTTGCTTGGCTCCCACTCGCCATGTGCTCGTGCGCCTTGGTCAACAGTGGGATTCGCTGGGGCTTCACGGGACCGCGGCCGGACGACTCAGACGAACCGTCCGCGCAGGTCAGCGCACGTTTCACGAGGTTAGAAGGAGCACACACACCACCGGCCACCGCCGTGGGCCACCGAGCTCCATTGGTATCGGGCTGCTGGCTGTGCCTGTCTCCCGTCAGCACGACCCCCGCGCTCTCGCCTACATCGTCGACCACCTCGTACCCGGCGAGACCATCACGCGACGGTTCGCGGTCGACAACAATTCCCCTTCACCCCAGCACATCCAGATCTATGCCGCGGAGGCGGTCCGACGCGTCCCGCAATGTGCGGCTCGTCAGCCGGGTCGGCATCCGTATGTACCAACGGACGTCGGCAGACATTCGTGAACGGTTCGGCCGAGGACCGGCGGCCAAGCGTGCTCCGGACAGGCCGCGGAACAGTCGGAAACGGACTTCTGCCGCATCCGACCTTTGCCGCGTTTGGACCACAGCGTGGCCCGTCGCTGAGATGTCCGATCTGTCCGTAGCCTGATCGTCATGCTGGTGCGACGATCAGGGAGGATGGCATGGGATTTTTGCGGCGGCGGGACGACGATGGCGGCGAGGACCGCGATCGCATGGACAAAGGCCAGCGGCAACGGCAGGACATCCGGCGTGGCAACCCGACCTGGAAGGACTGCGGACCGTGCGGCGGCACGGGAAAAATACTGAAGGACGTCGGCGGGACGGACGAGGACGGCACATTCAACGAGACCAAGAAGCTGAACTGCACATCCTGCAACGGAACGGGAAGGTTACCGATCAAAGATGATTGAGCCTGTCGTGCCACTGCTGACGTTGGACTGCCCGCAGCATCGCCGACGCCGTCGGCGGCGCAGCCCCGGCGATCCGCCGAAGGGCCCGCGGCCCGGTACGGCTGGCAACTGCCCGCACTGCCGGACGGTGTGGGCTGAGGGCTACGGTCCTGATGCTGAGCCGCCGTCACGCGATCCCTGGCGGCCGGGTCCGATCTGCGGGCCGGGCTGAGCGCTTTCACGCCGCTCTCACGGCTTTCATGCTGCTTGCCTGTATCGCCACCGTATGTTCCGCCGAGCGGCCCGGGGACCTGACCCACCGACAGCGTGCGAAAATCGTGATCGCGCTGTCTTGGGCGTTCTGGCATCAGAGCCAGCGGCGGCTGCGGAAGACGACATAGAGCATGACGGACACCAGACCCATGAGCGCGATCGCGAACGGGTAGCCGTACGCCCAGCTCAGCTCCGGCATGGTCTCGAAGTTCATCCCGTATACGGTGCCTACCAGAGTGGGAGCGAACAGGATGGCCGCCCATGCGGATATCTTCTTGACCTCCTCGTTCTGCGCGATACTCGTCTCGGTCAGGATCTTCATCTCCTCGTTCTGCCGCTGCCCCACCAGAGCGGCGTTGGCCGTGAGGATGTTCTGGAGGAGCTGACGGAACCCCTCGATCCGCTCCACGACCTGGACAACGTGGTCGGTGACGTCCCGCAGGTGCTGCTGCAGTTCGGCGTCCACGCCGTACTTCACGAAACCGGATGCCAGGGCGTCCAGCATCCCGAGCAGGGGCTTGGTGGCCCGCTGGAACTCGATGACCTCGCGGGACAGCTCGTAGATACGCCGGCTTACCTCCGGGTCGCCCCGGAAGACCTCGGTCTCGATCTCGTCGATGTCGTTTTCCAGCCCCGCGACAACCGGTGCGTAGTCGTCGACGACCCGGTCGAGGATGGCGTACAGCACCGCCTCCGGGCCCCTGGCCAGCAGCTCCGGCTCGGATTCCATCCGCCGGCGCACCCGCCGCAGGTCCGGTGCGTCACCATGACGTACCGTGATGACGAAATCATCCCCGACAAAGACGTGCAGCTCGGAGAACTCGACTTCCTCCCGGGTGTCGTTGTAACAGGCCGCCAGCAGGACCACGAAAAGGGTCTTGCCGTACCGCTCCAGCTTGGAGCGCTGATGAGCCTGCACAGCATCCTCGACGGCGAGCTCGTGCAGGTCGAACTCACTGGCGATCGAAGTGATCTCATGCTCGTCCGGACGGACCAGCCCGATCCATGCGAGATCCTGCTTGCGCTTGTCACGACGTCCATGCAGAAGCTGGTAGGTCTGACCCAGCGAGTCCGGTCGCGCAAGGCGCCGGCCCTCGGAGTAGAAAGCGTTCTCCATCACCGTCATCACGCCAGCTCCTCGAATGGCTTGAGGGCCTGCCAGCAGGTACTGCCGGGAGCCGGTGGCTACCCGGGACGCTCGCACCTCGCTGCGGCGGTGGTGGTCGGACCTCGGGCATCGCTGTGTGACACACACATCAGCTCGACCATGGACAACGCAGCTACGGACAAGGTCCGGGCACACTGCCAGCCGGGTACCGCAGCCCGCTGTGCGAGCCCGTGCACCTGTTGGCACAGCCCTTGGATCAGGCCTGCATTCCAGCCCACTGCAACGCCGTGCTCATGGGAGCTCGTAGAGAGCCCACCCGCGTTCAGCGCATCAGGCACGACACGACAAACCGCGAGCCGCCCGGCGAACAGGGCTGGGACCGTCGGCCCTCTGACAAAGGCCGGCGGCGACGTTTTCACACCGGAGGGACCAGGCTCAGGCGGCGGGGGTCGCCGAGCCAGTCCAGGACAGACAGCGACTATGACCGGGACTCATCCCGCCACCTCCTTCACGACCGGGCGCCCGCAGGCACAGACCATATCTACACAGAGTGATCGCACGAACAAGACCCAGGCCAGGGCCCGGCCCCCCGTGCGGAGCACCCCTCCTCGTCAGAGCTTTGGCACTGCACGGCGTAATCCCAACCAGGAAGCCACCTGGGCCCACCCCTTAGCCCGGGGAGAGCTGTCCTGACCCGGGGCGTCTCTCGACGTTCGGGGTCAGTGGCCTGTGTCCGTGCAGACGCCTCACCGAACGAGGTGCCGCACCCCAAGCGTGCCGCCCCGCACAGGACGCTGTCAAACCAGGGCACGGTGACTTTGACGGCACGAGCCGATCAGGCCTGATGCTCCCAGGCCGCTGACAGCGCCGTCGCTGACACCGCCTCGGACCCAGGCAGCGCCTCAGGCCGCGGGACAGCAGACAGCACCTGAAGACGCTCAGGCTCCCGAGCCGAATGCGGACCGGCCGGCACGCTCCCGTTCGGATGCCTTCATCCGCGCCTCGTACACATGCCGGCGACCATCGGCCAGTGCGTCCCTGACCATTCGTTCGGATTCCACGAAGGTCCGGTAGTACCCGTCGTCGTACTCCTCGACGATCTGGAAGGTCCACCGGCCGTCGAGGACGTTCCGCCCGAACAGATCCCTGCGGACCCGTTCGGCGATCTCGCCGTGACCGGCGTTCTCCAGCTCCTCCAACGCCGGCCCGAGCATGAGATCGGCGTGGCCGGACATCTGGTGGAACGCGTAGAGGTGCCCCCTCGCCCGTTCCACCCACTCCAGTGCCTCGCTGAGCTTCCCGACGGCGTGGACCGTGTCCGCGTCGAGCTCCGGAACGGTGCGGTCGGCTGGCTGCGGCGTCGGGGTCGGCATCGGTGTCGGTGTCCGGTCGTTCGTCCTCACACTCTGCGAAATGCCCCGCCGGCGCCCCTGCGACACCAGCGATGTCTGACGGGCCCAGGGCCCCAGGGTGGACGGGCAGGCCGAGCCGGCGGGCAGGAAGGCGCCGGCCGGAGGGCAGGCAGAAGGGCAGGCAGAAGGTCAGGGTGTGAAGGTAGCCTGGGTCGTATGTCCGCTCTGGACCCAACAGCGCAGTCGCCGATTCTGACGCACGGCATATACCCCTATCTCGCAGCCCGCTGCTCGCCGCCGGACGAGCTTCTGACCGATCTCTTCGAGGAAACGCGGCGGAAGCTCGGCAACCTGTCCGTCATGCAGATCGGTGCCGAACTCGGTACCCTGCTGACGATACTGACCGCAAGCACGGGGGCACGCCGGGCGATCGAGGTCGGTACGTTCACCGGATACTCGTCAATCTGTATCGCCCGCGGCCTGCCCGATGACGGTCGTCTGCTCTGCTGCGACGTGAGCGAGGAGTGGACGTCGCTCGCGCGCCACTACTGGAAGCGCGCCGGCCTGGAAGATCGGATCGAGCTGCGCATCGGCCCGGCCGCGGCCACGATCGCCGCACTACCCACCGAGCCCGTCTACGACATCGCTCTCATCGACGCGGACAAGACCTCGTACCAGACCTACTACGACCTGCTGCTCCCGCGGATGCGCACGGGCGGGCTGATCCTCGTCGACAACGTACTTCAGGACGGCAAGGTGCTCGACGAGCAAAGCCCGAATGCGGACGTCCGGGCGATCCAGGCGTTCAACGAGGTGGTAGCAGCGGACGAGCGGGTGCAGGCCGTCCTGTTGGCCGTGTCGGACGGGTTGACGATCGCCCGCAAGCTATAGCCCGGCACCGGCTCACTCCACCCGCTCATCCCCGCCCGCTCGCTCTCGCCCGCTCATTCCTGCCTACCGGCTCCGCGTGGACGGCGAGCTCGCGAGGCATCACGATCGACGCTCCGCGAACCCGTCTGGTTCCCCGACGCATGCCGGCTACAGATCGTCTCGTGGCAGGTAGTCCTGGACGCGGGTGAGCTCACGTTCGAGAAAATCGAGGAAGTCGTCGACCTCGTACTCGCTGTATCCACCCGTCAGCCAGGTCGTGTCGAACCTGGCGTCGCTGATGTCCCGTGGCACGAGACTCACCGCGGGGGAAGCGGAATCCGCCGGCCGGCCGTCCTGCGCCGATCCCACCATCGCCTGCAGCCGGTCCAGTCCCCGGGACACCGTGTCGAGAAAGGCTTCGACCTGGGCGATGTCGTAGCCGGAGCGGAACCGCGTTCCCGTGAAGGATTTCTCCTTCACCTCCGAGCCGGTGATGCCGGGGTGGAAGGAACCAGGACCACCACGGTGCCGGGCGGCATCGGTCCGGGCGTTGCCGCTACGGGGAGTACCGGTCGAGGCGGTGGCGGACACTGCGGACAGAAACCTGTGCAGATTGGCGAACTCACGCTCGACGACCCGGAGAAAGTCATCGACTTCGCTTTCGCGGTACCCGCTGAAAAATCTTGTCGGGTTGAACCTCGTCGACCTGATCTCCGTTGGCGTGATTCTCGGGACGAGTTCGCCCGGATCTGGTTTTCCTCCGTTCTCGACAGAGCGGACGAGGGCGTGCAACCGGCGCAACTCGGCGGCAGCCCAGTCGAGGAAGGCGTCGACACCAACCATGGTGTAGCCGGTACGCAGCCGCGTCGCGCTGAACGCTTTTACACAGAGATCGTGAGCTGTCACGATCGGACGGTAGGCGACGGCGCCGTCGACGCCCCGTTCGCCGCCCGGTGGTGATAGCGGTGGTCGAGGCGGTTCCTGGCGTACTGGACGAGCCGGTTCGTCCCGCACCTGCAGCGGCTGGATCTGCAGTGGCTGGGTCTGCTGTGACGGAGCCTGCGAGTCCGGGGTCGGCGTCCGGGACCCTGGCTGCCTCGGCACCCGCGGAACACGGCGCGTCGAACTCTGCGATCGGTCAAGGGTGCTCATCTGATTACGCAGACGCCGAGCAAGGCCCGTGGCCAGATGCTCAGCCAGGTTTTCGGCCGGAAGCGTGGCGGGCGATCGGTCGTGCGGCGACGGCCAGTCCTCGCCTACCCGGCGGCACATCGCCTCCACCAACACATCCCCCGTGCCACCGTGGGCAAGGTCGAGATCGTCCGCCCAGGGAATCGGCAGGACAAGATCCGTACGCGCCGACCGCCGTTCAAGATTCGACTGTCGTTCAAGATTGAGGAAGCGCTCGAGCTCGTGCCGACACTGAGCGCTCCGGAAGAAGGCCGGAGTCATGATTGCGACGAGAATCGCCGTGGTATCCGGGAGATTCGTGATCCGCTCGTTCCACAACTCGCACCAGCCGATCTCCCGCCGGTCGCGCAGAACCCGGCAGCGGTGGCCGGTCCGGGTTGAGATCTCGGTCTCCAGCGCGTCTCCCAGCGCGCCGATCGAAGCACCGTGACACGCATGATCCTCATCCGCATAGCTGAGAAAGACGATCGGCGCAACATCGTCCCGGCCGGGGGCCTGGGCCTTCTGAACGGCCTGCGGAACGCCGTCAACAATGGACCGTTTCACCGTTCCGGATTGTATAGCGAACCGCCGGAGAAGGAAGTGTGAGCCAGCAGACGAAATCATCGGTTCCACTGGTTCATATTTTTATAGTGATTCTTATTTCTATATTCATCTAACTGAATTATCCCGAGTCCGTTACGGTGGCAACCGGATGTGGCGTTCCCGGCGATCACCCGTCCTTGTCATGGGCGGGCGTCGTGGGCGCCTGCCCCGCTCGGACCGACGAGCACCTGGAGCACCTGTGGCAGATGGAGCAGCAGTTGTAGCAGACCCAACGGGTGCCGTCGGTGGGCTCGTCCTCGCCGCCGGCGCCGGACGCCGATTCGGCATGCCGAAAGCTCTGGTCACGCTGGGTGGCGAATCACTGGTCCAGCGATGCGCCCGGATGCTCGCCGACGGCGGATGCGCCCCGGTGTTCGTGGTACTCGGCGCGCGGGCAGCCGACGTTCTCAGATCCACCAGCCTGCCCAGGGAACGGGTTGTCCTGGCGCCGGACTGGGCGTTGGGAATGAGCGCCTCGCTGCGTCGTGGGCTCGCGGCACTTGCCGCTGTCGACGAAAACCTTGCTGACAGGGGCGGGAACAAGGACGGCGGGAACAGCGGCGTCGACGCGGTCGTGATCGCACTGGCCGACCAGCCGCTGCTCGGCGCCGAGGCGGTGCGCCAGCTGCTCGCGGCCCACGCCTCCGGTGCCGTTGCCGCGGTCGCCAGCTACGGTGGGCAGCCGCGCAACCCGGTCCTGCTACACAGGGCGATATGGGCTGAGGTGTCCGCCCTCGCTCACGGTGATGTCGGCGCACGGGCCTGGCTGCGTGCCAATCCGGACCGGGTCGTCATGGTGCCCTGCGACGGCACCGGCTCCCCCGACGACGTCGACACCCCGGACGACCTGGCCCGTCTGGTCGGATCCGACGGCTGGCCGCTGACACCGCCCGGTGCCAGCCAGCCTCCGCAGGTTGACTCGCAGTCCTGATCTCGACAGGTGATCACTGGTATTACCGGCATCAGTGGTATTAGTGGCACCGCCTGTTCCCGCTTATCCGGGATCGGTCCCGATATGTCTCCACGCCCGGCCGCCAAGGGCGCTCCGGCGCCTTCTACGCAACCCGGTCAGCTGGAGATCCCGCGTGGTGGGAGACCAGCCGCACGGTAGACATCGTCGATGAGGCGCATGGTGAAAACCGCGTCCTCGGCCGGTGTCAGCGTCGGTTCGCCGTACAGCACCGCACGGGCGAAACCGCGCAACTGGGCGTCGAAGGTCGCTTCCCCGCGCACCGTTTCCCGCATAGTGTGGCCCTGTACCGTCCAACGGAGCCGGTTGAACAGGTGCGGACGGACGAAGTTGACGACTCGCAACTCACCACGGTCCCCGGTCACGTGTGCGGCGATCCGCAAAAACTGCCGTGACCACAGTGAGCAGTCGATCCGCCCGGTCGAGCCGTCGGGGAAACTGAACTCCGCGGTCATGGCGCGGTCGATGCGTGGCGTGTGCAGCAGGGCGCGAGCCGACACAACCTTCGGTTCACCTGTTCCGAGCAGCCGCATACAGTGGACGGCGTAACATCCGGTATCCATCATGGCGCCGCCACCGAGATCGTAGCTGTAGCGGATTTCGTCATCGAAAAGTGGCCAGGGAATACACATCCAGGTGGAGATCGAGTGCACCGTGCCGAGGCTGCCGTCTTGCACGATCGTACGAATACGCTCCGCAAGCGGATGATACCGGTAATGAAAAGCCTCGGTGACGACGACCCCGGCGGACGCCGCTGCCGCGGCGACAGCACGCGCTTCGGCCTCGTTCGCGGTGAACGGCTTCTCGCACAGCACATGCTTTCCAGCTTCGATCGCGCGCAAGGTCCACGGTGCATGCAGCGCATTCGGCAGTGGATTGTAGACTGCATCGACGTCGGGATCGTCAATCAACGCATCGTATGATTTGTGCGCCATCGGGATCGCATATTTTCGAGCGAACCGGGCGGCTCGCTCGGTGTCGCGGTCCGCTACCGCGACCACCTCGACCAGCGGCGACCGTTCCGCGGGCTTCACCACGGCTGTCGGAGCGATCCGAGCGGCGCCAAGAATGCCGATTCTCACCTGATCCACCGATACCGTCCTTTCGTGTTCGACGGCCGATCACAGCCGCCGCCTCGATCGGACAGCACCGATCGTGACGACGGCTGGAGCCGGTCAGAACGTATTGCCGTATTCGGTGTCACGGACACTCCCGGTAAATCGGATAAGATCACCATACCTCTGACATCAACGTGGTCCTGCGCGACCTACGTCACTTCGACCGGCGAGGCGGCTACGCCCGGAAGGCTACGGATGTCAATCCTCAACCGCTGTTCCGCTCCCGACCGACCATCAAGACAGAACGGCGCGCGGGCGCAGCTCATGCGAGTTCCTCGCTGATGGCACAGCGATCGGGAGTTCGGGCGCGCAGCACGTTCGAGAGAAAGGAAACTTCGAAGGAATCATCCGACAAGCGGTATCTATGGTGGATAGCAACGCGGCGGCAGTCGCAAGCAGGCCCGAACCGCGGTTTTCATAACCGGCCTTGAGAGGCTTGTGCGGATCGTGCCCGTCACGCGTCCTCGATAACCGAGCCCACCTGGCCCAAGCACGCCTCGACGACGTCCGCGACGTCTGAGGAGGCCGTACGGGGCCGACCTCGGCCGTTGCCCTGACAGCACGTCGGCCACCACTGGCACGCGAACGGCACAAGGCGCCCGAAAACCGGCCCCAACCATAGAAACGTGGGGTCCCAAGGGGGAGCGCCCATAGGAACGTGGGGGTTCCAAGCCAGGTCAGCGGCCATCCGGTCCCCGCCGTTACCCACCGATGGGACCGGATGCCGACCGGTGCTACTGGCATGCGAATGGCACGCTCGGGATCTCGACCAGAAGGACGGCCTTCCGCTTTTCAACTCGACAGCGAGACCGTCCCTGCCCGCCATCCCGGACGGCGGAGTCGACCGGGATGTGGGATTTTCTGTCGACGTCCGGGGCCGTCGCTACACCTATTGCCACACCGATGCGCCTTGGCGCTAGATGCCGATTTCCACTGACGTTCGCCCGGTACCGCTCCCGGTCCGGATAGACCCGCTATCTCGGCCGGCCCGTCGACACCGACCTATGCGACCTTCACCGAGTGCGGGCCCACGCTGATGGTGACGTCGAGATGCCCGCCAAGTGCCGCGGCGTAGGCACGGAGGGTCTCCAGTTCCATGGCTTCGATGTCGCCGTTCTCGATCTGGGAGATCCGGGACTGGGATACGCCGAGGATCTGGGCAACCTCGGACTGCGTCCTGCCGATGGCCTGGCGGAGCTCCTTGAGGTGGTGACCGGCGACGTACGCGTCGAGTTCGGCTCGGGCCCTGGCCTGCCGTTCGGGGTCGGCCAGTTCAGGGTGACGGCGGTGCGCTTCAGCCTTGACTTCCTGCCAGCGTCGTCCGGTACTCATGGGCCTGCCTCCTTGTCCTTCTCCGCCCGATAGTCGGCGTATCGGGCTTCGGCCAGTGGGATGGCTTCCTCGTACCAGTGGGACCATCGCCCAGTCTTGTCGCCCGCGACGAGAAAGATCGCCGTGCGGTCCGGGTCGAAGACGAAGAGCATCCGGATCTCCGACCGTCCCCGGGAACCAGGCCGCAACTCTTTCAGGTTGCGAAGTGTGCTGTGCCCTATGGTGTCGACGAGCGGCCTGCCCAGCGTGGGTCCTACGGCTGCGAGCCTGTCGATGGCCTGCACGATCAACGCCGCTGTGTCGGTGTCGGATTCGCAGAGTTTCAGGAACCAGGCCTCGACCGGTTCGAGGAGGACAACGTCCTACGCCACGCTTCCAGCATAACTCCTGACTCATGTCGTGGTGCCAAGGCGGATCGAGCCACGCGTACGGGTTCCAACCCGGCCCGGAGGGCGGCCCTCACCAGACCTGCCGGAGCTGCGAGCAGAACGACGTGACCTCGAACGACACTCCGGGAACCACCACGCCCGTGGGGTCGAGGTCGCGGGCGCGATGTCGGCACGGCTCGCCCGGATCAGGCCCCACGCCCCGGAGGGCACGAGCGGGGGCACCTCGAACCTGGCGGGCACGCAACGGGCACGAGAACCGAAAAACAGCGCTCAGCCGTAGGAACGTAGAGGGTCCAGGGGGCTCGGCCCCGAACCTTCAATAGATCTCCGGGTGCACGGTCTGGTGCCCACCGACGCACGCTGATTCGAACCGATGTCCACCGTGTCCACCGTTGCCGCGGGCACGTGACGGGCACAGCGAAGATCCTCCGGCTCCGTATCCCCTGACGGCTCATTCGTCCGGGTGGAGCAGCCGGGTCAAGGGTGCCGCAGGACCGTACGCGCCGTCGGTGTCGGAGTGAGACGGCCATGGTCGGCCTACGGTGCATGCAGTGCTAGCATTGGATCGGCAGAGGAGGTGGCCGGTTGTGGCGACGTTGACGATCAGAGACCTGGATGACGAGGTGAAGGCGCGACTGCGGGTCCGTGCGGCGCACAACGGCCGGTCGATGGAGGCGGAGGTCCGGGCGATCCTACGGGCCGCCCTGACCGGGCCGGCCCCGCGGCGCGGGCTGGGTGGCCAGATCCAGCAGTACTTCGTGGACCTCGACGATGATGTGGAGATTCCGCTGCCGCCACGCACGGAGCTGCCGAGGGCGGCGGATTTCTCCTCGTGATCGTGCTGGACACGAACGTCATCTCGGAGCTGATGCGCGCCCGGGCTGATCCAAGGGTCGTCGCCTGGGTTGACAAACAGCCCGCCGACGAGGTTTACCTGACCGCGGTGACCACGGCCGAGCTGCGGTACGGCGTCGCCCGGCTGCCCGACGGACGACGCCGTACCGACCTGGCCGACCGGCTACAGCGTGCCGTCGAGGCGGGCTTCACCGGCCGTGTCCTGCCCTTCGACGACAACGCGGCGGCCCACTACGCGGACATCGTCGTGGGCCGCGGACAGCAAGGTCTGGTCATCGGTATGGCTGACGCCCAGATCGCAGCCATCTGCCGCTCGCACTCCGCCGACCTCGCCACCCGCAACACCAAGGACTTCGTCCACACCGGCATCGACCTCATAGATCCATGGCAGGTAGCAGCCGACTGACCAGGCCACTCACAACCACGGCCGCCCACAGCGACCCGCGAACGGCCCAAGAGGCCCAAGCCACAGGAACGTGGGGGTTCCAGGGGGCTCGGCCCCCTGGGCTGGCATAAGCGAAACGAGCAGGTCCGGCCCCTGCCGGACGCGGCCCGCCCCGAGTGGAGCGGGCGACGGGAATCGAACCCGCGTTGCAAGCTTGGGAAGCTCGTGTTCTGCCTCTGAACTACGCCCGCGTAGTACCAGAAGCATCCTACAGGCCCACGCAGGCAAGGGATGGCGAGGCCCCCGCCAGTCGGTCGGTCGGTCGGCCATTCAGTCGGCCGGCACCACGGGATCGCGGCGGACCGCCGGGCTCGATCAGCGCCCCGGTCCGGATCACGGCAACCGGATCATGACAAAAAGGGCGGGACCGATGCGGTTGCCGACCACGCCGGCTGCTCGTGTTCACCGGTATCGGCCCGACACGCGTCGGCACAAGACGGACGACACACAGCACATCCGTCCGGACTACCCGACTCTCATCAGCAAGGAGATCTTTTACTACCCTCCGGGATCGATGCGCTACTCCAAGCGCGCGTCCGGGAGGAACACGTGCAGTTTCGCAAGACCATCATCTCGCTGGCAGCCGGCGCCCTGCTCCTTGTCGGCACCACATCCGCTTCTGCTGCACCCGCGTCCACGACCGACGACAGCCAAACCAGAATTGGTTCGGCGACCGGACACACGCCGCCGAACCAATGTTCGGCGGCCGACTTCCGCGGCGACTCGCGTCTCGGACCCAAGCAACTGCCGATCTTCGGTGAGGTGGGCCGGGAGCTGTCCCATTACGAGCGGACCGGTGACCAGCCGATCCAGCAGTTCCTGGACACCTGGTGGGACCCGTCCGCCCGATCAGGCCAGGGAGGCTGGCAGTATCCGCCGAAGGACGGATATCTGATCAATGCGGACGGCACCCCCAGGAGAGCGGTGACACCGCTGAACCCGGGGCTGGAGTTCGACCGGTTCGGCAACCCGACCGGCAACTTCGCCTCCCCGCAGGACACGAAATACGCTGCCCGGGCCATCCCACCGTCCAACCTGGACTCCACGACGGACCCGGGTAGCTGCAACTACCACGCCTACCGGGTGCTGCAGACGTTCTCCGTCTACAGCGGAACCATCCGCCCGTGGTTCGACCAACCCGGCTACGGACAGCAGTACCAGGTGGTCAGCGCCCTCATCCCAGGAGCTCCGGTCTTCGATCCGGATACCGACGCGCTGCCCATCCAGTGGCTGCTCGACAACAAATTCGTCTGTTCGACAACGGATCTCGCCAACCACTGCCCGTGACAAGATGACGGGACGGTCCGGCTGACAGCCGCACCAAGCTCGGCGAACGGTAGCGTGCTGGGACGTGTTGTTGTCTGACCGGGACATCCGAGCCGAGATCGCCGCGGGACGCGTCCGCCTGGAACCGTACGATCCGGTTCTCGTCCAACCCAGCAGCATCGACCTACGGCTCGACCGGTGGTTCCGGGTGTTCCAGAACCACCGGTACAGCCACATCGACCCCGCTATCGAGCAGGAGGACCTCACCGAACTCATCGCGCCGGACACCGACGAGCCGTTCGTCCTGCATCCCGGAGAGTTCGTCCTCGGCTCGACCCTCGAGATCGTCACCCTGCCGGACGATCTCGCCGGCCGGTTGGAGGGCAAGTCCAGCCTCGGACGCCTCGGCCTGCTCACGCACTCGACCGCGGGCTTCATCGACCCGGGTTTCTCCGGCCACGTCACCCTTGAGCTGTCGAACGTGGCCACCCTGCCCATCAAGATCTGGCCGGGCATGAAGATCGGCCAGCTGTGCCTGTTCCGGCTCTCCTCACCCGCGACGCACCCCTACGGCTCTGCCGTCTACGGCTCGCGCTACCAGGGCCAGCGCGGTCCCACGCCCTCTCGCGCCTACCGAGACTTCACCCGCGCCGCCGTTTCTCCGGACGACCGCGACTCCGCGCAGTGACGCCCGTACAGCGGCACCCGCATGAGCATGGGCGGGCCAGGTCGGGTCGGGTCGGGTCGGGGCAGATCGGACCAGGTCGGGTCGCGCGGATATGCGCCGGCCCCACGGGCGCGTGCGGGCGAGCCGGTCACCTCACGGGTTTATGCGGAAGCGCACCGGTTGTCGTCCGTGCGGCTGGCTGGGCGGCGGCCAGGACGGCGGCGGCGGCACGGCGCAGCACACCGGCTGCTCCACGGACACCCGCACCTGTTCACCATGGTGGACGATGACGGTCGGATCGCCGCGCAGCAGCACATAGGACGCGGTGGAGTCGGTGACCTCGACCCGCAGCCGCCGTCCCTGCCGGGACAGCACGAACGCGAGCCGGCTGATCCCCTCCGGCACGCGCGGCGTGAACGACAACGTCCCCCCGATGTCACGCAGCCCACCGAACCCCTCGACCAGCGCGATCCAGCTTCCCGCGAGCGAGGCGATGTGCAGACCGTCCACGGCCCGGTTCTGCAGGTCGCGCAGGTCCGTCAGCGCAGCCTCACGCAGGTAGTCGTGGGCGAGCCCGAGATGGCCGACCTCGGCCGCCATCACCGCCTGGCAGCACGCCGACAACGACGAGTCGCGGACGGTCAGGGCCTCGTAGTAGGCGAAGTTACGGGCCTTCTGCTCCTCGGTGAACGCCTCCCCCCTGCGCTGCATCGCCAGCACCAGATCGGCCTGTTTGACGACCTGCTTGCGGTACAGGTCGAAGTACGGGAAGTGCAGCAACATGGGGTACTGGTCGGGACGCGTGTGCTCGAAGTCCCACACCTGGTGGCGGGTGAACCCCTCGGACTGCGGATGCACGCCCAGCTTCTCGTCGAACGGGATGTACATGTCCTCGGCCGCGTCGCGCCAGGAGGCGGTCTCCTCCGCGTCCACGCCGAGTTCACGCGCCTTGTCCGGATGCCGCCGGACCGCGTTTGCCGCCTCGACCAGGTTCTGCTGCGCCATCAGGTTCGTGTAGACGTTGTTGTCCGCGACCGCGCTGTACTCATCCGGTCCGGTCACGCCGTCGATGTTGAAGTCACCGTCGAGGTCGTGATGGCCGAGGGAACGCCACAACCGGGCGGTGTCGACGAGCAGTTCCAGGCCGACGTCGCGTTCGAAGTCGTCGTCCCCGGTCACGCGGACGTACCGGACGACCGCGTCAGCGATGTCGGCGTTGATGTGGAACGCCGCCGTGCCAGCCGGCCAGTACCCCGAGCACTCCTCGCCGTGAATGGTCCGCCAGGGGAACGCCGCACCGGAGAAGCCGAGTGTGCGGGCCCGTTCACGGGCCATGGGCAGGGTGGCCTGACGCCACCGCAGGGCGTCCGCCGCCGCGTGCGGAGCAGTGTAGGTGAGCACCGGCAGGACATAGCCCTCGGTGTCCCAGAAGGCATGACCGTCGTAGCCGGGACCGGTCAGCCCCTTGGCCGGGATCGACCGGCGCTCGGCCCGCGCACCCGCCTGCAGGACGTGGAACAGGGCGAACCGGACAGCCTGCTGCACCTCGGCGTCACCGTCGACCTCGACGTCGGCACGAGCCCAGAAGTCGTCGAGGTACGCCTGCTGCTCGGCGAGCAGGCCCTCCCAGCCGGTCTGCCGGGCGGCGGTCAGCGCGGCGGCGGCCTGGTCCCGCAGCGCCGGCAGGGACCGCTGCTCCGACCAGCCGTAGGCGATGAACTTGACCATCCGCAACGTGCTGCCGGCGTCCAGCACAGCCGTTACGGTGATCCGGCAGGAGTCCTCGTCGCTTTCGGCGGTGACCCCCAGCCCGGGCAGCGGGTCAATCACATGGTCCATCGCCGTGGCGACCCTGATGCCGCTGTGGCGCGTCCTGTGCACCAACTCCGCATAGGCACCGTGGCTGCCGTTCCACTCCGCCTGCAGTGGTGCCTCCAGGACGGCAGCCGCCCGCGGGTCCGCGCTCTGCGGCGGCAGCTGCTCGTTGGCAACCAGTTCGGACTGGACCACCAGCCGCGCCGGGGCGTCGAGCGGCTCGACCTCGTAGCAGATCGCCGCCATGGCCCGCTGGACGAAGGACACCAGGCGTACCGCCGACACCCGGATCGCCTGACCGGCCGGCGACACCCACTCGGTCGTGCGCCTGAGCACACCCGCGCGCAAGTCCAGTACCCGTTCGTGTGACCGCAGGTCCCCGTAGCGGACGTCGAAGGGTTCATCGTCCACCAGCAGGCGGATGAGCTTGCCGTTGGTGACGTTGATGACCGTCTGGCCGGACTCCGGGTAACCGTATCCGGCTTCGGCGTACGGCAGCGGCCGCAGCTCGTGAACGGAGTTGAGATAGGTGCCGGGCAGGGCGTGCGGCTCGCCCTCGTCCAGGTTCGCCCGAAGACCGACATGCCCGTTGGACAGCGCGAACAGCGACTCCGAGCGGGCCAGCAGCTGCGGGTCGAGACCGCACTCACGCAAATACCACGGCTCGACCGGGAAGGACACGTTGCCGATCACGAAAGGCTTCCGTTGCCCGCCGCCGCACAACCGGCCCGGTCACCGCCGGCACCGGCACCATCGTGCCCGCCCGGGTCGAGCAGGACGGCCAGATCAGGGACGGTGATGTCCGCTCCGTGCGCGACCAGGGCATCAGCATGCCCGACCCGGTCGACACCGACCACGAAGCCGAAACCGCCGGCACGGCCCGCCTCGACCCCGGCGAGCGCGTCCTCGAACACCGCCGACCGCGAGGGCGGGGTACGCAGCGCCCTCGCCGCGGCAAGGTAGGTGTCCGGCGCCGGCTTGCCCGCCAGGTGCTCGCGCGCCGCGACCACACCGTCGATCCGGACGGGCAGCAGACAGCCGATGCCGGCGGCGGCGAGGACCTGCGCGCAGTTCGCGCTCGACGACACGACCGCCCGCCCGATCCCCGCGGCCGCCAGCGCACGCAGGTACCGTACGGACCCCGGGTATGCGGCGATTCCACCCTCGCGGAGCCTGGCCACCACGATCTCGTTCTTACGGTTTCCCAGACCGTGTACGGTCTGGGCCGACGGCGGATCCCCCGGACTGCCCTCGGGCAGTTCGACATGCCGGGATGCGAGGAACGACCGGATGCCGTCCGCCCGCGGCTTGCCGTCCACGTAGGTGGGATAGTCATCGTGGACACTGAACGGGACGAACGGGTCACCCCTGCGCCGTGCCCGCTGTTCGAGGAAGGCGTCGAACATCTCCTTCCAAGCCACGGCGTGGACGGCGGCCGTCGGGGTCAGCACACCGTCCAGGTCGAACAGGCATGCCTTGATCTGTTCGGGTAGTCCGAGCATCCATCCTCTCCTCCCGAGGGTGCCTGCGACGTCCTACTACCCGCAACGCCCCTGCCTGACCACGGAACGGTCGGGATAACGTCCCACGCACGGCCAGAACCCGGCCGAGCCGGGGAAAGGAGCCAGCGTCCGTGCCAACGGTCAGCCGCGGAAGCCGTCCCATGAAGACCAACGAAGCCAAGGTCGACGGGCACGGCGACGGCATCGACGCGATCTCCGCGGTGTCGGCGCCTGCGGCGCGGGTATCCCCGCGTCCCTCGCGGCTGACGCGTCCCTCGCGGACGGGTCTGTCGGCGTTGCCGGCGTGGGACCGCCCGTGGGTGCCGCCCGCGGCTGCCACCCTGGTGTTCGTCGCGGGACTCATCGACATCCTCTCCGCGGTGACGCCTGGATGGCGCAGCCGTCTCGACATGATCCGGCAGATCCTGCCCGGAGCGGTCTCGCAGCAGGCTGCGGCGTTCACGATCGTGGTCGGGCTCTTCCTGCTGCTCCTGGCAGGAGGTCTGCGCCGGCGCAAGCGCCGCGCCTGGCACGGTGTGGTGGCGCTGCTCGCGGCGAGCATCGTCCTGCACGTGGTCAAGGGCCTTGACTACGAGGAGGCGGTCGCCTCCGCCGTACTCGTCGTCGGCCTGCTGCTGGCTCGAGGGGAGTTCCAGGCCAAAGGGGATCCGACCACCCGGTGGCGGGCACTGTGGGTCGGGATGATCCTCGCCGCCGCTTCGGTCACGGTCGGTTTGCTCCTGCTGCAGGTAGGCGGCGGGCGCCTGCTCGGGGCCCATCCGTTGTCCGCCCAGTTCACGCACGTCGTGGAGGGGCTGATCGGCGTCCACGGACCGCTGCGGTTCTCCTCCGAGCGGGTCTCGGACCTCGTCACCCGGACCCTGCTCACAATGGGCCTGCTCACGACCATCGCTGTCGTGTACCTCGCGCTGCGGCCTCCACAACCGCAACCGAAGCTGTCCGACGATGACATCGCCGGCATGCGTGCGCTGTTGGCATGCCACGGTGACGCCGACTCGCTGGGCTACTTCGCTCTTCGCTCCGACAAGACCGTCGTCTGGTCGGCGACGGGAAAGGCCTGCGTCCCATACCGCGTGGTGTCCGGGGTGATGCTGGCCAGCGGCGATCCGCTCGGTGACAACGAGGCATGGCCGGGCGCGATCCGTGAGTTCCTCCAGATCGCCGCCGAACATGCCTGGATACCAGCGGTGATCGGCTGCTCCGAAACAGGTGGAAAGGCGTGGGAACGCGCCGGCCTGTCCGTGCTGGAGTTCGGTGACGAAGCCATCATCGACGTGCGGACCTTCACGCTTGAAGGTCGCGACATGCGCAACGTCCGGCAGGCTGTCG
>NZ_CAAAFO010000021.1:122560-123139 GCF_900634715.1 Candidatus Protofrankia californiensis | reverse complement strand
TGGCGGATGCGAGCCACAGCTGCGTGCGCTGCTGCACTTCGTCCCGTGGGGGAGCCGGGGCCTGTCACTGGACCTGATGGTGCGCGACCGCAACGCCGACAACGGGCTGAACGACTTTCTGATCGTCTCGGCGCTGCGGGCGGCGGGCGGACTCGGGGTGGACCGCCTGTCGCTGAACTTCGCGTTCTTCCGGTCCGCGCTGGAACGCGGGCAGCGGCTCGGCGCGGGCCCGGTCACCCGCTGTTTCCGGAAGCTGCTGGTCTTCCTCTCGCGCTGGTTCCAGATCGACAGCCTCTACCGGTTCAACGCGAAGTTCCGACCGGCCTGGTCACCCCGCTACATCTGTTTTCCCGCGAACCGGAATCTTCCACGCATCGCGCTGGCCATGCTGGAAGCCGAGGCTTTCCTGAGCTGGCCGCGGCTGACGATGCGGCCCGCCGCGCACCGGCTACGGCGGCTCGTCCGTCCGGCCAGCGCCTGCGATCGTAGGTAAAAACCGCCGCCCCTACAACAGCGGAACCTGTAGGTGGAAACCGTCGTCACCGCAGCGGTTTCCACCTACAGGTTTGTCGAGGGCCC
>NZ_CAAAFO010000021.1:121607-122201 GCF_900634715.1 Candidatus Protofrankia californiensis | reverse complement strand
AGGTCAGGGGCCGTCAGCACCAACCGGGACGACCGGCGTGGCCAGGGAGCGGGCCAGCAGCTGGGACACGTCGAGCACCTCGATGCCCTCCTTCGCCCCGCCGGACTGCTTCTTCTCGGTCACGGCGTCGGTGAGCATGACGATGCAGAACGGGCAGGCGGTGGAGACGATGTCCGGGTCGAGGGCGAGCGCCTCGTCCACCCGCTCGACATTGACCCGCTTTCCGATCTTCTCCTCCATCCACATCCGGGCCCCGCCGGCGCCGCAGCAGAAGCCGCGCTCCTTGCAGCGGTGCATCTCCTGGCTGCGGACGCCGGGGATGCTGCCGAGGATCTCCCGGGGCGGGGTGTAGACCTCGTTATGCCGGCCGAGGAAGCAGGGGTCGTGGTAGGTGACCGAGGAGTCCACGGGCTGGACGGGGACGAGCCTGCCCTCGTCGACGAGCCTGCCGAGCAGCTGGGTGTGGTGGATGACCTCGTACGCGCCGCCGAGCGCGGGGTACTCGTTCGCCAGGCTGTTGAAGCAGTGCGGGCAGGTAGCGACGATCTTCTTGGCGGCTGCGGCGTTGAGGACCTCGATGTTGGCCTTGGCCAG
>NZ_CAAAFO010000021.1:111296-120998 GCF_900634715.1 Candidatus Protofrankia californiensis | reverse complement strand
CTCCTGGAAGAGGTACTCGTTGCCGAGCCGGCGGGCGGGGTCACCGGTGCAGGTCTCGCCGGAACCGAGGATGGCGAAGGAGACGCCCGCGGTGTGCAGGAGTTCGGCGAAGGTCCGGGAGACCTTCTTGGCGCGGTCCTCGATGGCGCCGGCGCAACCCACCCAGTACAGGTACTCCACGTCGTCCGGGATGGTCTCACCCTCGTCGAGCACCCGGACCTCGAACGGCAGGCCCTCGGTCCACTCGGTGCGGGCCCGGGGCGAGACACCCCACGGGTTGCCGTTGTTCTCCAGGTTACGCAGCATCACCCCGGCCTCGCTGGGGAACGCCGATTCGATCATTACCTGGTAGCGGCGCATGTCGACGATGTGGTCGACGTGCTCGATGTCGACCGGGCACTGCTCCACACACGCGCCGCAGTTGGTGCACGACCACAGGACGTCGGGGTCGATGACCCCGCCCTCGGCCTCGGTGCCGACCAGTGGACGGTCGGCCTGCGGCTGGCCGGGCTCGGGAACCCGCCCGAAACCGGACTCGGGGACGTGGTGGACGGCGTGCTTGCTCGAGGCGTCCTCGGAGACACCGGCGACCGCCTTCGACGCCTCCTCTCCGTCAGCGGCTCCCTTGGCGGCGAGCAGGTACGGCGCCTTGGCGAACAGGTGGTCGCGAAGATCCATGATCAGAAGCTTCGGTGACAGCGGCTTGCCGGTGTTCCAGGCAGGGCACTGGCTCTGGCAGCGTCCGCACTCGGTGCAGGTGGAGAAGTCGAGCATCGCCTTCCAGGAGAAGTCCTCGACCTTGCCGACGCCCACGATCGGCTCGTCGGCCTCCATCAGGCTTTCGATGTCGGGGGTGGTACCCAGCGGGCCGAGCGCCTTGGGCTCACGCTTGGTCGCGACGTTGATCGGCGCCAGGAAGATGTGCAGGTGCTTGGAGTAGGCGACCAGCACCAGGAAGCCCATGATGATGGCGATGTTGAGCAGCAGGAAGACCGTCTCGATGTGTTCGTTGGCCTCGGTCGAGAAGACGTCGAGCGGACGGCTGACCAGGTAGGAGGCAAACGCCCACCTCGTGTCGCCCTGCGGGTGCGTGCCGGCGTTGAACTGGGCGCCGCGCAGGATCAGGAGCGTGACCATCACCGATGTGATCATCCCGAGGATGACCCAGGCCGGGCCGGTGTGCGACCCGTAGAACCGCGACTTGCGTTCGAGCCGGGCGGGCGCGTTGCGCAGCCGGATGATCGTGAAGGCCAGCAGCCCCGCGAGGACCCCGACGGTGAAGAAGTCCTCGACGAAACCGACAGCGGCCCAGTGCCCGAACAGCGGGATGTGGAAGTTGTGATCGAACAGTGCGCCGAACGCCTCGATGACGGTCAGCATGAGGATCGTGAAACCCCAGAAGGTGAAGGCGTGTGCGAGCCCGGGGACCGTCCAGGTCAGCAGCTTCCGCTGAGCGCCGACCTCGCTGATCTCACTCCACAGGCGCTGGCCCGCCCCGTCGAGCCGGCCGGGAGCTGGCTGGCCCTGGCGGATGAGCCTGAACAGCCAGTAGAACCGACGTCCGGCCACCGCGAGAGCGACAACGGCGATCACTCCGCCGATAGCAAGTCTCACACATCCTCCAGTTACTCCTACCGACGGTGGGAGCGTATCGCTACCCATCGGTAACTTGCACGCCGAACCAGCCCACCACCTCCGCCTCCAGAGAGCCAAAGGTAGCGCGATCATGCTCCTTTCGCGACACCGGAGGCCCAAGCCTCCGGGTCACCGAGGAGTCCATAACAAGACTGTTTCACCCCTTTGCGTCCCCACCCTCCTCCTTGCGCCGACCACGCGCAGCTAGTAAGAGGTCCAGACAGCGCCGACCGGCGCTGCCGACCAAAGAGCGGGCCCGTCCGATCATTCGGCTCAGAAGGGGACCAACGTCCCGTCAGTCCCGGGAAATTTGGACCGATTATGGGATTCCCTTGTCCGGAGGAGCGCTCCGGTTGCACCATCAGTGCAGCCCGTAACATGTCTGCGCCCTGTCGCACCGGCAGGGCGACGACCGCTGAAGACTCAGGCTCCGGACCACGACCTCACGATCCACGGTGGACATGATGGCGAGTACGACGAAGAGCCCGATCGGGAGCAGCAGCCCGCTGCGCAGCCACACCCGCGACCGTCCCGGCCATTCCCTGCACATGGCCTACCGGCGGGCCCGGGAACAGCACGCACAGATGCGCCGTGAGCGTCTCGCCTACACCGTGCCCCGTGCCGCGCTACGGGCGTTCCCCATCGCGGTGGTGTTCGCCGTGCTGGTCGCATCGGGCCTGCGCCTGCCCATGTCCATCGCCGTGGCCGCGTACCTGGTGATCCAGCTCGGCTGGCCGTTGCTCGTGATCGGTCGTTCGTTCGACCCGGTGCCCGAGATCGAGGCGCTGCGCGAAGGCGCCGAATCCGAGCGTAAGACAGCTCGTACGGTCAACAGATTGCGCCGGTACGGCTACGTGGTCATGCATGACCGTCGCGTGCCCCATTCCGAGGCGAGCATCGGGCACCTGCTGGTCGGGCCGGGCGGCGTCATGGTGATGAAAAGTGACGCCTCCACCGGTACGGTCCGCTACTCCAAGGATGGAGCGAAGGTCGACGGACAGCCGCTCAAAAAGCCTCTCGACCTGGCCAAGTGGCTCGGGGAGGAGGTAAGCACCCGGACCCGCGACGCCCTACCAATGGTCAAAGCGCCGGTCCGGCCGATCCTGGTCATGGTCGAGGCAGGCGTCCTGTGGAGCGACGGGAAGATCGACGGTGTGACCCTCATCAGCCTGAGGGATCTCGTGTCCTATGTCCGCGGCCGGCCGGATCGGCTCAACCCGGCCGAGGTGACAAAGGTGGTCGCCGTCCTCCAGCGCCTGTTCCCACCGTATTCGGCCAACCAGCTTGCCGATCATGTCACCCTCGACCGCGACCAGTGGCTCACCCTGATGGATGCGCTGCGCACCATCCTGGAGCGCGACGGGGACGCGACCGGCATGCTCGACCGGCTCACCCGAATCGAGAACGATCTCGCGCGGATCGCCGAGCCGGGCGTCCGGTCCGGCATCCCGGGAGCACGTACCGACGGCGACGGTGATAGCGACGATCTGATCAACGAACTCACGGGCGGAGTCGACACACCCGGGCAGAGTTCCGCGGACGACCCGTCAACGGATCGACGGCGAGGACGCATACTGGCTGCGGTCCGCCCGCTGCGGCCAGCTGCGAACCGACCGGCAGGTGGCTCCGCGGCCGACGGCCGGGACGACGGCAGCCCGGACACCGACAGCCCCGACGACGGGCCGGACCGGGCACCACGCGGCCCCGCAGGACCGTCCAGCGCCTGAACAGGACACACAGTAGCCGCATGCTCTCATAACGGGTCTGAAGTAGCTGTCCCAGTAACTTCAATGACTAAGGCCGGCGGGGCACCCCGCCGGCCTTAGTCATGCCCGCAGTTGCTCGGTGCGCTCGAGCCATCAGATCTCCGCAAAAAAACTGAGCCTCAAAGGCTCATGTTTGACTGTAGAGACATTATTATTGGATCCTGAGCCGGAAGGACTCAACTACTACACGAACGGTCCGCCCGACATCCCGACGGAAGCCGGGCAACCAGACCATCCTGATTCGAAAGGCGCACAGACATGGCACGAGCGGTCGGCATCGACCTCGGCACCACGAACTCCGTCGTGAGCGTGCTCGAGGGCGGCGAACCCACGGTGATCGCCAATGCCGAGGGCTCGCGGACGACTCCATCCGTCGTCGCCTTCGCCAAGAACGGCGAAGTCCTGGTCGGCGAGGTCGCGAAGCGGCAGGCGGTCACCAATGTCGAACGGACCATCCGGTCGGTCAAACGCCACATGGGCACCGACTGGAAGATGAAGGTCGACACCAAGGACTTCACCCCACAGCAGATCAGCGCGTTCATCCTGCAGAAGCTCAAGCGGGATGCCGAGTCCTACCTCGGCGAGACCGTGGCCGACGCGGTCATCACCGTGCCCGCCTACTTCGACGACGCGCAGCGCCAGGCCACCACCGAAGCCGGCACCATCGCCGGGCTGAACGTACTGCGGATCGTCAACGAACCCACTGCGGCCGCCCTCGCCTACGGCCTGGACAAGGGCGAGAAGGAGCAGACGATCCTGGTCTTCGACCTCGGTGGTGGCACGTTCGACGTGTCCCTGCTGGAGATCGGCGACGGCGTCGTCGAGGTCAAGTCGACCTCCGGGGACACCCACCTCGGCGGCGACGACTGGGATCAGCGCGTCACCGACCATCTGATCAAGACCTTCAACGGTCAGCACGGCGTCGACCTCGGCAAGGACAAGATGGCCTTGCAGCGCCTGCGCGAAGCCGCCGAGAAAGCCAAGATCGAACTTTCGCAGTCCAGTCAGACGAGCATCAACCTGCCCTACATCACCGCCTCGGCCGAAGGGCCGCTGCACCTCGACGTCACCCTGACCCGCTCGGAGTTCCAGCGGATGACCCAGGACCTGATCGACCGCTGCAAGCACCCCTTCCAGCAGGCCGTCAAGGACGCGGGGGTCAAGGTCAGCGACATCGACCATGTCGTGCTCGTCGGCGGATCCACCCGCATGCCGGCCGTGGTCGACCTGGTCCGCGAACTCACCGGCGGCAAGGAGCCGAACAAGGGTGTCAACCCCGACGAGGTCGTCGCCGTCGGCGCGTCCCTGCAGGCCGGCGTCCTCAAGGGCGAGGTCAAGGACGTCCTCCTGCTCGACGTCACCCCGCTCTCCCTGGGTATCGAGACCAAGGGCGGGATCATGACCAAACTCATCGAGCGCAACACCACCATCCCGACCAAGCGCTCGGAGATCTTCACCACCGCCGAGGACAGCCAGCCGTCGGTCCAGATCCAGGTCTTCCAGGGCGAGCGCGAGATGGCCGCGTACAACAAGAAGCTCGGCATGTTCGAGCTCACCGGCCTGCCGCCGGCGCCCCGCGGCATCCCGCAGATCGAGGTCACCTTCGACATCGACGCCAACGGCATCGTCCACGTCTCGGCCAAGGACCTCGGCACCGGCAAGGAACAGTCGATGACGATCACGGGCGGTTCGGCGCTGCCCAAGGATGACATCGACAAGATGGTCCGCGACGCCGAGCAGTACGCCGAGGAGGACCGCAAGCGCCGTGAGGAGGCCGAGACCCGCAACCAGGGCGAGACCCTGGTGTACTCCACCGAGCGGTTCCTGGCCGAGAACGGCGACAAGATCGAAGCCACGGTCAAGGCCGACGTGGAGGAGAAGCTGTCCGCCCTGCGGGCGGCGGTCGGCGGCACCGACATCGCGGCTATCCGCGACGCCACCACCGAGCTCGCCAAGGCCAGTTCCGTCATGGGTCAGTCGCTCTACGCGGACGCACAGGGCGCGGCCGGTACCACCCCGGGCGGCGCTGCGGGCGCGAACGCGGACGACGACGTGGTGGACGCCGAGATAGTGGACGAGGAGGAAAAGAAGTGACCTCGGCCCCCAACAGCGACTGGACGCAAGGCGTTCCCACGCCGGACGAACCAGTAATCGTCCGGGACAAGCGCCGCATAGATCCACAGAGCGGGCAGGTACGGGTGGACGCTGTGCGGGCGGAGACCAGCAACCCGGTCGGGGATACTTTCACGTCCCCGCCCGGGGGTCTGCCGCATGACGCTGCGCCGACCGGGGAGGCCGACCTACTGGCACCGCTACGTCAGCAGGTCGCCGAGCGCACCGGCGACCTGCAGCGCCTCAAAGCCGAGTTCGACAACTATCGGCGTCGCGTCGAGCGCGACCGTCAGGTCATGGCCGAGCAGGCAACAGGCAGGCTGCTCTCAGCGCTGCTGCCGACCCTCGACGACATCGGCCGCGCCCGCGACCACGGTGACCTGGAAGGCCCGTTCAAGGCGGTGGCGGAGTCGCTGGAAAGCGCCCTCGAGACTGCCGGGCTCGAGCGGTTCGGCTCCCGCGGGGACGAGTTCGACCCGCTCGTCCACGATGCGCTCATGCACACCTACTCCTCCGAGGTGGCCCGGCCGACCTGCGTCGACATCTTCCGGGCCGGGTATCGCCATGCCGGCCGTGTGCTGCGACCGGCCCAGGTCGCGGTCGCCGAGCCGGCGACCGCGGACACGGCGGGGGACGCCGGAGTGGGTCAGGACACGGACGGCACGGCCGCCGGGAGCGCGCCGGGAGCGGGAGGCGGCTCCGCGGAAACCGTCGAGTAGTCAATGCCATCCGAGCTCTTGTCGAACAGCGTCCGCCTCGAGCGTCGGTAAACGACATGATGACGAAAGGAGGGGCGCCGTGAGTGTTCGTGACATGGTCGAAAAGGACTACTACGCCGCTCTCGGCGTGCCCAAGGACGCCTCGGCGACCGACATCAAGAAGGCATACCGCCGCCTCGCAGTTGAGCTGCACCCGGACAAGAATCCCGGCGACGCCAGGGCCGAGGCCCGCTTCAAGGAGGTCTCGGAGGCGTACGACGTGCTGTCGGACGAGTCCCGGCGGCGGGAGTACGACGAAGCTCGGGCGCTGTTCGCCGCGGGTGGCGTCCCCGGCGGTCATCCCGGTGGTTACGGCTACCAGCCGGGCGGGTTCGGGCCGCCCGGCGCGGGCTATCGTGGCGGCTCCACCGCGTTCAACCTCGACGACCTGCTGGGTGGAGCAGGCGCCGGCGCTGCTCCCGGCGGCCTGGGGGGGTTGTTCGACAACCTGTTCCAGCGGTCGTCTACCGGCCGCGGGCCACGCCGCGGCGCCGACATCGCGGCCGAGGTCACGATCCCGTTCGAAAAGGCCCTGTCCGGTCTGGAGGCGACGGTTCGCCTGCCCGGCGCCGCAACCTGCCTCACCTGCGGGGGCCGCGGCGCCCGTCCGGGCACCACGCCGCGGACCTGCACGACGTGCCGGGGCCTGGGCGTGGTGTCGCGGTCGCAGGGGGGCTTTGCGTTGTCCGAGCCCTGTCGGGACTGTCTCGGCAAGGGGACAGTGATCGACTCTCCCTGCCCGGACTGCCTGGGCACCGGCCGTCGCGAGCGGGAGCAGCGGATCCGCATCCCACCAGGGGTCGCGGACGGTCAGCGGCTGCGGGTTCGGGGACGCGGATCGCCGGGTGAGCGTGGTGGTCAGGCGGGCGATCTGGAAGTCACCGTTCACGTGCTGGCCCATCCGGTCTTCGACCGCGAGGGACAGAACCTGACGATCACGTTGCCGGTGACCTTCGTCGAGGCCGCCCTGGGCGCCTCGGTGAAGGTTCCGACGCTCGACGGCACCCCGCTGACGGTGAAGATTCCTTCCGGCACGTCGAGTGGACGGCGCCTGCGGGTACGTGAACGTGGAGTGCCGCGGGGCAGCGGGGGTCACGGTGACCTCATCGTGACCGTTGACGTCACGGTGCCAAAACCCTCGGATCTTTCCCCGAAGGCGCGTACAGCACTCCAGGAGTTCGCTCATGCCCATCCCGAAGATCCGCGCACCACGCTGATGGAACAGATGGAGGGCTGATGGAACAGATGGAGGGCTGGTCATGAAATCACGACCGAGCCGCACAGCCGACCCCCCGCCGGCGGGTCCGCCGGGGACACCGGCAGCGCCGCGCCCCGGTCCCGCTCATGATGACGACACACCTGTATACGTGATCTCCATTGCCGCGCAGCTCGCCGGTATGCATCCCCAGACGCTGCGGGCCTATGACCGCCTCGGCCTGGTCACTCCCGGTCGCACGTCCGGACGTGGCCGGCGATACTCCGTGCGGGATGTCGCACTGCTGCGCGAAGTACAGCGACTGTCCCAGGAGGAGGGGGTCAACCTCCAGGGAATCCGTCGGATCCTGGAACTGGGTAGCCAGGTGATGGTGTTGCAGGCACAGGTCCGTCAGTTGACCGAGGAACTGGCGACAGCTCGCACCGAAGCCGAGCGCAGAGTCGCCGAGGCGCACAAGAGCCACCGGCGCGACCTTGTGCCCGTCGACCGCAGCGCGATAGTGGTCTGGCGGCCCGGCCCTCGCCGGTAGGTCGATTCGGCAACTATAGGTACAACTATAATAACTATAGGCAATAGTCCTCTGAAGGGCCCGTCATCGACAATCCGCGGCGAGGCCACCAAGAGGTGATCGTGGGGCGGATGGCCCAAAGCCGGGGCGGGCGGCGCAGCACGGGCCACCTGCCCCACAATCGACAGCCTTGCCACCGCCAAGACTCGGGCATCAGCAATGCTCAGGGACCAGCAATGCTCAGGGACACTGCGTCGCGAAGCCTCGCATCACCGAAACTTAAGCGGGAACGACTCAACTATGCTGAGCGTTAAAAGAGATGGTACGACCAAAACGATCATCTTAGGATTCCGATGAACGCTGACCGCCTCACCGCTCGCTCGCAGGAAGCTCTGTCCTCCGCCGTCAGCCGCGCCACCGGTGACGGCTCACCGCTCGTCGACCCGCTGCACCTGCTGGTCGCCGTCCTGAGCCAGACCGGCGGGGTCGCGGTCGATCTGCTCAGGGCCGTCGGCGTGCCCCTCGCCCAGGTACGCGCCCGCGCCGAAGCAGCGGTCAGCCGACTGCCGCACGCAACCGGTGCCAGCGTCGGCCCACCGCAGTTGTCCCGGCAGCTCATCACCGTCCTCGACAATGCCGAACGCCAGGCGAACCGGCTCGGCGACGAATACACCTCGGTCGAGCACCTGCTGGTCGCACTCGCGGAGGAGGGCGGTGAGGCATCTCGGGTGCTCACCGAGTTCGGCGCGAACTCCGAAGCCCTGCGCGGCGCGTTCGACACCGTCCGCGGCGGCGTTCACCGGGTGACCAGCCGCGACCCCGAGGGCTCCTACCGCGCGCTGGACAAATACTCCCTGGACCTGACCGAACAGGCCCGCGCCGGCAAGCTCGACCCGGTCATCGGACGCGACGCCGAGATCCGCCGCGTCGTGCAGGTCCTGTCCCGGCGGACGAAGAACAACCCGGTCCTTATCGGCGAACCCGGTGTCGGCAAGACCGCGATCGTCGAAGGGCTCGCGTTGCGGGTCGTCGCCGGTGATGTGCCGGAGTCCCTGCGCGGCCGGCGCATCGTCTCGCTCGACCTCGGTTCGATGGTGGCCGGGTCGAAGCTGCGGGGCGAGTTCGAGGAGCGGTTGCAGGCCGTCCTCAACGAGATCCGTTCCGCCGAGGGACGGCTCATCACCTTCATCGACGAGTTGCACACGGTCGTCGGCGCGGGTGCCGCCGAAGGCGCCATGGACGCCGGCAACATGCTCAAGCCCATGCTTGCCCGCGGTGAGCTGCGCATGATCGGCGCCACCACCCTGAACGAGTACCGCACCCGCATCGAGAAGGACCCGGCTCTCGAACGCCGCTTCCAGCCGGTGCTGGTCGGCGAGCCGTCGACCGAGGACACCATCGGCATCCTGCGCGGGCTCAAGGAACGATACGAGGTGCATCACGGCGTCCGGATCACCGACGCCGCCCTCGTCGCCGCCGCCACCCTGTCCGACCGGTACGTCAGTGGGCGGTTCCTGCCAGACAAGGCCATCGACCTGGTGGACGAGGCCGCGTCCAGACTCCGGATGGAGATCGACAGCCGGCCGGTGGCGATCGACGAGCTGGAGCGCGCCGTCCGGCGCATCGAGATCGAGGACATGGCGCTGTCCAAGGAGAGCGACAGCGCGTCCAAGGAGCGCCGCGAGCGCCTACGGCGCGAGCTCACCG
>NZ_CAAAFO010000021.1:105684-111176 GCF_900634715.1 Candidatus Protofrankia californiensis | reverse complement strand
CCGGTGAGCTGCGCTACGGCACGATCCCGACGTTGGAGAAGCGGCTTGCCGCGGCAACCGATGCACTACCCGGCGCGGACGAGCCCGGCAGCGCCATGCTCAAGGAGGAGGTCGGCCCCGACGACGTCGCCGAGGTCGTCGCATCCTGGACGGGCATCCCCGCCGGCCGGCTCCTGGAAGGCGAAACCACCAAGCTGCTGCGCATGGAGGAGGAACTGCACGCCCGCGTCATCGGTCAGCACGCCGCCGTGCGGGCCGTTTCCGACGCCGTACGCCGCGCCCGCGCGGGCATCTCCGATCCCGACCGGCCGACCGGGTCGTTCCTGTTCCTGGGCCCGACCGGCGTCGGCAAGACAGAGCTGGCCAAGGCGCTGGCGGGCTTCCTGTTCGACGACAAACGCGCGGTGGTCCGCATCGACATGAGCGAATACGCCGAGAAGCATTCGGTGGCCCGGCTCATCGGCGCCCCGCCCGGCTACGTCGGATTCGAGTCCGGCGGGCAGCTCACCGAAGCGATCCGCCGCCGCCCCTACAGCGTGATCCTGCTGGACGAGGTGGAGAAGGCACATCCCGATGTCTTCGACATCCTTCTCCAGGTGCTGGACGACGGACGCCTCACCGACGGGCAGGGCCGCACGGTGGACTTCCGCAGCACGATCGTGGTGCTGACGTCCAACCTCGGATCCCAGTTCATCGCGGACCCGACCCTGCCCCCGCAGGTACAGCGCGACTCGGTGATGGTCGCCGTGCGGGAGGCGTTCAAACCCGAGTTCCTCAACCGGCTCGACGACATCCTGATCTTTGATCAGCTCGACAAGGACGACCTGGCCCGCATCGTCGATCTCCAGCTCGACCTGCTGCGCGCCCGGCTGACCGACCGACGGATCACCCTGACGGTCACCGACACCGCACGCTCCTGGCTTGCCGATGCCGGCTACGACCCGGTTTTCGGAGCGCGCCCGCTGCGCCGGCTCGTGCAGACCTCGATCGGCGACCCCCTCGCTCGGGAACTCCTGGCCGGCACCATCCGGGACGGCGACGACGCCGTCGTGGACGTCGCCCCGAACCGCCGCGGGTTGCTGGTCCAACCGACCAGCCGGACCGTGAATCCCTGACCGCTCCTGACCGACAGGCGTGGGTGGAAAATTTCACCACAGCGGCTGAAATCACCTACGCCCGCTATAAAGTATCCTGCTCGTGACCCTGATCCCGCCGGGGGCGGCGCGTATGGCGGCTCCAACTCATACCGGTAGTCCGGCCTGGGGTTGTGTGGTGTGTTCCGCGGAACACACCACACAGGCTGCGTCCGAGGGAAACCCGACGCCTCTGATCGCCTGCTGAACCCGTGAACCGCCCTACGGACTGGGACGTCCTCGATCTGGACGGCGACCCGACCCCGGGTGATCCGTTTGCGGTGCGGGCGCTGGCCCGGCGGTATCTGGAGTTCGCCGCCGATGTCGAGCACGCCAGCGGACAGATCACCGCATTGGCCACCGGCGGGGTGGTGCATGCCTGGATCGGCCAGGCCGGCGACGCCTACCGCGACGAACTGGACGAGTTCCCCAACCAGTTACACAAGCTCGAGACCTCCCACCGGATGGCCGGCCAGGCGCTGAAGGCCTATGAACCGATCCTGGCGGCGGCGCAGACACAGGCCGACCGCGCACTTGTACACGGGCGGGACGCACGGGCCCGGCGCGATCAGGCGCAGATGCTGACAGGCCCGGCACAGACCGCCCTGACCTCGGCGTCGTCGACCGTCACCGCTCTGACCCCAGCGTTTCACATCGCCAGCACCGATGTTCCCCCACCTGATCCGGCACAGGTGGCGCAGGCAATCCGCAATCGGGACGCGGCCCAGACCCGGTTCGGCCAGGCACGCAACTCCGTGCAGGCCGCCCAGGACGATCTCGATGCCGCTCGCCGCCTCGCCCACGCCGCCCGGCAGTTGCGGGAGGACGCGGCGAAGACCTGCACCGCCGCCATCCGGGACGCCTCCCATGCCGGCATCCGGAACAAACCCTGGTGGTCCTGGGAAAAGGTCAAACAGGCCGCGGGGACGGTATGGACGGCCGCCGTCCAGGTCTCGAAGATCACCGTTGCCGTTCTCGGCGTGGTCGCCCTCGTCATCGGCGGACCAGCCGCCTGGATCGTGTTCGCCGCCGCACTCGTCGTCCTCGCCGACACCCTGGTCCGATACGGAAACGGCCACGCGTCCCGGTGGGACGTCGGATTCGCCTTACTCGACACCGTCCCCGGCGGCAAAGGCATTACCACTACCGCCGGGCTCGCCCGCGGCCTGACCCGCACCGGAAAGGTCCTGCGCGGTGGACGTACCCTCGCCCACACCACCCTGACCGCCGCCCGCACCCACCTCGCAGGCATGGCCACGAACCTCCGCGGCGCCCGCGCCTACACCACCACCCTCGCCAAGAACCTGCTCCCCCAACCTGCGCTTGCCGGCATCGGCGACGTCGAACGCCTGGGCGGCGCCCCCGCCGCCGGCCGTAGCGTCATGGCCGAAGCCCGCGGGAGCTTCAACCCAGGAGGACGAGGCCCTAAACCACGGGGCATCAAGCCTTCCAACGCAGCTCTTCAACGTAGGCCAGAGAGTAGCTATACGCCCGATGATCTGACGCGAATCACCGATCACCTCGGACGTCCTGATCTCGATCACTCGCCCGCGAACGATGCCATGATCGAAAGAATCCACCAGAGTATGACGGATGGGCGTCCGCTCTCCGAGGGTGAACTCAACTTCATGCAGCACGAGCTCACCGAGGCTGAGCTGATGGATGGCGGCATGTCCTACGAGGACGCACACGAGCTGGCACTGCAGACGCACCCACTGATGAAAAACTACACCCCCGAAGTGATCGACCAGTTCCCGGAGATGTTCAACAACAACTGGCGGCGCGCCTGGGGAATGGAGCCAAGATGATCATTACAGAAGGCGGCCGTCGTGCCGCGATCCGGACCGATGAGGCGTCTGCTGCCTATGACAGCGCCTATGCCACACGCTGCGAGCGTCCTGCCTCGGCTGAAACCGGCCGAGCGATACGGGCCGTCGTCGAACTCAGTCGAGCGTTCGGCGGTATGACGATGCGCGCCTTGCTCGGAGCCCAATTCATGCCAGATCCGCAGAGCCTGGTGACAGCGTTCGAAGTCCCGTTCGGTGAACCGCTCGGGTTCGGCTTGGTTGCCGACTGCGGCAGCGAGCTCGGCCGCCCGCTGGTGGCCGGACTGCCCAGGGACTTCGCCGATGCCACACTCGCCGGGCTGGCCGGGGATGCACAGGCCGATCCGTTGCCTGCCGGGTTGTTGCGAGTCGATCGTGCGGGCTTCGACGAGACGGGGTCCTCCGAGGCGGCGTTCAAGCTCGCGGGGGACTTATTGCGGCATGTGCTGCATGCTCTGCTGCATGACGAGGAGCCGCTTGCGGTGGCTCAGACCGTCGTAAGCGCGTGGTGACTCCGGGGCCAGAGGAAGGCAAGTGACAAGCGGCGGCGGGAGCCGGTGAGGAGTAGAAGCCCACGTTCCATACAGCAAGTGGCCGAACCGGAGGTCTTGGAATGCCCCCTGACGAACAGACGGCAAAGTATCCATTTATGCGCAGCAACTACATAGAATGCTTGCGCCATCTCGCCGATACTACGTGGCAGAAACGGATGTGGGTCGAACTTGAAGGGAAAGACGATGGCTACCAGGAGGATCTCGATCTGATTCTCACTTTTCTCTACGATGACAGCCAGGTGCTGCACAGCCCCCAAGCCGCACTCGGATACGTGTTGTCCAGTCCATCCGAGGTCCAGACGGCGCAATCCCTTGATACAGCTCTGCGCCGTATCATCGATGCTGGAACCACCTCCTCCGATGCCGAAGTGATTGCAATGCCCATCTGGCGTGATGTGGTGGAAGCCGCAAAGAACGTTCTCGATGTGATGAGGGACGAAGGATAGAGATTCATTGTCATGGAGAGATCAGCAGGAGTCTTGATGGCTTTCTATACAGCGCTCGAAAAACAGCACGAAGACAGCGACAGCGTTACCTACAAGTTCGGCCCCGGCGACGGCCGATGGGGACTGATCAAGTTTGACAAGCAGGCCAGGGACTACCATGAAATAGTAAAAGATTCCGGGGTCCACGCACGAGAACCATCTGGAGCACGCGATTATAAAGCTCATACGTGTCGCCAGAGCGGGCAAGGGATTCCCTGACACGCTGGAATATGCAGCCTGAAATCGAGTTCGAGGGGCGATGATAGAAACTCCTGACGAGTTCGTCAGACTCCGCCGAAGCGAGGACCGAGAAGAGTACTCCCGGGCAGCCGAGGAGGAAGCGCCCATGCCAGTCTGGCTTGAGATTGTCAAAAATCACCCTGACATGCGCTTCTGGGTTGCCCACAACAAGAAAGTCCCCATGGAGGTTCTCCGCATTCTTGCCCGGGACGAGGACGACCGGGTACGAGGTATGGTCGCCCGCAAACGCAAGATTTCTGACGATATCCTGGAGATCCTTGCCGTGGACCCGGAGGAATCGGTGAGAAATGCGGTGGCATTGAACCCTCGGACCCCACGAGCACTTCTTGAGATTCTTACGAAAGACCCATGGCAGGTCGTGCGAGAAAACGCCCGAAGAAGAATCGGCGAGGCCCCTACTGGTAGATAAAACTGCCAGGGAGACAGGCTCCGGACTCGGGGATGCACTACTGTCTGGGCGTGGGGGGACTGGTGGTTGCCGACGAGGTGCGGGCGGCTCTGGATGCGGGACGGCCCGTGGTGGCCCTGGAGTCGACGCTGATCGCGCATGGCCTGCCGCGTCCCCGCAATCTGGAAGTGGCGGCCGAGCTGGAAACCCTGCTCCGTGACCGTGGCGTGGCACCGGCGACCATTGCGGTGATCGACGGCATACCCACCGTCGGCCTGGACGCCATCGTGCTCACCAGAATCGCGGACTCCCCGGACGTGGCGAAACTGTCGGTGCGGGATCTGCCGGTCGCCTCCGCTCTACGCCGCACCGGCGCAACCACGGTCGCGTCCACGTCCCTGCTCGCCGCCCGCGCCGGCATCCGCGTGTTCGCCACCGGTGGGCTCGGTGGCGTACACCGCGGCTGGGCCGACAGCGCCGACGAATCCGCTGACCTTGTCACGCTTGCCAGCACGCCGATAACTGTGATCTGCGCCGGGGTGAAGTCGATCCTGGACGTCGGCGCGACCCTCGAACGGCTGGAAACTCTCGGCGTGACGCTGCTCGGCTGGCGGACGAACACCTTCCCGGGCTTCTACCTGTCCCGGACGGAGTTCACCGTCGACTGGCGGGTGGAAGCCGCCGCCGACGTCGCGGCCGTCATGGCGGACGCACAGGCGCTGGGTCTGCGCGCGGCCGTGGTCGTCGCCAACCCGGTACCCGAGGCCGAGCAGCTCGACCAGGACCTGCACGACCGGGTCCTCACCGAGGCGTTGGCGGAAGCGGCCCGCCGGGGGCTGCGGGGG
>NZ_CAAAFO010000021.1:102738-105072 GCF_900634715.1 Candidatus Protofrankia californiensis | reverse complement strand
TCACGGTGACGCTTGCCAACTGCATCCCGTCGAACCCGGGGTTGGCACCGGCGAGCGTCCAGGCTTCCATATCGCTTCCGTATCAAGCGGTTTACCTGCGACGATCGATTGTCGGGGTCGGTGGGGAGGGGGCGTCCGGTGGACAAGGTCTGGAAGGCTGCGGCGTGGCCGGCGGGACCGCGGCTCAAATGGGTGCTTCTCCTTGTATGGATCATTGTTGCGGCCGTCGCCAGCCCGCTCGCGATCAAGCTGTCCGAAGCGCAGAAGAACGATGCCTCGTCCTTTCTGCCCTCACAGGCCGAATCCACCCGGCTGTTCGAGGCCCAGAAGCTTCTGCCGGGCGGGGACGCCGTACCGGCGATCATCGCCTTCGTGCGTGACCCCGAGCTGACACCTGCTGACCGGACGGTGGTTGAGGCGCTCGGCCACCGGCTCGAGGGATTCTCCGAGCGTCCGGTCGGCATGCCCATCCCCTCCCCGAAGGGGAACACCCTGCTCCTGGCCGTCAGCCTCGCCCAGAACGCTGACATCGTGGAGTTCACCAACAAGGTCAAGGAAATTCGGCGGATCGTCCGGGACGCGGCACCACCGGGGCTCCAGACGTCGATCACCGGACCGGCCGGCCTGCTGACCGACACCTTTGACGTGTTCAGCGGGGTGGAGACCACGCTGCTGTTCGTCACCGCGGGAGTTGTCGCGATCATCCTGTTGATCGTCTACCGGAGCCCCCTGCTGTGGCTGGTCCCGCTCCTGGCGGTCGCCATCGCCGACCAGACCGCCACCGGTCTGGTCTATCTCGCGGCCGAGTACGGGGGGCTGACCGTCAACGGGCAGAGCGCGGGCATCCTGCGGGTGCTCGTGTTCGGCGCCGGCACCGACTACGCACTGCTTCTCATCGCCCGCTACCGCGAGGAGCTGACCCGTCATACCGACACGCACGCCGCGATGCGGGTCGCGATCCGCCGGGCCGGCCCCGCGATCGTCGCCTCAGCCGCCACGGTCATCATCAGCATGCTCTGCCTGCTTCTGGGCGAGCTCAACTCCAACCGCGGCCTCGGCCCAGTCGGCGCGATCGGTATCGCCGCGGCACTGGTGACCATGATGACGCTGCTGCCGGCAGCGTTGGTCGTGTGCGGGCGGGGATTGTTCTGGCCGTTCATCCCCCGCTACGGCATGGACGCCCACGAGGAGTCCGGACTCTGGTCGCGTATCGGCACGATAATCGCCGCGCGGCCACGCACGATCTGGGTTGCCGCCACCCTGGTGTTGACCGGGCTCGCGTTCGCGACCATGCACCTGAACACCGGCCTGCGCCAGGACCAGGGGTTCACCAAGCCCGTGGATTCGGTCATCGGGCAGGAACTCGTGCAACGCAGTTTTCCGGCCGGCACCACCTCACCCGCATACGTCATCGCGAACGCCGCCGCGGCGGACGAGGTGCATTCGACCATCACGAGGAATCCCGGAGTCGCGACCGTCGTGGAAAGCGGTCGCGGCGCGGGTCTGGTTCAGTTCCTCGTCATTCTCTCGCAGCCCCCGGATACGAAGGCGTCCTTCGACACGATCAGGCAGCTTCGAGAAGCCGTCCACGCGATACCGGCGGCGGACGCGCTAGTCGGCGGGAACACCGCGGTGAACCTGGACCTGCGTAACGCCTCCGTGCGCGACCGGAAGGCTGTCATTCCGGTGGTGCTGGTGGTCGTGGTCGTGATTCTCGGGCTGCTCCTGCGGTCGGTGGTGACCCCGCTGCTCCTGATCGCGACAGTGGTGGTGTCGTTCCTCGCCGCGCTCGGCGCGAGCGCGCTGGCCTATGACTGGCTGTTCGGTTTCGCCGGAGCTGATCCCTCCCTGCCGCTGTTGGGGTTCATCTTCCTGGTGGCGCTGGGCATCGACTACAACATCTTCCTCATGACAAGGGTCCGGGAAGAAGTCGGGAGAATCGGCGCGCGACCGGGGGTGCGCCACGGGCTGGCCGTCACCGGCGGCGTCATCACCTCCGCCGGGGTCGTGCTGGCAGCCACGTTCTCGGCTCTGTTCATCCTCCCGCTGGTACAGCTTGCGGAAGTCGGCTTCCTGGTGGCCTTCGGCGTGCTGCTCGACACGCTGGTGGTGCGCTCGATTCTCGTCCCCGCGCTCGCCATCGACATCGGCCCGAAAATCTGGTGGCCCAGCCGCCTCGCGAAGCTGCTGCCGGACCAGCCCGAAACGGCGGGCATCGGTCCTTTCAAAAGCTCTGACAACGGCCCCGTTGCCGCTGTCAGGCCTTCTGGGGCCTCCGGCCGCGCGGGAAAAACATGATCGCGCGGCCTTTGGCCGACCAGGCCTCCGGCCGGC
>NZ_CAAAFO010000021.1:101738-102386 GCF_900634715.1 Candidatus Protofrankia californiensis | reverse complement strand
GCCGGCCGGCCTGCTCCGCCTCGACCGCGTCACCGGCGTGGACGCGAGCGAAGGCCACCGGTTCCCGGAGCGCGTCGATGTCCTGCGGCTGCAGGTAGGTCGACAGGTCACCGCCGACTTCCGCGGGATCATAGGCGGTGAATCCCCTGTCCTCGATGTGCTGGAAGACCGCTGCCAGCGCCTGCCGGGTGTTCAGCCCGCGGTTGATCAGAACTTTGCCGGCAAGTGCCTCCAGGTGAAACGAACGCAGACGACTGCCGCAGACCCTGTTCCACGCCTTGAGCAGCCGGACGGCCGAGACGACCCGGGGGCCGGCGTCCGCCATCCAGCTGGCGTGCCGCTCAGGGCGGGTCGGCAGCCAGCCGCCGACACAGTCCGGCATGACATAGCCCGCACGCGGGTGGTCGAAAGCGGGCACGAGGTGGACGTCCGGCGCGCAGTTGTAGACGACGCGCATCGCCTGGCCACGACTACCGATCATCTGGATGCGGTCGCCGCCGATCGCGTTGCGGACGCAGAGCAGCAGATCGCGTGAGTCCCAGCGGAAGCGCTTCCAGGCGCTGTTGGCCGCGCTGAAGACCACGAAGATGTCGACCTCGTCCACTGGACGGATCATCGTGTCACGGCCCGCGGAGCCGATGGTCGCCA
>NZ_CAAAFO010000021.1:96742-101412 GCF_900634715.1 Candidatus Protofrankia californiensis | reverse complement strand
CCGGATCAGGTCGTCAAGCTTGGCGAAGGCGCGGGCGGTGGTACCGACCAGCAGGGGGCCGGTCATGGCACCGGTGATCGGGCCTGTCGGCGGGTTCGCCGAGCCGGCACCGAGATTATCCGCAAACAGTGGGTTGTGCGCTCCTGGCCCGGAGTCGTCCGGACGGCGCCAGTGCGGCGGAATGATCAAATGGTCATATGTGACCTCCGACGCGTGCGGCCCGGGAACTGATCCATTCGGCATTCTTGTGGACGCGGCTTCGCGTTGGGTTTCCACGCTCACTCTGAGAACCTCCCAAGCGCCTGCGCGCCAGCCGTACGGTCCCCCCATCCAGGACACGCGCGGCTGATCAGCCGACACGGAGTTGCGAAGTCAGTGGTCAGCCCACACCACCCCATTCGCGACATCGCATCTATGGTGCCGCATCCTGTCTGGCCGTAAACATCGGGGCCAAACTAGTCGCTTTGCGTCACCGAAGCGGCCGGATCAGGCAGAAACAGGGAAGATCGGAGAAGTCGGAGAGGATCAGGACGGTGGCGGACGGTACCAGACCCGCCAGCCGTCGGGCAGGACGATGCTGGTGGGAACAAATGCGGTCGCGACAGCCAGTCGCTCGCCCGTCCGGTCACCCATGCGCAACCGTGCCTCGACCAGGACCGAACCGTGGAACTCAAGCCAGCCGGCCAGCGCCCGCAACACCTCGGTGGCATAGCCATGACGCCGGTAGGGACGCCCGATGGACACCGACACCAGCGCGCGCCGGCCGAACGCGTCCACCGCCAGCAGACCGACAGCCGCCGAGTCGTCACCACGAACCGTCCAGGTCATCACGCCACGACCAGCGCTGGCACGGCGGCGCAGGGCACGGCGTAACGCCTCGGTGGGATCACCGGTCACGTCGACGGTGATCCCCTGCACCCGGTGCAGGTGCGTGCCCACCAGCAGCGGTCCGAGCTCCTCGGCGACGAACCCGGCGTTCCACACGGTCAGCGGGAGCGCGAGCAGACGCAGTGTCGTCAGGGTTGGCCCTTCACCCACGGCGGGCGGGCTCCGCAACGCCGAGCAGTCCTCGCTCCCTCAGTAACACCTCGGTGCGGGCCATCCCCTCGTCCAGACCGATGCGCGGCTGCCAACCCGCCAGCCGCCGGACCTTCGCGATCGAGTAGGTTCCGGTACGGGTCAGCTCGGCCAGCGTCAGCGGGCCGAGATCCACATAGCCGCGGGGGTGCAGCAGCGAAGTCACCCGCCCGGACAACCAGCCACGTCCGGCAAGCACCCGATCGGTGGTGTCGAGCGCGCGTACCAGCGCCGCCGGCACCCGTCCCGGCAGGGGCACCCCGGCCATCCGTGCATACCGGCCGAAGAAGTCCGACGCGGCAACGGGCTCGCCGCCGGTCACGTGCAGGATCTCACCGGCGGCTTCCCCGGCCTCGGTGACGGCGGCGACCGCCGAGGTCAGATCGTCGACGTGGATCGGGCTCAGGAGCCCGCGGCCGCCGTCCACCAGGACAAAGCGCCCCGCCCGCAACAGAAGCAGCGGCCACAACGTCCACCGGCCGGCCCGCGGACCATAGGCGTCACCGACCCGCAGCACCGTCACCGGCAGTCCCCGAGCGGCGGCGGTGACCGCCGCGCGTTCCGCCGCGGCGAGCGCGTCGGGACGCGCCAGACCGGTGGCCGTGACGGGCGCGCTCTCGTCCACCAGATCCGGGAAGGAGCTGCCCAGCACGCTCACGCAGGAGATGTGCACAACCCGGCCGACGTCAGCCCGCTCACAGGCGTCCAGCACCCCGGTGGTGCCCTCGAGCGTCACCCAGCGCAGCTCACTGTCGGTAAGCGGCGCCGGCCGGCGCCGCACCCCAGCGCGCACCGCGGCCAGTTCCCCTCCCCCGCCCGTGCCAACAGCCGCCGCGTGTACGACGAGATCGGCCCCGACCAGCAGCTTGTCCAGGCCTCCTGGTCGGGTGACGTCCGCCACGACAATGCCCGGGCCGCGGCGGACATCGACCGGTATGACGTCGTAGCCGCGTCGACGCAGCTCGTGCACGACCGCATCCCCGATGAATCCGCCAGCGCCGGTAACGACCGCGCGAGCCACGTCCCCCCCTCCTGCTCCCCTGGCAGTCCCGGAAGAGCCAACATCATAAACGTTGCATCCCGTCACACTCTGTCTACCAACACGTCGTTCCGACCGCTCGGTATCGACCCGACGTGACCGAAGAGTCAGACTAACCGGTGATGACGGTCACGGCCGCCGCGGCCCGCACCCGGATGTCGGGAGCACGACTTTCCGGGAACGGACCGCGACAATCACCAGAACCCTCGAGCGTGCTCGAGAACCGTCTGTCCGGCTCGCCGGGCGGACGAGGATTCCCAGACACGCTCTTACCATGAGTGACATTTTTCGATCTACCTACGGCGTCCCGAAATCCTGCGTCCAGTAAGTGCCGTAACTGCCTCCGGCGGCGTAGCCGACACCGATCTGCTTCAACGAGCAGTTCAGGATGTTCTCGCGGTGTCCGGCACTGTTCATCCAGCCCCGCACCACTTCCGCGGGTGTGCGCTGACCCGCGGCGATGTTCTCCGCGGCCATGGAGAACTCGTACCCGGCCTTCGCCATGCGCTGGAAGGGCGTCCGACCGTCCTGGCTGTTGTGGCTGAAATAGTTGTGAGCGGACATGTCGGCGCTGTGTGCCTGCGCGGCCGTGGTCAGCCGGGGATCCGCCGTGAACGCCCCGCAGCCCGCCTTGGCCCGCTCAGCATTCGTGAGCGCGACCACCTGGGATGCCTCGTCCAGGACCTGGGCGGACGGCGTGGTCGCCACCGATGCGGCCAGGTTCGCCGGAGACAGCACCAATGTCACCGGGGGCGTGGCTGACGTCGCCGGGGGCGGCGTGGCCGGCGTGGACGCTGCCACTGGGGTCGGCGTGGCCGGCGGGCCGACCGTGGGCTGTGGCTGGGCGCGGACCTGCGCAATGGTCGCCTGTGGGGGCGTGTTGACGATCTGCAACCGGCTCGCGCGCACCGAGGGGGTTCGGTACGACTGGAACACGATCTCGTTCAACGTGTAGGCGCCGTCGGGTAGCAGGCGGGTGTCGACGGTGGCTTCGTACGGCGCGGCGGGCGCCACCCGGACGATCGTCCCGGGCCCCTTCAGGACGAATGCCACCCAGGTTCGCGTATCCGCGGGGACGGCGGCGTGAAGCTGCATGATCCCACCGACAGTGCCGCGGTCGGCCATCGGCTGCGACACCGATCGGGCAGCGAGTGCGACCGCAGCTGTTGACGACGCCAACGCCGGGGAGACGACGACCGACGTGTCGGCGCCGGCAGGTCCGGCCCGGTCGGCGAGTTGTGTCAGGACCAGCACACCGGCCCCGAGAACACCGAGGATGACTGCCGGTACAGCAGCGGACCACCTCCGGCGGGTACAGCCGTGCCTGCGATGTCGATCCATGGAACCTTCCGTCCGGTCGGTCCCCCCGCGCATGTCCCCTCCGCTGGCCCGAAGACCTGGGCGCGAACAACATGATCGGGACACCTTTGGCCATCCAGCCGGCGTCAACAATAGCGAGTACCAAGCATGACAGGTCATCGGGCCCGTCCGCCGCGCCACTCCGCCGATGACCGCTTCGGCGACTACGGCACTTCGATGACCACGACGAGACCGGACCGGCCCGCGGCGTCATCACCATGCCCCGGAGCGCGGCGGGACAAAGGTCCGTGCCCACAGAACAGGCCGGACCGCAAGCCCGAGGCCGGAGTACCAAAGCGCTGCTAGAAGGCACGAGTCCGGCCGGACAGACGGCCCTCACTGCATTCGGACGGGGGCGCGGCCGGGCGCTTCCCGGTAGCATAACCAACCATGGCACCGGAAATCGCGATCGACGGTACCCCGGTCGCCAGGGTATGTCTGCTGGACGCAGGTCGACGCAGGCCGGGGCGGCGAGATCCGTGCGATCGAAGATCTACCGGATGTGCTCCCACACAGTGAGCGACGTGCCCGCGCCCGAGTCGGCCGCGAGCAACCCCGGCGGCGAGCAGGACGGTGTCACCGGGTAGCCGGAAACCGACGGATGACACCGCTCTCGACGAAGACGAGAGTGAGGATGACGTCATAGAACACCACGCCCGGCAGACCATCCACGCTCACCCGTCGCAGCCTGCCCGCCGAAGGGGGACCGCTCGTCATACCCTTCGCGCAACTTCCCGGCACGACGCACGTCCGAATCGGTAAAATATCACCGAATCGGACACGTCGTGCCCCGACTGTCCACAGGAGCCAGACCGATGCCCATTGCCACCCCAGATGTCTACGTGCAGATGCTCGACCGGGCCAAGGCCGAAGCATTCGCCTACCCCGCGATCAACGTCACGTCGAGCGAAACCCTGAATGCCGCGTTGAAGGGCTTCGCCGACGCCGGGAGCGACGGTATCGTACAGGTTTCCACCGGAGGGGCCGAATTTCTCTCCGGTACCAGGGTGAAGAACATGGTTCTCGGCGCCCAGGCGCTGGCCGAGTTCGCCCACCATGTCGCCAAGGCGTACCCGGTCAACATCGCCCTGCACACCGACCACTGTCCGGCCGGCAAGCTCGACACCTACCTGCGCCCCCTGCTCGCAATCTCCAAGGAGCGGGTGCTCAAGGAGGGACGTGAGCCGCTGTTCCA
>NZ_CAAAFO010000021.1:91092-96393 GCF_900634715.1 Candidatus Protofrankia californiensis | reverse complement strand
GGCTCCGCAGTCGAGATCGAGGAGAACCTCAAGATTGCCGATGCGTTGCTGACGGACACGGACCAGGCCAAAATCATCCTGGAAGTGGAGATCGGTGTTGTCGGCGGCGAGGAGGACGGCATCGTCGGCGCGATCGACGAGAAGCTGTACAGCACACCCGAGGACATGTGGCGGACCGTCGAGGTCCTCGGCGCCGGGGAGCGGGGCCGCTACATGGTCGCAGCAACCTTCGGAAACGTGCACGGGGTATACAAGCCGGGCAATGTGAAACTCCGTCCGAGTATCCTTCGGGATGGGCAGCAGTATGTCGCGCAGAAGCTCGGGTTGCCAGCCGACGCCAAACCGCTCGATCTGGTCTTCCACGGCGGGAGCGGTTCCGACCTGTCCGAGATCCGCGAAGCGCTGGATTACGGCGTGATCAAGATGAACGTGGACACCGACACCCAATACGCGTTCACCCGGCCGGTTGCCGATCACATCTTCAGGAACTACGACGGCGTTCTGAAAGTGGACGGCGAGGTCGGCGTGAAGAAGCAGTACGACCCGCGCAGCTACGGCAAGGCAGCCGAAATCGGCATGGCCGCCCGGGTCGTGAAGGCGTGCGAGGACCTGCGTTCCGTGGGACGTTCCCTCGCCGGCTGAACCCACTCCGGGCAGGGCAACTCAACAACACGCTCGCCAGACCGGGCCCGTCGTCCGGCTGGCGAGCGTTCGCGTGCGGGCACCAATCCCCGAACAGGGGGCAACGGCCACCCGCCATCGGTATGGAACAGGTTTCGGAAACGTCGCACCATCGTCGGATCACGGTGGTGTGCATCCCGTCCCGTCATTCGGTGCCCGTTCGGCGAGATCGGGTGCATTTCGCACCGCAGGTACCCGATCGCCTGGATGCAGGTTTTCGACCTGGACCATACGGACAGCCGGATCACGCACGGTTCGCTACCCGGATAATCCGGTTCCGATCGTCACCGCCACGGCGGGATACGGAGTTTCCACGGCAATAAAAGTACGATGAAAGTAATGAGCGTGCGTACGTGCGCGTTACCATCCGATCCCGAGCCTCGGCAAGAGCGGCCGGCTCGATGTGTGCATCCTCACGAAGCGGATTCGCTGCTTGTTCGGCGCCCAGCAATTGTTGTTATGGTCTCCGCCGTGCTCGCGATACAGCGAACACGCGTCGGGCGGCACGCCGAATCCTGCCCTCGTCCGACGAAAACCCAAACTTGCGGCAGGAACGGGGGACCCACTTCCGGGCGCCGATATCGGGCGTCCTCGGGGTGAAGCCGCAAATGCGGCCGGGCAATCCCAGCCCGAACCCGACAGCTCACTTCGCAGGCGTGGGGAAGGGCATAACCAATATGTCCAGTGCACGTTCTCGCAGTCGACATCACGGAACCGGCCGGGCTCGGATGGGCGCCCGAGCGCTGGTGGTCGCTCCCGCCCTGGTCGCCGCGGTGGGCGGAAGCATCGTGATGTCACAGCCCGCAAGCGCCGCCACCACATGGGCGGAGCTCCGCCAGTGCGAGTCAGGCGGGAACTACACCGTCAACACCGGCAACGGTTACTACGGTGCCTACCAGTTCGCCCTGAGCACCTGGCAGGGTCTCGGCTACACGGGGCTGCCCAGCGGCGCCTCTCCAGCCACCCAGGACGAGGCCGCGCTGAGACTGGCTGTCCGATCCGGCTTCGGCCAGTGGCCGATCTGCGGCCAGGGGATGGGCGCCGACCAACTTGCGGCAGACGCCAGCTCGTCCGGCGCGGGGTCGGCGAGCCCGAGCTCGCCGTCCGACTCGACCCGCACCCGACGCTTGGTGGTGCGCCAGAGCGCGGAGAGCCTGTTGGACGCCCCGGACAGCACGTTGTTCACCACCGGGCTGATCCATCAGGTGCGATCGGACGTACGAGCCTGGCAGCTCCAGATGAACGCGCTCGGTTACAAGATCTTGATCGACGGTCGCTACGGCCCCCAGTCGGCTTTTGCGGCCGGCCTTCTGCAGGGTTCGAAGGGCCTGCGGGTGGACGGCATCTGCGGCCCACGGACCCGGGCGGCCACCTTCGCCTGAACGACCCGACAGCCGGCGGCTCACCTGACCGACAGCCGCCGGCTCGCCCGTGGTCAGGCACGCGGCGGATCGCGCTGGAGGACCGCAGACAGCGCGATCACGATCGTTTCGCACTCGAGGTCCCTGCCCGGATCCGAGGTCCCTCCCGGATCGGCGAAGCCCGTCTGAGAGGTCCGGAAGCCGATCCGAGAGGCCCAGGGACCGATCCGGGCGGTCCTGCTCCCCAGAGCACTTGAGAGGTGACAGTCAGCGCAACCAGAAATACGGATAAGACTGAATTTATCACTTTAAGTTATAAAATCTGAAGAAGACGACCCTGTCACAGAGAGGTCCGGATCGCCAGGTAGAGTCACTTGTTCAAGGTGTTTAGCCCATTCGGGTGATAGGAGTCACGTGGGTGTAGTTCATCCGACACCCCGATTTGCTTCGATAGAGCCAGACTCGCTAGAGTTCTTCCCACTCACCGGATCGGTGAGGCCGCCCGGACGGACGCCGAATCCTGTCCCCGTCCGGTACGGCACGATCTACCGCGGAGCCACAAGGACAGGAGCGGGGGAACCAACATCCGGACGTCCGCACACGGAGTCCTTGGGGTAAAGCCGGCAGCGCCCATCAGCGCTACCGGCCGGGCTTGTTCCCGCCCGCACCCGACAGCTCACCTCGTAGGCGACGGGAAGGACCGACCCACATGCCGTCTGGTGGCAGGCACCGCGCCCCGCAGCATCCCTCCACCGTCATGAAGGTCCTGCGTACCACCGGTGCCGTAACAGCACTCGTGGGCAGCGGTCTGGCTGTCACGGCCGCACCCGCAGGTGCCGCAACCGCGGACGACTTCGCCAAGCTCCGTCAGTGCGAGTCCGGCGGCAACTATCGGATCAACACCGGCAACGGCTACTACGGCGCCTACCAGTTCGACACCGGGACCTGGCGCGGTCTGGGTTACTCCGGTCTACCCAGCGACGCGCCGTCGGCGCTCCAGGACGAGGCCGCCTACAAGCTTTACAACTCCCGCGGCTGGTCCCCGTGGCCGTCCTGCGCGGCCAAGATGGGCCTGACCCGCAACGGCCCGGCACCGTCGTCGTCCGCTGGCACGTCCAGTGCCGGTGCGATAGAGCGCGCGATCACTCCGGCACAACCGGCGATGACGCTGGATCGCGCCAAGGCCCTGCTGGACTCGGCGGACTTCACCGGAACGACGCTGTCCAGCGCTCTGTCCGGCGAGGTCCGCCCCGACGCCTATGTCTGGCAGAGCGAGATGCGCCAGAAGAAGTTCATTCTCCAGGTGGACGGACGTTTCGGGCGGGAGTCCCAGGGTCTGGCATCGCTCTACTCCTATCTGACTCGGGTGGACGACGGCAAGGCCGGCGTGGTCGGCAAGAACCTCTGGGACGTCACCGTCACCAACCCAACCGTCCTGTGACACACAAGATGTACATCATGTGATATTTCGTGGCTAAAAGATCACAGGTGATCCGATCGTGTTCCGCCCGGTCGCCGTCCGGTGCTCCACCACCCTCGGACCCCGATCATGTGATGGACCTGCCGGCCCACCCCCTCCCGGCAGGTCCATCGCCTGACGGATTCCCCCGCAGGCCGAACGTGAAGCCGATCGGACCGGGCAGGATGGACCCCATGACAACCTCATCCGGACGATCGGACCTGCTCGGCGGCCCGCCGCCAACGAAGCTCACCCTCGATCCCGCCGCAGCAAAGGCGCTGGGTACCGGCGAGGACCCGGAGACGGTCGCAGGGCGTTTCCCCGACTCCAGTCTCGCCTGGGCAACGCTTGCCGAACGCTCTTTCGATGCCGGCAACCCGGTGGCCAGCTATGCCTATGCCAGGACCGGGTACCACCGTGGCCTCGATCAGCTACGCCGCGCGGGCTGGCGAGGACACGGGCCGATTCCCTGGTCCCACGAACCCAACCGGGGCTTCCTTCGAGCACTCGCGGCACTGGCCCGCGCAGCCAGCGCAATCGGCGAGACCGAGGAGGCCACCCGCTGTCGTGACTTCCTCGCCGACAGCGACCCCGAAGTAGCCGACATCCTGGGAGTCAAGGACATCTGAGCCGCTCGCGAACGGCACGCCACCCCGCCGGAACACCCGTGGCTTGCCGGCAGCCTACTAGCATCCGACGTAAGTTACAGATGATGTAAGTAGCACGCGACGTGAGTAGAGGCGGATGACGTTCGTCAATCGCACCGAAGAGCTTGCAGCGCTGGAACGCTGGTGGGCCTCGACCGACCCACGGCCAGCAGTGGTATGGGGACGGCGCAGAGTCGGCAAGACCGCCCTGCTACACCGCTTCGCCGCCGGACGGCGGTCGGTTTTCCACACTGGTGCCGGCCGCGCGGCCTCGGGCGAGCTGGCGCAGTTGTCCCGCCAGGTCGTGGACGGCGTCCCCGGGCGGTTCCGGGACCTGCTCGCGCGCCCATACTCCGATTGGGACGACGCACTCGACGACCTGGCCGCGACAGCGGAGCACGAGCCGCTTCTCGTCGTCCTGGACGAGTTCCCGGAGATTGTCGCAACCTCACCGGATCTTCCAGGAGTGCTGCGGGCCTTCCTCGACCGCGCCGCGGGTAGGACCAAGTTGCGGCTGCTGCTGTGCGGGTCGGCGGTGCGGCACATGACCGCGCTACAGGAACAGCGGGCGCCGCTCTACGGCCGATTCGACCTGTCGCTGTCGCTGCATCCCTTCCGCCCGAACGAGGCCGCGTTGATGCTGCCCGGGCTCACGCCGGCCGACCGGGCATTCGTGTACGGGTTGGTCGGCGGGGTACCGCTGTACCTGTCGTGGTGGGATCAGGATGCGGGCATCACCGACAACCTGCTGCGGCTGGCCTGCCGACCCGGCGCATCCCTGCTCACAGAGGGACAGCTTGTGCTGGCGACCGAAATGGAGCACGGCGAACATCCGGCGGCGGTACTACACGCCATCGCCTCGGGCCGTACGCAGTACAACGAGATCAAGGACTACATCCGGGCCGAACCGGCGCGCACCCTGGACCGGCTCATCGAACTACGGCTCGTTGAGCGAATCATGCCGGTGACCGACACTCCTCGCAGCCGGCGCCGTGTCTACCGGATCGCCGACAACTTTCTCGCCTTCTATCTCGGAATACTTTCCCGGTTCCGCCCCGAGATCGACCGCGGTCTCGGGGAAGCACTGCTACCCGTGCTGCTCAAAAGCCTTGACGACCATTTCGGCGCTCCCTGGGAGGAGTCGTTCCGGGAG
>NZ_CAAAFO010000021.1:82124-90821 GCF_900634715.1 Candidatus Protofrankia californiensis | reverse complement strand
GGGTTCGCTGGGACCGGACATCGTCGCGGTCGGACCCTACTGGGGCACCGGCGGCCGGGACGAGATCGACGCGGTCGTACTGGCCGGCCGAGACCGACATCCTGTGCTTGCCGGGGAGGCGAAGTGGACGCGAAGCGTCGACGGCCGGCGGCTGGCTGCCGGCCTCCAGGAGAAGATCCGTGCCCTGGGGCCCCACCTGCCCACGGAAGATCATCTGGATGCCGATGGCACCGGACCACAGGACGGTGACGGCCGGCGGGCAACGGAGCGTCCCGGACCGATCCGCCTTGCCATCTGCGCCCGCGAGGAGATCCGCAACCCGCCGACCGGAGCCCTCACCGTCACAGCCGCCGACATCTTCTCCCCGCCGTAACGGCGGCAGGCGGCAACTGTTCTGTTGACATGTTCTGTCGACGAGGACAGCGGATCACGCGGTCGACACTGTCGCTTCTCCTCGCCGTTGCTCTACCCACGGGCTGGAACAATGGATCGTACGGCCGACACCATCCCGATCTACGGGGTCCGCAACCGCGTTGAGAAGAACGGGCCCGCGATCCGTGATGCGCTCCGTCCAGACGATCGCGACATGTTCGTGACGGAACTGCGGATCGCGCTGGCAGAGGCCGACAACACCCTCAACCTCGACCCGGTGACCGCAGTGATCGACAAGTGGTGGGGGCAGGCGGTGCTCACCGCCAACCCGGAGATCGAAGCCGGTGCTCTCGCGGACCGTCGACGCATAGAGGCCGGAGACCCCAGCGTGCTCGGAACGACCACCTCGCCAGGCAGAAATCCGGAGGTGACCAATGGCCAGAGACATAATCCGCTGGGTCACCTACGCCGAGCAACAGCGTGACGCCTTACCCTCCGAGGGCCGCCGTGAGCTTGACGCGCTCCTGAACCGGCTGGCCGACGACCCGTACCGTCAGGGCACCTACGACAAGCGCACCGAACTGTGGCGGGCGGTCTTCGGGCGCGCTGCTTCTGTGCGCGTCGCGGCGCCTTCCATCGCAGCGTAGACGTAGCGCCCAACAGTTGGATGCCGTCGGATGGTCCGTACGCGGGTCAACGCTCGGTGCCGGAGGCCCAGTCCTCGGCGAACGTCTCTGTCTGGGCGATGACGAGGTCGATCGCCTCCCGCGCCGCGTCCGGCGGGTAACCATGCCTGGCGAGCAGGCGCTTGATGATGGTGCGCATCCGCGCCCGGACGTCCTCGCGGATCGTCCAGTCGGTGGTCACCGACTTCCTGACCTGGACGACGAGGTCGCGTGCGATCGCGGCGAGCTTGTCGTCCCCCAGGTCCCTGACAGCGGAGGCGTTCTGCGCGACGGCGTCGTAGAACGCGAGCTCGTCGGCGGACAGCGGTGGTGTGAAGTGCCGGCCGCGGTCGCCCTCGGTGTTCACCTCCTTGGCCATCTCCACCAGCTTGGTGAGGATCTCGGCGGCGGTCAGGTGCTGGTTGCGGTAGGCGTTCATCAGCTCGACGAGCCGATCAGAGAAGCTGCGCTGGCGGACCAGGTTGTGCCGCGTGGCCTGACGCATGGTCTGTTCGATGGCACGCCGCAGTGCCTCAATCGCGAGGTTCGGGGTCTTCGACGCCCGCAGCCGCTCCAGGTACGCCTCGTCCAGGTGGGAGAGGTCGGGCCGCTCGATCCCGGCCGCTTCGTAGAGGTCGGTGACACCGCCGGCCTCGATCGTCGCGGCGGTCAGCTGGCGCAGCAGGATCTCGACCTCGTCGGGGACGGGCAGGCCGGCGGCCCGCCGCTCCTCGGCGTCCAGTTTGGCCATCGACACCCGGACGGCGTGGAAGAACGCGATGTCGGGACGCAGGTCGTCCAGCTCGTCCCGGACGGAGCACAGCGCGTACGCCCGTTCGAGGCGGGCGGCGGCGTCGCGGAACCGGGCGGCGCGCGGGAGCCGGCCGTCCTGCGCCGTGTTCCCCGGCCGGGTCGGGTCGCGCAGGTACTCGACGGTGCCGAGCAGGGCGTCCTTGTAGGCCGTCCTCGTGCCGCCGGCGAGCACCGTCCGCCAGTCGTGATCGGCGAGGATCCTGACGATGACATCGTGCAGGTCACGAACCTTGCCGATCATTTCGTCGAGGTCGCGGCCGAGGGGCTGCTGTGCCTGGTCGGTGGACGTGTACTCGGCGAGCGCCTCACGCAGCCGCTCGGCCACCGGGGCGTAGGCGACGAGCAGGCCGTCCCGCTTGTTGCGGTGGGTACGGTTGACCCGGGCGATGGCCTGCATGAGCGCGGCGCCGCGCATCGGCCTGTCGAGGTACATCGTGTGCAGCGGCGGCGCGTCGAACCCGGTGAGCAGCATCGACTGCACAATGACCAGTTCGAGTGGGTCGTCGGCGTTACGCACCCGGGACTGGATCACCTTGTTCTGGGACGGCCGTCGGACGTGCTTGAAGATCTCGCCCTTGTCGTCGGTGTTCCCCGTGTAGACGACCTTGATCTTCCCGCGGTCGACCGCGTCGTCGTGCCAGTCGGGGCGCAGCGCGACGATCTCCCGGTACAGGTCCGCGCAGATCCGCTGGGTGGCACAGACGATCGTCCCTTTGCCGGGGCCGTCGATGAACGAACGCATCCGGTCGGAGCGCGCCTCCCAGTGTTTGACGATGTCACTCGCCAGGGTCCGCACCCGGGCCGGCGCGCCGTAGAGCGCGTTCATCACGGCGACGCCGCGGCGCAGCCGCTCCTGTTCCGCCTCGTCCAGCCCGGCGGTGATCTCGTCGGCCTGGGTGTCGATCGTCTCGGGATCGACGCCCGGCGGCAGCTCCAGCGGGATGAGCCGGCTCTCGTGGTACACCCGGACGGTCGCCCCGTCCTCAACGGCCCGGGTGAGGTCGTAGACGTCGATGTAGTCGCCGAACACCTTGCGGGTGTCGCGGTCCGCCTCCGACAGGGGGGTGCCGGTGAACGCGAGGAACGTCGCCTTCGGCAGCGCCTCGCGCAGCCGTAAGGCAAACCCGTCGAGGGTGTCGTAGTGGCTGCGATGTGCCTCGTCCACAACCACGATGATGTTCAGCCGGTTGGAGAGCAACGGGTGCGCCGACTTCGCCTCCCGCTCCTCCTTCGTCAGGCCGAACTTCTGCAGGGTGGTGAACAGGATGCCGCCGGTCGCGCGGCTCGACAGCTCCGCGCGGAGCTGTTCGCGGCTGCCGATCCGCACGGGTTCGCCCGGCAGCAGCAGGCTGGAACTGAACACCCCGTAGAGCTGGTCGTCGAGGTCGATCCGGTCGGTGAGCACCAGGATCGTCGGGTTCGCCAGCCGCGGGTCGACGCTGGCCTGGTAGGCGTAGAGCTCCATCTCCATCGACTTGCCGGAGCCCTGGGTGTGCCAGACGACACCGGCCTTCCCGTCGCCGCGGATCGCCTCGACGGTCTTCTCCACCGCCCGGCTGACCGCGAAGTACTGGTGCGCCTTCGCGATCCGCTTCCGCAGGCCGGAGCCGCCCACGCTGGCGAACGTGACGTAGCCGCGCAGCAGGTCGAGGAACCGGCGCTGGTCGAACAGGCCGTGCAGCAGCACGGTCTGCGCGTCGTCGTAGCGGATGTCGTCGACGTCGCGCGGCCACGCGCCGGGGTTTCCCTTCCGGTCAGCTCCTCGACCCTCGCGAACAGAACGCACCGAACACGCGGCATCTGTTCAGGCAACGGCCGAGTCCGACCTTCGGTAGCCGTCCAACGACCAGAACGGGCCGGGAAAGGGATCGGGAACGGCGGAAAAGACGGAGCCTGAACAAAGTTCCCACCACGAGAAAGTCAACCGTCCACACCTTTTCGATACTCGCCACAAGATACCCAGAAAGTGATCATCGAATGCGTTTCTTCATGCCGTCCAGAATCACAACTTCCGCTGAAACGCGTGCCAGACGGGCCGCTTCCCCCGCGATCCTCTCGCTCCTCGTCGCCGTGGCATTGGCGATGACCGGGTGCGCCGGCATCGATCCGGACGGAGCAGGAGCCGACATCGTCGGCCAGCCGGACGGCTCGGCCACCCCCGGCAGGGCGTCCGCCGGCGACGCCCCCGGCACCCGGCAGAAGCCGCTGCCCGGCCGGTACCACCGTCGACATCGGTGACTGGCAGCTGACCCTGGGCCCCACGGTCTTGAACGCGGCCGCCCAGGTCGCCGCCGAGAATCAGTTCAACAAGCCCCCCGCCGCTGGCCGACAGTTCGTGCTGGTGCCCGTCAAGGTGACCTACACCGGGACCGGCTCCGGGACACCGTGGGTCGACCTGTCGATCCACTTCCACGGCTCGGGCGGAAACACCTTCGGCGCGGGTGGCGAGGACGATTACTGCGGGGTCGTCCCGGACAGCCTCAGCGACGTCAGCGAGATGTTCCCGAACGCCGAGGCCTCAGGCAACGCCTGCGTGTCCGTCCCCACCGATCAGGTGCAAGGCGGTAGCTGGATCGTCGAGGAGTCTCTGTCATTGGACAGTAGCCGGGTGTTCTTCGCTCTCATGTAACGACTTCGTGGGGACGAGACCCGGCAGTAGCGCACGGCCCGGCGTGGCTGACGCCACCGAGGCCATCCTCACCCGCGGCGCGCAGCGCGCAGGACCGCCTGGGCGTCAACATCACCTCCGCGTCAAAACAGCTGGGACGATGACCGAGGCCACCCAGCGACGGGTAGTCACCGCACCGAGGCGCGGTGACTACCCGTGATGTTCTCTGTCCGTAGCTTCTGTGGTCCGCTCCGACCTCGGTGTTCACCGCCGCACCTTTCGGACCGGTCCACGCCCGGGTGGCGCAGCAGGGACCCGACGACGCGTGCAGGCGTGTGCCCACAACGTGCTCATATCGATCACCGGGGGCCAACCCCAAGGAGTTGATCATGTACTGGTGTGCCCACTTGCCCGTTCTGCGCTCACGGTGACCAAGGGTGCGACATCCCCAAAAGGGGCGTCTCCGCAGGCCAAGCCGGCGCGCGGAGGATACGAGATTCGAACCCGATCAAGAGCAAATCGGCGAGGATCGCTCATAGCCGGAATCCCCTGTGCCGCAGCGGTTTCCGCGTCGAGCGTGATCGCTGACGGCCGGCCGAAAACGCTGATTGGTGGAACCGGCGTGGGGACCGTGTGGGTTCCAAGAGATCGAAAAGACCGCGGTCCGGGACGCGAGGATGCGCCCGGATCACGGTCACGCTGGGTCACTCGGACGTCTTGTCCGGTCGGTGCTCAGCGGTGGTAGACGTCGCGGCGGTGGTCGATGTCGACGACGGTCACCGTCATGGCCTTGTCGTCGATGCGGTAAATGATCCGATAGGTGCCACGGCGGGTGCTGAACCGGTCGTCCAGCGGCGGCATCAGCCGCTTCCCCACCCGGTAAGGAGCCTCCAGAAGCGGCCCGGTGATGAACTCGTACGCGGCCCCGTGGCCACGGCCTTGGGAAGGCGCTCGGCGAGCGCGCGGCGGACGGTCGGAGTAGTCCGCAGGGTGTGGCGCTCGGCCAGCCCGGTCATGCGGCGCCGAGCCGGCGCCGCATCGTCCCGGACAGCTCCTCCGCCGCGACCTGTGGGGACTGGGGCTGGCGACCGAAGCCGGAGCGGCGGTACTGGAGTTCGCCTTTACCCATGTCGGGGCTGACGAGGTCATCTCGTTGATCCACCCGGGCAATGCCGCATCGATCCGGGTTGCCGGCAAGCTCGGCCTGACCGACGCACACCGCACGTTCCGCGGCGACGCCGTATACGCCATCGCCCGGCAGACGTGGGTGGCGCGCGGCGGCGGCTGACGTCGTTCCGGACGACTGCCCGACACCGCGCAGCCTGCTACCGCAAACGGATGATCGGATACACAGCCGGGCGAAGCCCGGCACCGGGGGTCCGGGGGTCGCCCCCCCGGGCAGGCATCACGGCCACCCGCGAAGCTGAACGCAGTTCAGCGAGCAGGCCAAACCAGCGCGCGGCGGATGCGAGATTCGAACCCTTCGGACGGCATGTCAGGCGATGCCGGATGAACCCAGATATGCCGGTCTACCCGGGCGTTTCACGCTCTGTGATGTCAGGATGGGCCAGGGAACCACAGGGGTGATCAGAGTGTCCGTGCCCACCACGCGCCCATATTGATTAAGGGTTCACGGCCCGGTTCCCGAGCGGGGCCGGGCCTCGAGCCGTTGGCGTTGGTGACCGGTGCTTGCTAGGCGTCGGTGAGTTCGCGGGCCTGCGTGCCAACCTCGCGGATCATCCGCTCCCAGTCGGGAGTCGCGCCGCCGGCCGCGTGGATCGCGGTACGCGTGGCGGTGAGGGACTTGTGCAGAGCCTCTTCGAGGGTGTCAGCATCGACGATCATTGTGACGTCGATGCGGCCGGTGCTGAGGGTGGCGCCAAGGTCGGGGTCGGTGACGTTGTGCAGGCTGTACAGAGCGTCAGCGAGAAGATCAGTATAAGCGTCAAGGCCGTCGAGCGGGCCACTGGCCTTGAGTTCGGTCATCGTGTAGTACCTCACGGCATGTCCTCCTTCCAGCATGTTCGGCTCTTCAGATACCCGCGGAGGTTCTTCTCGTAGTTGGGGTCGGACGGGGTGAGGTGCACGAACTTCTTGTGGAGCTCACCGCAGGTGCAGAACATCTTGAAGTAGCCCTTGCCCCTGTCGACCTTCCAGCCTTGCTTCTCTGCGCTCCGTAAAACGGCCTCCAGCTCCTTGATCGGGTGCCGTGGCCTAAGCATCCCTCAACCTCCGCTCGAACTTACCCACGTCGCCGGTCAGGCACAGCGTTTCGCGGCTAATTACACAAGCGTGATTCGCCGTGTGTGGCCCTTTCGTGACCATACGTGAGTTCCTGGTGTGATGAGACGGTAGCGGCCCGACCATCGAGCCCGGCGCAGGGGGCATTGGCCGCGCATCCGCTGATCTCTCGTTGCCCGTCCCATGGGCTCAGTCCCGCTCCCGCCACCCGGGCCGGTGCCGGTCCATCCACCCTTCGACGTCCGCACGCAGCCACAGCCGGACCTGCGGATCCTCCGCCGACGGCTGGATGATCAAAGGGTCCGGGAACCCTTTCGAGGCAGTTCAGCGAGCAGGCTAAGCCGGCGCGCGATCGGATACACAACCGGGCGAAGCCCGGCTCCGGGGGTCCGGGGGCCGCCCCCCGGGCAGACATCACGGCCACCCACGAAGCTGAACGCAGTTCAGCGAGCAGGCTAAGCCGGCGCGCGGAGGATGCGAGATTCGAACTCGCGAGGGGTTGCCCCCAACACGCTTTCCAAGCGTGCGCCCTAGGCCACTAGGCGAATCCTCCGTTGGCCACCCTATCGGATCTGACGGACGATGGAGGCGCCGGGCGGAGCGATCCCCCGCCGAGTCAGACGCCGGCGATCGCGACCTCCGTGGACTTGATCAGGACGGTGACCGCGGAGCCCTGCGCAAGACCGAGGTCGGTGGCAGCCGCCTTGGTTATCGCGGCGGTGATCTGGTCCCCTCCCTCGATGGCAACCTTCACGACGGCCATCGCCCCACCCTGGTCGATCCCGGTAACCGTGCCGGGGATCTGGTTGCGGATACTCAGGCCGGACACCGCGTTCACGGCCAGGGCCACCTCAGTCGACTTGACCAGGATCCGGACCTGCGAGCCATCGGTGACGCCAAGATCCCGGATCGCCTCGGTGGTCACCGCGGCAGTCACCTCCTGCCCGGCAGCCAGGCGGATCTTCACAGTGCCGATCACCTCACCCAAGGTGATTTCGGTCACAGTTCCGAGAATCTGGTTACGGATGCTGATGCTCATGCTCGACCTCACCGAGTTTCCTGCGCGCTGTGGGCGATCGGGGTGCCGCTACCTTCGCACGGCGTGCACTCGGGCCGTCGCGAGACTGAATGGTATGAAATACTTCGCTACGGTTTGTCGACCAGATAACGATTACCCGTGGCAGGCCGACCCCACAGCGAAGATCCCTCCAGCAGGCCATAGACTGTCGAGCAGACCCCTCGCGCGGCGTCACCCTCGTGAACCCCCCCAGGGCCGGAAGGCAGCAAGGGTAAGCAGGCTCTGGCGGGTGTGCGGGGGGTCGTCCTTTGTTACGTGGGCGCCTTCGTTACGAGGGCGTGGTCCTGGGTTCCGATGAGGCAGGTAAGCCGGTGGTCCAGTGAGCGGTGCGCTGTACAACCGATACCGTCCGGCGACCTTCTCCCAGGTCGTCGGCCAGGAGCACGTCACCGGCGCGCTCATGCAGGCGCTGCGCACCGGCCGTCTCCACCATGCCTACCTGTTCAGTGGGCCGCGCGGCTGCGGCAAGACGTCGTCCGCGCGCATCCTTGCCGCATCCTTGAACTGCGTGAACGGTCCGACACCGGAACCGTGCGGGGTCTGCGAACAGTGCGTGTCGATCCGCGGTGGGGTCAGCATGGACGTCACCGAGATCGACGCCGCCTCCCACGGGCTGGTCGACGACGCCCGTGATCTGCGAGAGCGTGCGTTCTTCGCACCCGCCTCGGCGCGCTTCAAGGTGTTCGTCGTCGACGAGGCGCACATGGTCACCGCGGCGGCCTTCAACGCTCTGCTCAAGGTCGTCGAGGAGCCCCCGTCCTACCTGAAGTTCGTGTTCGCGACCACCGAGCCAGACAAGGTCATCGCCACCATCCGGTCCCGGACGCACCACTACGCGTTCCGGCTGGTTCCGCCCGGGGTGCTGCGTGACCATCTGACGTCGGTCTGCGCGCAGGAGGGCGTGGATGTCGACCCGGCGG
>NZ_CAAAFO010000021.1:75802-82037 GCF_900634715.1 Candidatus Protofrankia californiensis | reverse complement strand
GCCGGGTCGGTACGTGACTCACTGTCCGTTCTCGACCAGCTGCTTGCCGGGGCCGGCCCGGACGGCCTGCGCTACGACCGGGCGGTCGCACTGCTCGGCATGACCGACGGCGTCCTGCTGGACGAGGCGGTCGACGCCCTGGCCGCGCGTGACGGTGCCACCGCCTTCACCGTCATCGACAAGGTCGTCTCCTCCGGGCACGATCCGCGCCGCTTTGCCATGGACCTGCTCGAACGCCTACGGGATCTGATCGTGCTTGCGGCCGTCCCGGACGCCCCCGACAAGGGACTGTTGGAGACCTACTCGGTCGACCAGCTCGAACGGATGCGTGGCCAGTGCGCACGGATGGGCCAGGCCGAGCTTTCCCGTGCCGCCGATGTCGTGCACACCGGCCTGGTCGAGATGCGCGGAACGACCAGCCCACGGCTCCTGCTCGAGCTGATGCTGGCACGCGCGCTGCTGCCCGCCGCGGGATCCGACCCGTCAGCGCTACTGGTCCGCATCGAGCGGTTGGAACGTCAGGGGGGGACGACCGGCACCACCACCCCGGTCACGGCTGCGGGTACGACTACGGGTGTCGCCGGTACGGCCACGGGCACGCAGCCGAGGGCCCCGGCCGGCACGGCGGCTCCGGCCGCCACACCAGGTCCGGCTGCGTCGGTCCAGGCCCCGCACGAGCCCGCCGCGACCGCTCCGGCGCCAGCGCCCGGCACGGCCAGCCGAGCTCCCTCGACCCGGATACAGCCGCCGCCCGAGCCCGGACCCGTCTCCTGCCCTCCCGCTCCCCCCGCAGCACGGCCAGGCGGCCCGGGCGGCGGTTTCGACGCGGGAGGACTGCGAGCAATCTGGGGCGACGTGCTGCGTGCGGCCCGGTCACGCAAAGCTGCCACACATGCTCTGCTGCAGGAATATGCATCGGTCGCGGACGTCCGTGGCGACGAGGTCATCCTGGCCTTCTCGGTGCCGACAATCGCCCGGATGTTCGGGCAGGGCAGCAACGTGGACGTCCTGTGCGCCGCGCTGACCGAGGTCGCCGGCGGAACCTGGCGGGTCACCATCGGAGCGGCCGGCGGACCGCCGAGTGGTCCACCCGGTGGAACAGCCTCCTCCAGCAACGCTGGTCCGTCCGGCGGTTTCGGTGGATCCAGCTGGTCGAGCGATCCGAGCCCGGGCGCGGGACCCGGTCCCGGCGGTTCTGGCTCATCGACAGCGTCCGGCGCTGCCACCCACGCCGTACCCGCTGTGGCGCTGCCTGCGACGACAACGTCGCCGCAGCGCCAGGCGGCATCACCTGAGCGACAGGCGGCCGTCCGGCCTCCGGACAACCCGTCGGCGTCCCTGATCTCGGAGCAGGCACCACAGGCGCAGGCAGCCCCACGGCCGGATCCAGACGCTGCCGCACCGGCTGAACGACGGCATCCACGCAGCGTCGCGCACGCTGGTACGACCACTCACAGCAACACAAACATGCCACGCGTGTCACCCACGGTTCTGGTGACGGCCTCGGCGCCACCGCCAGCCGGCCCGGCAGCCAGCTATGGCGAGGTCGATGACGAGCCGTCCCCGGACGACGACACATCCGGGCATTCCGATTCGTCACCAGAGAGCCAAAGGCAGCGCGATCATGTTCCTTTCGCGCTGCCGGAGGCCCAGGTCCTCGGGTCGCTGTCGGGCGAGGATGCGGCGATGGCACTGCTGCGGGCCGGTCTCGGCGCCACCATCATCGAACAGCCCACAAAGTGACATCCACAGGACGCCGAGGCCGCATGGTCGACGAGTGCACATCGAGTGCGTGCGAAGTTGCCGGCAGGGCACCAAGTGGCCGGCAGGGCGGTAGCGCCGGAGCCCGGACGTAGGCTCGTGGCATGCCGAATCCGCAGATACCGCCGGGCGCCGGGCCGAACATCGGCCAGCTTCTTCAGCAGGCCCAGCGGATGCAGGCCGAGTTGCTGACCGCCCAGCAGGAACTTGCCGATGCCAGGGTCGACGGCACCGCCGGAGGAGGTCTGGTGAAGGCCACGGTCACCGGTGGGGGTGAACTGGTCGATCTCGCCATCGACCCCGCCGCGGTGGATCCGGCCGACACCGAAACGCTCGCCGACCTCGTCCTCGCGGCGGTCCGGGACGCCGCTGACAATGCGCGCAAGCTTGCCTCCGAACGGATGGGTCAGGTTACCGGCGGGTTCGGCGATGTCCTCGGTGGGCTCGGCGGTATCGGCGGTCCTGGTGGCATTGGTGGTCCTGGCGGACTCGGCGGTGGCCCGGCAGGTTTGCCGGGCGGGTTCGGCCCGGGGCCAGCAGCCCCCGGCCTGGGATGACATGCGCGGGATGGGCAGCTCTCAAGCGGGCGAACACCTGCCGGCCATACCCGCCAAAAGAATAATCAGCAGAATGGCGACCACCGGAACAGCGGACTCTGAGACAGGTCGGTGACGATGTACGAGGGGATCGTCCAAGATCTGATCGACGAACTCGGCCGGCTGCCCGGTATCGGCCCGAAAAGCGCGCAACGGATCGCCTTCCACCTGCTTTCCGCTGATCCCGTGGATGTACGGCGACTGGCGACCACGCTGAATGAGATCAAGGACAAGGTCCGCTTCTGCCGGACGTGCTTCAACGTCGCGCAGGCGGAACTGTGCCGGATCTGCTCCGATCACCGTCGTGATCCGGCACAGATCTGTGTCGTCGAGGAGCCGAAGGACGTCGTCGCCGTCGAGCGGACGCGGGAGTTCCGCGGGCGTTACCACGTCCTCGGCGGGGCGATCAATCCGATAGGCGGGGTCGGTCCTGACGATCTGCACATCCGGGAACTGATCGCCCGACTCGCCGACGGAACAGTGACCGAACTGATTCTCGCGACCGACCCGAATACCGAGGGTGAGGTCACGGCTTCATATCTGGCTCGCCAGATCGCTCCCATGGGTCTGAAGGTCACCCGTCTGGCCAGCGGCCTGCCCATGGGCGGGGATCTGGAATGGGCGGACGAGGTCACCCTCGGCCGCGCCTTCGAAGGCCGCCGCGTCGTCGTCTAGACAAAGCCGCTCCGGGAGGTCCATAAAGCCGGATCCTGCGGAAACCCACGTCCCACAGGCCAGCTCCCCGGACGGGATGGTAGCGGGACGCAACGGTGTGACCCTCTTCGGCGCACGGACACCGCCAGACACACTCGACTGGTGCATACGTTGTTCTGACCGGGCAACGTGACCACCGGAAACTGCCATGGATCCCATGAAGGTCAGGAGCATACGACTGATGATTATTAGTGCGCACGTGGGTGCCGGAGCGCTGATCGGCACAGCACTGCGCCGGCCGCTTCCCGCATTTGCCGCCGGATTCGCCTCCCACCTCGCCATGGACATGGTGCCGCACTGGGGAACCGGTCCGGGCCTGGGCTGGATTCCCGTAGCCCGACGGGACGGCGTGGCAGGACTGGCCGCGATGGGCATCCTGACCGCGGCGGCGCCCCCAGGACGCAGGCTTGCGCTCCTCGCAGGCATGAGCGGGGCCTGCCTTCCCGACACCGACAAGATCGGAATCTACTTCGTCGGGCGCAGCCCGTGGCCGCGCCGCTTCGACCGCTTCCACGGGCGCATCCAGCGGGAGTCCGCCGACCTGCTGCCCCGGGACGTGCTCGTCGCCGCCACACTCAGCGCAACCGCCATCGGGCTTCTACAGCTCCTGGGCCGGAGCCGGCCAGCACGATCGTGAGGTCAGGAGTTCCGACAATCCATACGCTCTGCTGGTCTTGCACTCTGCTGGTCTTGGCATGCTGAAAACAAAGGAACAAAGGAATCCGGCGATGGGTCGATACGGGGAACAGCTCTGGTCCCCGGATCCGGCCGCGCCGCTGCGTGGACGCCGCGTGGGCGTGTACCGCCCCTACTGCCCCGACCTTCTTGCCTCCTACCCGCCGGTACTCCAGGAAGATCTCGTCTCACGGGCCATGGCCATCGAAGCCGGCATCCGTTCGCTAAGTGCTACGGCCGCGGTGGGCCTGGACCGGGTAGCCGGCTTCCTGCTCCGCTCGGAGGCCATCGGGTCGTCCCGGATGGAAGGGATCCGGGTCGCCCCGCAGCAGGTCGCCCTTGCCGAGTTCGCTGTCGGAGCCGGCCCCGACACCGTCGTCGAAGGTTTCAGCACCGGCGCCCGCAGGGTCGCCCGCAACATCACCGCGCTCCGCCAGGCGGTCACCGATGTCGCCCGGGCCGGGACGATCACCGTGGACGGCATCGTCAGCCTGCAGCGCACCCTGCTGCCGGGCCATCGCAGCACCGGCCCGCGAACCGTGCAGACCTGGCTGGGGGGAAGCGAGTGGAACCCGCTCGACGCCGCTTTCATACCGCCGCCCGCATCCGCTGTGGGGAGGTTGATGGCCGACCTTGCCACGTACGCGTCCGAGGGCCCGCACCCTCCCTTGATCCAGGCCGGGCTCGTCCACGCGCAGTTCGAGACGATCCAACCGTTCGACGACGGCAACGGGCGTGTCGGGCGCACGCTTATCCATACTGTTCTGGCGCGGCGAGGGCTCCTCGGCCGGGCCGTGCTCCCGGTCAGCCTCGTCTTCATGACCCGGCCGCGCGAATACGTGAGAGCGCTGACCGCCTTCTGCCATGAAGGCCCGCCGAACAGCATGGTTGCCCGCACAGCGCTGAACCAGTGGCTCACCTTCTTTCTGGACGCCGTGGTCGTTGCCGTCGAGGAGGCCCGCACGTTCACCGCGGAGCTGGCTGAACTGCGCCGCTCCTGGGACGTCCGGCTATCGGCTTTTCGCAACCGGACAACTGCGCCACGGAACAGGCCATGGGAACCGTCGGTGTCCGACCGGCTGCTGGCCGCCTTGTCCGAATCCCCGGTGATCACGGAGGTAAGCGCGGCGCGCTTGCTGGACGTCCCGCCGCAGGCGGCCTGGGCGGCGGCCGAAGAGCTCGTCGCAGCCGGCATCCTGCGCCGCCGGCAGATCGGACGTGGCACCATCGGTTATCTCAGTCGGGAAGTGTCCGACCTGCTCAGCTCCGCCGAGCGCCGGCTCACATCCGTCAAGTGACCCTGATGCCCCGCAGCGTCCCGCGGTCCCGTGCCGACCGCAGAACGACCACCGACCACCGACCAACCGAGCGATGATCGGCTGTCTGTCACGCCCAGTCGGACGGGAAGCTCAGCCGGACGGGAACACGACCGCGGCGCCGTTGACCCGGTCCGCCGCCAGGTCGATCAGTGCCTCGTCCGCACGGTCGAGCGGGTACGGCGTGACCGTGACCGCGAGGTGGTGCCGGCGGGCAATCTCCAGGAACTCGCGGCCGTCCGCACGGGTGTTCGCGGTCGTGCTGCGCAGGGATCGTTCCTGGAACAGATGCCGTTGATAGTTCAGCGCCGGCACGTCGGACAGATGGATGCCGGCAACCGACAGCGTCCCGCCCCGGTTGAGCGCGCTCAACGCGACCGGCACCAGATCACCGACCGGGGCGAACAGGACCGCGGCGTCCAGCGGCTCCGGCGGTGCGTCATAGGCACCGGACGCCGACAACGCACCGAGCGAGAGCGCAAGCCGGCGGGCCGCCTCGGAACGGGTCATGACATGGACCCGCGCTCCCTGCGCCAAAGCCACCTGCACGGCCAGGTGAGCGGACGCGCCGAAACCGTAGATCCCCAGTCGGCCACCGGGTGGCAGCTCCGCCCGGCGCAAAGCCCGGAAGCCGACGATGCCCGCGCACAGCAACGGCGCCAGCTCCCCGTCGGAGTAGCCGCCCGGCAGCCGGTAGGCGTAGTCGGCGCGGACGACGGCGTACTCGGCGTAGCCGCCGTCCGCGTCCCAGCCGGTGTAGCGGGATGCCGTGCACAGGTTCTCCGCGCCGCGCCGGCAGTAGCTGCAGGTACCGTCGGTCTCCCGCAGCCAGGCGACGCCAAGGCGGTCACCGACAGCAACGCCGTCGACCCCGCTACCAACCGAGTCGACGTAGCCGACGATCTCGTGTCCGGGGATGGTGCCGGGTCTGCGCGGCCGTAGGTCACCTTCGGCGAGGTGCAGGTCGGTGCGACAGACACCGCAGGCCACAACCTGCAGTCGGACCTGGCCGGCAGCCGGTTCGGGTACCGGGACGACCGCCCGGCGCAGCGGCCGCGCCGCTGCCGGAGCCGGGGTGGTGACCTGCCAGCCGATCATTGTCGGTGTCATGTCCCTGATGTTCCCAGTTCCGACAGGCGCCTACCGGTCACACGCTGTTGCCATTCACCGACA
>NZ_CAAAFO010000021.1:73223-75456 GCF_900634715.1 Candidatus Protofrankia californiensis | reverse complement strand
GGCACGCTGATCGTGGAGACGTCAGATGTTGACGCCGTGGTCACGGGCAAGACCGCTGAGGTCGTTGTGGCCCTGACCGACCGCGCGGAACTTCCATTCGGCACCGTTGCGGTAAACCTCACCGAAGATAACGACCGTCTCGGTGGAATAGTCTTCGGACAGGTCATAACGGACCAACTCGGTACCGGTCTGGTCGACAACACGGATGTAGGCGTTGCGTACCTGGCCGAAGTTCTGCTGCCTCTCCTGCGCCCCGTAAATCGACACCGGGACGACAATCTTGTCGATCTCGGCCGGAACCTGACCGAGGTTGACGACGATCGACTCGTCGTCCCCCTCCCCCGCGCCGGTGAGGTTGTCACCGGTGAGCTGGATGGCGCCGTCCGGGGACTTCAGATTGTTGAAGAAGACGAAGTACTGATCAGTGAGAACCTTGCCGTCGGCCTTCACGCCGATGGCGGAGGCGTCCAGGTCGAAGTCGGTTCCGGTGGTGGTGCGGGCGTCCCAACCGAGCCCGACCGTCAGCGCGGTGAGCTGGGGCGTGCCCGCCTCGGCCGCCTGCTTGGTGAGGCTGACGTTGCCGCCCTTGGCGAGGCTGATGGCCATGTGCAGATCGTCCCTTCCGATCGGGGTCCGCGTCGTAGCGGGTTGTCCCGACTGATGTCCGACAATGGATACCGGAAGAACCCTCGCACACGCGAGGTCACACGCCCACCCCAGGTCGGGATTCGTACATGACGGGTCATGCCGGCGCCACGACCAACACGACCGCAACTCTTCCAGCATCCGAGCCCTGGAGGGCCAAAAGCAGTACGATCATGTTTTCGTGCCCGGCAAAGCGATGCGCGGGATCGGCGCGTCGCCAAGCGAGGCGATGAGCCTGGGAGAGACCCAAGTAACCTGGGACCCATGGCGGTCGTCGTGGCGAAGTTCGGTGGCTCCTCCGTGGCGGACGCCGACCGGATCAAACGGGTCGCCGAGCGGATCGTGGATCAGCGCCGCTGCGGTGACGACGTCGTCGTGGTGGTGAGCGCAATGGGTGACACCACCGACGATCTGCTCGACCTTGCCGAACAGATCGCCCCCCTCCCACCGGCCCGCGAACTCGACATGCTGCTCACCGCCGGTGAGCGCATCTCCATGGCGCTGCTGGCCATGGCCATCTCGAACCTGGGCGCCGAGGCTCGCTCCTTCACCGGATCCCAGGCCGGGGTGATCACCGACTCGGTACACGGCAGAGCCCGCATCATCGACGTCACCCCGGGACGCATCCGAAGCGCCCTGGACGAGGGCGCCATCGCGATCGTCGCCGGTTTTCAGGGCGTCAGCCAGGACACCAAGGACGTGACAACGCTCGGTCGGGGTGGCTCCGATACAACCGCCGTCGCGCTCGCAGCCGCCCTGAACGCCGACTTCTGCGAGATCTACACCGACGTGGACGGCGTCTTCACCGCCGACCCGCGGATCGTGCCGGACGCCCGCCGCATCGAACGCATCTCGTACGAGGAGATGATGGAGATGGCGGCCTGCGGAGCAAAGGTACTCATGCTTCGATGCGTCGAGTATGCACGCCGTTACACGGTCCCCGTACACGTCCGCTCGTCGTTCTCGTCGAGGCCGGGGACATGGGTTACCGAGATTGCGGAGGCAGAACTCGTGGAACAGGCCATTATCCGGGGAGTCGCGCACGACCAGGGAGAAGCGAAGGTGACCGTGGTCGGCTGCCCGGACAAACCCGGAGTGGCTGCCGCGGTGTTTCGGGCGGTTGCCGATTCCGACGTCAATCTCGACATGATCGTCCAGGTCGGTTCGGTCGCCGGTACCGGCCGGACCGACATCTCCTTCACCCTGCCGAAGACCGACGGCCGCAACGCCCTGAACGCGCTGGAGAAGGTCCGCGCGGAGATCGGGTTCGAACGAACCCTGTATGACGACCACATCGGCAAGCTTTCCCTGATCGGCGCGGGAATGAAATCGCATCCGGGAGTATCGGCCCGGTTCTTCGGGGCACTGGCTGACGCCGGCGTCAACGTGGAGATCATTTCTACGTCGGAGATCCGGATTTCGGTAGTCATCCGTGACACCGACCTGTCGGTTGCGGTGCGGGCCGTCCACGGTGCGTTCGAACTCGGCGACCCCGACGGCCAGGCCGTCGTCTACGCGGGAACCGGTCGATGACCGGCAGGATTCACGAGAGGGCAACCGTGACGTCGGCATCAGCATCGGCGCATTC
>NZ_CAAAFO010000021.1:66778-72580 GCF_900634715.1 Candidatus Protofrankia californiensis | reverse complement strand
CCGCCGGGCGCAAGCTGCGGGTTCGTGGCGAGGAAGTCGAGGTACTGGCACTTGCCCCGGCAGTCTTCGACGGCGTCGACATCGCCATGTTCGACGTACCGGACGAGGTCTCGAAACAGTGGGCACCGATCGCCGCCTCCCGCGGGGCGATCGCGGTTGACAATTCAGGGGCATTCCGAATGGACGCGGACGTCCCCCTTGTCGTTCCTGAGGTGAACGCGGACGCGGTTACCGACCGGCCCCGCGGGATCATCTCCAACCCGAACTGCACGACGCTGTCGATGATTGTCGCCCTCGGCGCGCTGCACCGCGTCTTCGGCCTGGAATCTCTGGTCGCGACCTCCTACCAGGCGGCCAGCGGGGCGGGTCAAGCCGGTATCGACACCCTCTACGCCCAACTTTCCACGGTCGCGGGCGACTGTGGCCTCGGCCAGAGCGCGGGCGATGTCCGCAAGGCGATCGGCGCGGACGGACTCGGTCCGTTCCCGGCTCCGCTCGCGCTGAACGTCGTGCCGTGGGCCGGTTCACCCAGGGACGGGGGCTGGTCGTCCGAAGAAATGAAGATCCGGAACGAATCACGCAAAATCCTGGGGATTCCCGGGCTCAAGGTGTCCGCGACCTGCGTGCGGGTGCCTGTCGTCACGACTCATGCGGTAGCTGTGCACGCGTGGTTCTCACGTCCGGTCACGGCGGACGCCGCGCGGGCCGTGCTGCACGCGGCGCCGGGTATGGCCGTGCTGGACGACCCGGCGGCCGGCGAGTTCCCCACGCCGGCAGACGTCGTCGGTACCGACCCGACCTGGGTCGGCCGCATCAGGCAGTCACCCGACGACCCGCACGAGCTGGCCCTGTTCGTCTGCGGCGACAACCTCCGCAAGGGTGCGGCGCTCAACACCCTCCAGATCGCCGAACTGCTGGTGTCCCGCGATCAGTAACGATCAGTAGACGGTAGGTCAGATCGGCATGCAAAGGATTCAACCGTGACGCCGCCGGCGATATACGGCTTGTGAAAACGGCTTGTGAAAGTCGGGAAAGTCCACTCACCGGTCGTCCGAACAGCCGCTGCTTTCACTCGATGTGACGCAATCCGACTGGATGTGATTCCTATCACGATACGATGGAAACGTCCGACGATAACACGATTGACGAGGAAAAGCAGAGATGCCGTGCGGTTCGGCATCGCGACGTGACAGGAGCACCGGGGGAAGATGTTTCCCGGAGCACGCAGGCGACGAAAAAGTGAATAAACCGCGATCGACGCCGGATCCGGCAGACGATCCATGCCGAATCGGACGCAACAGAAGCGGTCGAGACCTACGCGGACATCCGGTCGGGATCCACGAAAACACCGATCATTTCAGGCTCGGGAGACGCAAGGAGTGAACCGACGAGGCGCGATTCACGGTGATTGGCGATGATTTGCCGAACGCCGAGTCGATCACGAGTCGATACGCAACGAGGGCCCGCCCTGGTTCAGATGACGGACCCTCGCCTTATGACTGTGAAGTTACGTCGGAGTTACGTCCCTCGTGGCTCAGACGACCCGAACGGCGTCAGCCTGTGGACCCTTCTGCCCCTGGGTCACTTGAAACTCGACCCGCTGCCCCTCTTCCAGGCTCTTGTAGCCGTCCATGTCAATCGCGCTGTAGTGGACGAAGACGTCCGAACCGCCACCGTCCACGGAGATGAAGCCGAAGCCCTTCTCCGAGTTGAACCACTTAACCGTGCCCTGAGCCACGCGCCGTTCTCCCTGCTGGTGCAGTCAGGACCCACACCGCGCGGGCCCCGGACCGTCTGGCGTGGAATTTTGGTTCTCCCACGTCAGCGTTCGTCGTCGGCGTCCCTTGTAGACGCCAACTGCCGAACTTGGCCATGGAAGACGCTACACGGCTACAGGCCACGGCGGGAGCCCTCCAGGCAAGGAAGTCCACTACATACCTCACGCACCGGGTGGTGCCACAACATCCCAGGTAACCCACTGCAACCATCGACCATGGGGCTTGGGGCGGCCCCGGCGAAGGCCTGCGCGCCTGCGGACAAGGACCGGTCCCAACCTGCGCATACCCCAGCCGGAAGGGTGCGGGATGGCGCACCGGAGACAAGCGGGAAGACGCGCCGGAAGAACTGTCGGCGCCGGGCTCTAGGGTTTCGAACGTGGCAACCCCGACCCCCGAGACGGCCCGCGTCCCCGACGTCACCGGCAGGTCCGAGACGACCGGAGGCCTACTACTGGGCGGGGTCGAGGTCCCAGCCGCCCGGAAAGCAGCCGAACCCAGCGATCCGACTACTCACCGTAAGATTCGTGGGGCATTCTTCACTCCAACAGTGCTGTGTGACCACATAGTCACCTGGGCGGTCCGGGGCCAGTGGGACAGCGTTCTCGAACCCGCCTGCGGTGAGGCGGCGTTCCTGCTGGCAGCCGCCCGCCGGCTGCGGGTATTGGACGGCGGCCGCGGCCACCAGCCCTGTGACGGCAGCCACGACAACCACCCACACGGCGCCCAGCTGCACGGGGTCGAACTGCACGCACCGAGCGCGTCCGCGGCAACCCTGGCTGTCGCGGCGAGCGGCGCGCGGGCCGAGATCACTGTCGCCGACTTCTTCTCCGTCCCGGCACGGCCCGACTTCGACGCCGTCGTGGGCAACCCGCCGTACGTGCGGTACCAGAAATTCCACGGCGAAGTCCGCAGGCGGGCCCAGGCCGCAGCCCTGCGGGCCGGTGTCCGCCTGACCAACCTCGCCAGCTCCTGGGCCGCGTTCACCGTGCACGCCTCACTGTTCCTGCGCCCCACCGGGCGCCTCGGCCTGGTACTCCCGGCCGAGCTGCTGTCGGTCAACTACGCCGCGCCCGTCCGGCGCTTCCTGTTGGAACGCTTCCGGCATGTCCAGCTCGTGCTGTTCACCGAACGGGTCTTCCCCGGGGTGCAGGAGGAGGTCCTGCTGCTGCTCGCGGAGGGCACCGGACCGACCGACCGCTTCGACGTCCACCAGGTTCACGACCTGGTCGAACTCGCAGCTACCGGGGCGGGGCACACCGCGGGCCCGACCGGCGACCCGGCGTGCCGGCGGGGACCGAGCCTGCCGGCGGCCGTGCACCCGACGGCAGTCGTGCACTCGGTAACGGCCATAGACACGGTAACGGCCGTAGACCCGATGGCGGCCCTGAGCGCACCGACACCCGAGCCACAGGCGTCCTGGATGCCCGCACTGATCAGCGTTGCCGCCCGTCGGACCCTGCTCGAGCTCACCGCCGCCAGCCTCTTCGGGACGCTGGCGACCTGGGGCCGCACGACGCTCGGCGCGGTGACGGGCAACAACCGTTACTTTGCCCTCAGCCGGGACAAGGCGTCCGCGCTCGGTCTCGACGACGACGAGCTCGTACCGATCTCGCCGCCGGGCTCCCGGCACCTACGTGCCCTTACCCTGCGGACCAGCGACTGGCAGCGGCTGACCGACACGGGTCTGGCGACCCTGCTGTTCCGCCCGGGGTCGAGGCCGTCCCCGGCGGCCCGTGCCTACATCGCCGAGGGCGAACGTGCCGAGGTCGACCTGGCGTACAAGTGCCGCATCCGCAATCCCTGGTGGCAGGTCCCCCTCCCGGTCACGCCCGCGGATCTGCTGCTGACCTACATGAACGCGGACACACCGCAGCTCGCGACCAACCGGGCCGGGGTTGCGCACCTGAACTCCGTCCACGGGGTCGCCCTCGCCCCCGAGCACCGGCGTACCGGGCGGGACCTGCTGCCGCTCGCCGCGCTGAACTCCGTGACGATGCTCGCCGCCGAGACGGTCGGGCGTGCCTACGGCGGCGGCATGCTCAAACTCGAACCGCGTGAGGCAGCCCGGCTGCTGGTGCCCACCCCGGAGCTGGTCGAGCGGCTGCGTCCGCAGCTGTCCGCGGCCCGCCGCGGCGTGATGCGCGCGCTGGCCGCCGGACGGCTCACCGACGCGGTGGCGGGCGTGGACGAAGTGCTGCTGCTCGCCGACGGGATCGGGTTGGATGCCGCTGTCATCAAGGAGGTCGTGACTGCTCGCCATGCCCTGTGGTCCCGGCGTCATGCCCGCGCGGGCCGTTCGAGCAGCAGACCCACGTGAGCCGCCGCCCGGACAAGCTCGTCGCCTACGAGTCGGTGCTCGCCCGCCATCCCGCGACCGATCCGTGGCGGCACACCGCCGGTGCCGAGCCGTCCTACGAGCCGGACTACGACCTGCTCGGTGAGCTGCTGACCCAGCCGGTCCGGGGCGGCGAGGCGTCCGAGAGCGGCGCGTTCGCCAAGGGAATCGACGCCTGGATCGCCCATGAGCTGCGCCGTGCCGGGTTCGGCGCCGACGAGGTGTGGCCCAGGGCCAACCAGCCGAGGGTCCTGCCGCGTGACGTGGCCGTGCTGCTCGACAAGCTGCCGAAGTCACTGGCCGACGAGATGCGAGCCCGGGTGAGCGCGATGCCGGCGGTGACTCCGGCAGACGCAGTGATCCTCGGGCGCGCCTACGACAAGCAGGTCGACGTTGTGATCTCCCGGTGGGAACGCGGCCCTGAGCTCCTGGTCAGTACGAAGGCGCAGGTCTCGTCGTTCGGCAAGAATTTACCGAATCGTTTCGAGGAGGCGTACGGGGACGCCGGGAACCTGCGGGGCCGCTATCCGCTGGCCGCGGTCGGCTTCCTGTTCGTGCAACGCTCGACGATTCTCGACACCGAACCGGAGGCGTTCGAACGAACCATCGACATGATCCGCAAGCTGCGCGCGGGCATGGGCGGAGCGAGCGGATCAGGTACGGGTGCCGACAGCGGCGGCTACACCGCAACCGCCCTCGTCCTCGTCGAGTGGGACGAGGACATCACCGGCCTGGCCGGCGGCGCAGACCCTGAACAGGCCGGCTGGGCGGGGGTGCGGGTTCGACGGGACGCCGTGCCCGCGGACGTGGCCCCACCGCAGTTCTTCACCACGCTGATCCGGCACATCACCGCCGTGACCCCGGTCGTCCACCACGTCCGCGTCCGGGAGCTGCTGGAGCGTCGTAACCTGCCGGTTACCGAGGCGGACGCCGATCTGTTGACCGCCGAGGTGAACGCGGCCACCGACCCGGCGACGAAACAGACCGAGCCGGCCGGTCCGCTAATGATCGATGTGCCGCTCTTCCCCGATCTTTAGGACGCTCATAATCCAAGATTACGTAAATGGATCTTACTCTCGGTACGCAGGTACTCGTGTCAACTGGATAATCATGACACCGTCGACGCCGCGACGGCCGGTTCCTCGGATGCTTTCATGCTTGTGGAGCGTTCAAAGCCTGCAGTCAGCCGCCGGAACATCGGGTGATACCAGTCGGGTGGCGATACCAGCCGGATGGTGATATCGGCCGGGTGGTGATACCAGCCGGCGAGGTCAGTCGCCCGGAGTTCCGATCTCGCATGGGGGTAGGCAGTGACAGTGACCCTTCCTACGACACCGTTCGGCACGACCGGCATGAACATCACCCGGGTCGGCTTCGGCGCCTGGGCAATCGGAGGCACCGGTTACGCCTTCGGTTGGGGTGCTCAGGACGACGAGGAGTCCATAGCCGCCATCCGGCACGCGGTCGAATCCGGCGTGAACTGGATCGACACCGCGGCCGGGTACGGCCTCGGGCACTCCGAGGAGATCGTGGCACGAGCCCTGGCAGGCATCGGGGAGGCGGACCGTCCGTACGTGTTCACCAAGTGCGGAATGATCTGGGACGATTCGGGGCCCGCGGGTGGCACCTTCGCCCAGGTGGGCGCTCCCGACTCGATCCGGCGGGAGGTCGACGCCTCCCTGCGGCGGC
>NZ_CAAAFO010000021.1:59008-66619 GCF_900634715.1 Candidatus Protofrankia californiensis | reverse complement strand
ACTGCGCCAAGCACAACATCGGAGTCATCGTCTACAGCCCGATGCAGTCGGGGCTACTTACCGGATCATGGTCTGCCCAGCGCTCGGCCGGCCTTCCGGCCGACGACTGGCGGCGCAGGTCGCCTGATTTCACCGGCGAGCCCCTACATCGCCATCTTGCCCTTGCCGACGTCCTGCGGACCGTGGCGAAACGGCACGAGGTCACCGTCGCCTCGGTCGCCGTCGCCTGGACCCTCGCCTTCGACGGTGTGACCGGCGCCATCGCCGGTGCGCGCCGCCCGTCCCAGGTCGACGGCTGGATCGCAGCCGCCACACTCACGCTGAGCGCGGATGACCTCGACGACATCGAGATAGGCATCGACCGCCTCAGCGTCGGCTCCGGACCGTCTCGACCGATGTGGTGACGAACACCTTCTGAAGCCTCCGGACACACCGGAGAAGCGGACCCGGTAGTCATCAAGTGATCTACCGGGTCCGTCAGATCGCCATGCGATCCGGTGGGTTCCCACGGATGTCGCGGCGCCTCACACGTGATTTACACGATTCGACAATCTCATCCACATGGGCGCGTTGTCCGATGATGGTGGGCCGACGCCGACAGGCCCACCGCCTTGTCCAGCGACGCGAAAGAGCCTGATGACCCGTGACACGACCACGGCCGAGGTATCCACACCATGGTCAGCCGGCGCCTTCGGAGTCCACCACGGAACAAAGAAAATCCCAGGACAGGGAGTAACAGTGTCAGTCGCACGAGGAATCCCCATGGGGACGGGCATGCGCTGGGTGACCCGGCACGGCGTGGCACGAGGGCTGATGCACATGGCCCGACGTCGTGGCGACACGCACGCTCTGCTGCTCACCGATCCGGTGCTGCGCGCCGACCCGTTTCCGTTCTACGAGCAGGTCCGGTCACAGGGCACCTTCGTATCCGGCCGGCTGGCAATGATAACCGCCAGCCACGAAGCCGCCACAGCCGTCCTACGCAGTGAACGCTTCCGGGTCGGCTTCGACGGTTCCAACTTGCCCTGGCCGCTGCGTGCGCTGTCGGCTGTGTCCCGGGACGAAAGAACCAACAGCCCGATCGACCCACCGTCATTGCTGGTGGTCAATCCACCCGACCACACCCGCTACCGCAAACTTGTGTCCAAGGTGTTCACGCCCCGGGCGATCGGGAACCTACGCGGTCGCATCGAGGAGACCGCGGACGAACTCCTGGAGAAGATGGCGGGCCAGGAACGGGTCGATCTGGTCGATCACTACGCCAGCCTGCTACCGGTCACGGTGATAGCTGAGATCCTCGGCGTTCCAGTCGACATGCGCACCCAGTTCCTGGCCTGGGGGACCGCGGCAGCGCCAACTCTTGACATCGGCCTGCCCTACCGGACGTACAAGCACGCGGAGGACGCTCTTCGGGAAATCAACAGCTGGCTGCGCGACCATTTCGGGCGGCTGCGGCGCAACCCGGGCGAGGATCTGCTCAGCAGACTCGTCCTCCTCGTCGACCAAGGCGAACGCCTGACCGAGACAGAACTGATCGCGACTGCACAACTGCTGCTCGCGGCCGGCTTCGAGACGACCGTCAACCTGCTCGGAAACGGCACCGCCCTGTTATTGGCCCACCCTGAACAACGGATGCTCCTGCGCGACGATCCGGCGCTGTGGCCGAACGCCGTCGAAGAAATCCTGCGGTATGAGTCACCGGTCCAGACCACCGCCCGATTCGCTCGCCAGGACACCGAGATATGCGAGTTTCCGATACGCGCTGGGCAACTGGTGACCGCTCTGCTGGGTGGCGCCAACCGGGATCCGGATGTTTTCACCGATCCGGGCCGGTTCGACATCCGCAGGTCCAACGCCCGGGAGCACCTGGCCTTCTCCGGCGGCATCCACTACTGTCTCGGCGCCGCACTTGCCCGACTCGAAGGTGAGATCGGCCTGCGCAGACTGTTCGAACGCTACCCGGACCTGATGCCGGCCGGTGAGCCCCGCCGGAGGCCGACCCGGGTGCTGCGCGGCTATGAGGCCTTTCCGATGGCTCTCGGGTCCTAAAAGCCGACCACTCGGTTTGAACCGGATCATCTGGATCGTCTTGCGGCCTGATCTCGACGGCCGGCCGGGAGCAGAGGCTCTCGCGGAGAGATTCGCAGGGAACCCTCACGAAGCATAGACGCCTGTCAGATGTCACGGCGAGATGTTCTGTTCGTCCATCCGACATCCTCGACAGGAGATATCTGGTGTTCGCACCGTATCGACGCCTGAGAACACGTGCCTGTTCTGGCGTGGCCAGCTTGCTGGGCGTCACCACTCTTGCCATCGGCATCATTTCCACGGTGTCGCCGGCACCCGATCCGTCGGGGCCCCCGTCCGTGGCCACGGTGAACGCGGCTGCGAATGACGATCGGCCGAACTTTGTGTTCGTCCTGGCTGACGACCTCGACCAGACCACGTCGCCTTACTGGGAGGCCATGCCATACACGGCGTCCCTGATCCGCGACAAGGGCATGACGTTCACGAACGGTTTCGCTCCGACGCCGATCTGCTGCCCGGCGCGGGGTACCATCCTCACCGGTAAATACGGCCACAACACCGGGGTGCTCACCAACGCCGGTGACGTCGGCGGCTGGGCCACCTTTGCGGCGAACGGCAACGAGGAGAAAACCTTCGCCAGGTACCTGCACGACACCGGCTACGACACCGCTCTGGTCGGGAAGTACATGAACGGGACCGAGGACGACCCGACGCACATCCCGCCGGGCTGGTCGGAATGGTACGGAAGCGTCGACAACTTCTTCTACACCGGCTACAACTACGCACTGAACGAGAACGGCACGATCGTCGACTACGGTGGCCCGGAAAATCCGGCGAACTACTCGACCGATGTCGTCGCCGCCAAGTCCACCGACTTCATCCGACGGGCGGCTGCCGGAGACGAGCCGTTCTTCCTCTACGCGGCCTCCACGGCGCCGCACCTTCCGCTGCCCCCGGCCCCACGGCATGCCGACAACCCGTTCGCCGACGACGCCGCACCGCGGACTCCGAATTTCAATGAACCGGACGTCTCGGACAAGCCGTGGTGGCTCCAACAGAGCGCGAAGGCGCGGTCCGCGCAGTTAGCCGCGACCAACGGCCCGGACTACCGGAACCGGATGGGATCGCTGTACGCCTTCGATGAAATGGTGCGGGGCATCGTCGAAACCCTGGGCTCGGTCGGTGAGCTGGACAACACCTACCTCGTTTTTACCTCGGACAACGGCTACAACCTGGGCGCGCACCGGCTGATCGGCAAGCAGGCGCCCTACGACGAGTCGATGCGGGTACCCCTGGTTATCGCCGGTCCCGGAATCGAACATGGCACGGACAGGCACATGGTCGCCCACATAGACCTCGCCCCGACCTTTCTTGAGCTGGCCGGGGTGAGCATTCCACCGGACGTCGACGGGCAGTCGCTCGTCCCGCTGCTCCATGGTGAGGAACCCGCATCCTGGCGTACCGATCTGCTGGGTCAGTACGCCGGCCCCGGTGTCGACGGCCAGGACGGGATCGCCGCCGAGGCAGTGGGAAAAGCGACCGCTGTCTACCTCGACATACCGCCGTGGAGCGGCCTGCGGACCGCACGGTACCTCTATGTCCGCTGGTATGACCTCGACCGCTCACCGCAGGTCCACGAACACGAGCTCTACGACCTGAACGCCGATCCTTACCAGCTCACCAACCTGCTCGCGACCCCGGCGGGCAAGGTTCAGAACGCGGCCCTGGTCGCCGACCTCGACACGCGTCTGAACGAGCTTGCGACCTGTTCCGGTGCCACCTGCCGGAGCTGAACACGCGCAGAACCGCCGTGGCCGGCACTATTGGCGTGGCCGGCCACGGCGGTTCGTCTCATCCGGACGATCCCGCCTGGTGATAGGCAGGAAGGTGAATGGGCAACGTGATCCGGACAGTGGTCCCGCGACCCAGGACGCTGGATGCCTCAGCGGTACCACCGTGGGCCGCCGCCACCGCGGCGACGATGGACATGCCCAGGCCGTTGCCGCCGTGCACGCGGTCGCGACCGTCGGTCGCGCGAAAGAAGCGGTCGAAGATCCTTTCAGCCACCTCGGGTGGCATACCAGGACCCTCATCGTGGACGCGGAGGACAACCATGTGATCACTTCGAGTAAGTTCCACCGTGACCGCGGCTGTCGTCGGCGTGTGGACCCGGACGTTGGCCAGCAGATTGCCGATCACCTGCCGTAACGCGTCCGCCTCTGCAACCACGGGGCAGCTTTCCGGTAGGCGCAGCGTCACCGGGCGAGCCGGCTGCACGACCACCGCGTCACGGACGGCGTCACGCACCAGTGCCGCGAAGTCCACCTCGACCCGGATCAGCGGACGCTCCTCGTCGAGGTGGGCGAGGTAAAGCATGTCATCAACCAGAGAACCCATTCTGCGGGCCTCGTCGTACACCCGGCGCAACGCGTCGTCCACCTCTGCGGGTGGCACGATCCCCTGCCGGAGCAGGTCGACGTAGCCTCGGACGGATGTCAGCGGTGTCCGCAGTTCATGCGAAGCATCAGCAACGAACCGCTGCAGCCGCTCCTGAGAGCGCACCCGGTCGTCAAAGGCGGTCTGGATCTGACCGAGCATCGTGTTGATCGCGGCAGCCAGCTGACCGGTCTCGTTGTGGGGCGGGTGGTCGGGTACCCGGCGGGACAGGTCCCCGGCGGCGATCGCGGCGGCTGTGGCCGCGACATCGCGTATGGGGCGCAGGCCACGACCGAGCAACAACCAGGCCGAGACGCCCGCGAGCACGAGGACGGCCACTCCGGCGACGGTTTCGACGGCCACCAGCCGGGCGAGGGTCGCCACGACCGGCTGCAGAGGCACGGCGACGACGTCCGGCATTCCGGTCCCGGGCAACGTGCCGGCGAGGACGCGGTACCTGCGGTCACCATAGATCACGGTGAACGGCCTGCCCACGGCGACCCGGGCAGGCCGTTCACCGATGACGTCCATCAGCGGGCGTGGGGGCAGCGGGTGACCGACATCTCCGACAACCCGCTGTACGGTGCCATCGGCATGGCGTAGTTCCACCACGTAGTTGGTCGGGGCGACGACCTTCTGCAGTCCTTCCGCACCGAGAACCGGCGCGATACCCGTCAGCAGAGCGACGCCGCGGATGGTGAGCAGACTCTGCGCGGCCTGGAGCTCACTGTCGGTCCGTTCCAGCAGGTAGGCACGCAGCGCGACCACGCCGGCGACAGCCGGGATCGTCAGCCCGGTCGCCATCAGCAGCGCAAGGCCGACCATCAGCCGGACCCGCAACGTCCGGACCCGCAACGTCCGGGCCCGCAGCCTCGGGGACAGCAGAAGCCGGATCTGACGTGTCACGGCGACACAGTCACGCGGGCCGGAGACAACGTGATCATTCTCCTCCCGCTCCCGGGGTTCCTCCCGGACCGCTGGAACGGACCCCGGGCTCCCGCAACATGTAGCCGAACCCCCGCTGGGTGTGGATCAGTGGCGGCCCGTGCGGCGCGAGCTTGCGCCGCAGATAACTCACGTACTGGTCAACAATGGTGTACTCGCCGTCGAAATCGTAATTCCAGACCGCGTCGAGGACCTGGACACGTGACAACACCCGGCGCGGATTAGTCAACAGGTACCGCAGCAGCTTGAACTCTGTGGGCGACAGTTCGATCGGATGGCCGTCCCGGGTCACCTCGTGGGTGTCCTCGTTCAGGATGACGTCGGCGAAGGTGAGTATCTGCGCGGCGGCCGGCGGATGATCACGCCGTGTGCGGCGGAGGACGGCGCGTACCCGGGCGACCAGCTCATCGATGGAGAACGGTTTGGTCACGTAGTCGTCGCCACCGCAAGTGAGCCCGACGATCTTGTCGGCATGGCGGTCACGGGCAGTCAGAAAGATCACTGGAATGTCGATCCCGGCGTCGCGCAGCCGGCGACAGACCTCGAAACCGTCGGTGTCGGACAGCAGGACGTCAAGCACCATGAGATCCGGTTTCGCCTCGGTCACCGCCGCGATCGCCTCGTCCCCGCACGCCGCGGTGACCACGTCGAACCCGTGGAACCGCAGGGACATGCGCACAAGGTCAACGATGTTCGCCTCGTCGTCCACAACCAGGACCCGTGTCGGCTGCGGACCATGGCTCGCGTTCCCGCTCACTGGCCTCCTCCCGCGTGGCCTGGCATCCAGCACACCGCCCACACATGTGAGTTGTATGTGAACCGAACGGCTTGTTCATATCCACCTCTCACAGGAGAGAGGCAGACTCCAAAGATGCGTCCATACCCGTATACACCTCTGAAAAGTGATCAAAATCTGCAAACCATCAGTTCGCTCTTCCGCCGCGGGCGGGATCCGGCCCGACTTCCCGCAGGGTCACACTGAAAGGCGTGGGACACGAAACGTCCGGCCTCGTCCTGGTAGTGGAGGACGAACGTCATATCGCCGATCTCATCCGGATGTACCTGGCACGTGACGGGTTCGGGATGCACCTGTGCGGCGACGGTACCGACGGTCTGGCCTCGGCCCGCCTCCTGGCGCCGGTAGCGATCATTCTCGACATCCGGTTGCCCGGGATGGACGGGCTCGACGTCATCCGGACGCTACGGGCCGAGGGGAACTGGACACCGGTGCTCTTCGTGACAGCTCGCGACGAAGAGGCCGATCGGATCCTGGGGCTGGAGCTGGGCGCGGACGACTACGTCACCAAGCCCTTCTCCCCGCGCGAACTTGTCGCCCGGCTACGAACCGTGTTGCGCCGCGCGGCCGGAACACCCGATGCCGCAGGGACGCTGCGCGCCGGCGGGGTGGTGATGGACCTTGGCCGGCGCCGTGTCCGGGCCGACGGCCGGGAGGTCGTGTTGACCGCGACCGAGTTCGACCTCCTGTCCGCGTTACTGCGTCGCCCCGGTCTTGTGCACTCCCGTGAACGGCTGCTGTCGCAGGTGTGGGGCTATACCGCGGCAGCCGGCACACGGACCGTCGACGTCCATGTCGCCCAGGTCCGGGCGAAACTGGGTGACGCGAGCCCGATCCGGACGGTACGCGGTGTCGGTTACACCGCCGACGCCTGACCGACCCCGTCCCCGGGAGGTGGGCTGGCGGTACCGTCGATGGCCGGGATCCCGGCGGTCCGGGCTGGCCTTACGGACAGCTCTGCTGACCACGGCTGTCGCCACCCTGACGGCCGTCCTCACCGGAACGATCTTTCTGCGACTAATCGGTGGAACAGCCGACGAACAGGCACGTCGGACGCTGGACAGACAGGCTGAGCTCGTCGCGCAGCTCTATGACCGGCCGGCGAGAGCGGTCGAGTTCAGACCCGGTGCGGTCCGGATACTGGCCGCCCAGCAGATCACCGTGATCCGTGTCGACGGCGAAGGGACGGTGATGTCCAGCTGGGGATCACGGATCGCTCGCAGGGCGGTACTGCCTGCCGACGTCCTCGGCAGGTTGGCGGCGGGAGACCCGGTCGGCCAGGCCAGAACGGTCACGGGAGATCGCGTCAACATCGCCGCACGACCGTTGCCGGACGGGGGTGCGGTGGTGCTGGCCCAGCCCGCCTCCCAGGGTCGGGAGCTCAGCGTGCCGGTGTCGCGCCGGCT
>NZ_CAAAFO010000021.1:52794-58438 GCF_900634715.1 Candidatus Protofrankia californiensis | reverse complement strand
GCGGGCGTGCTGCTCGCACGCCGGCTCGCGCGTCCCCTGCGGGAGATGTCGATTGCCGCGCACGAGCTGGCGACGGGCCGCCGGGACATCCGCGTCGCGGCGACCGGCCCGACCGAGGTAGCCGAGGTGGGTGACGCCCTCAACCGGCTCGCCACCGCGCTGGTGACGAGCGAGCAGCGGCAACGGGAGTTCCTCCTGTCGGTCTCCCACGAACTGCGGACGCCGCTGACCGCCATCCGCGGCTTTGCCGAGGCCCTGGCGGACGGGATCACACCACCCGACGAGGTGCCCGGAACCGGGCAGGTGGTGCTCGCCGAGGCACTGCGGTTGGACAGGCTGGTCCGGGACCTCCTGGACCTGGCCCGCCTGGGTGCTGACGACTTTCATGTCGATCCGGCCACGGTCGACATGACCGGCATCGTCGGTGCCGCCGCGCGGGTGTGGGAGAGGCGATGTTCCGCCGAAGGCGTCCCGCTGCGGGTGGAACTTCCGGACGGGCCGGTTGTCGCGGTCACCGACGCGGCCCGGTGCCGGCAGATCCTCGACGGGCTGGCCGAGAACGCGCTGCGGGTCGTGCCGGCCGGAGCCCCGATCGTGTTCGCTCTCCGGAAGGAGGGGGAACACGCCGTGATCGAGGTCCGTGACGCAGGGCCCGGCCTCACCGCGGAGGACTGCTCGGTCGCCTTCGAGCGATCCGTGCTCTACGAGCGCTACCGCGGCATCCGCCCGGTCTCCACCGGCCTCGGCCTGGCCCTGGTCGCCGGCCTCACAGCACGGCTCGGCGGCCAGGCCGAGGCCGGGACAGCGCCTGAAGGCGGGGCGGCGTTCACCATCCGGCTACCCACCGCCGGCTGACCGGCCGCCGCACACCCCGCACTTTCCCGCCCCTGGGCTTCCTGTCCCATGCCTGCGCCGGTTCGGTACCTGAGCTTGGGAGGTCGGCCGGAAGTCAGCCGGCCAGTACGAACATCCGGACCGCTGAACGGGTCTGTCCGTCGACGTCGGCAACGATTCTGACCGTGTCACCGACCTTCACATCAGAGATCTTCGCTCTGTCCTTGTCGCGGCGCACGATGGTCTCGTCCGTGACCGAGTAGGAGACTCTATACCCATCGTCACTACGAACGGTAAGTGACGAATCAGATACAGCTGTTACCGTCCCGCGCTGGGCACCGATCGTCCTGTAGCCGCCGTCGGTCCGCGCGACGAACTCACCATGGATGCCCCTGCGGGCCAGCCAGGCACGGCGTGGATGGCCCGGTGACGCATCAGTTGCGGAAGCAACCGCATCGGCTGCCACGCTCAGGGACGGCGTGGCAGGACCTCCCGAGTCGGCCAGTGCCGCGGTGGCCAAGCCACCGGCCACAACGACCATGGCGCCGACCACCGCGGCCACTCTGGTTGCCGTTGACCTTCTCATACCCTCACCTCCGCTGACCGCGGCCACCATGGTCCGCGTCACCAACCACACTGCGGATCAGCGGTATGCATACGACGAGAGAAACGTCAGGATCGTGTAAGAACGTGCATCCGCAAGGCCACCGACGTCGACCGGGCCCGGCGGGACTGCCGGCAGGATCGGCGCTGAGGACAGGAGCGTTCGACCGGCGAACGGTGTCCGGGTGGATCGTCGCCAGGCTGCGGAGGAAGGCTGCCGAGGAAGGTCGGATCGGCTCCGGGGAGGCCCAAATCGCAATAAGCCCGATGCTAATACGGGATGATCAGAACGAAGTCACGATGAACAGGTGTCCTCTCGGAGCCAGCGGCCGCGCCGACCGAACCCTCCACTCCGATGACCTCGGACAACGCGACTCCGGACAACGCGACTGCGGCACCGGACAGCCCTGCGGACAACAACGTCCGGCAGGAGGCCCGGCAGCGGGAGCTCGGTAAGTTCCTCCAGGCCCACCGCGAGCGCGTGCCAGGTCTGCTGCGAGAAAAGGTGGCGGAGTCCTCCGGCCTGCAGCTCGTCTGGTACACCTGGCTCGAGCAGGGGCGGGTCCAGGCGTCCGAAGAGGTCGTCGAAGCGGTCGCGCGGACGCTGCGGCTGGATGCCGACGCCCGGCGACATGCCCTGGCGCTTGTTGGTCTGCCTGTGGAGATGCCACCGCCACCGCAGCGGCGCCACATCGTCACACGTCTGCTTCAACCCGTTCTGGAAAGCTGGCCGACGAGCCCGGCGCTGCTGCTGGACCGCAGGTTCGACATCATCGGGTGGAACGACGCCTACGCGGCGTTGTGGACGGACCCCGGCCTGGTCGACGAACGACGCCGCAATCTCATATACCTGCTGATTACCAGCCGTCTGCTCAGGAGCACCCTGCACGAGTGGGAGACGGTGACGAAGGATCTGCTCGCGCAGTTCCGCAGCCAGGTCGGCAACGATCGCCACGACGAGCGCACCCGGGAGATATTCGCACTGCTCGAAGTGGAACGGGCCGAACTGAGGCCATGGTGGGAAAGCCGGTCGGCGCACGGGTTCGCCACCCGGACGGTGACTGTCGACACCGCCACCGTCGGCGAGATCCGGCTGGTCCTGTCCCTGTTCCGCCCGATGGACGACCCGGACTCCGGCATCCTGCTGCAGACCCCGGTCGGCCATGCCGACCGGACACGGCTCCGGCAACTCACCGAGCTACCGGCCCGATGGGTCGGCAACGATCGAACGCGAGGCTTTTACGACCGATGACGACCGATGACAACCGATAGCCCCTTGGGCCCGAGCCCAAGGGGCCGGCCGTCAGACCCGCGGGTCGGCAAGATCCTGCCGACGGATCACGGACCGAGGAGCTGACGGATGGTCGATCATCAGTACAGCCAACGGCGGTGACGCTTCCGGGACGCCTCGGGCCAGAAGTCGATGAAGTCCCGTTCCGCCGTGCGTGCCCGGTATTCCTCCAGGCCCAGCAGGAGCCCGATGGTGAACGCGGTCGCTTCGCCCGCGTCCGCGGCCGACGTCCCCCACTGCCGGAGCAGCTCCTGCGCAACCGTGGCGTCCTGGTGGGTGCCGAGCAGCTCCTGGATCTGCTCGGCCAGCCTGGCGAACGCCACCGCGTCGGGTCCGAAGACCGGTCCGGCCGTCTCGGCCGCGTACCGCAGCCGCTTCGCCTGCTTGCGGGCGCTGTGCAGCTGGACGTCGCGTTCGTGGCCGGGCGGGGTGGCCAGAGCCGCGTTGACCTTGCGGGTCAGCCGGCTGTCGACACGTCCGATCAACCTCGGCAGGACGACCCTGGCGGGCTGTGCCGCAGGTTCTTTCAGCTCCGTCGCAGGCTCCTGCAACAGCCCGCGGACCAGGTCCTTCAGGTCTGCGACAAGTGTCAGGTAACGCTCGCTGCGCAGCATCGCCAGCGCCTCGGTGCGCGCCTGCTCCTGCCCGACGAGCAGCTGGCTGTCGATCACTTCGGCGACCGGACCGCGCACCAGTTCGGCCGGCAGCGAGGCCACCCGCCCGTCGAAGTACTCGACCATCACCTCGGCATCGCGGGCGGCGGACAACGCGCCGGCCAGGTCACGCAGCTCCCCGTCCAGGTAGGCCGCGCGCTCGGCGTCGAACATGGGCGCGAACGTACGCAGCGTGCTACGGAACCGGCGGGTGGCCACCCGCATCTTGTGGACGGCGTCCGGGACGTCGAGGCGGACATGCGGGTCGGCGGCGAGCAGCGCCTCCACCTGGGCGGCCAGATAGGCACCGACCACCTCGCCCGCCGGGGAGCGCAGCCGCAGTTTCCCGGACGAGGGCAGCACGTCGGATCGTCGCTGCTGCGCCAGCGCTGGGCCGAGGACGCGTGACAGCTTCGAGCTGTCCGGGGACGCCGACGCACCCGCGGCGGTGAGAATCGTGCCGACATCGTCCAGCAAGCTGACATCACCGGCGCCGACACGTTCGACCTCGATCTCGCGCCACTGATTGCGCTCGCGGTCCTCACGCTTCCTGCCCCTGTGGGCCGCCGGCCCCAGGGTCTGGGCGCTGACCTGGTCATCGACCACCTCGGCGAGATCGGCGCCAGCGGCATCCCGGAGCCAGACGGCCGTACGGGTCGTGACCAGACGTGCCACCGGTCGAAGCCGCACGCCGCGCAGATGGACGCGTACCAGATCAACAAGATCGTCCGGTGGAGTGTGGGCTGCCCCCTCGGCGTGCGTCCCGGTGTCCACAGCGTCCACAGCGTCCACCGGGTTCAAGACGGGACCCGGGCCGGCTACCTGAGCGGCCGCGGACACCTCCGGCGTGGGATTGACAGCCGGTGCTCGGTCGGTTCCGGTCGATCGATCCTCCGTGCCGGTAGGGGCCGCGTCCAGCGGACGCTGGATCTCCTCACGCTCGCCGGCGCGCAGCGGCAGCTTGAGATGCCAGCCCTCGTCATGCCCGCCCGTCCGGCGCCGAAGGGTGATCCTGTTCTGAGCCAGCCGCAGATCGTCGGAGTCGTAGTAGACGGCCTCCAGCGTCACCCTTTCCGGTTCGCTGACCGCTGTCACTCCTGGCAACTGGCCCAGGGCTGGCAGTACAAAAGCCGGATCAACGGCGAACTTACGTTCCACTTCCTTCAGCCCGCCACCCACGGTCACCCTCCGTCATATCCGCCTCGTGTCATCACCGTCTGCGCAATTACCGCTGATACATCGGAATAGCGTTGACTGCGCCCGATGAGCCACAGAGAGATCACTGTTGTTCAGCATATGTTAACCATCTGACAGTCCGGAGATTTTCCTCCAGTATTGATCACGACATGGGCAACCAGGAAACCCTGCCAGCCAGCGCGACATAACCGACAAAAGCAACAATGTCGATCAGGGAGTGGGCCACCACGAGCGGGCCGACCCGCCCCCGACGCTGATAGATCCGGCCGAACAGCAGGCCCATGATCAAGTTTCCGGCGAAACCGCCGAGCCCTTGGTAAAGATGGTACGAGCCTCGCAGCACCGCGCTAGTCGCGAGCGCGGTGCGCTCACCCCAGCCGAGCTGGCGCAGCCTCGTCAGCAGGTAGCCGACCACAACGACCTCCTCGAGCACCGCGTTCTGCACCGCCGACAGCACCAGGACGGGGATGCGCCACCACACCTCCGGCAGGCTCGTGGGGACCACAGTCAGGTTCGCGCCGGAGTGCCAGGCGAGCAGGTACAGCCCGAGCCCGCCACCGCCGACGATCGCGGCGAGCCCGGCTCCGAAGCGGGCGTCGCGGGCAGGCCGGCTGCGGTCGAGCCCGATGGCGGCAAGCCCTCCGCCATCCCGGACAAGCAGGTGCAGCGCCAGGAAGGCGGGCACGATCGCGGTCACGATCCCGGCCAGTTGCAGTGCGAGATCGAGCCAGGGGCGTCCCGGAGCTGCCGAGGAGTTCAGCTCGGCGACCTGCTGACGGACCGGCCCGGCAGCGGTCAGATCGCCGACGTAGCGGACGACCGCCCACAGCGCGGAGGCCCCCAGCGAAACGCCCAGAACAAGGCACACCTCGTGGGCGAGCAGCCGCCGCCGGGACCGTGCGCGGCCGGCAAGGTCGCCGCTGCCCTGGTCCGGTGACCCCGGAACTTCAGCCTCCGGCAGCGCGAAAGAAGCATGATCGCGCCGCCCTTGGCCCTCCAGCCCCTCACCGGCTTCCTCGCCGGGTTCGTCCCACGATTTCTCCCCCGGTTCCGCCCCGGGGCCGTT
>NZ_CAAAFO010000021.1:51690-52690 GCF_900634715.1 Candidatus Protofrankia californiensis | reverse complement strand
AACGGCCCCGGGCGTCCCGGCCGGCCGGGACGGCGGCCCCGCACCGATCTCCGTACCCGCGCACCCGGCATCAGCAAGCCGCATCGGTGAACCGGCATCAGTGACGAGTGTCGCTGCCTGCGGGTTCCGGGTCGGCGAACACCCTGAACAGCAGGAACAGCGCCGGCAGCAGGACCGCCACCCCGAACCCGATCGCGATCAGCATGGCCCGCAGGTTCTGCGTGGGTGCCGCGGCCGAGGCGGCAGCGACCTGCCCGACCACCAGGTCCGGGTACTGGGCGGCAGCCCAGCCCCACAGCACCCCTGCCACCGCGAGGCCCGCCGCCAGCCGCGCCGCGGTGTAGCGACGCCGCCAGACCAGGACCAGCGCCCCCACCCCACCACACACCGACACGGCCACGAACGGAACACCGCGGGTGGGGAACCGCTCGGCGACCACCGGCGCGTCCCGCCACAGCAACGGCAGCAGCACGACCGCGAGCGTGCCCGCAACCACCGCACCGCTCAACGCCCGGCGGCGGAAGCCGGCCACGAGATGCTCGGTCTCGGGCCGCCGGGACGCGTCCCGGCACAGGTACACCGCGGCGAGAAAAGCGGTCGCGGTGACCGCGAAGGCGCCGGACACCAGACCGAACGCGCTGGTGAACGGGGCGGTCGCGTCATCGAGCCGGCCGTCGCCGCTGGCCATGGCGGCACCGCACACACCCAGCATGAACGGCGTGACCGTGGACGCGACCGCGAACACCCGCCCCCACCAGTGGTCGGGGCCGGCCGCTGCGGCACCGTAGGCACGGTAGACGTACGCGGCGCCCCGCAGCACGATGCCGACGAGCGCCAGCGCCATGGGCAGCTCCAGGGTGCTGCCGAGCACACCGAACGCCTCCGGGAACCCGGAGAACATCGCCACGATCACAAAAATCAGCCAGACGTGGTTCGCCTCCCACACCGGGCCGAGCGCGGACGAGATCAGCGCACGCTGTTCGCCGGCATGCCGTCCGCG
>NZ_CAAAFO010000021.1:40683-51278 GCF_900634715.1 Candidatus Protofrankia californiensis | reverse complement strand
AATCGGGATCGCCGGGCGAACCCCACGCCGCCGGCGCCGGAACGCCACCACCGCCACGGCCACGGACAGCCCGACGAGCGCCGTCCCGAGGGCCACCATCGTGTCGAAGGCAAGGTGGACGATCAGGGCGTTCGGGCGTTCGGCCGGTGGGACCGCCGCAAGCCCCGTCACCACGTGGTCACGGCTCCAGCCGGTCATGAGCGACAGCAGGCCGGGGATCTCGATACCGTGCCGGACCTCTCCGGTCACGTCGTCGTAGATGCCGCCGAGGGTCAGCGGCGCATGCGACCGCGTCTGGTACAGGGCTTCCATCGCGGCCAGCTTCACCGGTTGCTGTTTCGCGACCACACGTGACGCCCAGTCGCCGACGATCAGCTGAAGCGGAGCGCAGGCGAGCACCGTGACCAGGCCGACGCGCAGACCGCGGCGGTGGTAGGCGTCCCGGCGTCCGCGCAGCATCCCGACCGCGTACACCCCGGCAACGGCGCCGCCGGTGCACATCAACGCCGCAAGCAGCATGTGGACCACCTGTGCCGGGGTGGCCGGGGTCAGGAAGGGCGCAAGCGGCTCCGCGCTGACGACCCGCCCGTCGACCTCCCGCACTCCGCGAGGGACGTTCATCCACGCGTTCGCGGTGATGATGAACAGGGTCGACAGGGTGCCCGCGACGGCGATCGGGACCATCGTCAACCAGTGAGCCCTGGGGGACAGGCGCTTCCACCCGTAGAGGTACAGGCCGATGAAGACCGCCTCGATGAAGAACGCGAAGCCCTCGAGGGTGAACGACAGGCCGAGCGCTCCGCCGTAGCGGGCCATGAACGCCGGCCACAGCAGGCCGAACTCGAAGGAGAGGACCGTTCCCGACACCGCGCCGACCGCGAACATCACGGCGAAGGCCCGTGCCCACTTGCGGGTGAGGGCGAGCCAGACCGGGTCGCCCGTCCGGATCCAGCGACGTTCGGTGTAGAGCAGCAGCCAGGGCATGCCCACCCCGAAGACCGCGAAGCAGATGTGGAAGGCCAGTGAGAACGCGGTCTGCCCACGAGCAAGATCTGTGGACGCGGCAAGAATCATGTGCAACCCCTCCTGCCTACCGTCCGTGCGGACAAAGGACCATGTCGGGAAAAGATCTTCTATGCTTTGTAGAACTTCTACGCTTTGTAGAATACGGGACGCCGGCCCGCGGGATCGCACGACCGACCGGGATCACAACAGGACTCCCGATCAGGGCACAGAACTCCGTGACGCGTCGTACAGTGAAATACATGGCGCGTCTCGGTGACCTTGAGCGGTCAGTCATGGACGTGCTGTGGGACGTCGACGTCTGGCTGACCGCGCGTGAAGTGGCCGCTCGGCTCGACCACGAACGCGACCTTGCCTACACCACGGTTCTCACGGTGCTGGAACGCCTCGAGCGCAAGGGCTTCGTCCAGCGGGAACGCGCGGAGCGCGCCCACCGCTACCGGGCGTCAAGCAGCCGGGACGCCGTCGTGGCCGAGGCGATGCTCGCCGTCCTGGACACCACCGAGGACCGCAGCTCGGCGCTGGTCCGTTTTGTCGGTTCCGTGTCCCCGGCCGAAGCCGAGATCCTGCGCAGGGCGCTTGCCCCGACGCCAGGCGCCGAACTCGGCTACACCGGTCCGACCATCCGTCCGACCGACCTCGAAATCGATGATGGAACCGGCGAACCGGGACGCACCGGCGCAGGGGTCACCCATACCGGCGACACCGTATCGGGCACGACACGCGCACATACCGAACCACCGTCTGCGGGCAGAGGTACTGTTCACCCGCTATGACGACCGCGGCCATCCTCTCCCTGTTCGCAGGCGCGCTCGCATGGCCGGTTCCACGACTGCTCGCCGGAGCTCACTGGCCGTCCCGCTGCCCGCGATCGGCGATCGTGCTGTGGCAGGCGATCGGGCTCGCCGGCGGCGTGTCAGGGCTGCTCGCGGTGATTGCATTCGCTTTCGCGCCACTTTCCGCCGATCTGCCGGTGGGCGTGCTCGACCATGCCGGTCATGTGGCCGCCGGCGAACCCCTCGCCGGGCTCGGCTGGATCAACGTGATCGCGCTTGGGGTGGCGTCCGCGCTGGCCGCCCGGTTGTTCGGCGTCCTCGCCCTGTCCACCGCGCGGACCCTGCGGCATCGTCGCCGCCACCGCCACCTGGTCGACCTGGCCGGTCAGGACCACGGCGGGCGCAACGACGTAGCTGCAGTGCCGGAAGAGCTGCCAGGCGCCGGGGCATGCCAGCCGCCACACGGGTTGCCCAACTGTGCCGGAAGCATCCACCGCCGCGGACGGCTTCGTGTCCTGGACCATCCTGTCGCGGTCGCCTACTGCCTACCCGGCGTGCGCCACACCCGGGTCGTCGTCTCCAAAGGTCTGCTGGCGGCGCTCACCGAGGACGAACTGGAGTCCGTCCTCGCCCACGAAGAGGCCCATGCCCGCGGCCGGCATGATCTCGTCATCCAGCCCTTCGTAGCCTGGCAGCAGACCTTCCCGTTCCTGCCCCCCGCGCGCGATGCGACCGCCGCGGTGTCGCTGCTGGTCGAGATGCTCGCCGACGACACCGCCGCCCGCCGCACCAGCTGCCAGACCCTGGCCCGGGCGCTGGCCCGGCTCGGGGTGGCCCGGTTCCCGGTGCCGACGGGAGCGGTCGGCATCACCGGAGTGTTCCAGCGCGGGACGGTGAGTCCACAGCGAACGACCGGTCACACCAGGGTGCTGCGAGCCAGATCCGCACGCCGCAGGCATGACAGCGGCACAGGCGGCACGGGCCACCTGCTTGTCGAGCCCGCCCGCTCCTCCCCGATCCACACCCCGGTGATCGCGCGTATCTCGCGCCTGCTGGACCCCTCACACCGGGCACCGCTGTGGGCGCATGCCGCGATCTACCTCACCGCCGCCGCCATCTGCACCTTCCCCGCCTTCGTCCTGCTGGCCACCTGACCCGACCCGACCTGCCCCGACCCGCCGCCCGACCCGCGCGACTCGACCGGGCCGGCCCGATCCGACCTGGGGCCCGGCAGGACAGGACCTGCCCAGATCTGCGCGGGACGGCCGGCTGGAGGCGAAAGCCGGATATGGAAGCAGGTCAGGCGTCATCCCGCCCGCGACCGGCCTTCCTTGTTCGGCTCGACTGGCCGGGAAAAGCGGGGCCTGGCCCGTAGCGGATTCCCGGCCCGGACGATCGGCCCTCGGTCACCTGCTCCAGGAGCCCTCGCTGCCGGAGACCGGCCAGCCAACGACGCGCCTGGTAGACGTCCACCGTGAACAGGTTCTGGATGGTCCGGTTCGTGATCCAGCCGTACTCCCGGACATGCTCGACGATCCGCCGGTCGATCTCGTCGGCGTTACGTACCCGGTAGGCAAGGGCCGTCCCGAGCGCCATCCGGGCATGCTCGCGCAGCCGGTAACGGCCGTACCGCCGGCGCGCGGTCGAGCGCGAGACGTCAAGCAGCCCGTCCTGCCCGGCGGCAAGACGACTGTCGGGGCCTACTTGAAGTCAAAGGTCGAGGTCTCCTCCCGTTCGGCTGTCGACCCGGCCGGGATGCGGGCGAGAGCCGAGCCGGCGTCGGTCTCGGTGTCGTCCACGCGGTGCCATCCTGACGGCAACGGAGCGGGGGTTCGCCACGAGTTTATACAGATCCGCACTGTGCGGCCTTGTATAAACTCGCCACTCACCAACGACGTCAACCGGCACGCCATTGGGTGGACGTATCGGGTGTCGGCAAGTGTTGCCAGCGCACAAGCAAAGATTCAGAGTGTCATTTGGTCATCTGACGGATGCCTTGGCCGCGGCCTTCATCTGCTTCTTGTAGTCGCGGACCTTGTCGCGGGTGACGGTGTCGATGATGTCGGCGATCGAGCGGAACGATCCGTCCTCACCGAAGGGAGCCGACACGGCCTGCCAGCCCGGCGGAGTCACACCGACCTGCTTGCCCAGCAAGGCTGTGAAGATCTTGGCCTTCTGCTGCCCGAACCCGGGTAACGCGCAGACGCGGCGCAGCAGCTCGGGGCCGTCCGCGGCGGTGCGCCACACGTTCGCGGCGTCCGAGTCGTACTCGTCGACGATCAGACGGCACATCGCCTGCACCCGCCTGGCCATCGATCCTGGGAAGCGATGCAGCGCCGGCTGCCGGGAGAACACGGCTGCGAGCACGTCCGGGTCAAAACCGGCCAGTTCGGCGGCGTCCAATGACTTACCGAGCCGCTGGGAAAGCTCGTAAGGCGCCGCGAACGCCCGCTCCAACGGAATCTGCTGGTCGAGCACCATCCCGATCAGCAATGCCAACGGGTCGTTCGACAGCAGCTCGTCCGCCTCGGCGATCTGGCTCAGATGCAGTCCCACACTCACACCGTAGCCGGGCTGGCGAACCTGTCAGCCCTCCGGTCAGGTCACCGTGTAGTCGGTGTTGTCTCTACAGGCCTCGTAGTCGGCAGCGTCCAGATAGTGACACCACGGGAGCTGCGAGTCCGGATAGCGCAAACGACTCAGGCCGCGCCACGTGGCCACTTCAACATGCACGCCACCGGTGCCGAGGTCCCGGACTGCTTCCAACGCTGGTATGAGGTCTGTGTCTCTGCTGAACAGCACGCCAATGTCAAAAGCACCCTCGCAAGCAAGCCTGACGAAGTCCACGGCCAGCGCCACGTCGATGCCCTTTTCCTGCGCGGGGGTCACGGGCCAGTCCTTTGGGTACCGAAGCTGCCGACGAACGAGCGTGAGTCGCGGATCCCGCAGCCACCCAGCGGCTTGGCGGTCACTGGCCTGAGCCGCGGCGGGCTGGTGATCTGGACTTGGCCTGCCTCGGTACACGCGGATGTCGGTCAGGACACCACCAAATCGCCGTCTGGCAGCAACGAGATCCGCGACGAGAACTGGATCGACGTGGCTGAGACGGTGGCCCTCGCCCGGCGGCCGGAAATGATACAGAGCCGAGAGATGCATGTTCTGGTAATCAATGAAGATCGAAATACGTGGGATCATGGCGTAGCCGATCTAGAAAGAAAAAGCCCCGCCAGTCCCGTAGGACGGCGGGGAGTAAGTGATGTTGATGTTAGGCGACGGGCCGCAACTCGTCAAGCACGAGGGAGCGCGGACCACAGCGGGCATACAGGCGACGGTCTCAGCCGCCGGGCGACTCCCGGGGTGGGGGCGACGGCGTGAACGCGCCGGTTGTGTCCGGGTGCGCTGGATATGGCGAAGCTCCTGGTAAGACGCGGGTTGCTGAGACCGTACGTCGTAACCAGGAGCTTCGGTGCCCAAGTGTGTCATGCCCCGTCGGGGTCCTCGGGGTTGTTGCGGGAGGCGGTACTCGCCGGTCCGGGCGTCGTGGTCACGGCGCAGATGACCGCGGGGCCGTTGGCGGTGCTGGCCAGGCCGGCGGGAGTGCGGGCGGCGTTGGCGGCCGGAGGGTGCGTCGACCGGCGTCGGACAGTGTTGACCGATGCGGTGACGACGGTGCTGGTAGTGGGGTTGTGCCTGTTCAGCGGGGAGGGGTACCCGAGCGTGCTGGCCCGGTTGTGGCCACTGCTGGGCGCGTTCAACCCGGCGATCGTGCTGGGTGGCCCGGTCAGCGCGGTGGCGTTGTCGCAGGCCAGGGCACGGCTACCGGCCGGGGTGTTGCGGGCGTTGGTCGAAGCCGGCGCCCGTATCGGCTGGGCGGTCGAGACCACCGGCCTGCGGATGTTCGGGCTGGTGGTGACGGCAGTGGACGGGACGGTGTTCGACCTAGCCGCCACCGACGCGATCAGCGAGCGGTTCGCGACCCCGTCGGGTGGCCGGTTCCCCCAGGCCCGGGTGGTCACGCTGGTGGTGTGCGGGACCCGCCGGGTACTGGCCGCGGCGCTGGACTCGTGCGGAGTCAGCGAGCAGGCCCTGTGGGACCGTCTGGTCACACAGCTGGCGCAGGGGACGTTGAATCTGGCGGACAGGAATTTCTTCTCCATGGACCGGTGGCGCACCGCGGCCGGGACCGGCGCGCACCTGGCATGGCGAGGCAAGAACGGCGTCCGGTCGCTGCCCGCCACGGTGATCGAAACTCTGCCGGACGGCTCGCACCTGCTCCGGTTACGGGAGTCCGACGCGATGCTCGCCCGGCGCCGCACGACCACCGGTGAGAAGAAGGCGCCCCGGCTGGGCGATGTCATCGCCCGGCTGGTCGAGTTCACCGTGACCGTCACCGACCAGGCCGGGAACACGCGCGTCAGCCGGTTCCGGGTCCTGACCACCCTGTTGGATCACCAGGTCTATCCTGCAGAGGCGATCGCGCACTGTTACGCACAGCGGTGGCAGGTCGAGCTGGCCTACAAGACGATCAAGTCGACGGTGCGGGGGCCGGGTCGGCGCCTGCGTGGGCAGTCCCCTGACCTGGCCGAGCAGGAAATCTGCGGTCTGCTCGCTGTCTACAACGCCCTGGTCGACCAGGCTGTGGCCGCTGCCGCCGATCTGGGTATCGACCCCGGTGAGATCTCCTTCACCGTCGTCCTGCGCGCTGCCCGCGACCACCTGACCAGCCACGCTCCCTGCCGGGCCTGCGGCCACCGCTCCGGTTCGGCCGACCTGCTCGCCGCAATCGCTGCCGGTCCCCGTAACCGTGCCGATCGACAACGGAGCAGCCCCCGAACCACGAAGGAGCGACGAACCCAGCACACCCGTAACGTCACCTACACGATCACTATCACCGATTCAAATCTACCCAGAGCGGCCTAATCCGCCTTCTCTTTAGGGCAGTGCCACAGGCCCTGGCGGCGGCTCCGGCAGATGAACCGCCCGCTTCGCTCGCAACGTCACCCGCGGTGTGCTCGGATACACCTTGGCGATATGCTGCCCGTTAGGATCATCAGCCACTTCAATCCGGACACGCTGCACAGCAATCCCGCCTTCAGTCAGGTGATAGCGGTTGAAAGTCCCGCCAAAATGATCTATATAGGTGGGCAGAACGCTGTCAGTCGGGACGGAAAAATAGTCGGCGAAGACCTGGCCACCCAGTCCGTGCGGGCACTCGAAAATGTTCTGACAGCGCTGGAATCCGTCGGTGCCAACCAGGAGAACGTGGTCAAACTGACAATCTACGTCCGGCAGGACCAACCACTGGAACAGGCGTTCTCATCGGCCCAGAGAGTATGGGGCGCGCACCCCACCACGATAAGTGTGGTAGTGGTTTCGGGGTTTGCGAACCCACAGTTCCTCATCGAAATCGACGCAGTTGCGGCAGTGGAGGCGTGAAACGTAGCCCTTCACGGTCACACGCACGGGGCTACAAAACGGACAGGCATCCGAGGTATGACTCACCACAGCGCTGGCAACTGCCGTCTCCAGCAGTGTGTTCCACCAAGGCCACCCGGCCCGGTCCACTCCATGCTTACGACATGTGCTGGTCCAGCACTATGCCCACAAGTAGCGCGAGCGGGTCGCGCGTCAGCAGCTCGTCGGCTTCCGGGATCTGGCTCAGATGCAGGCTCACGCGACCACCGTAGCCGCCAACAGGCAACCTGCTCGCCGACAGGGGCGCGGGCCGGCCACGAGGGGACTTCGACCACCCCTCCTTACACATCCTTACACTCACTTCGGAAAAGTGTGTAAGGTCGACGGTAAGGAGGTGGCCCATGTTGGAAGGAGAGATCGCCGAGCTCGTCGCCGGGCTGCGTCGGATACATCGCGACGATGCCGGACTTGAGGTCAAGCTTGCATCCACCGATACGCTGCCAAAAGAGACAGCGCAGACACTCTGCGCTTTCGCCAACACGCCAGGCGGAGGGGCGCTCATCCTCGGGCTCGACGAGAGTCGCGGATTTCTGTCCGTAGGATGCGAGCATGCCGCCAAGCTGGCAGCGGACATATCCAGCCTGTGTCGCGATTCGATCCACCCGCCACTCATACCCGTAATCAGCCTGCCGACGTTCGAAGACAAAGTTCTTGTGGTCGCAGAGGTTCCCGAACTCCATCCGGTTGATAAACCAGCGTATCTGCGGAGCAAAGGACAGTCCAACGGGGCGTATATACGCATCTCCGATGGTGATCACAAACTCTCTTCATACGAAGTCAGCCAGCTTGTTCTCAATCGTGGACAGCCCAAGTTCGATCGTGAACCAGTTGACGAAGCAACACGGGAAGACCTACAGGACGATCTGGTTGAGGATTTCCTCCGTGATCTTCGTCGATCCCGTCCGATGCTTGCCCGACGAGACGACGTCGATCTCCTTCATCGATGCGGAGTCCTGGTCAGGAGTTCCATCGACAGGGACCGGCTAGTTCCTTCCCTTGGCGGGTTGATCGCCTTGGGTCGGGACCCGCAGAGCTTCGAGGCGCTGCTTGGACTTGGGATCACGATAACTGTCTATCCGACAATACGGAAAGGCGAACCGGGTCCCCACGGCGAGCGATTCCTTGACGACAAGGTTCTTGAAGGTCCCGCGCCCGTTCTGCTTGAGGAAGTCTTCGCCGTGCTGCTCGCCAGAATGAGCAGACAGGGTATAGTTTCTGGAGTCGGCAGAGAGGACCGATGGGAATATCCGCTGGAAGCACTCCGAGAAATCATGGTTAACGCCGTTGCCCACCGCGACTACAGTCCCATGGCGCGGGGGACCCGCATTCAGGTCGAAGTCTACCCGGACCGGCTGGAGGTCATCTCTCCTGGCGGGCTGTTCGGTCCAGTAAGCATAGAGCGTCTAGGGGACGACGGGGTTGCGTCAACCCGCAACCGGACCCTCGTCGACATCCTGGAAAATGTCCGTTTCCGCAGGGATCTGCGTGCTCTTTGCGAGGGAAGGGCTACCGGGATCCCCACCGTTCTGTCGAGCCTACGACGGGCAGGTCTTGCTCCGGCGGAGTTTGCCGACCGAATTAAGGATTTCCGGGTCAGAATTCCCAACAGAGCACTACTCGACGACGAAACTCGGCACTGGCTTTTCACTCTGAACGCGCACGGCCTCTCCAGTACGCAAGAGATGGCACTCTCAGTACTACGCACCGGCCGCTCGCTCACCAGCGACGAGTATCGGATCGAACTCGCGCTGGACAGCAAGATCGCCCGTGCCGAGCTGCAGGATCTCATCAACCGTGGGCTGGTCAGAATGATTAGTCAGCGCAGGTGGGCGCGCTATGCTCTGGCCGATCAGTTCGCAGAACCGCAGCCAACGCTCTTCGGCGACATCCCTATGGACCGGCAACACGCGGACCAGCCTGAAGACGATCAGAAGGAGGCAGGTGAAGGCCGGCGCAGGAAGCGAGAAGTCCTAGCGTTGTTGTCGACATCCGGCCCGCTTAGCCGTGCGGAAATCGCTGAACGCCTAGGACTGTCCGACCGACAGGTGCTCTACGTGCTGTCTCGACTCGACTCAGACAACCTCGTTGCTAAAACAACATCGGCGATCGGCAGCCGATACACAAAATATACTGTTGCCAGCCGCCAATGGTAAGACCTCTACCGTTGCTCTCGCATCCACGAACAGCCACCAAGATGGACTATGGGCACTGTCAGGCACATCCTCGGCACCGATGACGGCGCTGCGTCAGTGTCACAGTCGCTCCATGGTTACGACATGTGCTGGTCCAGCACCATCCCGATCAGCAGCGCCAGCGGATCGTTGGTCAACAGCTCGTCCGCCTCGGCGACCTGGCTCAGATACAGTCTCACGTCACCACGGTATAGGTCGATCCACTACTGGACGGGAAGGTCCGCCGCGACCAGATCGGTGTAGATAAAATCCGCACCCTTGAACAGTAACGGCTCCCGCAGCGCAGCCGCCAGCGCATACGCAAAACAATCACCGAAGTTCAACCGGGCAAGGCTACCACTGCCCCGACCGAAATCGCGGTACGCCTGCCTGGCAAGCGCCGCGTGCTCCACGGTGACCGCAACCACGTTTATGCCACCCGGACGAGTTCGTCGAACCGGCGACTCGCCACCGGGTCACGGGCCGAGTCGACGACCATCGCGGCTTCCACACTGCGCTCCGTCCCACCCGACGTCAAATCGACGCTATTTCAGCGCTAGAATGACATCATGAGTAGCGTCGAGAAGATCACGACCAACCTCACCATCCGAGCCCTCCCTGCACGGGTGCGCGCCACTCTGGCCGCCCGCGCGAAGGCCCGGAGGCAGTCGTTGAACGCCTACCTGCTCGACGTGCTCAGCCGCGAGGCGAGTACCCCGACCATGGACGAGGTGCTCGCCGACATCGACAACGCCCGCGCTTCCTCCGGGCTCACCACGGACGACGCAGTCGCCGCCGTCCGTGCGGTTCGTGATGCGGAGGAGGCACGGTGGGGCTGATCGTCATTGACGCTTCCCTGATCGTCGATCTGCTCGTCGGAGACGACAGCCCCCGACGCAAGGCAGCGAGGGACCAGATGGCCGGTGGTGACGCCATCTACGCCCCCGCTCATCTGGACATCGAGGTCATCTCAGCTCTCCGCGGCCTTGCCCGACGTACGAGCCGGCTCGCCGAGCACACCCCGATACTCATCGCCAACCTGCTCCGCCTGCCGATCCGTCGCGAACTGCTCAGCGGGCCGACCGCTCAGCGCGTCTGGGAACTACGCGAAAATATGGCTGCCTACGACGCCGGCTACGTCGCGCTTGCC
>NZ_CAAAFO010000021.1:39780-40308 GCF_900634715.1 Candidatus Protofrankia californiensis | reverse complement strand
GAGCAGATTGACGCCGTCCTACTCACCTGTGATGCCAAGTACGCCGCCACGACCGGTCCACGGTGCGCGATCGAACTCATCACATAGGCCTGCCTCTCGACTACTACGCCGCCGCCGAACGCGGGACGTGCCCGCAGTGGACAAATGAGATGGCGGAACTGAGCTGGCTGTACTGGCTGACCTTTGACAGACTGTCGGGGGCTGAGACGGTGACCGCTCCCACGCTGTTCGTCCACGGTGACGGCTGCGTGTTCCCGGACAACGTCCATTCCCTGGCAAGTCGAATGCCGTGTGCCGAACTCGTCTGGGGCGAAGGCAGCCAGATCGACTTCTACGACCAGGAGCCGCAGGTAACCATGGCCGTCGAGGCCGCCGTTCGACACCTCGGGTCGTATCTGTCGGCGACCTTCCAGGTGTAGCACATGTCGGACGACCAGCCGGTGGCGGTGGTGACCGGCGGCAATCGGGGTATCGGGCGCGAGGTGGCCTCGCAACTTGCCGATCACGGCTTCACGGTCCTGCTCGGCA
>NZ_CAAAFO010000021.1:23204-39232 GCF_900634715.1 Candidatus Protofrankia californiensis | reverse complement strand
GCCGCGACCGCGTCAAAGGTGAGCAGGTCGCTCGTCAGCTCGACGCGTCCGGAGCAGCGGTGCACGCCTGCCGTATCGACGTCACCGACCAGTCGAGCGTCGAAGAAGCGGCGTCATGGGTGCGGCAGCGGTTCGGGCAGGGCGTTGTCCGCCGAACCGGCGAGCGGCTGACGTATCGAGCGGCTGACGTATGAACATCGCCCATCCGCAGGTCGACGGGGAGGTAGTTGGAACTGCTCGGCCTGACCACCGCGGATGAGCCGGTCCGACCCTCGGACGGGCAAACTACCCGATCCATACCTACGACATGTGCTGGTCCAGCACCATCCCGATCAGCAATGCCAACGGGTCGTTCGTCAACAGCTCGTCCGCCTCGACGATCCGGCTCAGGTGCAGGCCCATACCGCCACGGGAGCCGCCAACATACGGTCCTGGGCTTCCAAGTCGACCTACCTACATCCTTCCGCGGCCACGTCCTGCCGGCTTGGACGGGCCCGGGCGTCAGCCGCCCAACCACTCGTGCCGGGTGGGCTTCGTTGCGATGACGACGGTGGCGTTCAGCTCGGCAGAACTGGCCACCCGTGGGATCAACCCGTTGCGGACGACGGTTTCGACGGTCCGCGGCGCCTGACGCTCGCTGGTTTCGACCAGCAGGTGACCGCCCGGTGCCAGCCACTGTGCTGCCTCGGCAGTCACCCGTCGCAGGACGTCAAGCCCGTCCGCGCCGCCGTCGAGCGCCATCCGCGGCTCGTGGATGCGGGCTTCCGGAGGCAGCAGCTTGATCGCCGCGGTGGGTACGTAGGGTGCGTTGGCGACCAGGACGTCGACACGGCCCCGCAGCGTAGCCGGCAGTGGCTCGTAGAGATCGCCTTCGTACACCTGACCACCAGCGACGGCGAGGTTGCGGCAGGCGCACCGCACCGCAGCCGGGTCAAGGTCGGCGGCATGCAACTCGACTGCGTCCAGGGCCGCGAGCAGCGCGGCGCCCACCGCACCCGAGCCGCAGCACAGGTCGACGACGACCACTCGTGGCCGGTTCGAGGCTCCGCCGGCGGGGCCGACGGCCAGGCCCCGGACGAGGGCGGCAGCCTGACGGACAAGGAACTCGGTGCGACGGCGGGGTACGAAGACGCCGGGGTCCACGGCTATCCGCAGGCCGCAGAACCACGCCCAGCCGAGGACGTGCTCAAGGGGCAGGCCAGCGGCTCGCCGGTCCACCATGGCGGTGAGGTCGCCCGGAGTCCGCGCTGCGTAGACGAGCAACCGCGCCTCATCCTCGGCGAAGACGCAGCCGGCGGCCCGAAGCCTGGCAACGATGACGGATCGGGACAGCGGTGACGGAGAAGCCGACACGGGAACCTTTCGGGATGCCGAAGGGCGCCCTCCCGGTCACCTAGCGGACCAAAGGCAGCGCGATCATGCTTCTTTCGCGCTGCCGGCGGCCCAAGTCCCCGGGTCACTATGCCGGGTGTGGACCGCACGGCCGTGAGGCAGGAGCGCCCAGCCTGATAGAGCGGGAATGGGGCTCACCTCCTCGACTCGTCCACTGGTGGTGACAGCCACACTACCTGAGCGGACCGCGCCGCCGGTACATCGCGACGAGCCGGGACAGCATGCGTCGGCATGACCCACCTGATACGGCGTAATACCAGTGGAAGTACAGCCCCCACAGCGCCTCGCACAACTTCCAGGCCAGCTCGTCGAAACCGTACGCCCGGCTGTACGCACGCAGGACAGCAGGTTGACCCGCTCGGCTTCGAGCCACTCCCAGGCCGATTCCCTGGTCTGCGTCGCGCCGTCAGCGCGCAGCCGTTGGTAATCATCGTTGAGACGCCAACGGCCGGGCATGAGCACGACGTCCGCCGACGCGGTATGCCACAGATACCACGTCAGCATCCGTTCCAGGGCTGCCGTCCGCTCAACGGGCGGTTCGGTCTCCTCCGCACGACGCCGGGCGTCGATGTGGAGCAGGTCGTGGAATCCGTACCGACCCACGCCGACCTCCTCCAAGAGGCTGGCATCGCTGAGGCTCTCCAGCAGGTCGGCAGTCTCGTCCACTCCTGCGGAGCCACCGCGGCGGTCACCTCCGGACCGCCCAGGTCGCGTACATCTGCCCGTGGACGAACTGCGCTCGCAGCCGATGCAGCCATTCCAGTGCGACCGCGGTCTTTCCCACCCCGCCCGCACCGGTCAGCACGAGCACCGGGACCACACCGTCCGAAGACAGTGACCGCAACCGGTCCAGCTCCGCCAGCTCACGGCTGCGGTTCACGAAATGCGGCGGACGCGGCGGCAGCGAATTCGGCGGAACAGTGCTCGGCGCCACCTCATGGACGTGGATCGCGACGCCGCCGTGAATCGAACCTGCCTGGACGCTGTGTCCACCCACCGTGCCGGACAGGACGTTGTGCATCACCGCCGAGTCCGCCTCAGCACGGCCTGCGTCCCGACGGGTTGCCCCCGGACCGCTCACGCCCGCCTCCAGTTCCGGCGAGAGGACATGCCTCGTCAGGAGATCCTCGATGAAACGCAGGATACCGACCCTGCGCTACGCGCATTACCCACATCACAGAGACGACATCCGACTACCAATTAAGACACAACTATCACGCTACGTTTAGATCAGACGGACAACTTCCACAACTTTCCGCAACCATTTATAACTTTACGTAATAATATCAGTACCGAACACTCATGATCGACACATAAGTGTGATGAATCGATGGCATAATGTAGCGACAGCCTACGTAGCGACGACCTACGCGCAGGAGGAGCGATGAGTACCGGGAGCGGCCCGACCGTTCGGAGAAGGCGTCTGGGCGCCGAGCTCCGCCGGCTCCGCGAGGCAGCCGACGTATCCGTTGACCAGGCGTGTGAACTCCTTCGCTGCTCCGTTTCGAAGATCAGCAGGATGGAGAACGGCCGTGTACCGGTCCGGACCCGGGATGTTCAGGACCTGCTGCGGCTCTATGGCGTGACCGCCGAGGCCGAGCGGGAGGCGTTTCTCGCGCTGGCTCGCGAGTCACGCAAGCACGGCTGGTGGCACAGCTACCACGATGTGGTTCCCCCGTGGTTCGAGATCTACATCGGACTTGAGGGAGACGCCTCCTCGATAAGCGTCTATGAAGCCCAACTCGTTCACGGCCTGTTACAGACGGCCGAGTACGCCCGACACGTCATCCGCGCCGACAATCCGCAGATCACGGAACAGGAGGTTGACCGCAAGGTCGCGCTCCGCCTCAACCGGCAGAATCGGCTGACCGGCGACAGCCCACCCCGGCTCTGGGTCGTTCTCGACGAGGCGGTGCTCCACCGTCCGGTCGGCGGCAAGGCCGTGATGCGCACTCAGCTCGAACATCTCCTCAAGCGCGCGGAACTTCCCAACATCACCCTCCAGGTCGTGCCCTTCGCCGCGGGTGCGCATGCGGGAATGGGCAGCACCTTCGCGATCCTCGGCTTTCCGGACCCGACAGACCACGACGTGGTCTATATCGAGGAGGCGACCGGGAGCCTTTATATGGAACGGGCGGCGGAAATTCGACACTACCGACTGAAGGCCGACTACCTGCTGGCAGCCGCGCTCCGACCGGACCAATCCCTTGAAAAGATAGCCAGCATTGCGGAGGAAATGAAATGACTGAATACACTGAGCCCACCCCGGACAAGATGGATACGACAGCCGTCGGCTGGCGCAAGAGCAGTTACAGCAATGGTGCGGGCGGCATGTGCGTCGAGATCGCGGACGTCGACGATGGCGTCCTCGTCCGGGATTCGAAGAACCCGTCCGGACCGGTCCTGACCTTCACCGACGGCGAATGGGAGGCCTTCCTCGCGGGCGTCCGGGACGGCGAGTTCGACCGGAGTTAAAAGATCCAAAAGAGCCAACGGCGGCGCGGGAGAAACATGATCGCGCCGCCGTTGGGCCTCGAGCATCCGGAAACTTGAGCCTCCCGAACCTCCCAGATCGGCCTCTGGACCCCCGAACGCGAAAAGCATGATCGCGCTGTCGTTGGCCGTCCAGGACGTGACGCCCAGGCACCGTCTGCGCCTGCGGTAGCGCCGGTCAGGAGCCACCAACCCCGCGAGCGACGGTGATGGTCACCATCCAGATTCGATCAATGACCCTACAGAAAGGGTCTTGCGATCGGGCCCGCGACAGCGCACTCTTGTAGCTGTCCGGTCGGGTTGTAGTTCTTCCGGCGTTGGTCTTGACGACGGACGCAGGCAAGCATCGTCTCGATCATGTTGGTGGGCGTCCGCGTCCGCTGTAGCCGCAGAGGAGTACAGGTGCCATGAACGCCATCGACTGGGCAAAAGCCCCGGGGTCGGGGCGTACCGGGTGTCCTCTCCGCCCGGCCTGCAGATCCGATTGGTTGCCACGATCACGCGTCGGCGGAACGTAGGTAGTCGATCACGCGGCGATCCAGGCGACCATTGCCGTGGACCGCAACTCCTTTTCCTGATCCGTCACACGCCTGACACTGCCAGGCGGGCTTTTCGTCGTTGTTGTTTCCGCGCAACGGGAGGTGATCAGCGTGGCTACTGCCACGACTAACCTGCTCAACACCCCGCTGGAGGATCCACGTGCCGAGCGGGTGCGCCGCAGCGCTCTCGCCGCATATGTCGACGGAAAGATCAGCTTTGCGCAGGCGAACTCCCGCGTCCGTAAAGCAATGGAAAGGTTCCACCTCTGACCGCCGCATGCTCGGGCCCAGTCAGTAGGTCCAGATCCGTGGGTCCAGATCCGTAGGTCCAGGTCAGCCGGTCCAGCCGAGCCGATCCGTCGACAGGCCGGGTCAGCACGAAACAGCCGGGGCTGCTTCGTTCTTCTCGCGCACAGCTCGTCGCTCCGCCTCCCATTGGCGCAGGATCTGCTCGGCGGTCCGTGCGCGCTCCGCCTCGGGCAAGCCGTCCAGCAGGGTAGCGAGCAGATCGTTGCGTTCGTCGGCCACAGGTTGCTCCCGCCTCAAGACCTTCTTCATGAAGAGTCTGGGTAGTACCTACCCCACGAACGATGGCGACAACCTAAAGTGATCATCAAAGTCTCTTGCGTCACTGGTCCGGCAACGGCTCACACCGAGGTTCCGACTCGTGCACAGCGATTGCCGCCCGATCTCTCCCAAGACCAAGGATCCCGACCGCAACCAGCACCAGTGAGGCGACGAAAGCCGCCATCCGCAGCCCTTCGGGCGCCGACTCGTCGAACAAGGTCAGGCCGAGCATCACCGGCAGGAAGGCCGAAACCCCGCTGGTCACCGGAAACGCAATCACCGCCGCCCGCCCCTGCAGCCCCCGCTGTTCCAGGCCCAGGGCAAGCACGGAGAAAACGATCAGGACGTATGGGGTCGGTGTGGCCAGCAGCCGGACCAACTCATGATCGTCCAGGTACAGGCCGATCTGGCGGGTCGCCAGCGTCGCGATCGCGTAACAGGCGCCTGCGGACAGCCCGAACAGCAAAGCCGCCTGCGCGACCCGCTCACCACGGCCCGCCCGGTTCGCCAACCACGCGCCCACGGCCGTGAACGTCAGCCCGCAGGCCAGGAACAGCCCCATTTCGTGATCACTTGCACGATCACCGACCTGGGCGTCACGACTGAAAGCAAAGGCGAGCAGGACGATTCCGGCAACCATGGACGCCATCCCGCGCCAACCGACCCGGCTGATCCGCTCCCCGAGGAACCGCCGGGCCAGCAGCGAGAACACCACCATGTCGCCCGCCATGAGCGGCGCGACAAGAGCCACCGGAGCCACCGACAGGGCCAGTACCTCCAGCAGGAACGACCCGGCCTCGACCGCGAGTCCGAGCAGCCACAGCGGACGCAGCGTGAGGCGGAGCAACAGTCCCAGCCCGAGCCCACCGCCAGGTGGCGCCTGCCGCGCCGCAACAGCCTGGATGAGGGGAGCCATCCCGTAGAGCGCCGCCGACACGACGGCGATCGGTGCGCCGACGGCGAGAGCGTCGTTCACGCGCGTCCCAGAGGCTGACCGGAGTGTGTACGTGTGCTATCGCCCCACCTCACGTCTCCCACCACCACCCCACGTCCGGCATCACCCCATGTCCCGCACGACCGTCTCCTACCAGCCATTACCGAGCTCGACCTGGCTGAGCGCGGCACCGAACGCCTGCTCCCAGGCATCCGGCGTACCGACCACGCGGACCGAGGGCGGCTTGATACGGTCCAGCACGGCAAGCACCGAACGGCGCAGGGCCGCGGTGTCCGCGGAGGCGACATCCGCTCGTCCCCGGTCGAGTTCAAGCTGCAGGTTGTCCCGGCCGTGACCGGGCACGACGTCCAGCAGCAGGAGATCGCGTCCGATCACGCGGGCCTCACTGCACGTGTCCCCCGAAGAGGTGATGATGAGATCACTTGCTGCCATCAGTTCGGGAATACGGTCGGTGAAGCCGAACGGGATAACCTGCCGGTGCGTACGTGCCAGCCTCCGCAGACGTGCCGCGAGCGAAGCGTTGCGCCCGGCCACCGCGAGCACCCACACTCCGGACTCGGCCAGCGCGCGAGCGCCGTCGACCAACGGGCCAAGCCCCCAGGAGCCCGACATCAACAGCACACACCGTGCATCGCCGGGGATCCCAAGAGCATCGCGGGCCGCATCCTGCGTCGGCGGGTCGTAGAAGGGCTGACGCACCGGCGGCGGGACGACGGCGATCCGCGCCTGTGGATGAAACCGGCGGACGAACCGCGCCGCCGTGGCCGAAGTGACCAGGTACAGATCGGTGTTGTCATGCACCCAGAGCCGGTGAACACAGACGTCCGTGCAGAACACCGCGGTGATCATGCCGGGATGTTCGGACTTGATCCGGCTTGCCGCGGCGGCCCCGGTCGCGAAGATTGACAAGAGTAGTTCCACTGGCTGCTCACGCAGCGTCAGCCGCAGCTCGGGGACGAGAAAACGGGATGCGGTCGCCTCGATCACCCGCGACAACGGACCGCCCGAGCGCATCTGCGAAAAGTGCACCGCGTCGTACAGACCGGGCACAGCCAACATCCCGCGGAATACGGCCTCGCCCATGGAGCCGGCACGGCCACCCATCATGCGCAGGGAGTCCAGCGTCCGGGTGGAGAACCCACGCAGGGCCAGCGAGTGCGAGCAGGCCTGCGCCATGACATCGTGCCCCATCCCGAGCGAGCCCGACAGCAGCAGCGCCCGCCGCTCCCCGGAGCGACGCGTCCGCCCCGCCGGCCCGGCCGCCGAGTCGTCCATATGATCGCCGGCCATGGCTTACTCGGATGACGCCGGAACGCCGACCCCGTCGGCCTGGCGGGGCGGCAGCGAGACCACCTGGTCACGGGTGGGCTGCCGGTTGGCCATGTACCACTCGACATACTGCCGGACGCCGTCGGCAAACCGGGTGGTGGGGCGCCAGCCCAGCAGTGCCTCGGCCGCCGCGTTCGACACCGGCCGCCCCCTGAAGTCGCCCGGGCGCGCCGGCACGTGATCGATCCTGACGCCTGGGATGTGGTCACGGACCGCCTGCGCCATCGCCAGCACGCTGACCCGCTCGTCGCCCTCGAGCGCGATCGTCGCATTGCGCGCGGCGTCGTCGATGGCGAGCACATGCGCATCCGCCAGGTCACGGACGAATACATAATTGCGGAACTGCTGACCGTCGCCGGCGATCGTGAGGGGTTCCCCGTCGAGTGCCTTCCGGAGGAACCGGGCCAGGACCAGTTCGTCACGCATGCCAGGGCCGTAGGGAATGCCGTACCGCAGAATCGTGAAATCCACGCCGTATGTCTGCTGATAACTGTGGAGCAGCAACTCCGCCGCAATTTTGGTGGAGGTGTAGACGTGACCGGCACGGATCAGCGCGAACTCGACGTCCTCAGTCAGCGGGTGCGGATCGTCCGGATCACCGCCGGCGGCACCGTACACCCAGACGGTGCTGGCGAACAACACCCGCCGCACGCCGGCGACGCGCGCCGCCTCACAGACGTTTGCCGTGCCCTCGACGTTGAGCCGCACAGTTCGGATCGGGTCGGCAAAGGCATGGTCGACGTTGGACATGCCGGCGAGATGGAAAACCATCTCGCAGTCGGCAAACGTGCTGGTGACAGCAGACAGGTCCAGGACGTCGAGCACCCTATGGTCGGCGCGGGGGTCGGCCTTGTGTATCCGCAGATCAAGCGAAATCACTTCATGGCCGGCATCGGAAAGCCGGTCCACTACATGGGCTCCGATAAACCCGGAGCCTCCGGTGACGGCTATACGCATGGTCATCCGTCCAGAATTGTCGGTTGCGGGTCGGATCGCCCAGTGAAATTGTTACGGGGACTTGTTACAGGTGCAGGTCATCCGGTCAGATCTGCACTGTCAAGGTCTCGAGAGCGGACGCAAGCGACGCAAGCACGTGATCCGCCTCGGCCTCGGTCATGTCCGAGTGGACCGGAAGACACACATGACGGGCGCACAAATCCTCGGCAACCGGCAGGTTACCGCCAGCGTACGGGGCGAAGGCCGGCTGCTGGTGCAGGGGTGCCTCGTACACCTCACCCGACAACGACACGCCGTGGTGCTCCTTGAGCTCTTTTTTCAGTCCCGCCCGCTCAATGCCCTGACGCGGCAGAACCAGATATTTGTAGAAGTTGCTGTACCCGCCGGCCGGCACCCGGACGGACTCGAGCCCGTCGATACGACCGAGTCCCGTATCGTACCGGGCGGCGACCCGGCGACGGACTTCGAGGAACTCGGACAACCGGCGGAGGTGTACCAGCCCGGTCACGGCGTGCAGCTCACTCATCCGCCAGGCGTAGCCCTGTTTGATGTGGACGTTGCCGAGAAAGCCGGCTTTCCCCTGATCACGAAATATGATTGCCTCGTCCCGTACGCGTTCGTCAGCGGTGAGGATCATCCCGCCCTCGCCGCTGGTCACGACCTTGGTCGGGTAAAACGAAAACGCTCCAGCCACACCGAAGGACCCCGCGTGGCGACCGTTATGGCTCGCACCGTGGGCGTGCGCCGCGTCCTCGACCAGAAAGATGCCCCGCTCATCACACAATGCCCGGATGTCGTCGACCTCCGAAGTGATCAGACCGCCTATGTGTACCAGAACGACCGCCCGCGTACGCGGTGTAAGAACATCGGCCACGGTGGATGCGCTGAGTGCGAACGTACCGGGGTCCACGTCCGCAAAAACCAGGTTCGCCCCGGCCCGCAGAGCGGCAAAGCCGGTCGCCGCAAAGGTGTTCGTAGGGACGACGACGTCCGAGCCCGCTACGTCCAGAGCCCGGAGAATAACCTCAAGCGCTGCGGTACCACTACTGACTGCGATGCCGAAAGGGAGGCCGTGGGCCGCGGCAAACGTGGCCTCGAACTCCCTCGTATGCGCACCGAGCGTCAGCGCTCCGCTGGCCAGGATCTCTGACACCGACGACGCTATCTCCGCGCGATCGGCTTCCGGGAAGACGATCCGCGCTGATGGAACCTGCATCTGCACCCCTTCGAAAGTCCCGAGTCCTGTCAGTCACCGCCCGCCGGTCCGGACACGGTGGACAGCGACGCTACCGGTTCACCCACCGTGAGTCCGTCAGGATCATCATGCTCCGAGGCATCCTCCTGTCGATCCCTTCCGCGGTTGCCCACCGGAGAGCTGCCCGACCAGCCCGAGAATGGCCACCGAGCTCCCGGTTTACGTTTTGGTGTATCCATTAAATAATAGACCTTATTACCATCCAATACCCACCTGACAGATACTCGTCCAACTACAGTGGGGCAAGTCACCTGGCCGATCCGGCAAACCGGCCACAGCGACCACAAGCTCAAATCACAACAACACAACCCCGGCCTTGCGGTCTGCTGACGGGTGCATTTTACGGCTTGACGGCAACCGGAGACTACCTCCTGTCACGTCGGCATAAGCAGGCAGCAACTTTGATCTTCAGAGAACCGCCACCGGCGGACTCGTCAGCGGCGTCAACACGCGGCCACGGTCATCGCCACCGCCCGCGGGCGGCATCCAGCGCACCCGGAGCGCCATCACTCATCAAGATCACCCGAACGCGACTGCGAACTCCGGGCAGCATAAAGCGTCCCAACAGAGGGTAGACATGATCTGACGTACGGGGGGAACGCAGATCACGCCACCGCTCTGCCGGGACGCACAGCAAGGGTACCGAGAAGGCGCCCGTATGGGGAGCAGGAACGGACCAGGACTTTGGTCCTGTCTCGGCGCCGTCATACTTTCAGTACAAAATATTATATTTCGGACATAAATCGAATACCGCCTCGCCAGCTGCTCACTCACCTGCCGGTGGCGGGGTGGTTGCCGGCAACAGCCGACAAGGACAACATCCACCAGTACTCACGTAACACGCCCGGGACATACCCCCAGCGGGTTTCTGACAGACCAAAGACAGCGCGATCATGCTTTTCTCGCACCCGGGGTTCCTCACCGGAAGCCGATGCGGAAGGCCCGGAAGTCGATACGGCGAGTCCGAGAGAGCCAAGTTCCCGGGTCACGAAGCGGTCCGAAGGAGTTACAAAGTGACACAGGACAAGATCGTCAGAAGCCTCGTCGGTGTCGTGGGACTTGTCGACAAGGTGGAACCTTTCATCGAACTCCAGGACACGGTGACCAGTGACCAGGCTGCCGGGGAAATGCACAGAGCGGGTGTCCGACACGCCCGGGTCGTGCATCTGGAGAACGACCTTGTTCGCTCGTCGATCGTTACCTCCGAGGATCTGGACAGGATTTCCGATCCAGCTCGCCCGCTGGTGGAGGTGATCGACACCTTCCCGCCCGAGGTCTTCCTCGACTGGCGCGACTTTCTCACCGATGTTGTCAACCAATCGCTGCGTGACACGCCGGCGGACATGACCATCACGGTCGAGGACGACGGCCAGCCACTCGGCGTCCTTTCGGCCGCGGCTGTCCGGACGTTCATCGGAACCAGCCGGGAATAACCTGCCGACCTCGACCAAACGTCATCGATCCGCACCGGACCGATGACGACAACCAGGCGCCGGCCGCCATACCCGTCCCCACCTATGCCCGTCCCCCACCCGCCCCTCGCCCGTCCCTCGCCTTGGCCCTGATCAGCTGCCGGGCGCGGCCGGCAGACGATCCGGTCCGCACCGCGCCGCTCGGCGGCGTCGCGAACCCTCCGCCATGCTTTGCCCCTGCCATGCGATATGGGACCACAGTGATCGAGTGATCGAGTGATCGAGTGTGACCCCATATCGCATGGGACCGCCATGCAGCACCCAACACAGACAGGCTGTTATTCAGTCATGAGAGCATCCCGAGCGTGCACCACGAATATCGACGAGCGCAAACCAGGAGAACTCGACCAGACATCCGACCGGTGCCGGCTTTCGACCACCCCGGTCCCATCCGTCCTGCCAGTTACGCCAGGTGAGCACATCCGACGATTGCAGCCATCGGGACCGTCCTGGTCAGTCCGGCGACAAGATTCCGGTCAAACTGGATTACGACACCGTCCAGCACCGCATAACCGGAATGGCAGACCGACATGGCGGACAGAGCATGAACATCGAAACTCCCGGCTGGTTCCGGACCGCACTCGAGCGGCGGCCCAGACAGTATGCAACGGAGGTCGACGGGTGTCGGATCAGTTACCGATGCTGGGGGGAGCCGGAGCGGCCGGGCATCATCCTCGTGCACGGGGGCGCCGCGCATGCGGGCTGGTGGGATCACATAGCACCACTGATCGACAGCGAGTATCGGGTCGTCGCCATCGACATGTCAGGTCACGGCGACAGTGGACGCCGTGACGACTACAGCCTCCAGAGCTGGGCTGCCGAGATCGTCGGCGTTGCCGAGCATGCCCAGCTGGCCGGCTCCCCGATCGTCATCGGTCACAGTATGGGCGGCTGGGCGTCCATCATGGCCGCCGCCAGGTATCCGGAGCGGATCAGCGGGATCGTCATCCTCGACGCCCCCGTCGCGGACTTCACTCCCGAGGAAAGAGCCGCCCGCGAGCGCACGGCATTCGGGCCGCTGCGGGTCTACCCGACCGTGACCGAGGCCCTGGCCCGCTTCCGGACCGTACCCGACCAGCCCAACATGCTGCCCTACGTCGTCAACCACGTGGCACGGTCGTCCATGGGCGCCGTCGAGGGAGGCTGGACCTGGAAGTTCGATCCAGGAATCTTCCGCGGACGCCGGCCCTCCCCACAGATCCTCAAGGAGGTGCGCTGCCGGGTTGCGCTGTTTCGGGCCGAACACGGCCTGATAACCCCGGACATCGGCATCGAGATGTATGAGCTGCTCGGTCGGGTCGCTCCGGTCATCGAGATCCCGCTTGCCGGACACCATCTCATGCTCGACCAGCCACTGCTGCTGGTCACCGGCATCCGGACGTTGCTCGCGGACTGGCAACACTCGGTGCCGCAGACCCGCCCAAAAGTCGGGACGAACAGCGCGTAGTTGCTCGGCGAAGCGGCTGGAGCGACCCCAGGCCCCCGGGTCGTTACCGCAGATATCCGGACGACTCCGCCTCCTCGACACGGCACCCGGGAATCAGGCCCGCTCCCGACTCCTCACCCTGGTCCCGCCGCACACCCACCGGTTCGGCACCCAGCGCGGAAACCGCCGGCTGACCGGATCCGGCGATGAAGGAGGCAACCGTTGCGATCACCATGGTCATGATCGAGAACGCGAACACGGCGGCAAGGCCGTCCGCGAACGGTCCGGAAATCAGACTCGGGAAAAAGGCGTGTCCGGTCACGTGGGCGCCGCCGTCCGGCAACGCCGTCAGCGTCTCCGGCGTGAGCAGCTGCTCCATCGGGTTGTAACCGAGAAATGCCGAGAACAGGACACCGATCGGTGGAAGGTCGGCTGCCGTCCGCGCGGTCGAGTCCGGTATGCCCTGCGCCAGAAGGCCGTTGAACATGGTCGACGGCAGGGTGCGGGAAAGCCCGACGACAATCAACGTGAAGACCAGACCGATGGAGAGCACGAAGGCGGAGTTCTGGAAGGTTGCTGTCATGCCGGCGCCGACTCCCCGCTTGTTCGCCGGCAGTCCGTTCATGACGTCAGCACGGTTCGGTGAGGAGAACAAGCCGGTGCCTATACCGTTGATAATCAGGATCAGCGCGAACGTGGGGTAGGAGAAGTTCACCGGTATGAGCATGAACAGCACGAAGCTGGCGATGACGATGACAAGGCCACCGACGGTGAAAATACGAGCACCGAACCGGTCGGACAGCGTCCCCGCCAGCGGCGCAGCCACCAGGAACCCGATCGTCAGCGGGATCATGTAGATGCCTGCCCACAGGGGTGTCTCGGAAAAGCTGTAGCCGTGCTGCGGCAGCCAGATCCCCTGCAGCCAGACGATGAGGACGAACTGGAGCCCGCCGCGTCCGAGCGACGCCAACAGGGAGGCGATATTGCCGGCGGTGAAGGACCGTATACGGAACAGCTTCACATCGAACAGAGGTTCGGCAACCTTCGACTCGATGACCGCGAACGCGACCAGGATCGCCAGACCACCGATCATCGCAGCAAGCACCCAGGGGTTGGTCCAGCCCATGGTGTGTCCCCCGTAGGGCTGGATGCCGTAGGTGATTCCGACCAATAGTATGATCAGTCCGCCGGCGAACGTCGCATTCCCCCACCAGTCCATTGAGGTGCGTTGCCGCACCCCGTTGTCCCGGAGCTTGGCGTAGGCCCAGAAAGTCCCGAACACGCCGAACGGCACCGACACCAGGAACACATAGTGCCAGTTGACAGGGGCGAGTACACCGCCGAGCAAAAGTCCGATGAACGTACCGGCAATGCCAGCCACCACGTTGATGCCCAGCGCCAGCCCGCGCTGCTGGACCGGAAAGGCGTCGGTGAGGATCGCGGTGGAGTTCGCGAAGAGAAACGCCCCGCCCACGCCCTGCACGATTCGCCATCCGATGAGCCATATGGCGGCCGCGCTGCCATCCATCCAGGTAACGGCTAACAGGACGGAGGAGACCGCGAAAATCGCAAAACCCATGTTGTACATGCGGACGCGTCCGTACATGTCCCCGAGACGTCCGAAGGTCACCACCAGGACGGCCGTGACGATCAGGAAGCCCAGCATCATCCACAGCAGATAACTGGTGTTCCCCGGGCTCAGCGGGTTGATGTTGATTCCACGGAAGATGTCCGGCAGGGCGATCAGGACGATCGAGGAGTTGATCGTGGCCATGAGGATGCCCAACGTGGTGTTGGACAGTGCGATCCACTTGTAATGCCGGCCCGGCGCGGCAGATCCGTCAACCACACCGGGCGGCCGTACTGCACCGAAATTGTCCGTTATATCTGTTTCCGTACGATCCACATCCCGCACCTGGTGCCCCCTCCTCGAATGCCGACGATGCCACGCATCGAAAACTTGCTTAGTAAGACTAAACAAATTTAGACCGTCAAGGAAGCCGCAGATGTACGATTAAGCCCCAAATACCGGAATTTGTAGCAAAAAAATCACATCAAACGCCCAATGCAAACCCATCCACTGGCACCTTCTGGTCAACCGCAGCAACCACCACCACAGCAGACACCACCGCCTGACGGGGTAGGCGTAGGCGTAGGCGAGGCCGACGACCCTGCGCGACTGACGGCAACAGCGGTGAACACCCGGCTGGTGTCAGTGTGGCCACCCGGACACGGATTGCTGACAGCGGCCGGTTCGGTGATGCCACGTCGCACCTCGAAACTGGTGTCGCACGTACGGCAACGGTATTGGTACGCAGGCACGAGTCAATTTTACGCCAGCCGAGCCACCGTGATGACAGATCGCGGTCATCACGGTCGGCGTACGCGCCAGAGGGCCAAAGGCAGCGCGATCATGCTTTTCTCGCGCTGCCGGAGGGCCAGGTCACTCAGAGAACCACGTGGTGCGTTCCAGTCGAGGTCATCTCCAGTGGATCAGTCGCTGCGAATCAGCAGAACCGGACCGGTTGACCAGTCGCCTCCAGGACCGACAACCAGAGGTCACCAGCTGGATCGACCTGGCTGCGGTGACTGATGGCCATCGTGATCGGGACGTGTACGAACCGGCGGCGCCACCGTCCGACAATCACTTCGGTACGGCCGGACATCGCCGCATGCACGGCAGCATGTGAAAGCCGGATGCAGTACACGCTGTCGTAGGGGTTGGCCGGCACACTGCGAATCACGTAGCTCGGGTCGATGTACTTGAGGTTGAGCTCCATCTTCGCGGCGGCGAAGTGATCCGTGATCCGCCTGGTGAGGAGCTGACCCACGTCCCGAAGCTTCACGTTGCCCGAAGCGTCGCTGCCCTGGGGTGTAGCGGGATCCTCCTGAGCGAGGAGATCCTGGCCAGCGCCTTCCGCCACGACGACGACCGCATGCCCCCGCTCCTCGACACGCCTGTGCAGGAAGCGCAGGAGACCGCCGTCACCGTCGAACGCGAAGGGCACCTCGGGAACGAGCACGACGTCCGCATCGCTGTTCGCCAGGGATGCGTAGCATGCGAGGAAGCCCGAGTGGCGGCCCATGAGTTTGACCACCCCGATACCGTTGGGCGAGGACATCGCTTCGACATGTGCCGCCCGGATCGACTCGGCCGCCTTTGAGAACGCGGTCTGGAAACCAAAACTCTGGTCGATATACGGGACATCGTTGTCAATCGTCTTCGGCACACCGACGACGGCAATCTTGTCCCCGCGTTCACGCGCGACGCGGCCGATCTCAAGCGCGCCGCGCAGGGAACCGTCACCACCCACCACGAACAGGATGGTGATACTCATCCGTTCCAGGCAGTCGACGATCTCTTCCGGGTCCTGCTGCCCCCGGGACGTACCGAGGATCGTTCCTCCGTTCTCGTTGATGGTGCTGACGAGCTCGGGGGTCAGGTCCAGCACGCTGTGGCCGTACCGGGCGATGAACCCCTGGTATCCGTTGCGGAAGCCGAAGATCCTGGTGACACCGTAGTGGGACGTCAGCTCCAGCACCAGGCCACGGATGACGTCGTTGAGACCGGGACAAAGCCCTCCGCAGGTCACAATTCCGACCCGGGTTTTCGACGGGTCAAAAAAGATCTTCCGCCGCGGCC
>NZ_CAAAFO010000021.1:14166-22826 GCF_900634715.1 Candidatus Protofrankia californiensis | reverse complement strand
TTTGCAAGACCCTGACCCGCCGGCAGACCGGCCGAATTTCCGACACGAAACAGAGATTTCCGAGTGAGACGCAGCACGATTATCAAATCTCCTTTCTCGCCCACTCGTGTCAAAGCGTACCGGCCGGATCCTCGGCATCGATGCCGAGGATCACAAACCGTACGACAACGGACGGCGGATGAAACCTTCTCTTTACCGACCGGATACACGCGGGAACGGTACACAGGCCGTCCGCCGCCGGTTGTCCGTACCAGGCCGCCGGTCGGCAGCAGGTCGCGGTCAGTGCCCGCCCGCAGCCGGGCCGTCCGGACAAAAGTACCCGTACGACGCAGGAGTGAGATGACTAACGACGTACGAAACAGAAACCGGCAAAAAGGACAAAACGATATAAATAGGCTATTTCAGACAGCGATCACTTTCACCGCGGAGCACGCCCACCCACACCTCCACCTACAGCCGGCCGGCGGTCCGGCCGTGCAGGGTTCCGACACTTTCGACCGTCCGGGTGATCATCGTGGGCAACCGTTCGGCGATGAGCAGCGCGAGGTCGTCGTGCAGGTTGCCACCGACGTGACCGTGTACATGGGAGACGAGGCGGTCCAGGGCGGCGTCGAGAGTGACGGCCGCGAGCGCGGCAAGGTGGTCGTCAAGGCGGAAGAAGGCCCGTTCGCTGTTGCGTGCCTCGATCAGACCATCGGTGAACAGCAGCAGCCTGTCGCCAGGATCCCACCTGCCGGTGGTCGCCGTGAAGTGCTCGGCGATACCGAGTGGAGGGCTGGGCTCAGTGATCTGCAGCGGGCGGGCGGAGTCCCCGGACAGGAGTATCGGTGGTGGGTGCCCCGCCGAGATCAGCCACAGCGTGCCGTCCGGCTGGATGTCGACGATCAGGGCGGTAACGAAGTCCTCGGCACCCGCCTCCCGAGAGACCGCCCGAGCGCAGGCCTCGGCGACCCGCTCGATCTCCGGATAGACGACGGCAGCCTCCCGGAACGCGCCGAGGACGACCGTGGTCAGCCGGACGGCTGGCAGCCCCTTGCCCTTCACATCCCCGATGATCATTCGGGTGCCGGCGGGTGCCGTCACCACCTCGTACAGGTCGCCGCCGACGAGAGTCTCGGCCGCGGCGGACAGGTAACGAGCGGCGAACGCGATCCCGTCGACGGTCCCGGGAACGGCCGGAAGCAGTGCGCGCTGGGCCACGTCGGCAACAGCGCGGGCACGTCCCAGCTCCCTCTCCCGACGCAGCCGCATCACCGCGACGTAGACGGCGACGCAGGCTTGGATAGCGACGAGGACACAGGCGGTGACGTGCTGCCCGCTCCCGAAGTCCTCCCACGCGCCCGACACCACGCTCGCGGCCACCGCGGCAAGCCCCACGATCACGGTGGCGACCGGAGCGCCGGTGGCGGAGGCGGAGGCGAGCAGGGGCACCAGCCCGTAGAAACCGGTCAGATTGATCCGCGGGACGACGATGTCAGCGACGACCAGCACAACCAACAGGCCCAACGGACCCAACAGGCCACTGTCGGTCGCTGTGACCGCGTTTCCATCTGTCCGCACTGTCCGCACTGTCCCCATCATGACCACAACCAACGAACAAGGAAACGCCGATCACCACGATACGACCACGAGCGGGCCGCGCCACGCGGCAGGGATGAGGGCAGGACCGCACCCCTGGCGCCGCCGCCGGACGGGCGACGGCGCCGTCATGAGCCATCTACACGCAGCCGATCATCGACGTTCGCGCTACAGGTTGCAGTCGTCCACAAGACACACACAACACAACACTGCCGGATCGCTGTAGACACGGGAACATCAACTGTGCACCATCGGTAGCAATGCAGACGAATGACATGAACCCGGTGAACCCGACAGACAACCGATACCTGCCCGCCGCGGGCAACGGACACGGGCCCGCGACGGCCAGTGTCTCGCGGATCGTAGCCGCTTCCCGATCTGCCTCGGGTCGACGACCAGAGCAGTGACCGAACCTGCATCCGTCACCGGAGGCGGTCTCGAAACAAGATCCATAACTAGCCGACCGAAGAGCGCACGACCATGATTTTCGCGCGCTCGGAGGCCTTGAGAAAGCCGGGGAGACCGTCCGTGGGGGGAGCGCAGTGGAGGCAGACGCTGCTTCAGCTACGAGTAAAGATCTTTGCATCGGCTCGGAAGCGCTCGAGCTCCTCCGAGCTTATGGTGGGCCGCGACGAGCGTGCCGCGGCGAGCAGATCGTCCGTGGTCACCGGAAGCCGCTCTCCCCTGTCGACCGCACGATGGAAGGCGGCCGCCACTGCCCGCTGGACCGTGGCGGCGAGGTCGGCCGGCGTGAACAGCTCCGTCGCCGCGACCACCGGCTCGATGTCGACCTGCTTGTTGTCGATCCGTTCGAGGAAGCGGTCGAGCAGAAGGCGGCGTCCGGGCGCGTCTGGGGGCCCGACCGGGAGGACAAGATCGAAACGGCCCGGTCGGATGAACGCCGGGTCGAGAGCCGCGATCGAGTTCGTCGCACAGATCAGCAGGCGCCCCGGCGCGCTGCGGAACTGGGGAATTGCCTTCAGCAGCTCGTTCACCACGGACTGGCTTTCCGGCCCGACGGCGTCCCGGGACTGCGCGATCTCGTCGACCTCGTCGATGAAGACCACCACACGCTCGACCTGCATGAGATCGGTGATGGCCGTGCGCAGTTCAGCCGCGAGGTTGCCACCGCCCGCCGCGACCAGCCGGGACGGCAGCAGCTCGACGAACGGCCACTCCAGGCGTGCCGCCACGGCCCGGGCGAATGATGTCTTGCCGGTGCCCGGCGGCCCGAACAGGAGCATGGCCGTCGGGGTGACCACCCCATACGTCTCGGCCAGCTCGTTCTCCTTGATGGGAAGCAGCAGTCGCTGTTCCACCAGTCTCTTGCCGTCGGCCATACCGGCGAGGCCGTGCCATTCAGCCGCGGTGAGCAGAGTGCCGCCCCAGCGTTCCACGGTCGTGACGTCCGCCGGTCGCAGCGGTTCGTACTTCTCGTAGAGCGTGAGCCCCGTCTTGCTGAATCCCCGGTTGCGGAAGGCCAGTTCGCCGAACTGCCCCGGAGCGAGCAGTGTGGTGATGCGGCGGTGCCCGGCGTGAAGCAACTGATTCTCCAGCGCCTGGAGGAGAGCAGACCCGATCCCCCGGTAGCGCCATGCCGGCGCGATTGCCAGCGCAAGTACCTGGGCATGCCCGCGTTCATATTTCGCGACCGCGACGCCCACGAACTGATCGGGTGTGACGGCGACAACCGCGGGGGTGTCCTCCCGCAGCGCAAGAACCGTGTCGGTCAGATCAAAGGACGGCCCTTCCGCGTCGGATCTGACCTCCTCAAGCAAACGGACCGTCGCGGTGTGATCGGTGGTGTCGTAGGACCGCACATGCCAGTTCGTCACAGCCGGCTCCTTTCACTCGTGTCACTCGTGCGCAAGTACGGTTCGGTTACCTGTCGCGTCGTTTCCACTTGTGCAGCCACTCGAGGCGGCGGCAAGAAGCCTGCAATGCAGGATTAGGAGCGCCCGAGAGCAGGAGTGTCATCTCGTGACACCCCGTCCTTGGGCGCTCCAAAGGAGTCGGATCGCTACCCGACCACGCTCTGCCCTGGTACCACGGACGGCGCGGAGAAATGATCGGATCCGATTTTGGTGCCTGGTCGGCTTTACCGACCGGCGCGGGCCATCCATCCGCGGAGGGGAGCGTCAGATGGCCCGCGCCGGGGTCTCACCCGGGGGTCACGACCATTGTCGACAACCACCCCGGGGAGCTTTTTCGACCACGTGGTCATCAGCTGAGGAGGCCGGGCTCGATGAACCCGGACGCAGCCGGCGACCGCCGAGCCTCCTCCCTTCGCCGCCGTGTCGTGGCCGAGGTGGTCGACGTGTGACACGGAGATCCACGTGGTGTTATGTCGTGACGATTTCCTGTCGGATTCGCGCCAGCCCGGGGCATGCGGCCGAAACCGACACGGACGAGCAGCGGACATTTCATTGTGGTAACGGCCGCCGCATTTCCGGTAAACCGGCCGTTGTTCCTGCGACGCGGGCGCGCCGGTGCGTCGGGACCTTGGCGAACCGTTCCCCGGGGGCTGCGTCCCCCTGCTCGAGGACGGTCGACGATCATTGTCGCCGCCCCTGCGAGTCGGATCATCAGACCGCGCTCTGTCGAGGTCGGGGGATCGTGCGCTCCCGCGCCGACGGGGCGGCGGACAGCAGGTCCCGGCCGGCACGAGCGAGATCGTCCGGCAGTGCGGTCAGGCCCAGGCGACGGCCGACATCAGCGCGTACGACCATCAGATGCGCGAGCAGTGTACGAGCCTGGTCGATCTCTTCTTCCGGTGCGCCATCGGCAATCAGCCGGGCGAGCGACGTCATGACATCGCTTTCCGAGGTCACAGCCTCGGCATATTCACGTGCGGCAATCCACAACCGAGCTGCCGCGTGCTGCCAGTCGGCCATGGCGCGAGCCATCGGCGCCGGGGAGGCGATGCGCTGCAACGTCGGCGTGCTCACTGGGGCACCCTGGGTGCCGGCGGGTTGACCAGCTGGCGACGCAGCGCACGGCGCTCATCCTCGTCTAGGCCACCCCAGACCCCGGCATCCTGCCCGGTGCCAAGCGCCCAGTTGAGGCATTCCCGGATCACCAGACAACGGCGGCAGACGGCCTTGGCCTCCTCCAACTGCCGCAAGGCCGGTCCGGTGGTACCGACGGGGAAGAACAACTCCGGGTCCTCGTCCCGGCAGGCGCTGCGCTGGCGCCAGACTTCCAAATCCTCTGCGGACTGCGGCTCCTGCGTCCGAACGTGGCTCCACATGTATGTGGAGTTCATATCCTCGAACTGACCGCGCAACTCGCCGTCGGCATCCAGTACAAGAACTCTTCTGCTCATCCGACACCGTCCTGTGGTCGCGTCGACATGAAGACTAAATCGAGCAGAAGCGTACGGCCGGCCCAAGTTGCTGTCTACTCGCAATGTTTCAGAACGGGGGATCGGGGAATAGCACCCACGGGGGTCCGCAGAACCCGGAAATAAGGCCTGGAAGACAACAGCCGGTACCCCGCATTCGCTCAGGATGATGGAATTCAGTGCGCGCCGGGACATCCACCGGCCAGTTCACAGATCCGCACGATCACCGTCCGGATACTCCGCGTGTGCCCGAGTCCCGCCGCAGCGGGGTTCCGGCTGGGGCCGCATACGGGGCCGACGAATACCGGCCGGGGCGGAATCCGGGAAAAATCAAGGTGCTCCCCCGCGGACCAACCGGGAACAACGACTCACCACAGGTGACCGCGGGTCCTTAGACTCCGGAGGGGGGGTTGGCTACGTTCCGAGTACATGCCTTGACATGACGGCCAAATGGGAGAAGGTCAGATGCCTCCTCGAAGGGTTACCATCGGTCCGTTGCAGCATGCACGCCAGATTCGCGGCCTGTCTCTGGCGCGGGCAGCGGAAGAGATCAAGAGTCTCGCCGAGGACATCGGTAGACCGTGGGATGCGTTGACCGCACAGCGCCTCTCGGAGTACGAGGGCGGCAAGCGCCCAAGCTGGGAACACTGTGATCTCCTTGCTCGCTATTACTGCACGAATGTCGTTGCCCTAGGTTGGGCATGCGACTACACCGGGCCCGAAACCGGGGCTCTGGCACTCCTGTCCAATTCAGTTGACGATGGGGAGGCTCGATGGGCAGACGCCGATCTCGACCTTCTGTGGAGACCTGACGGGTTGAACGTCGGGTTCGAGGAGGTGACCGCCAACATGGAAAGGCGGATGTTTCTAAGCGTGTCCGGCGTGGCGCTGACCTCGGTCGCACACCACTGGCTCATGACCGATTCAGCCGGACTTGCCGCGGCACTCGAAGGAAAGCGTGTGAGCGACTCGCTCGTCGCGGGCTTCGAGCGGCGGGTCGAAACGCTTCGCCGAATGGATGACGTTCTCGGAGGAGATGACATATACGAACTGTCCATGGCGGAACTGCGGGTCGCCGTACGCGTCCTGCGGACCGCGGTGTACGGCCACGCCCACGAGGCAAGGCTGTACGCCGTCGCCGCCGAGCTCGCCCGTCTGGCGGGCTGGGCGGCGTTCGACAGCGGCTACCACGGAGGCGCCCAGCGCCTGTGGATGGTGGCACTGCGGGCCGCCGGCGAGGCCGGGCAACCGGCGCTGGGGGCCAACATCCTGCGCTGCATGGCCGAGCAGGCATCCTGGTACGGCGATCCGAACGACGCCGTCACCATGCTTCGCTCGGCTCAGGCCGGAGCCCGCACGGCGATGACCGCCACGGAGAAGGCAGCAATCTCCGGTGCACTCGCACTCGCGTACGGTCGCGCGGGTGAAAGCGCCTCGGCCGCAAGAACTGCCGAGGACGCGGTTCATCTCATCAGCCAGTCCCAGCCGGCGGAGGATCCGCCGCATATTTACTGGTGTGTACCGCCCTGCATTTCCCTGTTCGCCGGTGAGGCGCTGTTGTCCAGCGGCGACGGGGCAGCGGCGATTCCTTATCTGGATGCCGCGGCGGACGGCCTGGCCGGTGATTTTCCACGCGCCCGCGTGGAAGCCATGACTAGGTTGGGCGTGGCGCACGTCCGGGCCGGAGATGCCGAGGCGGCGGTTCAACTCGGGCATCAGGCCGTCGAACAGGCGGCTCTTCTCGACTCCGGTATGGCCGGAAGGGATGTCGCGACGCTGTGCCGTGAGATCGAACTTACCGGATGCCCGGGAGCCGCCGATCTCGCCGATCACGCCCGCGTCGCCCTGACCGCCGTCGGCTCGGCCTAGAAGGCCAAGGCAACCATGATCCTTCCCCGCCCGGGGTTCCTGCCGGCCCGGCTTCGCCGATCCGGCAGATCCGGGAAGCTCAGACCGCCGGGTCACTGACGGCGACGTTCTATCCGATCTCCGCGACGGAGACCGGTTTTCTGCTCCGGCACCGGGAAGGCGCCGAGGGCAGTGGAGGCAGTCGGGACAGCGTCATCGCCCCGACTGCCTCCTTCCTTTTTGTCCTTAACACCCGATTCGACACAATTAAACGATCTCCAACGCCATCGCCAACGCCGTGATCCTCATCACATTCCCATCTCGATTCAGATCAGAGTGAAGTCAGATTTTCAAGATCCATAATTCTGAAGGCACACGGAAGCCACAAATATGATCTCCGCTGGAAACTCCGTTCGGCAACGAGCCAACTTCTTACAGTAATGATGATTACGGAGCGTCAAATACGCCCGAAGCATCCCGCCAAATACCCACTCACGGGATCCACCTCGCCCCCACCACAGGCAGGGCAGCCGGTAAGGCGACGGCGGAAGTCCTCGGATCTTCAAGGCCTTTCTGCCCGGCCATGGAGTCGGGAAACTGATAGCCAGGTCACGTCCGGACGGGCCGTCCAGGGTTTGCTTGCGCAGCCGAACGACCGGTGCGCAGTGGGTATGCGGTGGGTATTCCGCCCACGTCGGGATTCACGTACTCACGTCGGTGGCCGGGGAGCAGGCTTCACGGATCTCACCGCGAAAGAAACATGATCGCTTTATCTCCGGCTCCAGGCCGTGTCCGGTGGATATTGATCGTCCGATCTTGGATGTCCGGGAAGCCCAGGTCCCTGGGACGCTCAGAGCGGGAACGCCACGTCCGCGGGCCAGGACGCCGGCCAGGACTCCGGCGGCGTGAGCCCCTCCGGCAACGTCGTGGCGGCGTCCCCGTGCGCTGCTTCGAGCTGTTCCTGTGTCAGCGAGCGCGCACCGGTCAGATCGGCTCCGTCCAACCAGGCGCCGGTGAGATCCGCCCCCACCAGCCGGGCACCGCGCAGGACGGCCCGGTCCAGCAGGGCACCGGTCAGCTCCGCCCCGTCGAGCTGGGCGCCACGCAGGTTCACACCGATGAGTTCGGCACGGGTGAGGTTCGTTTCGACCAGACAGGCACCGGAGAGGTCCGTGCCGGCCAAGCGGGCCCGAGCAAGATCTGCCCGGCCCAGTTGGGCGCCGGTGAGGTCGGCACCGACCAGATCGGCGCGGGAAACTCCCTCCCGGTGGGGAAGCCGGCCGAGGACCGTGATCGCCGCCTGGACGTCGGTATCCGGCCCACCCGCCGTGGGCACCCCGCAAGAACCGTTCTCATCACCGAGAGCACCGGCATGAACGCCTGCCGCCGCCGGCTTGGCATCGGGCCGGGCCGCGACCGCGTGTTCCCGGACAAACGCCGAGAGCACCTCGACCACGGTGGGGTGATCCTCCGGGGAACTCCTCGCGATCCGTTCAAGCGCGTAGATCCCACCGAGACGCACGTCCAACGTGTCCGAACCGAGCTGGTCGACCGCACGGGTGTAGCGCTCGATCAGCTGCCCGGCAAGCTCCCGCTCCCAGGTCCGGCGGTCGGCATCACGAGCATGGGCATTCGCCCGGCAGGTCTCGGCCAGGCCGATCATCATCCCGGCGAGAACGACCAGGGCCACGGCGGCGATCCCGATGTCGGTACGGGTCGCCGCGATCGCCCCGGCTCGTCCTGCGTCCACGGTCGCCGGGTAGAAGGCCGGCACCCGCATCCACAGCGCCACGAGCCCGCACAGGACGGCAAGCCCTACCGTCACCAGCCCCGCGTCCGTCCACCTGCCGCGCCATCCATCCAGCCGTCTGCTGCCGCCACGCCCACGCAT
>NZ_CAAAFO010000021.1:12330-14093 GCF_900634715.1 Candidatus Protofrankia californiensis | reverse complement strand
GGCAGAAGTTGTATGCGAGCGTATGCGTGGGAGTCGTCACCATGACCATAGGTTGACACCCGTCCACGCTGTGACGTCTTCGGCCGCCGATGGTCGACCATCGGCGGGGCATGCTCCTGTAGAACACAGGCTCTGCGGGACCGCCGAGCGCGCGAAAACCACGATCGCGCGCTTTTCGGCCAGTCAGAGACAGGTCACGCCGGGCAGCCGTCCGAGGACGGGTAGTGCCACAAATCCCTCGGCGTAGGCGACCCCGATCCGGGCACCCCACAGTCGACCGAGGTTCTCGGCCATGGGGCCGAACTCCTCGCTGATCGGCTGGGTGCCGCCGTGCGCGCGCAGCGCCTGGAGCTTGACGTCGAAAGTGGTGGTGACGTCGACGATCGCGGTGGCACGCACCGGCCCGTCCACGGTCAGGGAGTTGTAGCTGTCACAGGTGTAGACCCGATGCGGACGGCCGCTGGTGAGCACTGCCTGCGGCAGAGCTTCGAGCACGGCCGCGGCAACACGCCGGTGGCGCGGGTGGACATCAGCCAGTGGATGGGTCACCACGATCTCGGGGTACAGCCCGATCAGCAGCTCCTGGATCTCGGCCGCGATCCGGTCGGTGTCGAGGACGTGCAGGTGTGCGCCGAGAATGCGCGCCCCCGCCTCGGCCTCGGCCATCCGGTCGGCGGCGTTGCGCGGGACTGCGATGGTGACACGGGCGGCCCGGGCGTGCAGGGCGAGGGTGCCACCGGCCCACAGCTCCGCGTCGTCGGGGTGGGCCATCACCGCGAGCACGCTGCCCGGACGAGGTCCACCGGGCGTTGCGGGCGTTGCGGGCGCCGAACCATGGTCATTCATGTCGATGCTCATTCACGTCCGCCCGCGCTCGGGGTTCCTTCCGGATCGGCGAGGCGGATCCGGCAGGTCCGGAAGCCGATCCCGTGGGTCCGGGAGGCCGCAGGATGCCTGGCTGCCGCTCATTTGACGAACCGATCCCGAAATAGCTGGCATTGATCAGATCGGGGTCGGCGGCGAGAGCTGCCGCGGTGCCGCTGAACGCGATCCGGCCCCGGTCGAGGATGTACGCGCGATCCGCCGCGGCGAGAGCGAGCGATACGTGCTGCTCGATCAGCAGAATGCCGGTGGCGTGCTCATCCGCCAGACGTCGCAGGACGGCCAGCAGGCTCAATGCGAGATCGGTTGCCAGACCGGAGGAGAACTCGTCGACCAGTAGCAGCCGCGGCCGGCGGGCGACAGCGCTGGCCAGCGCGAGCTGCTGCCGCTCGCCCCCGGAAAGTTCGCCACCGGTCCGGTCGAGCAGGGGACGCAGGGCGGGAAAGCTCTCCAACGTCTTTTCGATCTGGTCACCGGGCCGGCGGCCGACGGCCAGCCGCAGGATCTGGCGGACCGTCAGGCCCCGCAGTGATGTGCCTCCCTGCGGCACCACTGCCAGGCCGCGGCGAGCGAGTCGGGCCGGGTGCACCCGGCGCGTCGGCTGCCCGAGCACGGCCATCCGGCCGTCGAACGGCGTGATCATCCCAGCCACCGTCCGGACCAGGGTTGTCTTGCCGCCGCCGTTGGGTCCCAGCAGCGCTACGACCTCACCGGCACGGACCTCGAGCGAAACCTCGTGCAGCACGGGGACGCCCGCATACCCGCTGACGACCTCCTCGACGACCAGCGCCCGGTCCGAGCGGGCCTGCGCGGGCAACCGCACCGTGGTGGCCGGAGGAGCGCCCAGGTAGACCTCGCGAACCTCGGCGCGGTCGCGGACC
>NZ_CAAAFO010000021.1:1996-11984 GCF_900634715.1 Candidatus Protofrankia californiensis | reverse complement strand
AGCGAGCCGCTCGTCGTGGTTGAGCGTGGCCGGAAGCCGGTCCGCGACCGCGCCCAGCTCCAACGTCCAGGCGGGCTCCGGCCCGGCGACCGCCAGGTTCTCGGCGACGGACAGATCCTCGAACAGTTCCAGTGACTGGAAGGTGCGGGCAAGACCCCGGCGGAACCGCTCATGGGGCGGCAGCGAGTTCAGCACCGTCCCATCCAGGATGATCCTGCCGGCGCTGGACGGCGTAAATCCTGTGATCGCGTCTATCAGCGTGGTCTTCCCGGCGCCGTTCGGCCCGATGAGCCCGGTCACCCGTCCGGCGCGCAGGGTGAACGACACGTCGTGGACGATCTCGACCTTCCCGTAGCGGACGCACAGTCCGCTGATGTCCAGGCGCACGGTCACCGGGCCACCTCGGCGTGTCGGGCCGGCTGAGGTCGTCGTGCGTTGTAGGCAAGTCCCTCAGGGCGTACCACCACCAGAACGGCCAGAGCGACACCGCACAGCAGCGACTGGTACCGCGCGAAATGACCGAAGTTGTCAAGCACTGTGAACACCACGCCACCGGGTGCCAGCAGGCCGCCCAGCACCGCCCCACGCACGCTCATCACCCCACCGACCGACGCGATCGCCAGAAAGAACAGGGACGCGAACACCCCGAAGGAGTCGAACGACAGCCTGCCCTGACCGTAGCCGATCAGGCATCCGCCGAAACCGGCGATCCCGGCGGAGGCTGCTGAGGCGAGCAGCTTGGTCCGGGCGGCGTCGACGCCCACGGCCGATGCCGCCCGCTCGTTGGAGCGGACCGCAAGCATGCGCAGACCTGATGTCGAGGTACGCAACCGGGCCACCCCGAAACCGCATACCGCGAACACCGCAAGGCTGAGCAACCCGTATTCCAGCCGCGGAAAACCCTCCCCGGCCACGCCGAGGTCGAACCCGAAAAGCTTGGGCGGCGGGACGACCGATCCGGCGAGCCCACCTGTGATCAGCGGATTCACAAAGATGATCTCCTGGAAAGCGACCCCGGCGGTGAGCGTGACGATGGCCAGATCGACCCCTCGTATCCGCCGCGACAGCGCCCCGAGCACCAGGCCCGCGGCGGTGGCCGCCGCGGTGGCGAGCAGTGGCGCGAGCGGGAACGGCACGCCGAGGCCGCCCTGCAACCTTGCCAGCAGGAACCCGGCCACACCGGCCAGCGACATCTGCGCAAGGGAGAGCTGGCCGGCGAATCCGGTCAATACGACAAAGGACAGGCATACCACGGCGGCGGCCAGGCTGCGTTCCAGGCCCAGCCGATAGGGGCCGGTAAGGACGAACAGCGCGAGCATTCCGGCCGGCACGAGTACGGCGAGATCACGCAACGGACGTCCTGTCGGCTCCGCCCGGGGCAGCCGCGTGACCGACACGGCCCTGGCCCGCCCTGGTATCAGCTGGCCGCGGGTAACCGCGATGGCAATGAGGGCGATCAGCGGGAACAACGTCCGCAGACCGGGCTGGTTGAGCCATGGAACATCGTGCTGCAGGGGCAGAAGAACCGACTGGAGCATGCCGAGCAGCAGCGCGCCGACAATGGTGGCACCGAACGACGAAAGCCCACCGAGCAGCGCCGCCGTGAGGGCGGGAACAATGAACAAGGTGTACGTGGAAGGGCTCAACACGCTGATCGGCGCGACCAGGATTCCGGCGAGCGCGCCGAGTATGGACGCCACAACCCAGCTCACCGCGGCGACGGCCTCGGGCCGGTAACCGAACTGTTCCACCGCTTCGTCGGACTCGGCGACCGCCTTGGTGGCGAGCCCGAACAGGGTCCACCGGGATACTGCCCACATGAGCGTGCCGATGACCGCCACCAGCATCGCGAGCAACGGGCGATCGATCGGAACGGTTACCCCGAGCACGGAAAAGGACGCCTGCGGGAGCACGGAGTCGATAAACCTGTTGTCCGACCCGAACTGCAGTACCGCCAACGCCTGCAACGCAATCATGAGACCGACCGAGGCAACCAGGGTCAGGACCGGCGGGGCGTGCCGAAGAGGCCGAAATATGAGAAAGTACACAAGGAGGCCGAGGAGTGCGGCCATGGCGAGTGACACGGTCAACGCCAGCATGAAGGTAGGACTGTCGGTCAAATGAATACGGGGCGGAAGGCCCACGACGGGCAGGACGATGTCCCCGACCTCCCGCAGTTCCGCATACTGGTAGGTGACGTACATTGCAAACGCGGCGTGCGCAACATTGACTACCCCCGAGGCTCGGTGTATTAGCACCAGCCCAAGCCCCAGCGCCGCATACACCGCGCCTGCGCCCAGACCCAGGATCAGTGCCGCGACATACGTGGACACAACGCTCTCCAATCGACAGGGCAGTCCGTTGTGGACCAACGTGGTGCCTTGCGGGCTAAGGCAGTGTAACTTCTGGCAATATGACGCTGTCCCGCCGTGTCGTCGCAGCAGCCGCAGTCACGTTGGTCGTCCTCGTGGGGTGCACCAGCCAGCGCGGCAGCCGATCCAACAGCCCAGGTCAAGCAGACAGCAGATCGGCAAACCACCTGAGCGGACCGCCTGTCAAGCTTGGCTTCGTCTCCATGGAGAACACCCCGCTCGGGTCGTTTCCCGAGACTCGGATAGCCGCCGAGAGCGCCGTCGCCTACGCCAACGCGACGCTCGGTGGAGTTCACGGCCGACCCCTTGAACTCGTCCCCTGCGCAACAAATGGCTCACCGGAGTCGTCCCAGGACTGTGCCAACCGACTCATTGCCGCGGGACCCGTGGCCGTGGTCGGCGGGGTGGATCTGAGCACCGAGGCGGCCATGCCGCTGTATCAGCAGGCCGGCATTCCCTATGTCAGCGGATCACCTCAGCTGAGCGGGGAACTGAGCTCACCCAACTCCTTCTCGCTGACCGGCGGTACGCTCACGGAACTGCTCGGAATTACCGAGTACCTGACAGCGACCAAACACGCCACGAAGGTCCATGCTCTGTACGCGGACCTGCCCGGGCTCCTGACCGCCGCCATTCAGGGATCCCAGCGGATTCTACGGGCCAAGGGGGTGTCAGACGTCCTGCTGGTCCCGGAGAAGGTGGATACGGCGGACTTCGCCCCGGCCGTCAACCAGGTCGCGTCCGGGAATCCGGACGCAATCGTCGTCGTTTTCCCGGCCCAGTCGTGCGCCCGAATCGCTCAGGTTGCGGGCACACTCCAGGTGAAGGCCCCGATGTACTTCGTCGGTTCCTGCGCGACGCCCGCGGTAGCGCGTGCCGGCGGCCGGGCCACCGGGAACATCAACTTCGTCTCCGGTTATCTTCCGCTCGACGCCACCGGCGGTGACCAGGACACCAAGGCATTCCTGGAGAAAGTACCGGAAGCTTCGCGGTCACCCTTGTCACAGGCGTCCTTCTCGACCGTCCTCACGGTACACTCGCTGCTCGCCGAAACCGCACAGACGACCCCCATCGATCTTCGGAATGCTTTCAAGGCGACCCGGGACCATCCGAACGTGATGGCCCATCCGTTCACTTGTGACGGCACTCTGATAAAAGTCTTCCCGTCGGTCTGCAACACGGCGGTACGAATCCTGCGGTGGTCCGACAACAGATTTGCCGGCGTCACCGACACCTGGGTGGACGGGCGTGAGCTCATGAAGCTGATCAGCTGATCGTCAGTGGCGCCGGCGGCCTACCCCTGCGGTCACCCGGCACCCGGCACCTGACGACCGCCTCGGCACCCGGCAGCCACCTCAGCGCAATCCGTATTGACAACGGTTTCCAGATCGGAGACAGTTCGGCTCGGATGAACCATCCCCGAGCGTCCAGGAGGTTCCGTGTCCCTGACCGTCTCCCCCGATCTGCTCGCGCAGGCCGAACGCGGCCACGTCGCGGACGACGCCTTCCTGGCCTGCGTGCGCGATTCGCTGCCATACGCCTATGACCTGGTCGAACGGCTCGCCGGCGAGCTACCCGGCACCGATCGTGACTTCACGGACAATCTTGTCCCACCGCCGGACGACGCGACACAGGGTCAGCTCCTGCGGGCAATGGCGAGCAGCGCCGTCCGGGCGGCTCTGGAACGACGCTTCGGCGTGGCGCTCGCCTTCCAGAACTGCCACCGCCTGGCCGCATTCCGTCCGGAGACGATCGGCGGGGAACAGTACCAGCGATTCGTCTCCAACGAAAGCCAGGTACTCAACCAGCAGCCGGAGTTCGTCAACTGCTGACGCCGGTGCCGGTTGCCGGCCCCGGCGCACCGTGCGGATATGCGCCGGGCGCAGGCAACCGGTCCGGACCCTCCGCCGTCCCCGCCCGAGCGCGCCGGCGGCGGGCCAGCGTCCCGGTAGCAGGGACGAGGAGCGCCGACAACGCGAAGATCCCCGAAGCGGTGAGCACGATCGCGCCGCCGGCCGCCACAGACCACTGTTCGCTGATCACCAGGCCGATGACACTGCTTGCGACTCCGATGACGATCGAGAGCGCGGTCATGCCCCCCACGGTGTCGCACCACAGCCGGGCCGTCGCCGCCGGCGCCACGATCAGTGCGACCGAAAGGATCGTCCCCACTGCCGGCACCGAGGTCACGATCGTCACCTCGATCAGCAGCAGGAGGACGACGTCGAGCCGGCCGGCCGGATAACCGATCGCGACAGTCGCATCCCGATCGAAGGCCCCGAACACGAGTTCCTTGGACAGCAGCGCGAGGACCACCAGCACGACGGCTGCGGTGATCCCGGAGGTCACCAGGTCACCGGTCTGCACGGTGAGGATGGATCCGACCAGATAGGCGGTGAGGTCCCTGGTGAACCCCGTCTGCGCCGACAGCAGTAACACCCCCAGCGCGAAGCTGCCGGACAGCACGACACCGGTGACGCTCGCGTTGTCACCACGGGCCGACAGCGCGGCCACGGCAAGGACCACCAGGAAGCCGAAAATCCCCGAACCGAGGTAGAGGTTGACGCCCAGGATCGCCGCGAGCACGACCCCCGGGAAGGTGGCATGCGTCATGGCCATCGCGAAAAAGCTCAGCCGACGCAGTACCACGTGCACACCGACGGCGCCGCACAGCGCACCGACGAACACCGCTTCGCCCAGGGCACGGCGGGTGTAGGAGTCCGACAGCAGAGTCAGGACGGCCATCTAGCGGACACCCCCGCCCGTGTGCGTCCCCGGGACGAGCCGGCCGGCCGAGAGCTCACCGACGTCCGCGACCTCGGGTGGCAGCTTCATGCGCCGCCGCCGGCAACGCCGGGCAAGCGGGCCGATGCCCAGCGCAAGCAGGTAGAACGCGACCAGCGCGAGCACGACCGTGGCACCCGAGGCCAGCCGTACCCCGTGGTTGATCGACGCCTCATAGCTGGCCGCGAGCCCCAGCCATCCGCCGAGCATGCCGAGCAGGACCGCGAGCCCGGTCACGACCAGCAGACGATCGGACAGCAGCCGGGCGGTAGCCGCCGGAACGACCAGGAGCGCGATACTGAGGATCGTCCCGACGGCCTTGACCGCGGCGACGACGACCAGAGCGATAATCAGGTTCAGGGTGAGGTCGAGCAGCACGACGCGGTAGCCCATTGCCTGCGCGGTCTGCTGGTCGAACGTCCGCAGCAGCAGCTCCTTACGCAACGCATACATCGCCAGACTGACGGCTACAGCCACCACTGCTGTCTGCGCGATTTGGGTGGAGTCGACGGTGAGCACACGACCGAACAGGAAGGTCGTCAGGTCGGCGGTGTAGGAACGCTGCCGCGACACAAGCACGACCCCCAGCCCGAAGAACGAGGTCAGCAGGATCGCGAGCACAGCATCCTGACTCACCCGTGCCCTGGCCGCAAAAGCGGTGAACAGTACCGTCGCCAGGATCGCGAAAACCAGCGCCCCTGGGACGATCCCCGATTCCCGCGATACCAGGTATCCGATGACGACCCCGGGGAAGACGGCGTGGGTGAGCGCGTCCGCGAGGAAGGCCAGCCGGCGTAGCACCACGAACACCCCGACACCGCCCGCCAACGCGCCGAGCAGCAGCACCTCGACCAACGCCCGCTGCATGAACGGCAGCGCGAACGGATCCACCAGCAACCGGCTCAGCACAGCGGACCCCTTGGCAGCGGCTCCCTCGTCAGCAGACCCCTTGTCAGCCGACAACCCGGGAACGAGCGATTCACACGTGCGTGACTCATACCGGGCGACTCACGAATGAGCGACGATGACACCCTCGCCCCGCAGCTCGAGCGCGGCACTGCCGTAGGCCGCCCGCAGCCGGTCGGGGGTGAGCGTCGCCGCGGTCGGACCGAAACCGAACTGGTGCCGGTTGACCAGGCAGACGTCGTCGCAGGCCAGATGCGCCAGGGACAGGTCATGAGTGCTGACGACAACTGTGGCACCGGCCGCACGCAAACCTTCGATTGCCGACAGCAGCGCCTGCCGGGAGACCGCGTCCACACCGTTGAACGGCTCGTCCAGCAACAGGAGCCTGGGCTGCTGGGTCATCGCCCGCGCGAGCAGCACCCGTTGACGCTGGCCGCCCGACAAGGTGCCGAAACGGTCGGCGCTGCGGTGGGCAAGCCCCACCGCGGCCAACGCTTCGGCGGCGATCAGCCGGTCGGACCGGCGCGGCCTGCGTACCCAACCGACCTGGCGGTACCGGCCCATCAGCACGACCTGCCCGACGGAGATCGGAAAATCAAGATCAAGGGTGTCGGCCTGCGGGACATAGGCGACGTCCTGACGGGCCTGAGTCGGCGTCCGGCCGAGCACCTGGACGGACCCGCGGACGACCGGGACGAGCCCCAGAACCGCCTTGATCAAGGTCGACTTGCCGCCCCCGTTCGGACCGATGAGCGCAACCATGTGCCCCGCGTTCACCACCCCGTCCACATCCTCGAGAACAGGCACCCGGCCGTAGGCGACGCTAGCCCGATCGAAGACCACAGCGGGGGGACGGTCACCGGCTGCATCCACGAGTGACCCGGCGCCGACGTCTGCTCGGGGATCCACCATCTGTCGCCTCACCTCAGCCTTGCCTCACTTCAGCGCGTCAACGATTGTCCTGGTGTTGTGCTCCTCCATCTGCAGGTAGGTCGCGCCGGCCGAGCCCTGCGGACCGAGGGTGTCGCCGTACAGGGAATCTTCGCCCGCCACCACCTTGACACCTGCCTCCCGACCGATCGTCTCGGCCGTGTTCGGCGGCAGCGACGACTCAGAGAAGATCGCTTTGACTTCGACGGATTTGATCTTTTCGACAAGATCCTTGACATCGCGGCCGGACAGCTCCGCCGACGTGTCGAAACTCGGGATGATCGAGCCGACAAAGGTCAGTTGATACCGGTCGACGTAGTAGCCGAATGCGTCGTGGTTGGTCACCAACTTGCGGTCGGCGGGAGCCAGTGAGCTGATCTGGCGCGCGATGTCGGCGTCAAGTGCATCGACCCTGCCGTCATAAGCGGCGTGGTTGGCCTGATAGGCGACGGCACCAGCCGGGTCCTCGGCGGTGAACGCCTTCTCGATGTTGGCAACCATGATCTTCACGTTGAGCGGATTGTGCCAGATGTGCGGATCCCCGTCCTTCTCCTCCTCGTCACCGTTACCTGAACGGATCTTCACCCCCTGACTGGCGTCGACCCGGGTGCCCGCGAAACCCGCGGAGGAGATCGTCGCGTCGAGCCACTTCTCCAGGCCGACACCGTTGGCCACGAGCACGTCGGCCTCACCGATGGCCTTGACATCCGCTGGTGAAGGTTCGTAGTCGTGCGGGTCGACGTTGGGCTTGAGGATCTGGATCACCTGAACCCGGTCGCCGCCCACGGCACGCGCGAAGTCCGCGACCTGGGTGGTCGTCGCCACCACCTTGAGCTTCTCCGACGACGCGGCCGACGCGGACCCGCCGCCGGAACCGCAACCGGCAGCAAGCAGGGTGAGGAGAGCAAGCAGCGCAAGACTGGCAATGCCTGAGGATGAACGGGCCCGTGACATACGCAAGACGACTCCACTGTGAGGATGACGACTACGTAATGAAAACGGTTCCCGGTTCGGGTGTCAAATCGGGATGCCACCCTCCTTCCGGACGGCACCCGCCCTTCCGGACGGCACCTGCCTCCCGGACGTCATGTCACCGTCCGGACGTCATGTCACCGTCTCGTAACGCATTACAACCATATGATCACAAAAAGCGACCACACGTAGTGTCTCCGGAGCGGGCCATCCCGGCGGCACGCCATCTGACCGTTGCTGCGGCCCCTCGTATCAGGTCCACGCCGGAGCGCGTTTGAAAACCATGGACCTGCTATACGCCTCGCTTTCGTCGGAGCCTGGTCGCTCGGAGCCCGGTGGCTCGAAGCCCGGGTCGGCACTCACCGGTCCGGTTCACCGAGCCCGGACGACGGTCGGATTTCGGTTTTCGGCAGAACGCACGATTCTCGGACGTGCTCGCAGCGGCGCGCCCGGAACACGTCCGAAAGATGTCTCCTGGCCGATTACGGTGAGATGCTGAAGCCGTACACCTGTCACACAACCGTCACCGGCCGACGTTGTGGATGACGTTTTGCGGTTTCACTCGAACCGTGATCCGCTGTTCACTCAACCGGTGGAAAGGGTAACTGTCCGCCCCGAGATACTTTTTCGCAAGGTGATCGATGACGGCGTCGGCACCGTCGATCTCGAGGCGGGCCAACCCCGAGACGCTGACCAGGTGGTAAGCGTCATCCGGGTCGAGCACACCGATCGAAACCCGTGGGTCCTTACGCAGGTACCGCTCCTTGGCCCGACCGATCGCCGTGTTGAATATGATCTCGTCGCCATCCACGTCGACCCAGACAACCGTGCTGTGCGGCGACCCGTCCGGACGCAGGGTGGTTACCCAGGCGTACACCGGTCGGCTCAGCAGATTCCGGGCGTCCTCGTTGAGCGTGGCCATTGAGTTCCTCCTTGGTCGACGTCGAGGTCACGTTCAGGATAATCCCAGATGCGGCGAGAAAATTTCCGGTCAAAGTAGCGAGCCTGCCTTGGATCTTACATTCGCCGGGCGGGCCGGACAGAAAATTCAAGCAGAACATCCAAAACAGGCTCCAAGCGCCGAGGGCAGCGCGTTCGACCGGAAAACGGCGTCCGGACGGATACATCACGAAGCGGATGCCAAAGCCGCGGCCGGAGGGAACACGGTTGTGCAATCAGGTGAAGAGTATGTTTCCGACCGGATGTACCTTCGCCCGTGTCACGCGGTGGACGACGGTCCGCCGACCAGCACACCAAAGCCTGCATCAATGCGAATCAGTGCCCCTGTGACGCTCCGCATACCCGCGTCAACGGTTTGGCCGATCACCGCGGCGATGTCCTCGGGCTCGAGCACGCGCTGCAGGACCGAGTGGGTTTCGAGATGCTTCTCGCGCTCGGGCGTGAAGATCGGGGCGCTCGCCTCGGTGCGAACGCTGCCCGGGGCGATCGTGTTGACAGTGATTCCATATGACGCCGCTTCCGCGGCGACATGGCGGCTGAAGGTGTTCAGTGCCGACTTCGCCGTCGAGTGGGAGAGTCTGTTGGACCCCACGTAGTCGGCGGCGGTGCTGGAGACGTACACGATCCGGCCGCCGCCATGACCTCGCATCGCCGCCAGTACCTGTTGGGTGACGAAGAAGGCCCCGGCGAGCTCACCGCTGACTTTGTTGATGAAGTCCTTCCACGCCAGGGATGCAAGCGGGGCAAACGGTGGGGCTACGGTGTTGGCGTTGCAGACCAGCACGTCGATACGGCCCTGATCAGCCAGGACGGCGTCGACCATCCTCTCAACCTGATCGGGATCACAGACATCGGCCTGAACGCACTGAGCGGTCGCCCCCGCGGCTTCGACGTCGAGGGCGACCGCACGGGCGGCATCGACGTTGCTCCGGAAATTGACCACCACGTGGTAGCCACGGCGGCCCAGCTCGCGGGCTGTCGCCGCACCAATGCCGCGGCCTGCGCCTGTGACCAATGCCACCTCACGTGATCCACTCATCGTGCCTCCATCTCGGGTCTCGGGT
>NZ_CAAAFO010000021.1:937-1570 GCF_900634715.1 Candidatus Protofrankia californiensis | reverse complement strand
CTCGGGTAACCGTAATATATGAGATTACTTTTGGTAAGGAGCCACTTCTGAGTATGCTTATAATGTGAAGGCAAGTTCGCAGCCCTCCGAGAGTGTCCAGGACGGTATGGGCGACGACGCGTTCCACAGCGGCTGCCCCGCTCGTACGGTGCTCGACCACGTCACCAGCCGCTGGGGCGTGCTGATCCTCACCGGGCTGGGCGCCGGTCCGCTCCGGTTCTACGAACTGCGGACGAAGATCGAAGGAATCAGCGAGAAGATGCTCTCCCAGACCCTGCGCACCTTGGTCCGGGACGGCTTGATCGAACGCACGGTGGAGCCCTCATCCCCACCCAAGGTCAGCTACAGCCTCACCTCGCTCGGCGAGGGACTGGCCCAGCCCCTGCTGCAGCTGTTCGACTGGATCCGGGACCATGCCCTGACGGTCAGCGCCGCGCAAGACCGCTATGACGCACGATCGAGCAGGTAGCCAGCCCCCGGGAAGGCCGAATGCCCGGGTCCTCATCCCATCAGTGGCCCGGGGGCCTGGATCACTGATGCGGGTGCCCACCCGGAATCCGGATAACCCGCGCAAAAGCCGTCTGCCGGGCGGACAGCTCCAGAAGCTGCGGGACGCAATATCACCGCCGGCTG
>NZ_CAAAFO010000021.1:0-548 GCF_900634715.1 Candidatus Protofrankia californiensis | reverse complement strand
CAGCCGGCGAGTGTTACTCTGCGTGAGAGCTTGGATCCAGCGAGCGGCTAGCTTGGCGCTTATCAGTTCAAGGAGCGGAGATGCCCTGGTCGGGGTCAGTGGGTCGGGGGCAGGCTACTGCGGTGACCGCGCGATCACACCGCCGGCTACGCATCGGAGCGTCGCACGGGCGACTGTCCCACGTCCGAAACAGCGGACCAGGGCAAGGCGACCGATCGGACCTGGATGACCAAAGGTAGCGCGATCATGTTCCTTTCGCGCTGCCGGAGGCCTAGGTCTCCGACTCACCAGATGGCCAAAGGCAGCGCGATGATCTTTCTTTCGCGCTGCCGGAGGCCTGGGTCTCCGACTCACTGAGTAGGAGCGTCCGAGGACGGGGCGTTCGATCAGCCAGCGACGGCCAGGTGGATGCATCCACAAGCAAACACGCCGGGCCGGCATCGCCCCTTGGCCGTGACCGACTCCTGGCAGTGACTAAATGCTCCGCACTCCAGAAAGGACCACATGACAACACTGACGGAGCGAGCTGGCCGGCCGGGCCGATCCGG
>NZ_CAAAFO010000020.1:117098-121013 GCF_900634715.1 Candidatus Protofrankia californiensis | reverse complement strand
TAACGTCACCAACCAGCAGCTCCGGGCCCGCTACATCGCCTCCCGCGCCGCCCGCCCCGACTGGCGACCCGGAGTCACCACCCACACCCTGGCAGCGTAATCAGACAACTACACCCGCACGCCAACTGCGAAGAGCCCATATAGTTCGCTGCCGTCGCGATGGCGAGCGGGAAGTCTGAAAGGGTAGATGCGACAGCTTGACAGTCCTCCGTTTTGAACATGGGCAGGACCTTACTCAGGTATTCCGCACTTTCCTGGCGAGACCAGTCTCCGACGTTGATGTGTACATACGCATCATCAACATGCCGCGACGTGGTTGTAATAACTATACGAGCATATCCACGCTTTGGAATTATCCTAATAATGGCGTTTGGATCGTCTATCCCGTCGATGATAATCAGCAGGTGCGAGTCGGCGGGGATTTCTCCTGAATTCAACTCGAACGGCGAAGGCCCTATTTGGCCGAAGAGCGGGCGCGCTTCATGGCGGGGAGCAACGGCCCCGATTCCCTCGAGCACAGAGCCTTCGTCCGTCGCATTGATGAGCACTGTGTGAAAATTATCGCTGTTTGTGGCCGCAAACTCGCGGGCGATTGTCGTCTTGCCTGATCCTGCAAGGCCAGTCAATACGACGGGTGCAACTGGCTCATTCTCGCCTGGTTTAAGATGACGCCCCAAGAGTTCGAGTTCTTGCTGTCTGCCTACGAAAAGGGGATTGTGGAGGCGCTCTCTCGAAATAGCCGCGCTATCGAACAATCCAGTAGTTTTGGCGTGCGCGACCGGGATCTCGCCGGCACATATTTCGCGGAGTAGCTGGCGGACTGCCTGCAAGTCGATGACATGAGACTGATATTCAGAGTCATCTCGCGGGCCCTTACGCGCCATTCCGCCAAGCCTAGCGAGACACTCCTGAGGTGTTGCAGGTCGGTTAGTCGAGACTTCGGAAATCTTTTCTAGCAGAGTCTCATAGCATTTGCTGGCGAATCTGTCCGAGTAGCCAAGGTTCCGGAGGGCAACCTCCAGCTCGCGAATGGCGACGTCGGTAATTTCGTTTCGTCGCGGAAGCGGCATGGGTCTGAGGATAAGCTGGCTCAGAAATATCCGTGCCTCGTCGTGAGAAACATCGATCAGGCGCGCTAGATGCGGGGTTGCGTTTGCAATCGAGTGGCTGTCAGCGGTAGAGCAAGCACGCAATAGTGCGCGTGCCGGGGCCCCTTGAAATCCTGCATTCGACTCGAATAGGCAGGTCGCGTCTCTGCCTTGAAGATTCCATGCATCATATAGTCCTCTAATCACATCCTGTTTCCGGAGTTCGCCTACAGTCCATTCACCTTGATTTGGATCTCTGTGCTTGACTGATACGAGTTCAACGGAGTCGTTTTGTGCGATAACTGCGTAGTCCGTGCTCCATTCGACAACGAAATGCCGAGCATCGCCATTCTTAAGATTCAGAATGATTCGGCGAGCTAGACACTCGTCCTGATAGTTGTATCGAGCGCGCGTGTCGGGGGCTGTGTTCGACACGTCCTTAACTAGACGCCGTTGGCCGATGTGGCGCCCTCGTTCGATCATGCGTAGAATTGTACGCCGGAGAGTTATGGCGTTTCGCACCTTCGGCTGACGATCCGAACGTGTCTTTGGACCACGTACGCGTTGGACAGGAACACATCGCCATGCTTCAGCTGCGTAGAGGCTAGGCCTGAGCGTTGAGTTGCGACGCGCCGGCGAGCACGGCGCGCAAGCGCCGCGCGCAGCCGGTTGCGGGGCGCGGCCCGCCACCGCCTTGATCTCTAAATCGAGCAATTCGGCAGTCCCACGGCTTGTTGGTGCAGCTCCGTCGCGGTGGGGAGTGCTTCGTAGGCTCCGGGACGACTGATGGTGAGGGCTGCGGCTGTCTGGGCCTGGTGGACCGCGTCGGCTGGACTGGTGCCGGCGATGAGGTGGGCGCAGAGTACGGCGGTGAAGGCGTCGCTGGCACCGGTAACGTCGATGATGTCGGCGGGTGGTGCGGGGTAGGCGTTGGTGGAGCCGTTGATCCGGAGAACACATCCGTGTTCGGCAAGGGTGACGCAGACTGTCCGCACGCCAAGTGCGTCAGCTACAGCGTCGGCGAGATGCTCGGCGGGGCCGTGTGCGGCTGAGTGCCCGGTAAGAAGGGCGCGGGCCTCGGCCTCGTTGGGAACCAGCATGGCGACGTGTTCCCACGGGATAACCTCGATGACCGCTGGATCGCTGGGAAGCGGCGCGGGGTTCAGGATGACACGTATGCCCTGATCGCTGGCTGCGGTGATGATTCCGGCGGCCTGGTCGGGGGATTCGAAGGTGACGAGGAGAGCGTCTCCCGGCCCGCTGGTTTTTACGGCGGTGGTGAGGTGGCCGGCGGTGACATTGAGCGCGTCGGGGACACGCCAGACCATGGCGTTCTCCCCGTCGGCGCGGGTGTAGACGACGCAGACCGGTGTGGGGGCCTCGGGGATGGCTGCCATGGTGGAGACGTCGATGCCCTCGGCGCGGAGCGCACTCCTGATGGCCTCGCCCACGACATCGGTTCCGACGCATCCGACGGCGGCGACCTGGGCGCCGAGACGGGCGAGGGTGATGGCCTGGTTGAGAGCCTTCCCGCCCGGGACGGTCCGCATGGCGTCGGCGCGTAGGTCGTCGCCCCATGTCGGTGGGCGGGGTGTGCTGATCAGGCAGTCGAGGACGTAGGCGCCGGCCACGAGGAACCGAAGCTCGCTGATAGGGCGCGCTGGGTGGGTGCCGGTCATGTGCTGGTGTAGGTCCAGGCGGAGCCGACTCCGCGGTACTGCTCGACCGGGATCGGGGTCACCCCGGGGCGCATCTTGTCGGTGTAGAGGTGGCCGTCCAGGTGGTCGATTTCGTGGGCGACCAGGCGGGCAAGGCCCTTCTCGAACACGGTGATCCGCCGTGTTCCGTCGATGTCGGCGTGCTCGACGTGCAGAGTGAGCGGTCGGGGGACCAGGCCGCGGACATCGAAGAAGCTCAGGCATCCTTCGTACTGCTCGTCGGTCTCGGGGCTGGCCTCGATGACGGTTGGGTTGAGCAAAGTGATCGTGTCGCCGTCGACGGTGCGGACGATCGCGGCGGCCCGGTTGATCCCGACCTGCGGGGCGGCGATCCCCATACCCTTCCCGAAGGTGTGCAGGGCGGAGACCCGTTCGATCGCGGAGGAGAGTTCGGCAACGACCCGGCGGGCGTCCTCGGCCTCGGCAGGCAGATCGAACGGGCGAGCGGGCTTGCTCAGGATCTCGGCGCCCTGCTGCACGATGCCGACCGCGGCCATCTGCTCGGACGGGCGGGCGGCCCCGGCGGCGGGGTCGGGCTGGGCGCGGAAGTTCCACTCCAGCCGGTAGCGGGCGTGCAACGGCGGCTCGTCTGTTGACCATGAGAACACCCGGCGGCCGGCGGTCTCGGTGCGCGCGATCGCGGTCCGGAACGGCAGGGCCTCGGCCGTCATCGACGTCTCCATGCCCCACACCACCGGATCTACCTCGGCGGGGAAGTCCAGCCGGACCGACAGAGAACGGGTCGGGACCCGTACGGCGCGCTGGAACCACGGCCCCCACCGGTCATCCGACACCCGGTAGGAGTACTCGATGACGGCGGTGTCGCCCGGGTAGAGCGGAAAGTGCCCCTGTGAGTTCTCGAAGCAGAGCCAGACTTCCTTGAGTGCGTCCCAGTCGGTCTTGATCTTCCAGTTCATCGGCTCGCCGTTGCACGTGGCGGACAGCCACAGGAAGTCCCACCGGAGCGGTTTCGCCCGGTACAGCCGGGCCGATCGCTCGGGGTCGCCCGGGTAGCGGTCGACGGAGATCCGCATCAGGTAGCGGGTGACCGGTTCGGTGCCGGTGTTCACGATCCGGCGCATCTGGTGCGCGTAGTACGTCGCGTCGTC
>NZ_CAAAFO010000020.1:115334-117017 GCF_900634715.1 Candidatus Protofrankia californiensis | reverse complement strand
CCCGACGACGCGACCGGCTGCGCGGGCGGGGTAGTCGCAACCGGTTGGGATGCCTGGGCCGGAACGGGCTGCGGCCCTGCGGGCTGTGTGGTGGATTCCCACCGGCGCGGGGCGAGCCCGAAGTATCCGCCTGGGATGCGTAGGGCGTCCGCGATGCGCTCGATGAGGTCCAGGGAGGCGATGCGGTCTTCACCACGCGCGATGCGGCTCACCCGTGACTGCGACAGGCCGTCGACCGGTGAGGAGATCCGGTCCTGGCTGGCGCCGTCGTACTTGCGCATCAGGCGGAAGATCGTCCCGAAGTCGCGGACGGAGCAGGCGGCGCGGAAGTCGGGCCGGGCCAACAGTTCGGCGGACACCCGGTACGACCCGACCGGCACGTCGGGGGTGTGCGTCACGGGGCGAACCTCCACGTCCCACCGGGGCCGGACGCCCACGGCGGGTGGCGTGAGCGGAAAGCACGCACAGACTAACGCGGCTATGCCAAACCGGTATGGGCCTTGTACGGCAACCGTTTTTCGCGGGTTCGGCAACCGGCCGGCAACCGCTCGCCACCCGATCGCGGCGTCGACGCGCTGTCAACGGTCCATACGAGACGTGTATGTCATATCGACATTTCGTGACAACCCGTCGTCGGGTGAGGCTGGGTACAGGCCACCCCGCTCCGTGTCCACGTAGAGCCGGGCTCCGCGGGACGGGGTGGCGTCCAGACCGTGAGGTGACACGACGGATGAGGGGCACGGCGAATGCCATGGACCAGGACCAGACAGACCGGAGCGAATCCGCGGAACGGCCACGGGAGTTCACGATGACGTGGACGAGTGGCCCGTGCCGGGCAGATGAGGAACCGGGGGTGGGCCTGCTGCCCTGGGGCGTGGACGCCTGGGCGCTGGTGGTCCCGGCGGGCTCGTCGGCGCAGGCGTTGCACGCGGCGATGGCGGAGATGCCGTCCGGCCTGCGGTTCGCTGAGGCCTTCGGGGACGTTGACGTGGTCCTCGTCTACGAAGCCTCCGGCGCGCGGCTGTCCCGCCGGCAGATTCCCGGGCCGTTCCTGCGGGCGATGCTTGAACTCGACCCGGTGCGGATGGGGGCGGGCAACGGCCGGCGGTGGATGACCGAAGGGGAACACGCGGCGTATGAAGCGGGGAAAGCCGATGTCGCCGATGCGCTGCGCCGTCAGATGATCCGCCGACGACATCGGCGGGACCGCTCCGCGCTGAGCTGACATCTCCGAAGATCGCAGGGTCGGACCTCGTCACAGGGTCCGGCCCTTCGTCGTTTCAGGACGGCGTCGGGCCGTCTGTCCTGGTGACGGTCTGTTCGACCGTGGCGAGACTGGTCAGGATCTCGGTTAGGCGATCCTCAACGCGGGCCAGAACAGCGAGGATCTCCCTACCTGTGGGCTCGCTCGCCTCGCTGTCTGCGGTCCGGGTGCCGGACAGCAGGATGTGTATCAGGTGGTCGTCGGGCCACTCCAGCGCGCGGGCGATCGCGGCGAGGGTCTTGTTCTGCACGCGGCGGCCAGCGCCGTGCTGAAGGAGACGCAGCGTGGACACCGACACCCCGGACAACTCGGCCAACTGCTGCTGACCGACCCGCCGACTCGACATCCGCTCGTTGAGCGCCACGGCCACGGCGGCCCAGTCCTCTCCCTCGGCCGGACCACGCGCGGTGTAGACGGAC
>NZ_CAAAFO010000020.1:103413-114970 GCF_900634715.1 Candidatus Protofrankia californiensis | reverse complement strand
ACGCGACCGGTTCCTGGATTGTCGAGACGAGTGGAGGTGGCGCGGTGGCGCTGCTCTGTTTCAGGTAGACGGCCCAGAACCCCTTGCTTCCCTTCCGCTGCTTCCTGGCCTGTCCGATCTTCTCTCATCCTCGTTTCTTTCTGGTCCTGGTGGCTTCGCGCGTTCTGAAACAGGTGGTATTTGCCATGTCAAAAATCAACAGCGATCGAGGGACGCCTCGGGTTTCCTCTCGGTCAGACGAGATCCGCGTTCCGCTGTGGGTGCTGCTGCTCGCGGTGGCCGGTAAGGGCCTGGTGCTCACAGTGCGCTGGTGCTGGCGTCACCGGGTGGCCGTGTTGGTCGCGCTCGGCCTGCTGCTGTTCACCCGTCGGTTCGGCCCGTTGGGCTTGGTGGTCCTGCTCGTCGGGCCGGTCCTCCTGGCGGTTGCCTGGTGGCGGGTACACGCCCGGTCGTTCGGCCGGCTGGCCCGGTGGATGTGGGGCCGGGTGCGGCTGACTTTCGTCTACCGGCGGCGCTGGCGTCCGGCGATGGTTCGCGCTGGGCTTGCCATCCGCATGCCGGTGTCAAACGGCGATCAGGGCACGTTCGACGAGTATTTTCCGCGGATCCGGTCGATTCGGTCCACCCGCGCGGTGGACGTCCTGCGGGTGGAACTCCTGCCCGGACAGACACCGAAACAGTGGGAAGAGCAGGCCGAAGCCCTGCGGCACGTCTTCCGGGCGCGGCGCTGCCAGGTCCAGGCGGAAGCACACCGGTTCGTCCGGCTGCGCTTCCAGCGGCGCCCACAGCGCGACACCCTGACCCGGCCCATCGGCCCGGCCGGCCTCGACACTCCTCGGCCCGTGAGGGACAGCCGCGCGGGTCCGGGATGTGTGACTGATCTCGTATTTCTCGGGTAACAGTCGTTCGCTTTGCGGGGCCGGGAAATCTGAGGAGAGTAAACGGCATGGTGGAAGAGGATGGTTTCCGGCGTCCGCTGCGGGTCCTGGTATGGGGTGAGAACAAGCAGGATCAGGAGGAGGAGGTGCGGCAGGTGTACCCGTTGACGATGCACGAAACGATCGCTGCCGCGCTACGCCGGTTACTCGGGGAGCGGGCGCGGGTAGAGACCGCGACCCTCCAGGAACCTGAGCACGGGCTGCCCCCGGCCCGAGTTGCTGAGACTGACGTACTGCTGTGGTGGGGCCATGTTGCGCACAACATGATCGCGGACGAAGTGGTGGACCGGCTACAGCACCGGGTTCAGCAGGGCATGGGGCTGATTGTCCTGCACAGCGGTCATCTGTCGAAAATCTTTCGTCGGCTCATGGGCACGAATTGCCACCTGCGCTGGCGGGAGGGGGGTGACAGGGAGATCCTCTGGCCGGTCATGCCCGACCACCCGATTCTGCGCGGGATATCGCGGCCCATCGTCCTTTCCCGTCATGAAATGTATGGGGAGCCCTTCAACGTTCCCGCCCCGGAGAGCTTGTTGTTCATCAGCAACTTCTCGGGTGGGGAGGTGATCCGCAGTGGCATGTGCTGGACCCGCGGTCAGGGAAGAATATTCTACTTCAGTCCTGGTCACGAGACTCACCCGGTTTATCATCACCCGGCCATCCAACGCGTGCTTGCAAATGCGGTCCAGTGGTGCGCTCCCCGCTGTCCGCCGGTAACCCTTGAAGAGTCCCCACAATGCCCGGAGGGCTGGTTTGAGCAGGACGCCGACTGAAACAAGGGCCGGTGGCCGGACCGGGCTGCCGGTATACAATATCTAACCGACGGTTCACGCGAGGTCGCCGTTCGATGTTCGCTGCCGGCCCGTGGGGGTCATATGGCCCACAGCCGCACCGTTGTGTCGGTGCTGCCGGTGGCCAGGATGCGTCCGTCGGCCGTGAACACCGCTGACGTCACCCTGTCGGTGTGGCCGGCGAGGGTTTTGCCCGGCCTTTGCGCGGTCGGGTCGGTGAGATCCCACAGCCGGATGGTCGCGTCGGTGCTGCCGGTAGCCAAAGTGCGTCCGTCCGGAGCGAACGCCGCTGCCAGCACCCCGTGTGTGCGGCTGGTGAGAAGTTTGCCGCTCAGGTGTGGTACGGCCGGGTTTGTGACATCCCACAGCCTTACCGTGCCGTTGGCGGTGGCAGCGGCCAGGGTGCGTCCGTCCGGCGCGAATGCCAGCGACCGCACCTCGCCGTTGTGGCCGGTAAGGGGCGTGCCGCCTGAATGCGGCTCCGCGACATTCCACAGCCGCACCGTCCCGTCGGCGCTGCCGGTTGCCAGCGTGCTCCCGTCTTTCGCGAACGCCACCGGCCGCACCCCGTTGACGTGACCGGTGGACCAGGCACGGATCCGGCGTGGCCGGGTAGGGCGGGTCACGTCCCACAGCCATACTTTTCGGCGGTCGGTGCTGGCCAAAGTGCGTCCGTCCGGCGCGAACGCCACGGACATCACCCCGCCGGTGTGGCCGGTGAGGGGATTGCCACTCGAGTGCGCTGCGGTCGAGTCCGTGATATCCCACAGCCTTACGGTTCCATCGGCGCCACCGGTGGCTAAAGTGCGTCCGTCCGGCGCGAACGCCACGGACATCACCCCGTCAGTGTGGCCGGTGAGGGGATTGCCGCTCGGGTGCGGTGCAGCCGGGTCCGTGACATCCCACAGACGCACCATCCCATCGACACTACCGCTGGCCAGGGCGCGTCCGTCCGCTGCGAACGCCACTGACCGTACCTCGCCAGCGTGGCCGGCGAGGGGTCTACCGATCGAGTGGGGACTTGGTGACCGCTGCGCTGAGTCATCGGCGGAAATGTCGATCTCGACAAACGGGAGTCGTTCCCGTCCGGTGTAGTTGGCCGGCGGGGGCACCGGACCCTCAGGCGTCGTGAGCGCGGTGGGCGTGACAGGCGCGGGAGCGTCCCCGCAGGCGTTCGGCGGTGCTGGTCCGGATGCGGGGTCGGGGATCTCCCACGGGCGCGGAGCCAAGCGGAGCAGATGGCCAGGGATGCGGAGGCCGTCGGCGATACGCTCGATCAGGTGAATGGAGATGATGCGTTCCTTGTCGCGCATGACCCGACTGACGCGGCTCTGGGTGAGTCCTTCCACAGGGGAGGCGATGCGGTCCTGGCTGGCACCGTCGTACTGCTTCATCAGCCGGAAGGCCGCGCCGAAGTCACGGGCGCGCAGCGCTGCGCACATTTCGTCCCGTTCGAGTAACTGCCAGGAAACCCTGTAGAGGCCGTTGGCGGGCGGCATCTCGCCCTCCCGGGGTGCGGCCGACATCCGGGTCGGCGGTGTGCGGGACGGAATGCTGACATCGTTTGCGATGGGATATATTAGCCATCCTTCATGATCGACGATTTTCGGGCGATCCAGGCGTCGAGATCCTCGTCTCAAGCGGCAGGCGGGTGAACCGGATCGGTGAGCGGCCGGCGAGCATGGGTGGACGGCCTCCTTGGCCGGTTGGCTCCGTGGACTCGGCCGGATGCTACGGAACGTGACGATGGCATGGATGGCGTCGGAGCGCCCGAGCGCTGATCGTTTTCAATTGCAGTACAAACTGCAGTACTAGAGATCAAAAAAGCCCAGAGCCCCGCGCCGTGTGATCGGCTGCGGGGCTCTGACCTGCCTCAACCAGCGTGCGCTCGGAGGGACTCGAACCCCCAACCTCTTGATCCGTAGGCAGGGCTTCATCCCAGTTGAAACGGTTATGCCCTGGTATCGGAATCCGCAACAGTTCGTGATCGTCTGGTGCCATCCGTGCGTGTTGCTACAGCGGTTGCTACAGATCCGGGGCACGGCCCGATGCTCCGACGCGCCGCGCGGGTGGTCGCCCGACGCGCCACGGGGTGCCGACCGGAGGGAGGCGGGGCCCCGTGTAGCGCGGCGGAAGCGACCGGGCACCCGCGCGCTGCGTGTCGTGTGCGTCGGGCCGTGCCTGGCGGGGGCGAAGCCCCCGCCCTTGAACAAGTAAGGAAAGTTGGCACAGAGCTCTCGATCGTTCAGTTCTCGCTCTCGAAGGAAAATTCGTATACGAGTTCGTATCGATCGGCTGCAAGGGTCATGTAGTTCACTTCAACTGGAAGGCTATTTTTGTCAAGCGCGACACGGATTATATGGATAACAGGGATGCCGTTGTCTATCCGAAGCTCTTTTCTGATCTCTGGACTAGGCATCCGGACGGTTATTTTCTCGACGAAGCGGACAGGCTCACGTCCTAGCTCGGCTAGCCGAGCGTGTACCCCACCAGGGCCGGTGTCTTCCTGCTCTATCCGTGTTCCGCCAGCGAGCTTCCGCGTAAATACCGATGTTGCTAGTTGAACTGGCTCACCATCCGCGAGCATCACGCGATCCCGAACTAGGACCTCGTCGCCTGGATCGATGTTGAGAATTTCAGCCGTCGCACTGTCTGCGCCTTCAACCGATATGGCTACCTTCACGGAGGGTTCATATTCGGCGTTCGCTGTATCCGCGAGGAACGCACTCTGATTCAGGGATCGTGCCTTAGGAGAAAGCCTTTTCTGTGCAATCCTTCGAATAGGGCGTCGTTGCCTAACGAATATTCCACGTCCGTGTTCGGCGGATATTAGACCTTCGCCCCGGAGAACCGCAATTGCCTGCCGAACCGTAACGCGCGCGGCTTCATACTCTTCGGAGAGTTCGCGCTCGGAAGGGAGCTTCGCCTTCTCGGGAAGTATGCCAGTTACGATCTTTTCGCGAAGCTCATCCGCTATTTGCTGATACGCGGGTCGATCACTTGTTCGATCGATCGGTGTCATTCTGCGTCACCTTCCTTCCTAGGCTGCGGGAAGGTCTCGCTTGGGGCCTCCTGGGTGCCGCTGCCGCTGCTGGACACAGCCAAGGGTACTGGTCGGCACGTCGGCATGTCCTGTCCAGACAACTGGTAGACATGTCCCTACCAGTTTGCTACAGTGGTCGTACTGGACAGGACGTGCCTACCAGTTGAGATCATAGATCATCCTTAAGGAGACGTCAGCCATGCCTGTTCCCCGCGAGTTCAAGATCTCATTCGATGACCTGTTCCCCCACGGCGCGTTCGTGACCGGCCCGGTCGAGCCAGTGTCGGAGTTCGATGAGAAAGTGCCGGCGGCATCACGGCGGCAGAAGGCGGACAAGGACAGCGGTCTGCTGCTGTGGGATGTGCCCGTACACGACGCGGACCCGGAGGCACGGGCGTCATCGCGGTCGGTGAAGATCCGGATTGCGGCGAAGGTGCAGCCGACTCCCCCGGACGCGCTGCCGGGCCTGCCGTTCCGGCCGGTCGAGTTCGACAACCTGACCGTGGCCCCGTACGTGAACCGGTCGACCGGCCGAATGGCCCATTCGATCCGCGCAACCGGGATGCACGCACCCGCCGGGCGGGCGGCCAAGGCTGCCGCCTAGGAAAGCCGTTCGCACCCTCGGGTGCGGGTTTTCGCGTTGCCCGCTCCTGCCCGCACCCGGGTGCTGTTCCCTTTTCCCTGCGACAGGAACGGAGTATCACCATGGCTCGAAGCAACCGGGACATCCAACGCGCGGCGGCGTTAGCCCGATCGGACAAGGCCCGCGCGGACGCCAACGCCCGACGCCGGTCGGGCTGCTCGGACGCGGGTATCCGCGCGGCCCGCGACGTCGAACATCAGGCGTGGTCGGAGTACCGCACCCTGAACTGATCGTCTCACGGTGCTACCGGCTCCGGCGGTCAGGTCATGAGTTTGCCCGCTCCTCCCGACCTGCCGGGGCCGGCCTGCCCTGTTCCCTGCGTCAGAAACGGAGCCACCGTCATGTCTACCACACCCACCCTCGAGAACACCCCGGCCGGTGACCCCCTCGCGGGCATGCTGTCCGCCGCTGACCTGCATGCCGCCCATAGCCGGGCGTTCGCGGAACTGGACGAGTGGCGGAGCACGCTGGTGGTCCTCCTCGGGCTGCACTGCGACACCTCGGACCCGGACACCGCCACCGCGTTGCGCAAGGTGATCGACCTGGTGCGGGCCCGGATTCCCGGCCTGGAGATGACCTGGCTGCTGGCACGCCGGGCCTGGTCAGACGCTGCCGGCCTGAACCTCGACCCGTTCCACGGGGTCTGACCGGCCATGGCCACCCGACGACACCCCCGCACCACCAGCGGCACACAGCTGGCGCTGTCCTTCGACACCGACGACCGACCCCCGGCCGTACCGATTCCGCTGGTCCGCGCCGCCGAAGCCTCCCCACCGCTCACCCTGGAACCACGCCGGCGGGCCCGCTCCCGCCGATGACCACCCGGCGGGTCCTGCTGGATTGGCGGACCACCGGCAGTGTCGGGGATGCCCAACCCTGTGTCCTGTGCGGCCAACCGGCGCTCTGCCGCAGCCCCCGCGGGAAACCCTGCCATAAAACCTGCGCGGAAGCCTGGCACACCGCCCGTCCCGATCTCCCGCGATAAGCGTGCGCGCTCACGCGCCCATCCGAGGAAAGGTGAACATTCATGATTCCCGCGTATCGACTGGCCCCGTGGACCTCGGGCGATGCCGCCATACTGATCCGTTCCGCGAAAGGAACGGTAGCCGCGTCCGCGGACGATATCGCCCGGGTCATCACCCATTTCGGTCACATCCAGGACGAGGATTTCCGGGGGCTGCTGCACGCGGCCATGAAAGCGCTGATGAACCTCGAAGAATATTTGGATGAGCTGCTGTACGCGGCCCGCCACCACCCGGGGGCGTCATGACCCGGCGGCATCTGGGCACCCTGCTCGCGGACCTCGACCCGGCGGCCCGGGTCACCACCCGACGGCGGACCCCCCTCGGGATCTCCCCGCAGGACAGCATCGGGGACGCGCTGGTCAAGTTGACCGGCTGGGCGGTCCGTAACGGTCTGACGGGCATGCTCCGGCTGCTCGTCCGCTACCGGCGGACCTCGCTGGCCCTGCTCGCCGGGCTGCTGCTGGTGGACCGGGCCGGCTGGGTGCTGCCCCTGCTGGCCCTGGCGCTGCTGGTGTTCTCCGCGCTGGTCTGGCGGATCGTCTCTCCCGACTCCTACCGCCGCTGGCTGGGCCTACGGCTGCGGTCCTGGTGGCGTCGGTGGACCCGCTACGCCCCCCGCTGGGGCCGGCTGATGGCCCGCCACAACCTGACCGTGACCGACACGGACACCGAACAGTGGCCCCGGCTGCTGCGGATCCGGACCACGGCGGCCCGGGACTCCCTGCTCGTCCAGCTCCGCCACGGCCAATCCCCCGACGACCTGGAGGCCATCACCACCCCGCTGGCGCACGCGCTGCGCGTCGACGACGTCCGGATCCGCCTGCACCGGCCGGGCCGGGTGTGGGTGGACGTACGCCGCCGTGACCTGCTGGCCCCCACGATCCCCGCCCTCCCGATCCCGGCTACCCCGGACCTATCCCGACTGATGATCGGCATGCGGGATGACGGCGGCCCATGGGCGCTGCGGCTGCTCGGCACGCACACCCTGATCGCCGGGGCGACCGGCGCGGGGAAAGGCTCGGTGCTCCACAGCATTTTGCGGGCGCTCGCCCCGTTGATCGCCGCTGGGATCGTCGAGGTGTGGGGCATCGACCCGAAAGGGGGGATGGAGCTCTACCCGGTGCGTGACCTGTTCACCCGTTACGCGGACGGCTCGACTCGGGAGATGGCGGATCTCCTCGCTGCGGGTGCGGAGTTCACCCGGGATCGCTCCGCAGAGTTGAAAACCCGCCGGGTACGGAAACTCACCCCGACCGTGGATGCCCCGTTCGTGCTCATCGTCGTGGACGAGTTCGCGTTCCTGTCCGCCTACCAGCCGGATCACAAGCTGGCGAACGATGTCGATTCCGCCGTGCAAATCATCTGCTCGCAGGGCCGGGGACCGGGGGTGGGTCTCCTCGTCGCGGTCCAGGACCCGAGTAAGGAGGTGGTGCCCTACCGGCAGTTGTTCCCGACCCGGATCGCGCTCCGGCTGGATGAACCCACCCAAGTCGACATGGTGCTCGGGGACGGCGCACGGGCGCGGGGGGCACGCTGTGACGAGATCCCCTCCTGGGCGCACGGTGTGGGCTATGTGAAACTCGACGGGCAGCGGGAACCGACCCGGGTCCGTGCTGCCTATCCCACCGACGCCGATATTGCCGCGTTGGCCCGGGACTACCCCGCACCCCTGGCACTCCCCCTCGCAGAACCGGCGGTGCCGGCCGTACCGACAGCGGCTGTGGTCGATCCCTATCTGACCGATGACGAACTCGACCCGGAATGGCGGGAGTTCGTCCGTTCCCGCACCCCTGCCGGGAAAGCGCTGCGATGACATCCACGATCACTGTCCGAGAAAGGACCATCGGCTATGCCGCGTCGTAACCGTAACGCCGGTACCCACCCGGTCGACTGCCAATCCTGCAACGGACCGGGGCAGCTGACCTGCCGGGTCTGCAAGGGAACCGGTAGGACCATCCCCACTACCCGCGCCCAGGGCAATCGGAGATGACCGACTCGGGAAATGAATTGCACTGGGCCTGTCAGGTATGTGGAGGGGTCCCGGCAGGGGCGAGTCCGAAAACTTATCCGTGGACATGCGCAACCTGCCAAGAAGGCGAGGAAATCATGGAAGGTGACCGCCGGGAACGGAACAGGCACGGCCGCGCCACCCGGGCACGTCGGCGACGAATGTCCCGATAACACTCACCAGCCGGCGGGGTGACGCTGTCACACACATAACCGCTGGTGGTTTTCCTCGTCGGGCGGGCAAGCTTGCCTCTACCGGGGGTTCTCCCGCCCATGCCCCACCGGCATCATCAACCACCCTGCCAAGCTCGGCATGGGTGGGAGGTTCCCCGGTAGCCCTCCGGGTGCCCGTCCGGCGAGGGAAACCACCACCCAACCACCCCCACCGCCCAAGGCGAACCTATGTTCGAACCCCTTCCTCGGAGGAAGGGCCGGGGTGTGGGGCGGAGCCCCACGTCTTTTCCACCATTCACGCACAGAAAGGGCTACCGTCATGCCCGACGAATCGCCGGTGTGCCGGCAGGCGGTTTCCACATGAGCGCCAGAGAACGGTACACATGCCCGACCTGCGGAGTTACCTCCCACCCACTCCCGGCCGGTACGACGGGCCGTGCACTTGAAATCCATCGCCAGATCCATCACGGCAGCCTGCAACGGCAGCGACGCTGAAAAGAAGAACCGGCCATGGTGAAGAGACACTCTCGACGGTTTACCTACCGGTTTTCCACCGGTATTCCACCAGAAACCCACCGGTTTTGCTGACTGCTTTCCCCCACCGTTCCACGCTTGCATTGTCCCTGCCTGCCGCACGCTCGTGAAAGGAGGAACGCTCGATGTCGGTGCTGGACTCGGAGTATTTCCGGGCGCTCGCCCCCCGGGTCGCGGACGGCTCGGCGTCGGCGTTCCTCACCCAACTGGACCGGGTGGCGGGCTGCACCCATCCGGTGCGCCTGACCGGCCGGGTCGAGCAGATCGACACCGCCTCCGGGGAGATCCGCCGGACGTTCGACACCACCGACCTGCCGGACGGGGTGATCCTGGTGCCGTGCGGGAACCGGCGGGCGTCGGTGTGCCCGTCCTGCTCCTACCTGTACGCCGGGGACGCCTGGCAGATCGTGCACGCCGGGATGGTCGGCGGTGCCGGTGTTCCCGAACAGGTGGCGGCGCATCCGGGCCTGTTCGTCACGGTGACCGCACCCTCGTTCGGGCCGGTGCACTCCCGGGCCAAGCACGGCCCGCCGCAGATGTGCCGGCGACGCCGGGGACGCTGCCCGCACGGGGTGGCCTCGGGCTGCTGGCGGGTGCACGCCGAGGGTGACCCGCTGCTCGGGCAGGCTATCTGCGCGGACTGCCACGACGACACGGCTCTGATCATCTGGAATCGGACCGCGGGCCGGCTGTGGAAACGCACCGTGGACCTGGCCTATCGGCGGATGGCCCGCATGGAGGGGATCTCCGAACGGGCCTGCCGGACGGCGGTGCGGATCTCCTATGTGAAGGTCGCGGAAGGGCAGGCACGCGGCGCGGTGCACTTTCACGCGCTGCTCCGGCTCGACGACGCCACCACCCCGGACGGGGTATGGGCTCCCCCACCCGCCTGGGCGTCCGGGAAGCTGCTCGCGGACTGCTGGCGCTGGGCGGTCACCCACGCCGAGGAACCCTGCCCGGACCCGCACGCCTACGCGCTGTCCGCGCTCGTCGACGGGGGCCTCCTCGGCGAGGAACACCGTCCAACCCCGGTCGACCCGTTCCCGGCGATGACCTACGCCCGGTGGGGAGAGCAGTGTGACACCCGGCATGTGCGGGTCGAGGGCGGGGATCTCACTCCGCTCGCGGTCGGGAACTACCTCGCCAAATACATCACGAAGAGTGTGGTGGATTCCGGCGTGTTGGATCGCCGGTTCCGCGACACCGACGACCTACACGCCCGACTCCCGTTCCTCACCCCCCATCACGCCCGACTCGCACACACCGCATGGCGGCTGGGCCGGGTACCGGAGTTGGCGGATTTGCAGTTGCGGAAATGGGCGCATCAGTTCGGCTTCAACGGGCATTGGCTGAGCAAATCCCGGCGGTATTCGACCACGTTCACCGCACGGCGAACCGCACGGCGGGTATGGGCACGTACCCATACCCCGTCTGGTCAGGAACGCGCTCCGTTGGACGCCTGGGGCCGACTCGAGGATGACGACCAGGTCGTCACCGTCACCGACTGGCGCTACCAGGGGTCGGGTTACAAAACCCCCGGTGACGCATGGCTGGCCCTGCAAGCCGCAGACCAGGCCCGGTCACGGCGGGAAGCCGCTCGTGAAATGCGTGCCGCGTGAACATACGAAGGGAAGATCTCTAAGAGGGGTGGAAGGTGAGTAAACTCCTGTTGTCGACTTCTGAAGCGGCGGAGCGACTGAGTATAGGGCGATCCAAGCTCTACGATCTGATTCGGGCGAACAAGATTGATACGGTGAAGATCGGTTCCCGTCGTCTTGTGCCGGTATCTGCGCTTGCTGTCGCGGTCGAATCACTTGTGCGGGATGGTGTGCTGTGACGGAAGAGAATCGCCGTTCTCGGAAGAAGCGGGCGAACGGTCAGGGGTCGATTTACCGGCGGGCTGACGGGATGTGGGTCGGTGCAGCCTACGTTCTCATGCCGGATGGAACGGTTAAGCGTCGGCCCGTGTACGGGAAGTCGGAGGAGGTGGTTCGAAAGAAGTTGACGGAACTTCAGGCCGACTCGAACCAGGGGATACCGGCTAATGCAACCGGGTGGACCGTGGCGCGTTTCATCGTCTACTGGCTTGACGAGATTGTGAGGCGAACTCGTAAGCCTGCAACCTATGACAACTATGCGGTGATAGTGAATTCGCATATCGTGCCGGGGCTCGGGAGAAAGCGGCTGGATAAGTTGACGGCTGCGGACGTCCGACTCTTCTTGCGGCAGATGGAAGCGACTTGCCTGTGCTGCAAGCTCGGGAAGGACGAACGGCGTCCACTGAAGGCGCGTCGCTGCTGTGCGCTGGGGGCCTGCTGTCGCTCATTGCCGTCGCGACGGTTGGTGCAACTGGTTCATGCGGTGCTTCGTAGCGCTTTGCAGGCTGCGGTCCGGGAAGAACT
>NZ_CAAAFO010000020.1:100587-102844 GCF_900634715.1 Candidatus Protofrankia californiensis | reverse complement strand
TTGCAGCGCACGGGTGGATCGCTACGTCTGGTCACGCCCAAGACGGAACGTTCCGAACGAACGCTTCCCCTTCTGGGCGTGGTTGCCGATGCACTCCGTGAACATCGAAAGCTTCAGGAGGCGGAACGGCATGTTGCGGGAGCAAGGTGGGTCGACAGCGGTCACGTCTTCACCACCTTGATCGGTACTCCGATCGAACCGGGGAACCTGCGGCGCCACTGGGAGCCCATGCGTCGGGCGGCCGGACTCGACGGTGTCGTCTTCCACGGGCTACGGCACACGTGCGTGACGCTGTTGCTTGACCTGGGGGTTCCCCCGCACATCGTCCGAGAGATCGCGGGCCATGCGGCGATCGAAGTCACGATGACCATCTACGCCCATGCGTCGATGGGGGAGCGGCGGCGTGCACTCCAACGGCTCGATGAGCATCTGCGGTAGGGGCGTTGCTACACCGGTTGCTACAGAAAGCCCAGAGCCCCGCGCCGTGTGATCGGCTGCGGGGCTCTGACCTGCCTCAACCAGCGTGCGCTCGGAGGGACTCGAACCCCCAACCTCTTGATCCGTAGTCAAGTGCTCTATCCGTTGAGCTACGAGCGCCTGCCGGGCCGCCGTGGCGGACCGACTGAGCAAGAGTACAACACCAGTCCGCGATCTCCGAACGGGCATCAGCGTGGCGGTAGCCGGTGCAGCACAACGTCCCCCATGCGACCGTTGATGATCGGCACTGTCATGAACGTGCAGTGCGGCTGACGGCGGCGGTCCGTCGGGGAGCCCGGGTTGAGCAGCCGCACCGGCCCGCCGCCGTCCGGCCGCTCGACCATGCTGTCCCAGGGGATGTGCGAGTGGCCGAAAACAACCAGGTCGGCGTCGGGGTGGGTGCCGCTGACCCGCTGGTTCCGGCCGGCGGCCGTCCCGGTTTCGTGCACGACCACCGTCCGGATTCCGTCAAGATCGGCGCGCGCCACCTCCGGCAGCAGCTTGCGGATCTCGGGCCCGTCGTTGTTGCCGAAGCAGCCGATCAGGCGTGACGCCCTGGCCTGGAGCCGATCCACCAGGGTCACGTCGATCCAGTCTCCGGAGTGGATCACTACGTCCGCGTCGTCAACCGCCGTCCACACCGGGGCAGGCAGGTCGCGAGCGCGGACCGGCACGTGTGTGTCGGCAAGCAGTACGAGCTTCATCCACCGAGTCTGCCTCGACGGCTTCGGCTGGAAAGCGGGTTGCCGGCACGGAAAACGGTTGCCGGCGTGAAAGCGGGTTGCCGGTGCACAGATCATGAAGGGCTGCCGAAATCCCGCCGGACAGGTAGGAGTTGGGAGGTACGCTTCCTGCAGTGTCTGGCCAGCTGTTATCAGAGGTGTCACCACTGGGCGGACCCCTGCCCCGGGCGGCCAGGTTGGCAACAGCGGGCGGCCTTTTCGTCCACGCCTTCGTCTTCGCGTCCTGGATTCCCCACATCCCCGAGGTGAAAGCGTCGCTTGCGTTGAGTGACGGTGAGCTCGGATTGGCGTTACTTGGAGCACCGGCCGGTGCGGTGCTGACAATGTGGGCCGTTGGTTTTCTCGTCGGACGCGTCGGCAGCGTTCCCGTGATCCGGGCCAGCCTTGTCGTGTATTGCCTCGCTGGCGTACTCGTCGTCGGCGCAGGCTCCCTGCCCATGCTGTTTGTGGTGCTCGCGTTCTGGGGAGCCAGTGGCAGCGGGCTCGACGTCGCGGTCAACGCCCAGGCCACCGAGGTGGAACGACGTTACGGACGTCCGATCATGTCGGGGCTGCATGCGGCATGGACGGCAGGTGCGCTTGTCGGGGCCGTGTTGGGAGCGGCGGGAGCGGCCATCGGGACATCTCTCGGCTGGCAGTTCGCCGGTGTCGGCGCACTCGGACTCGCCATCGGCCTTCCGCCGACCCTGATGATGCTGCCGCGCGACGCACCTGCTTCTGGCGACACACCGATTGTGCGTTATGCACCTGTCCCGGTGGAGGCGGGGAACGTCGCTGGCGCCAGGGTCACCGGCGCCGTGGCCGTCGCAGATGTAGTCGTCGCAGATACAGCTGTCGGTGATAGGACTGTTTGGGATAGGGCTGTTTGGGATACTGCCGGCGTGAATGCCGGAAATGACATGGATGCGGCTGTCGACGTCATAATGGTCGGGCACGCGATGTCGATCAGTGATCGTGGCTGTCCGGCGTTTCCCGCGCCGACGCCGATCTCTCTGGCTGAGGATGCCGAGGAACGTGAGGAAACCGAGGACACCGAG
>NZ_CAAAFO010000020.1:96659-100286 GCF_900634715.1 Candidatus Protofrankia californiensis | reverse complement strand
CGGGGCGACCGACACGACCGGGGGCAGGGCGCTCGCGGAGGCACGTAATCCGCGCAATCTTCGACGCGGCCCGAACGTCCGCCACAGGGCCAACCGTCCGCTTGTCACACTCTGCCTCATCTGCCTGTCGAGCTTCCTGTGCGAGGGTGTGGCCGCGGACTGGAGCACCCTTTACCTGCGGGACGTGACGGGTGCATCCACGGATGTCGCCGGCATCGGTTTCGTCCTGTTCACAGGGACGATGCTGATCGGGCGTCTGGTGGGTGACAGGGTGACAGGCGCTGTAGGAGCCGCCCGTATGGTCCGGGTTTCGGCCGGGACCACGAGTGTCGTGTTCCTCTCCGCGCTGGCCGTCGCGGACACCGGCATCGGAACGCTTGGTGGGATCGTCGGCTTCGGATCCATCGGTGTCGGATTGGCATGTGTCGTCCCGACAGCGATATCTGCGGCGGGGCGGCTCGGCGCTCGTGGCTCGGGTCCGGCTGCGTCTCCGTCCGCCGGAGCCGCTGTTGCCAGGGTCATCAGCTTTGGTTACGTGGGTTGGCTCATAGGTCCACCGCTCGTCGGCGGACTCGCGGAAATGATCAGCTTGCACGCCGCTATGATCGTTGTGGTCGTTCTCGCCGCGACGGTTGCGATCCTTGCACCCGCTCTGTCCGTCTGATCTCGATGATGTCCATATCACGGACCTGGTGACGGCCTGCAAATGTCCGGCAGGTTTTTGACTGGGAGGCCGGTGAGGTCGGTCCAGTCGGGTACTCTCCGCTCGTGACGGGGGTTGGCGAGAGGGGAGCCGGTGCTGGCGCCACTGGCTGCTGACGATCCGCGTTCCGTCGGGCCTTACCGGCTGCACGGCCGTCTCGGCGAAGGCGGCATGGGAGTCGTCTATCAGGCTTTCGCCCCGGACGACACACCTGTGGCAATCAAGCTCCCGCACCGGAACGTGGCAGCGGACCCCGAGTTCCGTGCCCGTTTTCGCCAGGAGGTCACCGCCGCCCGGCGGGTTCGTGGCACTTTCGTGGCCGAAGTGCTGGATGCCGACGTGGACGCCCCCCGTCCCTGGATGGCGACCGCCTACGTGGACGGCGTGAGCCTGGCAGACGCGGTACGCCGCCGCGGCCGTCTGGACGGCACAACGTTGATGAGCCTCGCGGTCGGTCTTGCCGAGGCCCTGGTCGTCATCCATGCGGCTGGTGTGGTACACCGCGACCTCAAACCCACGAACATCATCATGGACTGGGACGGGCCGAAGGTCATCGATTTCGGTATCGCCCGGCTCTCGGACGCCACCATGAACACGAAAACCGGCTTCAGTATCGGAACCGTCGCGTGGATGGCTCCTGAACAACTTTCCGGAGAACGGGCCGGGCCTGCCGCCGACATCTTCGCCTGGGGCGCTTGCGTTGCGTTCGCCGCGATGGGCCGGCATCCGTTCGCGGCCGAGACGCCGGCGGCGTCGATGGCTCGGGTCCTGGGAGGCGCTCCCGATCTCGAAGGGATTCCGGCCCCGTTCGCCTCCGTGATCGCCCGAGCGCTGGCGAAGTCGCCGGCCGAGCGCTTCACCGCCGTGGATGTGGTGGCCAGCCTCACCGGACGGCATATATACGGCGTCACCGATGCCGAACAGATTGCCACACGCGTCATCCGCGGTGACCTGGATGATGCGCCATCGCCCGGCCGGTTCGGACCGCCCCAACCCTCCGCCGGCCGCGGCCAGGCATCTGCGTGGTCGGGTTGGCAGACTCCGTCGCCACCACCCGAAACGGGCCACACTCGGGTCGGACCTCCGCTCCCGCCGTGGGAGGCCGGGGAGCAGCCCGTCCAGGGCGATCTTTCGAGTGCACAGCCTCCCCCTCCACCGGCCGGAACGGACCGGCGCAGGATCCTCGCACCGCCCAGCCCACCTCAGCAGGGATGGTTTGGCCGCTCTTCGCCGATGTCGATACCCGTTCTGGCCGCTCTGCTGGCGGCAGCGGTGCTCACGGCCATTCCCGTGACACTGCGGGCCTTCGCCCTGGGGGTACCTGTAATCGTCAACGGTTACGACGTATGGGACGTTTTCGGGGAGATTGCGGTAGCATTCCTTGCGCTGCCGGTGATGACTGTCGGTCTGGTAATCGGAAACCGCTGGGCTGCCTGGCGTGACTTCGCGGCCGGATGCGTGGTCGGTCTGTCTGTGATGTCGATCGCGAAACTCGGCTTTCTCCAGGAGGAGTTCGGCTCGTCGAAGTTCGGCTCGTCGCTCGACGGCTCGTCGCTCGACGTCGGGGGGTGGCTGATCATAACTGGTGCCGCTGCGGCACTGGTCGTCATCCTCGGTTGGCGGGGTTGGACCGCCGGCTGGACTTTCCGTCGATGGACGGTCTTCTGTCTGCTGGCCGGTGGTTTGGGTGTCGTCGTGTTCGCCCCCGCGGAGCTGCGTTGGAAGTACCACGTCTTTTCGGAGCAGCCGAGCCTGATCGGAACAGCTGTGATCGGTGGCGTGCTGCTTCTCGCCACATTGTTCGTGCAGCCCCGCAGCGTGACGTTCTTCACCGCGGCGATTGTGGTCGGACTCTGCGCGCTCGAGATGTTTCATCCGGACCTCTATGTTTATGCGGTCGACAACTTTGCGGTGCTGATCGGGCTGTTGGCTCTCGGCCTGCTCTGCGATCGTCGGTCGGACCGGCTCTTCCTGCTTGCGGCCAGGGTGGCTGTTGCCGTGGCGCTGCTACGACACGTCGTGCTGGCCTGGGGAACGCGCGATGTTGTGATACGCCTTGGTGAAACCACGCTGGATCTGTCAAGCATCCACCTTGCCGCCTTCGGAGCAATCGCGGTCCTGGCGCTTTTCGGGACACGCCTCCGGGGCCCACGGATTATCCCGGGACCATGGCAACCGCCTCCGCCGAGCTACCCTCCCGGTCCTCTGCCATACCGCCCCGGCGGGCCGTACGGTTGATCCAACAGGTGAAGCGGGCGGGCCCCCGTCCTTCCATCGACGACATCCCCTACCGACCTCCTATTGACGACCTCCTATCGACGGCGGAATCCCGGTAACAGCTCGTGTACCAGCGCATCCGTTTCCGCCTGGACCTTGAGGCCGGTCCGTCGTGGCGCGATCATTTGGTACATCTCGTTGATCACTGCTTCCAGAGCCTTACGGTCGCGGCGGGCTGCTACCGTGCGTAGCAGATCTCGCCACAGAACCTCGGCCGTCGGCGCAGCACGCAGGCCTGTACGGCATGCCGCGATAGCGATGACAGTGTCGCCATGACCGAGCGTCAGGCTGGCGAGCCGATGGGCCACGTCGACAACGGCGGTGGCTGTGGTCGTCCTGATCCTGCTTGAGGCCAGCCATCGGTAGTGGCCTTTCGGTAGATTCGCCCACAATGGGCCTGTGACCAGCCGCAATGCTGTAGTCAGATCACTTTCGGCGTCTGACTCCGGTTGGGCGGACCGGTGGGCGTAGGCGACGAAAAAGTCCCAGTCGCACCGGACGCCGTCAGCGAGGCGCCAGCGTCCGTCATCACCGACCGTGATACGTGGATGACCTCCGTCATCTGCCCCAAGCCAGGTACGGACCTGGTCGAGAGCTCCCCTGATCATGTCATCGGCAGCCCCGGGCGGCAGGAGCGCCGCGCTGAG
>NZ_CAAAFO010000020.1:94103-96462 GCF_900634715.1 Candidatus Protofrankia californiensis | reverse complement strand
CGGCTCTGCTGCCTTCAGTGGTTGCGCTGTCGGGATCGGTGATGGTGCTGGCCAAATCTCATCCAGAGGATGCGCGGATGGCAGGCGGGGAGCCCCGGCTGGAAAGACGGTCGATGATGGGAGCGGATGCGGGGGCGTGTCCTGCGCACTGGGAGAACGCAGCGACACAGGCTCTGCGGGCGCCTCGGCAGCTCGGGCCTCCCACTCCGGCATTGCCCCGTTCTCCCAGGCGGATGTATCCCGGAATCCCTGAGTAGACGTACTCTCGGACAGGAAAAGATCATGAATGTGTTCTGCCGGGTCGGGGCTGTCCGGGTGCTCTGCAAATCGCGTCGGTGGTTCGCTCGGGGGTAGCGGTGGTTTGGGCGGCCGGCCAGCCGGAGGAGCGATGGCCGGCGGGGGTGTCCGCGGGGGTGCGGATGGGGGTGGCACCGGCGGCACCGGCGGAATCGGTGGATGATCTCGACGGAGGGGCTCTGATGCCGTCGCGGACGTGTGCGGACGCATCCACGGCGGAACTTCGGGCACCCATGGCGTCAACATCTGAGCGGCATCTGGAGTGGGAGTCATCCGGTTTCCGTCCGGGAACGCGATGACTTCACCGGCCTCCGCGCTCCCGCGGCGGCGGTTGCCCAGTTGCGCTGCGTCGCCCCTGAGGTCGGGACGGCGCAGTGACTGTGCGCCCGGAGAAGAGACCTGTTGTGGCGGCGGAAAGGCGGGGTACGGGTAGCTTGGATCTGCGGTTTTCGTTCCTGCGGTATGCGATATGGCGCGTGCTGGGCCAGGGATCGTGTATACTGTGTTCGCTTTGCGGAACATCTTGATAATGGCGGGGTACTCATGTGTGCTCAGCGTCTGAGCACTGATCTCCAGGCCCAGGACACCGAGATGCAACCTACGGGCAGGACTCACCATGAAGCGCCAGCGCGCCGCGGTCGAATCGCCGACGGTCACAACACCGACTCCCCGGTTGGGGTCCCCGCAGAGAGCTGAAAGCCGTGCTACTTCATCGCCGGACGGAGGAGCGGACAGAACCAGCAGGTCCGGTGCCCACAATGCCTGGTTTCGGGCGGCCTGCCGCCCCCGGAGTACCGGGCCGGATCCACTGCTCAGGACCCCGGCGCCAGTTGTACGGCCGCGCCGCGACTCGCGATTTTCCAGTTCGTACAGGATTTCACCGAGGCTGGTGCTGGATCGCAGCCGATTCGGGGCGATCGGCACGAAGCGCTCGGAGAACCCGATCATGTATATGCGGAGGTCGTCCGACCAGGGATTCGTGGACAATTCCACCGCGATGGACACGGCCACTTCCCGTGCGAGCGCGGCATCTCCGCCAAGGCTGACGATCCCGGGAGCAGCCTCGACGTCAATAAGAACGTGAGCTCCCCGGTCGTCCGTACCCACAGTGGCCAAGCCTGGATAGGGAGCTGGTGTGTCCGCTGGAATTCTCAATCCAGTATCAACGGGTAGACCGTCCATTGTGGTGGCGATCCGCTCGATGAGCCAGGCACCCGGTATCTCGCCAGCCCGCCACGGTGCGGGCGGCCCGTCAGGTTCGACTGGTGCGAAATGCAGGACGAGCTCGCTGTCGGAGAGGGTTGCCGCGTATACGGATGGCAGAGCGCGGCCAGCTACGGTGAGCTCTGCGGAAAGAAGCCGCAATGCCTGATCGAGAAATTGGGCCGCCCTCACGTCCGAGGCGAGGCGGAACCCGGTCTCGAGCTGCCCAAGGGGGTTGCTGCCGCTAGATCGTGGCCGTCGCCTCATTAGTGCAACCATCACTCCTGCCGTCAGTATGGCAGATAAGGCGATGGATAGTCGTACGCCGTAGTACCTCAGTAGCGCCTGCGTTCGAGTGTCCACCGACTCCGGGGCTGCCTCCGAGAGAGGACTCGGCTGGTTGGTAACAGGATGGTATCGTACGATCTCGTTGTGGAGTGGCGCGGCGCTCCGCTCGTCATGTGGCGGCGTCGTGAGTAGCTCATGCCCGCTCGTCCCTGTCGCTTCGGTCAGGTGTGCATCTCCAAGCACGGTCTTGACTGCTGCCGGCGTGACCGCCGGATGTTGGCCACGCTCATCTGAGGTAGGTGGGAAGAGGATGGCTGCGCTGGAGAACAGCTCGGAGAACAACAAGGCGGCAGCCAGCCTGCCTACCAGCTTCTGCGAGTTTCCGCCGAGAGGGCGGCGCCTGGTTGGCAGACCCGAACGTCGCCGTTCGGTCTGATCGAGGCAGGGCGGTGTCACGGGGCTCATCGTCTTCCCCCGAGACTGAACCGGCTATCGCATCGTCCTGTCTGTGGATAACCCGGCTGTGGATAACTGGCCTGCTGGACTGTCGGCTCGGTGGGATACCAGGAAA
>NZ_CAAAFO010000020.1:87934-93749 GCF_900634715.1 Candidatus Protofrankia californiensis | reverse complement strand
ATCGGCATCGGCATCGGCATCGGCATCGGCATCGGGCCGATCATGCGGCCGATCCGTGCCGGGGCGGACATGCGTCCTCCTGTCGGCCTTGTCGCAGACGGGCACTATGGTGTAAACCGGTACAAGGCAGATGGTCACAAAGCATACGAAATGTGTTGCGAACGGCGTTGATATGCGATAATTCTGATGGCGAGGCTGTTAGGTCGTGTCCGGCGGGCATGACCTACGGGAGTGAGGTCGCAGGTTCGATTCTCGATCCGGCACCGTGTTTGCCGAAAGCAGCACAGCCGGGGATTTAACGATATCACTATCATGCTTGGATGTGATTTTTGGACTGAGATGGGAAGCGTCTGATACGCCGCTTCTGATCGGTACGGTTCGAAGGCCAGGCCGTGCCGCTGCAACGGCCGATCCCGTATACGGTTCCTGTTCGCTGCCAGGAGCTGACCTACCTACCTGAAAGGGGTTTGAAAATGCCCAACCTCAACGTCACCTACCAGGAAATGGACGATGCGAGCATCAGGCTCAGGAACGGCAAGGTCGACATCGAGGCCCAGCTTGTTGCACTGAAGAAAACGGTCGACGCCTTGGTCGCGGGTGGGTATGTCACCGATCAGTCGAGCGTGCAGTTCCAGGGGTCCTACGACAGGTTCAACACCGGTGTCACCAACACACTGGCCGGGCTCGACGGAATGGCTGACTACTTGAAGAAGGCGGCTGAAGTGTTCCGGACCGCTGACTCCCAGCTCGCGAGCTCGCTGCGCGGTCAGGGTTAGCGGGCCGAAGGCAGCGCGATCATGATTCGCGCTCGGGGTTCCTGCCGGATCCGGGGTTCCTGCCCGGATCGGCGAAGCCGATATGGGCGGTCCGGAAGCCGATCTGGGAAGTCCGGGAGGTCTAGATTCCCGGGTCACTGAGAGGCAGTCGTTGTCCGGTGGGGTGTCAGGTACATCCGAGCCCCACCGAGGGCGGTAACCGGTTGCCGTGATCGGCGAAGGACGTGCCTCGGATCGGCCGCGCTCCTTATACACCCGGTCCGGGGCGCATGGGGAGTGCCGTGAGATAAGACCGCTGTGAGAGAGGTGGGTGCGATGACCGCTGATCGGTTGTCGGTCGATCTTCCTGGGCTGGACTCGCTTGCCAGCAACCTGACGTCGATCCGTTCGGCAATGAACGCGACCCGTTCGACGCTGGAGAACTACCGGGGGCAGATGGGATCACCCGAGATCGAAGATGCTCTTGGCGACTTCGAACATGGCTGGAGCGACGGACGCAAGAAGATCGATGATAATGCGAACAAGCTGGCGACGATGGCGTCGGAGTCGGCGGAGGCCCTGCGTCAGGTTGATTCCAATCTGGATGCCGAGTTGGTCCGGGCGTCGCAGCCCGCTGACGAAGGAGGGAGAGGGGACTGAGCGGATACATTGCTGCTGAGGAGCCCGTGACCGTGGGCTTCTCGATCAGTGTTCCCGACACCTGGTTTGAGGTCGATCTGAACCCGGTGACTCGGCGGGCGTCCATCGACGCTTTGGTCCGGGAGCGGACACGTGGTGTTCCCGAGCTCGCGGCGAACCGTGCGGCGATCTCCCGGCTGCTCCGAAATGCCGCCAGCGACGCGGCGGCTGGCGGCGCATTGTTCTGCGGGGTCATGACTGAGGCCGTAGAAGGCGCAGGCCTGTCTGCCAGCGTGACTATATCCCTACTGTTTGCACCGAACGGCGACCGGATCACTGGTGTGACTGGCGTGACTCCATCAGCGATCATGTCCACTCTGTCGGAGAAGGCTGCTCGTTCGCAAGACGACACCTGGACCACAGTGGCTCTTGTTGATCTCCCTTATGTCGGGCAGGCAGCACGCTCATATGGGGTGGAGGACATCAGTCTGCCCGATCAGGCCGGTTGGATCAGGACGACGATGATGCAGACCTTCGTCCCGATCCCACGGTCCGACCAGGTGGCCCTGGTTTCCTGTTCCAGCCCGAATCTCGTGCTCGTGGATGCATTGCACGACCTGTTCGACGCGGTGACCTCGACGTTTCGGTTTGTCCCTGATGGCGGGGAATTCGCTGCTCCGCTGTGACGGTGCATCCGCGGGGCAGGGTTCCTGGCCATGGTCCTGCAGGTCTATGACCTGTGCACAGTTCGGATCGTGATGCCGACGGCGAGGATGGCAAGGCAGGTCAGGATTGAGACGGCCGGCAGCGTGAGGGCGAGGACGAGACAGCCGATACCACCGAGAAGTGACAGCGGGCGCAGCCAGCGGCGCTGCGGGCCGTCGAGGGTGAAGGCGCTGGCATTTGCGATCGCGTAGTAGATGAGGATTGCGAAGCTGGAGAAACCGATCGCCCCTCGGACGTCCGACACGATGACGACGGCAACGACGATCCCGCCGAGCAGCAACTCTGCGCGGTGCGGAACCGCGTACCGTGGATGTATTACCGCGAGCCAGCCCGGCAGGTCACGTTCACGGGCCATGGCCAGTGCGGTACGTCCGACTCCGGCGAGAAGCGACAGTAGGACGCCGAGGCTCGCGAGCGCTCCGCCCACACGGACGGCAGGCGTCAGCCCGCTGAGGCTGCCGGCGCCGGTCGCGACGGCCAACGGGTCCACGGCGTCCGCCAGACGGTCCGGACCGACCGCCAGCAACGCCGACAGACCGACAAGTACGTAGACGGCAATCACGATCCCGAGCGCGGTCGGGATCGCCTTCAGGATTGTCCGTGCCGGGTCGCGGACCTCCTCACCCAGGGTGGCGATCCGGGCGTAGCCGGCGAACGCGAAGAAGAGCAGGGCCGCGGCTTGGAGCACCCTGTGCACGGCGTCCAGCCCACTACCGGACCAGAACGGGCTCAGCCGTGCGACCTGGGCAGTCCCGCCCGCCAGGCAGGCCACCACGACAAGGGCAAGTGCGAGCAGGGTGAGCATGACCAGGATGCGGGTCAGCCGGGCGGTCTTGCTTATTCCGAAGTAGTTGACCGCGGTGAGCAGGACCGCGGCGGCGACCGCAACCGGCCGAGGATGCTGTGGCCATGCGTATGCGCCGGCGGTCAGGGACATGGCCGCGCAGCTTGCGGTCTTGCCGGCCACAAAGCCCCAGCCGGCGACGAATCCCCAGAAGGTGCCGAGCCGGCGCCGCCCATAGACGTAGGTTCCGCCGGACTCAGGGTAGACAGCGGCCAACTGCGCGGACGACATGGCGTTGCAGTAGGCGATCATAGCTGCGATCGCGAGGCCCACGACAACGCCGGCTCCGGCCGCATGGGCTGCCGGCCCGAACGCGGCGAACACACCGGCTCCGAGCATCGAGCCGAGACCGAGGATTACCGCATCGGCCAGGCCGATGCGGCGTTGTAGCCCGCCGGACGGGTCCGTGACCGGATCGGTCCGGGAAGCGGGCCGATCGCCAGACGACCGCTGATCGAGATCGGCGTTGCGACCGGGAAGGCAGTCGTCGGACATCGCTACTTCATAACACCGTCTGGCCAGGCAGCGTCCACCACATGTTTGCAGGATGGGGATCTTGCCGGGAATCCTGCGACGTGATCAGACCGGGCCGGGGACGGGAATTCACCGATCGCCATCCACCGTTCTTTGATTGTTCATCGGTGGTTCTTTCCTTGTGAATACATGACTACGTGTATGCATGGAAGGCGATCTGAATCGGTGCTGGTTTTCCCCGCAGTACGAACAGTCCGCGGCCGACCGGCATGCTCCCCCCGCTGTTACGCGACAGCCGGATGCCGAACAGATCTCCTTCGCTGGGCGTGCTTGGAGCGAGGATCACTCCGCATCGTGACCGGCGGGCATCCACCATGAATCCCCGATACTGGCCGGTCAGATCCTCGGTGGTGCCGGCTGCCACGAACGCGCATCCGCCGTCACGCGCGGCCTTGAGGAACTCGGTCATGCGATCGGCGACCGGGGCGGTTGCCAGCAGTTCTGCATCGTCCATGACCACCACCAGGCCGCCGGACGGACCGGCCGACTCCAATGCCGCATCAATGCCGGCAGCCTGAGCGTCCGCGCCCAGCAGGTCGATCACACCTGGTCGATCCGCGAGCGCGGACAGCGGCGAGCGTCGCGGGGTCAGCAGCAGCAGTTGGGCACCGCCCGCCAGCAGCGACTCTGCCATGGTCAGCAGTGCCGAACTGCGACCCGACCGCGGAGGCCCGGCGATGACGAAGCCCGGTCCGTCGACAGTGAGATCGATCTCAACCGGGGCGAGTTCGTCGCCGCCCGCGCCGATCAGAGCCACCAGCGGTACCGGCTGCGTGCCCGCCCAGCCCGCCGGTGCCGGCGTCTGCCCAGCCGGATGCGGGCTCATCGGCGCATCCATCGGCGGGCTCATCTGTGGACCCGGATGCAGGCTTGCAGGCGGGCCCGTTTGCGGCCTGCCACCGGGATCCGGACGTAGTGCCTTGGTCTCGACGACCGTGATGCGTTCTGGCAGCACGTCGATGCGGAACGGTCGGCGGTAGTCTCCGCGGGCGCCGGTGCCTGGTCCCGCCGGCACACCGTCTCGTGCAGCAGCTACCTCGGCCAGCCGGTGCAGCGCCGCGACCTGCGCACGACCGGACGGATCATTGTCGAGCAGGGCGATCTGGGTCTCGACCGATCCATCGATCTGGAATCCCCGGCCTGGCGGCAGGCTGTCCGGTACGGCTCCCGACGCAAGACCCACCATCGTGTAGTCGGACCTGTCGGCCATCCGCAGCATGAACCTGTTCTCGATCGCTGCGCTGAACCGTCCCGACGCACTGCGCCGATCGCCGGTCATGATGACCCGTACGCCGACGGACGGCCCTTCCCGTAGCAGCCGGGCCAGCATCTCCACGAGCGCTCCACCGTCGGCTTCCTCGAAGGAGGCGAGAAAGCCTTCGAACCGGTCGATCAGCAGGAGCAGATACGGGAGCCGACGTTCAGGATCAGCTGATCGTTGCTCGGCGAGATCAGCATATCCCCGAGCGGCGAAGATCTCCTGTCGTTCGACGATCTCGCTGATGATCCGGGTGAGCAGCCGCTGTACCCGCTCCGGCGTGTCCCGGCTGACCACAGCGCCGGTGTGCGGTAGCCGGACCAGCGGCGCCAGGGCGTTGTTGCCGCAGTCCAGTGCGTACAGATGGACGTCGCTGGAGGAGATGGAGGCGGCTATCGAGCCGGCAATGGTGCGCAGGGCCGTCGACCGCCCGGATCGTGGCGCCCCGACGAACAGCAGATGACCCCCGTTGTCGATGTCGATCGTGTAGGGAAGCTGTGCCTGACGACCGCAGTGGTCGGCCAGTCCGATCGGGACGGGCCGCAGCACGCCCGGACCGCCGCTGTGCGATTCTCGGGAAACGGGGTGTGATTCCCCGGACATGGATGCGGTAACCATCTGCAGGGTGAGCCGTTCCGGCAGCGGTGGCAGCCAGGGGCTGTGCCCGGGTTCGACCCGCAGGATTGTGGCAGCCTCCCGGAGCGCCTCGACGAGAGCCTTGAGATCGGTGATCTCGTTGTCGGCCGTCCGTGGCCGAGGGGGAGCCGGCGCAGGCTGTCCCAGCGTGGACCAGTTCAGTTCGGTGACCCAGGGTGGAGCGAGATCATCGATGGTGGCACCCGTGGCACCCGTGGCACCCGTGGGTCGGCGACCCCCGACGCGTCCGGACTGGAAGGGGACCAGGGAGGCGTGCCCGAGACGCACATAGGCCCGTCCGGGAGTTGACGGCGAGATGCGTGCCGCGTCGGGCGTGTTGATGACGTCGGAACTCTCCGAGACATCGGTGACACGTAACGCGATCCGCAGGTTAGTGTTCGCACGGATTTCGGGAGACACCAC
>NZ_CAAAFO010000020.1:83993-87553 GCF_900634715.1 Candidatus Protofrankia californiensis | reverse complement strand
GCCGAGCTGTGTCCGTGCGCTACCGGTAGTGACCAGGAGGGTGTAGTCCTCGATATCCTTCGCACCGGCGTCGGCCAGGATGTGCTCACGCCGCCGTAGTTCCGCCGATAGCGATTCCAGGGCGCGGCCCACCAGATGGGTGTCGAGGTCGGTCACCATTCCGACGGTGTGCGGAAGCCTGACACAGTCGGCGAAGGCACTGCCGCCCTTGTAGTCGACAAACACGAACACCATCGCGTCCGGCCGGTTGGCAACAGCCAGTGATGCCACAATCGACTGCAGCAGTTCGGACTTGCCGGAGCCCGTGGTACCGGCGATCAGTCCGTGTGGGCCGTCGCGGCGCAGGTCCAATGTGAGCGGGCCGTCGAGGGACAGACCCACGGGGAAGGCGGTGCTACGGGGGAATACCTGCCAGCGAGCGGCCACCGCCCCTGCGGTCGGAGGTTCCAGGTTGATCACGTCGAGGAGTCGGGCGGAGGCCGGGAGAGCTGCCTCGTCATCCCCACCGACGTCGCGTACCGGTGCCAGAGCGCGGGCGAGACGCTCGCACCAGGCCGCGGCGCCACCGGCTGTGACCACCACCTCCGGATCATCGGATGTCGCCGTGGCGACGAGATCCGGGCGCACATCGTGGACGATCTCGGTACGCGTCTCTACGACCCGCAGACCTGTCGGGGTTTCCTCGGCTACGGCCTGGCATTCCTCGGGCAGAAGCCGGATGTCGCGGTCCAGGCAGATCGAATGGATGCCCAGTGCCGGCCCGTCCCGCAGAATGGAGATCACCCCGGGTATGGACCGCAGCCGGCGGGCGCCGTCCATGATGACCAGTACGTCCGGACCGTCGATGAGCAGGTTCACGCCGTTGGACTGGGCCCGCGCGTCGGCGCGCGCCCCCAGCTGGCCGATCAGCTCTCCGATACGCCGTGCCCGTGACTCGTCGTTCGTCCCGAGCAGGACGGCGGTGTCCTGGCCTTCGCTCGGACGGCAGTGCGGCAGCCAGCGCACCCAGTTCCACGCCTGCTCGCCGGAGCCGTCCGTGAGAACGCAGATCGCGAGATCGCGTGGGCTGTGCAGGACGGCCGCCTGCGCGGTCAGCCAGCAGGCCAGCACCCGCGGGAGGTCGCCGCGACCGGCGATGCCGAGAACTCCGCGTTCGGGCAGGGCAATGGTCACCGGAACGTCAGGGGCCGTCCAGGTGATCTCACGTTTGTGTTCCTGCGCGGCCGGGTCCTCCATGACGACTTCGCTCGGCAGGTCGGCGGTGCCCAGGCGCAGATGCAGGTAGTCGGGGTTGTCTCGGCGGCGTTCCCACAGGCGCCCACGCGGCCCGACGGCAGTGAGCAGGACGGTCGCCGGGTCGGGGAAGTCGGTGCGGCGGGCCGCGCGTTCGGTGAGGAGTGCCTGCTCGGCGTCGGCTTCGACGTCCTGGCGCCGCTGGCGGTAGTCGGCCAGATGCTTGCGGTAGCTTCGCCTGCCATGCCGGTTCCCGGAGATGTGCATGCCGATCATCCCCAGTGGGCCGATGACAGCCATCAGCAGGAAGTAGTACTGCTTGAAGACGAAGGCCATCGTGACGCCCGCGGCCAGCGGTAGCGTCGCCATCAGGATCGGCATGGGCCGCCGCTCCGGCTCGGACGGTTCGCTGGGCAGCTTGTACCGTGTCCGCCGGATCGGGGGCAGCAGCCGGGGAGGCCGGTTGAAGTCCAGCCCCATTCCGTCGTCGGACGGTTTGAGTGCGGCGTCCGCCCGGCTGGGGGCGCCTATCTCCAGCAGTACGGACCCGACCGTGATCTGCGCGCTGGCGGGTAGATCGATTGTGGCGAGTAACGGTTCACGGTCGACGAGCACGCCGCCGGCTTCCTGCCCGAGGGAGGTGGTAGCCGGTGTGATCCGGCATGAGCCGTCCACCATCACGGTGATCGTCATAGCTTCGGTGGCGGCGGCCGGATCGTCCAACCGCACAGCACAGGTCGCCGCGGTGCCAACCGTGAACTCGCCAGGGCCGAACCGGTGGACGACCCCTGCGCCCGGTCCACCGATCACGCGGACCTCGATCAGGCCCGGTGGTTCGAGGGGAAGGCAGCCCGCTGGCGAGTCGATACTGATCAGGACGCCTTCCCGGATCGGTGAATCGGCGATGGTGAGCGTCTCGCTGACCGCACGGCCCTCGACGAACAGACGCGGTCGATGCACGGGGAGAGCCAGCCCGCCCGGGCGGACGTGGCGTACCAGCGCATCGGCGATCAAGGTGGCAGGCGTGTCCGGATCGGCGTCCAGCAGGATGTCCGCGCTGACGTCCTGAGCCAGATCGGCCACTGTAAGTGTCAGGCGCATGTAAGTACGATACGGCGCGATGCCGACAAAACAGGACTTGGGCGGTCAAGTGTCCCGTGAGCCCACGAGCGGATTCCCGTGGACCGCGTCCGGTGATCTGTTAGGCCGGCACGCACGGTGGTCCATCGCCGGGGCTGGCCGTGACGGAGCGCGTTACAACCCTTCCGAGCAGCGTCACAACTCTTCCGAGAGAGGTCTGCGGACCCGGCCTTCCTCAGCTCGTCCGGACTCGCGGGCTGCGCCGGCGCCGAATCCCACCGGTGGCAGGAAACCCTCAGAAAATGCTGGGAACTCCCCTCGAATTCCACGTTTCCGGAAGGACATCGCAATTTTTGTCAGACCGGTGGAGAGAGCCGCAAGTCCCACCCACAGGGTCAGGAGACTGAGCGAGAACCGCGGATAGGTGGTGGCCCAGAAAGCGACGCCGATCTCGAGCGCACCGATCACCAGCGGCATCCACCACTGGGCCGTTCCGCGAACGTCCTCCCCAAGCGCTCCATAGCGCTCGGCCCGTCTTGCGATAAAGGAGTTGACGATGTCGTAAAGACCTTTGATCAGGAAGTACCAGGCCGCGATCCTGGCTACCACCGCGAAGGTCGGGTCGGGCCAGGCCAGCGCGACCACGCCACCGCCGACGAGGAGAACGGCGAGCAGGGCATGGGACCACTGCCAGTCCCGCGCGGTCGCCATTGCCGCCAGCAGCTCACTCCCGGCACTCAGGAGCAGGACAATTCCCAGAAGTATGGCAACAGAGCGAACTGTGGTCAGATCAAACTGTGGGATTGCCAGCGCAAACAAGACAAAAGCGGATCCTGCGGCGAGGAGGTACCACCATGGGACGTTCGTGGCACGGTCCTGGGTGCGGCCCGCCGGCGCTGTCGCGAAACTCACGGCGGCTCCTTTCGAGTCATCGGGCTCTCGGACGTGACCGTTCCCGGGGATACGGGAGTCGATCTCCAAAATGCACGGTCGAGTCGGTGATGCCCTCGCTCGGAGGCTTCACGCCCTGCCGGCGCTGTGAATCATGATGCGTAGATCGGCGGATAGGCTGTTGCCCGATTCGGTAGATGCCCGATTCGGTGGACCGCGAGCCGTTCCGGGTCCGTCGATCGCCTGCGAGTCGGCCCCTGCGAGCGGACGGATCCCAGTCGTGCGGACGGGCAGGCCCTGACGGGTGCGGTGGTGCGACCGGGCTGCCGTCAGCGGTGCCCTACGCGACGCGGCGT
>NZ_CAAAFO010000020.1:73980-83437 GCF_900634715.1 Candidatus Protofrankia californiensis | reverse complement strand
GGGAGGGGGTGTTGCCCCCAACCGCATTAGCAGTGCGGCGCCATAGACCGGACTAGGCGAAGCCTCCAACGTGCGTTCTGAGTATAGCCACCACTTCCGGTGCGACTTCGCCGGCCTCTCCCGCTCGTGTGACCGGCGCACCATGAGCGTAGAGGAGGTCGTTGGTATGGAGGAGCGCGGGCCGTGTGAGGCATGCCGCAGGGAGCCCGGCTGCCCGGCCGCCGCTGGCCGATCGAACGTCCTGCTCTCGGACGATCTTGGCGCAGACGGCGCCCACCATGACCAGGAGCATGACCATGACAGCACTCACCCGAGCGCGGCCAGGACGATGTTCGCCACGTCCTCCCGCCGTCCTGGCCGCCGCGCCATGCCGGCGTCGGCCTCCCGTACGTAGAAGGCGTTCACGACGTCGAGGCCGATCGTGGCTACGATCGCGGTACGCACGCCGAGCCCGGCGTCGGACAGCGCGCGGACCATCCGGAACAGGACGCCGGCACGGTCGGGGGCCCGTATCTCGATCACTGTGTCGGATCCGGAGTCATCGAAGATCACCTTTGGTGGTACGGCCGGAGGCCAGCGTCGGGTGATCGCATACGCCTGCTCCCGACTGGCGATCCTCGCCTCCAGGTCGAGTCCGCCGTCAAGGACTCGCAGCAGGTCGCCACGCAGCTTCGCGGACGTGGGCACCTCACTGTGCGTGGTTGCCACAGCAGCCTGCAGCAGTGCACGGCCGTCCTCGCTGCGGGCGGAGGCGCGGCGGACGTCGAGACGGTTCAGGGCCAGCACCCCCGTGGTGGCGGCCAGCAGCCCGGGACGGTCGGGCGCCACCACCACGATCTCGAACATCGTGTCGTCCGGCAGCGGGTTGACGTCCACGTGGTAGGTGTCCGGGAGCGCGAGAAGGGCCCGTTGGCGGTCGGTGAGGGCGGGCGGGTATGGCGCCTGTTCGCCGCGGTGGACTGCCATCGCCCGTTCCACCAGGTCACCGACCAGCCGTGCCTTCCACGGGCTCCAGGCTGTCGGGCCGGTGGCGAGCGAGTCGGCTTCGGTCAGGGCGTGCAGCAGGCCGAGAACCCGGGGGCTGCCGGCGGCCTGAGCCACCGCCTCGATGGTCGCCGGATCGTCGATGTCCCGCCGGGTCGCGGCCTCGGTGAGCAGGAGGTGATGGCGCACCATCGTGACCAGCACGTCGGTGTCCGCGGGCGGTAGGCCGAGCCGTGGAGCAAGATCTCTGACGATCTCGATCCCCGCGTCGGTGTGGTCGCCGGGCCGGCCCTTGCCGATGTCGTGCAGCAGGGCGCCGAGCAGCAGCAGGTCGGGTCGGTCGACGTTGCGGGTCGACGACGCTGCGCTCGCGGCCGTCTCCAGCAGGTGCCGGTCGACGGTGAAGCGATGGTAGGGATTGCGCTGCGGCCTGCTGCGTACCGGCTCCCATTCGGGCAGCAGCCGCACGAGCAGCCCGACCTGGTCGAGCGCTTCCATGGCGCCGACCATGGCCGCCCCGGTGGCCAGCAGGGCCACCAGTGTCTGCCTTGCCGCGTCCGGCCACGGCGCCGGCATGGGTGGGGACTCGCGGGCGAGCCGGTCGAGGGCGTATCGACCGATGGGGATGCCGGCCCGGGCGGCCGCGGCGGCAGCCCGCAGCACCAGGGTCGGATCGTGGGCGGGGTCGGCGTCCCGGGCGAGCTGCACCTCGCCGTCCTGTTCGACCACTCCCTGATCCAGGGGCTGGCGGACCGGGCGTCCGCGGCGCCGGCGCGAGGAGGACCGCAGTCCAGCCGAGACCCGGTACCAGGTGCTGTCCCAGGTCCAGGAGATCGTGCGGCCCGCGTCGGCGGTGGCGTGGGCGAGCGCGAGTGAGTCGGGATAGCCCAGGGCGGTCGCGACAGCGGCCTGATCCTGTAGCAGCAGCCGGTCCTGCCTACGGCCCCGCGCAAGCCGGCGGACCTCGCCACGGGCGTCGAGGAGCACCTGCTGTGCTTCGAGCACTCGTGCGGACGGGGTTTCGGCGGCCCATGCGGTGGCGAGCGCGGCCAGGGCGTGGACGTCTCGCAAGCCGCCGCGGGCCTCTTTCAGGTCTGGTTCGAGCAGGAAGGCGACTTCACCGTGGCGCCGGGCCCGGTCTGCGACCATGTCCGCGAGCTCGGGTAGCCGATGGGGGGAGCGGGCGCGCCAGCGGGTGCGGACGCGCTCAAGCAGGGACGCCGCAAGGATGCGGTCGCCGGCAATCGTGCGGGCGTCCAGCAGACCGAGAGCCGCCTTCAGGTTGCTTTCGGCGACGGCGACGGCTTCGTCGACGGTGCGGACGCTGTGATCGAGACCGATGCCGGCGTCCCAGAGCGGATACCAGATGGTGTCGGCGAGGCGGGTGATGTCGTCCTGGCGGCCGTTGTGGACCAGGACGAGGTCGAGATCGCTGCCGAAGGCGGGTTCACCCCGCCCGTAGCCGCCGACCGCCATCAGGGCGACGCCGGCGCCCGGATCGCCGAAAAGGTCACGCAGCGCGGCGTCAGCGACGTCCACGAGAGCACGGCGCAGGGCCGGTCCGACGGTGCCGCTGAACTCGTCGGACCGGCCCGCAAGAGCCGCCAGCCGGCTCGTCACCGGATGGACTTTTCTGGTCGGTGCGGCAGCCAATAGCCCGCACCGACCAGAACACGGGGCAGGCGCACGGTCTGGAGGGCCAAAGGCGGCGCGATCATGTTTTTCGCACCGCCGGAGGCCCAAGTCCCCGGGCCGCTACAGTGCGTCCGGTCCACGTTCGCCGGTGCGTACCCGTACGACGGTTTCGACCGGCACCACCCAGACCTTGCCGTCGCCGATCTTCCCGGTCTGCGCAGACGTGGTGATGGCACCTACCAGTTCGTCGACGGCGTCGTCGTCCACGACGATTTCAATCTTGATTTTCGGGACGAAGTCAACCTTGTACTCGGCCCCTCGGTACACCTCGGTGTGGCCCTTCTGCCGACCGAAGCCCTGGACCTCCGAAATGGTCAGGCCGTGCACACCGAGGTTTTCCAGTGCGGTCTTCACGTCCTCCAGCTTGAACGGCTTGATTACCGCGGTCACGAGCTTCACGCCTTGGCCTCCTCTGTGACCTTGCCCGTGGAAACCGATGCCGGTGCCGATCCGTCACCGAGCGCGGTGAACTCGTAGGCGGTCTCACCGTGTAGGACGATGTCCATTCCCTCGAGTTCCTCGTCCGGCGACAGCCTCATCCGGTAGATCTTGTCGATGACGAAGGCGATGATGAACGTTGCCACGAACGAGTAGGCGACCACTGCGGCAGCGGCGAGCGCCTGCTTGCCGAGCAGGCTGGCGCCACCTCCGTAGAAGATCCCGTCCGCGCTGTAGCCGGGGGCGACGTCGGCGGTGCCGAAGAATCCGATCAACAGCGCACCCAGCACACCACCAACCAGGTGGACGGCGCCGACGTCGAGCGCGTCGTCGATACCGACCTTGCCCTTGATGGCCGTGGCCAGAGCACAGACCGCACCGGCGATGAGACCGATGGCGATCGAACCTGCCGGGGAGACGAAACCACAGGCCGGGGTGATGGCCACCAGGCCGGCGACGGCGCCGGAGGCGGCACCCAGAGTGGTCGCCTTTCCGTCCCGGATCTTCTCCACGAACAACCAGCCCAGCAGGGCGGCGGCAGCCGCGGTGTTGGTGTTGACGAACGCGAACCCGGCGCGGGTGTCGGCGGCGAGTTCGGACCCGGCGTTGAACCCGAACCAGCCGAACCACAGCAGGCCGGTTCCGAGCAGCACGAACGGCAGGTTGTGCGGCCGGAAGCTGGTGGCGGGCCAGCCCTTGCGCTTACCGAGGACAAGCGCGACGGCGATGGCCGCGGCTCCGGCGTTCGCGTGGACGACGGTCCCGCCGGCGAAGTCCTCCGCGCCCTTCTTGAACAGCCATCCTTCGGGGGAGAACACCCAGTGCGCCACCGGCGAGTAGATGAGAATCGACCAGATCGCCACAAAGGCGGCGAAGGCCCCGAACTTCCACCGGTCGGCGGTGGCTCCGGTGATGAGTGCCGGGGTGATGATTGCGAACATGAGCTGGAACGCCACGAACACGATCGGCGGGATCACCTGGGCGAGCGAGTTCGCCTCATAGGGTGGGGCGAACGTCACCCCGGCATACCCGGGAACCGGTTCGCTCATATGGTTGAGCAGCGAGAAGTGAAACCCTCCGAAGATCTGGTTACTGTCGCCGAACGCAATACTGTAACCGATCAGTACCCACAGGACGCTGACAATACCGATGCAGAAGAAGTTCTGCATGAGCATGCCGAGCACGTTTTTCGCGCGGACCATGCCGCCGTAGAAGAACGCAAGGCCGGGTGTCATCAGCAGTACGAGTGCCGAGGCAACCAGAACCCAGGCTGTGCTGCCCACGGCCGTGCCCACACTTGTTGCGCCGGCTATACCGTCTTGGAGTTCCTTAAGCTGGTCTGGGTTCATGTCTCTCCCGTCGGTCGCCCCGCGCGCCCGCGCGGATCATGCTCACCGGTTCGCGGCCCACCCGTCGTCCCGGATCCTTCGGCCGAAGAGTCGATAGGATCTGTTCCGGACCGGTATCTTCCCTGTTTCCGATATGTGAAATCGCTAAATTGGGCGGTTCGTGGTTCGTCCCGACGGAGCCGTGGTAAGTATCACATCACCCTCCGCAACTTCCGGCGCGTTTACGTGATCCTACTTGCTCCGGAGGGTTACCGTACCTCTCTGTGCGTGATGATTTGGATGCGGATTGCTATCGTGGCGGTAGTGTCGATTCGCGCGTCTTCTTCGTCCGGAGGCCCCCGAGTCTCCGGAGCCTCCGAAGACCGGGCCGGATCCCCGACGTCCGAGGAGTCCGCCGCCGGGGATCCGGCCGGGCACCGGTTGCCCTGAGCCTGATCGGCGCTCTCACCAGCGGGATCATGCTGATACCGGGCGCTGCCACGCCGGCCAGAGCCGACGACGACAGCGATAAGATCGCGAAGGACATAGCGGTTGCCCGACAGCAGCTCACCGAATTGACGCACTCGACCGAGGCAGCCACCGAAGCTTTCAACGCCGGGCGTCTGCAGCTGGGCGTTGCCGAACAAGCCGTGTCAACGGCCACTGAGAATGTCCGGCATGCTGGTGACGCTGTGCAGGTTGCTGCGGACAAACGTCGCGCATTGGGGTCCGCCGCCTACCGTTCGGGTGGTTTCGAACAACTGTCGGTACTGCTGTCCGGTGACCCCGGTACGGCACTGGACCGGGCGGGTGCGATGGACTCGCTTGCCCGCCGCGGGCGGACTGCCGAGATCGAACTGCGGTCGGCCCGTCACGACCTCACCGGCGCGCAGGCCGCCGCGCAGCTGGCTCTCGCCGAGCAACAGCGCGAAATCGCATCCCTAGAAGAACAGAAGAAACGCATAGAGGCATCGGTGGCGGCGCAACGGACATTGCTCGACGGCCTGGTCGCCCGCCATGCCGAGCTTGTCCGCCAGGCACGCGAACGCGAGGCCGCGGCCCGCCGGGCCAACGAGCTGGCAGCTGCCGAGGCCGCCGAAGCGCAGGCACGGGCAGCCTCGGCCGAACAGGAACAGCTGCGCAACCGCAGCAACCTGATCGGCAGTACCAGCCGCGGATTCACCGACACCCCTGTTTCGGCCGCACGCCCGCCCGCGATCGGAAGCGGCGGGGCTGCGGTCGCGGTCGCGCAGGCCCGTGCGCAGCTGGGCAAGCCGTACGTGTGGGGAGCAGCTGGACCGGACGCCTTCGACTGCTCGGGGCTCACCCAGTGGGTGTGGGCGAAGGCGGGAGTCGCCCTGTCCCACTTCACCGGCGCCCAGTGGAACGAGGGGCGCCGAATCCCCCGGGACGAACTCATGCCAGGCGACCTGGTCTTCTTCGGTGAGGATCTACACCATGTGGGGATCTACATCGGTGACGGAAACATGATCGACGCTCCACGCACGGGAACGGTGATCCGCGTCGAGCCGGTCTGGTGGACGACGTACGCCGGCGCTGTCCGTCCCGGCGGCTGAACCTGACCGTCCGAGCGGCACAGCGGGTGGTAGCGCCAGGCGTGGTCAGGCGGCGGTGGTATCGAGGTGTTCGACGTACACGAGCCCCGCCGCACGCCGTGAGATCTCGATGGTCGATGCTTCCTGCGTCGAGCCCTGGTCTGACGGGGTGACCTCGCCTGACGAGGTGACCTCGACGGCGTCACCGCGCCCACGGATGGCGAGCGTGGCGCCGGGCAGCACCCCGCCTTCCCGGAGCTGGCGCATGCTTCGTTCGTCCGTCTGCAGCCGTTCGGAGATCCAGCTGACCGTGACCGAGGTCGTCCTGGAACTGGCAAAGTCGGCGGCGACCAGCAGGCTCAGCGGTGCCGGCGGCCGGGGGCCTGCCGGGCGGTCGAACGAACCTGTCGGGATCACGTTCCCGAACGGGCATCTCTTCGGGTCGCCCAGGATTTTGGTGAGCCGTATCTCCACCTCGTCCGAGATCACGTGCTCCCATCGGCAGGCTTCGTTGTGGACCAGCGCCCAATCCAGACCGATCACCTCGGTGAGGAGAAGCTCGGCGAGGCGGTGTTTGCGCATGACCGCGGTCGCGCGGACCAGCCCCTTCTCGGTGAACTGCACCGTGCGGTCGTTGGCAAGGGCGACCAAGCCCTCACTGGCCAGCCGCGAGGTGGACTCGCTGGCCGCGGGAGCGCTGACATGCAGTCTTTCCACAAGGCGCGCACGCAGCGGCGGGATGCCCTCCTCCCTCAGCTCGTAGAGGGTACGGAGGTACATCTCGGCACTGTCGATTAGTCCAGTCACCGGGCTCCTTCGTCCAGCCTCAAGGGTACGCCCGCAGAGGCAGACCCATCTATGATGCACGCGGGCCATCCCGTCCACATCGGTTCCATGCTGGTTCCGCGTTGGCGGGTGCCGGGATCGGGTCGCCGTCCGGCCGCACCGTCCGGCGGCCGCCCACGGGCTGTCCCCGGCGCGCTGGGGCGGTCGAAGCCGGCCGGCGGGATCAGCGGATCGACGTCCTGGCGCGAGTCATACACTGCGGTGTATGAGCTCGACCCAGATCGCACCGGAGACCACTCACGGCAGCACAGACGAGGGTAACGACTTCGCCCACTACGCGCGCCATGAGGAGATCGTCCGGGCTTCCATCGAAGGTGGACGCGTGACCGCGCTGTGTGGTTACAAGTTCGAGCCGGTGCGCGATCCCCAGCGCTTCCCCGTATGCCCGAAGTGCAAGGAACTCGTCGCCCTGGCCGAACAGCTCGGCTGACCGGCGCGGGCGGTCCCGTCCCCGGCTGTCGTGATCCCTGGGTCGCGGCTGCTGCTCGGCGTACGCCGAGCTGGCCCTACCCGGCGTACGCCGAGCAGCGCCAGCGTCCGGTCGGCCCGGCTTCCGGCACGCAATGGCGGATCTGACGATGGTCCGGGACGAGGCATCTGTCGGCAGAGGGCTCGTCCCGACCGGTCCGCCTCTGCTTGGACGACCGCGAGCGACGATGATGCGTAAACTGGGGTGCCGTCGGGTCTCCCCTTGACGTTCGGCTGGCCCTTGTAGCTCAGTGGATAGAGCGACCGCCTCCTAAGCGGTAGGCCGCAGGTTCGATTCCTGCCAGGGGCACGTACAGCATCTACCCGTGGCGCCGGGGTATGCGGGCGGGGGCTGTTGCTCGGCGAACGTCAGTGAATTGTCAGGTGTCTGCGGCGAGATGGCCACGAGCGTCGCGCCGGCGGCCTCGATCTCGTCCAGCGCCGCTTGAAAGGCGTTGAGCTGCAGGTTGCAGTACGGGCGCCAGGCGCCGCGGTAGAACACGACCACGATCGGACCCTTGGTCAGCAGGGTGCTCAGCGTGACGTCTTCGCCGTGGACGTCGGGCAGGGTGAAGTCGGGCGCGGGTGCGCCGACGGCTGGCGCGCCGGTAGCGAGGCTACGGGTGGCCAGCTCGTCGGCCTCCGTCTCGAACGGGTCGAGTGCGTCACCGAACTGTTCGCGAAGCTGGGTGCGCAGCCACGCAGTAACCTCGGTCAATGACGTGGCGGGTGTGGATGTGGTTGACATGCCTGTCACGCTAGACGGGGCGAATAAGCGGATGAATGATTGATCAGGGCAGTTTTTTGTCTGATACGCTCACGGCGTTCGCGTTACGGTTGATTTCATGGACCCACTGACTGACGTCCTCGATCTTGCGCGCGTCTCGGGTGCCGTACTCGCCCAGCTCCTCGCCCACGCGCCGTGGGGCGTTGCGGTCGATCCGCAGCCCGGCGCCACTTTCCACAGCGTCATGGCGGGATCGTGCTGGCTGCGCACTGCCGATGTGCCGCCCCTGCGGCTGATGCCCGGCGACGTGGTGCTGCTGCCGACCAACCTCCCGCACACGCTTTCCAGTGGCCCGGACACACCGGCGATATCGCTGGACCAGGTCACCAAGGCCGGGCTACGCACGCCCGAGGGGATGATCGAGCTGTCCGGCGACGGGGCTGTCACGCATATCCTGTGCGCCGCCTACGACTACGACCATGAGGTCGCCCAACCGCTGTTGTCGCTGTTGCCCGGCCTCCTGCACCTGTCCACCGACCTCCCCGACGACGATGACGGCGCGGTCGCTGCGACATTGCACCTGCTGCGCTTCGAGCTGGGCGGCAACCCACCTGGATCGCGCGCCGCAGTCGGCCGGCTGATCGACGTCCTGCTCGTGCACGTCGTGCGCGCGTGGTTGCGCGCACAGCCCGACGGCGAGGCGTCGTGGTTGCGCGCACTGCGCGACCCCGTCGCTGCGCGGGCGCTCGCGCTGCTCCACGACCAGCCCCAGCGGCCGTGGAGCCTCGAGGCGCTGGCCGCCGCAGTGCACGTCTCCCGCGCGACGCTGACCCGGCGTTTCGGTGAGCTTGTCGGCGAACCGCCACTGGCCTACCTGACCCGGTGGCGCATGGACCTGGCCGCGCAACGCCTGCGGGAAACCGACGACCCGATCGTCGCGATCGCCGCCGACGTCGGATACACCAGCGAGTATGCGTTCTCGCGGGCCTTCAGCCGCGCCCGCGGCCAGCCGCCCGGGCGCTACCGGGCGACGACCCGCGCAGCGGCGGCCTCGGCTCCCTCAGCGCGGCGACTTCCCCCACAGGACCAGCATCCTGGCCGCCACCGGGCTGTTCCCGCCGCCCTTTGACCGTTGTTGACCGTTGTTGACCGGGCGCGACAGGCCCGCGTTTCCAGGACCACGATCGAGGTGAGGGCGACCCGACTTCGGTCACACTGCGCAACTACCCAGAACGGGTGATGCGACGTCGGCGGCCGGCCCGGTTTCCCCATCAACGCGGCGATGTCAGGATCTGGGCGCTGTCAGGATCTGACGACCCTGCCAGCCGGTGGAGCACGAAGGTCGGACGTACGGGATGATGTCGCCCGCGATCGGCGCGAGCCGGCGGTGCGCACAACACGGCCGTTCGACTCCC
>NZ_CAAAFO010000020.1:70891-73626 GCF_900634715.1 Candidatus Protofrankia californiensis | reverse complement strand
CAGCCTTACGAACCGGATATCACCTGACACGCCAGCCATACGGGGGCTTCGTGGAACGCAACCTGGCGACCTCGCCGGATCATGTCGACTATCTGGTTGATCTCTCCAACGTCGTCCGCGAGAAGTCGATCGGAGGACCGGGCCCGCGATCCCTGCATCGGCTCCAGCTCGTGGTGCAGGCACTGGTGAAACTCACCGGAGACCCTGACGTCCGCCTCTACCTGATCGCCGACACCAGCCTGCTGGGCGGCCACCGGGAGTTCACCGATCCGGCCGACGTCCGCCAGCTCCGGCGCTGGGTCGCCGAGGATCTGGTCGAGGAGGTCGACGACGCCGACGAGCGGGTTCTTGAGATCGCCGGTATGACCCGCATCCAGGTCATCACCAGCGACTACTACGTCAACCACCGCGTCGAGCACGCCTGGATCCAGGGGAACACCTCGCAGTTCCTGAGGCCCACGCCGGGCCCGGGCGGCACCGTCACGCTGGTCCCGATGGACATGGGCGTCCGTAGCCAGGCTGAGATCTCCCGCCGTGAGGAGCTTGACGCTCTCAAGAAGCAGGGTCTGCTCGGCCCCGGCCGGACCCCTCTGATCGATGTGCTGACGCGGGCCTGGCGCTGCCCGGAACCGCGCTGTTCCCTCTACGACGTCCGCAGCGGCGGCCGGGTGCTCCCGCCGCGCATGCGCCAGGGCGTGCCCACCTGCCAACAGCACGGCACGCCCCTGTTGGACGATGGCCCGCGACCCGGCGCCGCTCAGCTCAAAGCCGTCATCAACGGCATCTGCGTCGCCCGTTACACCTTGGACGAGGGGTCCGAGACGCGGGTGGGACGGCACCCCGATCCTGGCGTCTCGGATTCCGGTATCTCGGATTCCTATATTTCGCTGTACAGCCTGCTGGACCCGGTGGCCGCGGGGCGGGTCAGCCGCGAACACGTGGTCGTCTCGGTCCGGAAGGGCGGAGCGGTGCTGGTCCGCGACATCAGCAGCTACGGCACCCGGATGCGTACCGTCAGCAGGCGGGGACGGCTGGGGGACTGGGAACAACTGCCTCCGCAGGTCGACCGGCGCTTCCACCCCGGCGACGAAGTCGAACTCGCCCCCGGTGTCATACTCACCCGCAGTGGCCGGCTGTTCCCCGCCGAGCTTCCCGACGCATGGCGGACCGCAACCCCGCCGACCCCCATCCCACCCGGTGCCGCCGCACCCACCATGCTGGCCTGACGCATACCGCCCAACGCATGCCCGCCCGACGCATGCGTTGCCTGAGGCACGTCTCGGCCTGAGGCGGGTTAACCTGACGCACCTGGTATCGGTCGCCTGATCCGGGGGCGCGGTCGACCGGCTGGCGCTGGGTCGATGGTTAGAATCACGGCAGTATGCCGGCCGGGGGGATGATGGGCGGGTTCATATTGGTGCGGGCCGGATCTGCGCATGCTTGTTGACCGGGCGCAGGTGGTGGCCGCGTTACCCGCCTACGAGCTGGGCATCCGGCTCGGCGCTGGCGCGTTCGGGCTGGTGCTGCAGGGCCGGCACCGCGACCTGAACCGCGATGTGGCGATCAAAGTGCTGGACGCGGCGCAGGAGAGCGCGCCGGGTGGTTTCAAAGCCGAAGCGCAGATCCTCGCTGCTATGGATCATCCGCATGTCGTCCGGGTCTACGACTATGTCGAGGCCGACGGTCTGTGCCTGATCGTCATGGAGTTGCTGGCCGGAGGGACCCTGACCAGTCAGCGGCAGGGGATGACGCCAGAGGCTGCCTGCGCGGTCGGCTTGGCCGTCGCCGAAGCACTGACCTGCGCACATGCCAAGAACGTGCTGCATCGCGACATCAAGCCGGACAACATCCTGTTCGACGCCGGCAGTCTGGTGAAGGTGACCGACTTCGGGATCGCGAAGAGTTTCGCCGGTTCGGCGGCCACCGCCAGCGGACGTGCCGGAACACCGAAGTACATGGCACCCGAACAGATCCTCGTCGGCCGGCTGGGGCCGAGCACCGACCTGTACGCGCTCGGCATGCTCCTGTACGAACTGCTTGCCGGAGCGCCGCCGTTCGACCCGGCCCTGCCGCTACCCGCCCTGTACCAGCATCATCTCGATACCGCCCCCGCACCTCCCGCGAGCGTGCCCGAGCCCGTCTCGGACGTGGTCCTGCAGGCCCTGGCCAAAGACCCGGCCGCACGCCAGCCGTCCGCTCACGCCTTCGCTCTCGACCTCGCCCGCGCCGCCTGTCGCGTCTACGGCTCGCAGTGGATCACTCGTTCCGGGATCAGGCTGCGCCTCGACGACGACATCCGTGAGGCCGCCGACCGTCCCCCTCAGCCCGCAGACCCTCGGCCCGTAAATCCTCAACCCGCAGGCCCTCCGTCCACAGGCTCTCAACCCGCGAACCCTCCGACCGCAAACCCTACCTCCGAGCCCGTCCGGCGAACGCCGGCTCCTGCGCCCCGCCCCCTCGGGCAGCTCCTCAGCGGCCACACCAGCACCGTGTGGTCGGTGGCGTTCGCCCCGGACGGCCGCACTCTGGCCAGCGCCGGCAACGACAAGACGGTGCGACTGTGGGACGTGACCGACCCGTCCACACCCCACTCCCTCAACCAACCCCTCACCGGCCACACCAACCAGGTGCACTCGGTGGCGTTCTCCCCGGACGGCCGCACTCTGGCCAGTGGCTGTGCCGACCGGAGGGTGCGGCTGTGGGACGTGACCGACCGATCCGCCCCCCACCCACTC
>NZ_CAAAFO010000020.1:66091-70551 GCF_900634715.1 Candidatus Protofrankia californiensis | reverse complement strand
ACCGACTCGGTCTGGTCGGTGGCGTTCACTCCGGACAGCCGCACCCTGGCCAGCGCCGGCAACGACAAGACGGTGCGACTGTGGAACGTGACCGACCGATCCGCCCCCCGCCCGCTCGGCCAGCTGACCGGCCACACCAACCGGGTGTTCTCGGTGGCGTTCTCCCCGGACGGCAGGATTCTGGCCAGCGCCGGCGGTGACAAGACGGTGAGGCTGTGGGACGTAGCCGACCCGCGCACACCCCGCGCCCTCGGCCAACCCCTCACCGGCCACACCGACCAGGTGCGCTCGGTGGCGTTCTCCCCGGACGGCCGCACGCTGGCCAGCGCCGGCGCCAGCAACGATCGCGCAGTGCGACTGTGGGACGTGACCGACCCGTCCAGCCCCCGTCCGCTCAGCCAACCCCTCACCGGCCACACCGACTCGGTCTGGTCAGTGGCGTTCGCCCCGGACGGCCGCACCCTGGCCAGCGCCGGCAACGACAAGGCAGTGCGGCTGTGGGCCTGCGAGCTGCCCGCCAAGGTGTCACCGTTCGATCCGACCCTGCCCCCGACCGCCCTCGGTCACCGCCGCCCCGCCACCGACACCGACGCTGTGCCGCCTGCCGGAGGTGGCCCTGCTCCGGCGGTGACCACGGTGGCGACATCAATGGTGGCAACATCAACGGTGGCTCCGCCGGCCGTTCCAGCAGCTCCACCAGTCGCTCCGGCAGCTCCGGTGGTAGCTCCGCCGGCGGCTGCGGCCCCGCTGGCGGAGATGCTCCGGCGGGCACCGGCCCGCTCCCCCCGTCCGCTCGGCCAGCCACTGGCCGGTCACATCAGCTCGGTGTTCTCGCTGGCGTTCGCCCCGGACGGCTGTACCGTCGCCACCGCCGGTAACGATTACACGGTGCGACTGTGGGATGTGACGGACCTGTCCGCTCCCCGCCCGCTCGGCCAACCGCTCACCGGCCACACCGATCCGGTGTTCTCGGTAGCGTTCACTCCGGACGGCCATATACTGGCTACTACCGGAAACGGCAAGATGGTGCGACTGTGGGATGTCGCCGACCGATCCGCACCCCGTCTACTCGGTGAACCGGCGATCGGCCACACCGGCCGGATACGCTCGGTGATATTCACCCCGGACGGCTGCACGCTGGCCACCGCCGGCAACGGCAAGGCGGTCCGATTGTGGGATGTCGCCGACCGATCCACACCCCGCCTGCTCAGTGAGCTGACGACCGGCCACACCGACCAGGTGGATACAGCGGTGTTCGCCCCGGACGGCCGCACGCTAGTTACCGCTGGTAACAGTCCGGACGGGACGGTGCGGTTGTGGGATGTGACGGACCGGGCCGCTACCCGTCCACTCGGTGAGCCGCTGACCGGCCACACCGGACGGGTGTGGTCGGTGGCGTTCACCCCGGACGGCGCGATCCTGGCGACTGCCGGCGCCGACAAGATGGTGCGACTGTGGGATGTCGCCGACCCGTCCGCACCCCGCCTGCTTGGCGAACCACTGACCGGCCACACTGGACGGATACGGTCAGTGACATTCACCCCAGACGGCCGGACGCTGGCCAGCGCCGGTGACGACAAGGCAATACGGCTGTGGGATGTCGCCGACCGGTCCGCACCCCGTCCGCTCGGTGGACCGCTGACCGGCCACACCAGCGTCGTGAACGTGGTGGCGTTCGCCCCGGACAGCCGCACGTTGGCCAGCGCCGGCGCGGACCACACCGTGCGGATGTGGGACTGCGGGCGCCCCGCCGGGGTGTCGCCGTTCGACCCGACGCTGCCCCCGTCCGCACTGGACCACCGTCGCGTCGGTGACGGTACCGCTACCGGCGCCGCTCCCGCACCGTCCGCCGGGGGTGGTGCCGTTCCAGTGCCCTCCGCCGGGGGTGGGACCGTTCCGGTGACGCCCTCGGGGGTGAAGGTGAAGGTAGTCGCGCAGCCCCACGTCGAGGAGCCGGCCGCACGCCCACCCTCCGTCCACACCTCCGCCGCCGGCCCCACCCGCGCGGCCACCACCCGTCCCCTGCAGCAACCGCAGCCCGTCCGGCCGACACCGGCACCGGTCGCCCGGCACGCAGCGGCACCGGCATCCCGGCAGGCACCGACTGCGGCACCTGCTCCGGTCAGCCGGAAGGCACCAGCAGCGGCACCGGTCTCCCGGCAGGCACCGACTTCCGCCTCCCACCGCCCCAGTCAGCGGCTGGCCGGCCACACCGGCTGGGTGATCTCGGTGGGCTTCTCCCCGAACGGCCGCATCCTGGCCAGCGCCAGCGCGGACCGCACCGTGCGGTTGTGGGATGTGGCCGACCACTCCGCCCCCCGTCCGATCGGCAAGCCCCTGACCGGCCACACCGACCGGGTGGACGCGGTGGCGTTCTCCCCGGACGGGGAGATCCTGGTCAGTGCCGGGGCCGACCGTGGAGTGCGATTGTGGGACGTCACCGCCGGCCGTCCCCGACCGCTCGGCCCGCCGCTGACCGGCCACACCGATCGGGTGTGGTCGGTGCTCTTCTCGCCGGACGGCCGCATCCTGGCCAGCGCCGGCAAGGACGGAACCGTGCGGCTGTGGAACGTGGCGGACCGCTCGGCCCCCTGCCCGCTCGGCCCGCCCCTGGCCGGCTCCATCGGCTCGGTGCGGTCGGTCGTGCTGACTCCGGACGGACGCATCCTGGCCAGCGCCAACGGCAACACCGGCGCCAACGACAACGGTGGGAGTGACGGGACAGTGCGATTGTGGGATATCACCACCCGCCGTCCCCGCCCGCTCGACCCCCCGCTGACCGGTCACATTGGCGACGTGTGGTCAGTGGAGTTCTCCCCGGACGGCCGCACCGTGGCCACCGCCGGCGTCGACAGGACGGTGCGATTGTGGGACATCACCGCCCGCCGCCTCCGCCTGCTCAGTTCACCGCTGAGCAGCCACGCCGCCCGCAGCCCCCGCCTGCTCGGCCCGCCGCTGATCGGCCACACCGGCCGGATAGGTGCGATGGCGTTCTCCCCGGACGGCACGATTCTGGCCAGCGCCGGCGACGACAGAACCGTGCGGCTGTGGGACATCACCGCCCGGTCCGCTCCGCGTCCACTCGGCAAAGCCCTGACCGGTCACACCGGCTGGGTGAAGGCGGTGGCGTTCGCCCCGGACGGCCGTACCCTGGCCAGCGCCGGCGACGACAGAATCGTCCGGCTGTGGGATGTGGGCTGACCACCGACCAAAAGCGCTTCGACAATGCTGCGGGAACGGCTCATGGAGACAGTATGACCCTTGTCCCATATCCTGAACACGTGTTCGCTGGACGCCGGACGACGACATCCGCTCCCCTACCGCAAACGTGTAGGTAGAAACCGTCGCCATGGCAGCAGTTTCCACCTACGGTTTCCGCATCTGTAGGCAGAAACCGTCGTTACAGACCCCGGTTTCCACCTACGGCTTCTTCGGAAAGCGGTCGAGCCGGGTGACGCTCTACCAGGGAACGATCCCATGGTCGTCGAGGTAACCGCCGGTCGGACCGTCGGCATCCACCGTGGCCATCCGTACGATGATCTCAGCGCCCTGCTCGACGCTCTTGTAACCGGAGTGTCCGTTGAGGTCGGTGGCGGTGTACCCGGGGTCCACCGCGTTCACCTTGAAGCCGGGGAGGGCCTTCGCATACTGAGTTGTGATCATATTCAGGGCGGCTTTCGATGACGGGTAGACGAGACTGACGATGCCCGACTCCAAGCGCGCCGGATCGGTGGTGATGGCGAGGGAGCCCATTCCGCTCGACACCATCACGACCCGCGGGAGCGTCGAGCGCCGCAGCAGCGGAATGAACGCGCGCATCATCCGTACCGGCCCGAAGACATTCGTCTCGTAACAGAGCCGGAAGTCCTCCGGCCCGGCCTCGGGCACCGGCGTACGACCGCCGATGATCCCGGCGTTGTTCACCAGCACGTCAAGACGCCCGAACCCCGCCTCAACCTCGGCCGCCGCCTTCTCCACGGAGGCATCCGACGTCACGTCCACCGGCACGAACCGCACGTCCACGCCGCCGACGGCGAGCTGCTGCAGGGCCGCGCTGCCGGCGGCGGTATCCCGGGCCCCGAGAAGCACCGTCGCACCCCGCTCGCCCAGCCGCCGCGCCGTCTCGTAGCCCAGGCCCTTGTTCGCCCCGGTGATCAGCACGATGTCGTTCACAGCATCGTCGTTCACGATGTCGCTCATACAGCCAACCGTGGCCCGCCCACGCCGGCCGGACCAGGGACAGCCGAACATGGGAGCGGCGATCCCAGGCAACCCCGACGGTTTCCGGGGCATCCTGGCTTGTGGACCGCGTCGAACTCGCCGCCACCCTCAGGACGTGGCGGGCCCGGCTGGACCCCGCCGCCGTCGGGCTCCCGCACGGGCCCCGGCGTCGCACCCCCGGGCTGCGCCGCGAGGAGGTGGCCGCCCTCGCCGGGATCTCGACGGACTACCTCGTCCGG
>NZ_CAAAFO010000020.1:64924-65935 GCF_900634715.1 Candidatus Protofrankia californiensis | reverse complement strand
GGCAGCGGTCCGCCGCAGCAGCAGGAAGCGGATCGCCCATCCGCAGGTCGGCACGATCGAAGTCGACTGCGACGTGTTGCACCTGCCCGATGCCGATCAGCGACTCGTCGTCTACACCACTCAGCCGGGCACCGCGAGTGCCGACGCACTCGACCTGCTCCGTGTCCTCGGCACCCAGGACCTGACACACTCCTGAGCAACCAGAATGTCCGCGCAGGCGCCCACGACCTTGGCTCTGCCGAGACCGAGGAAGCATGGGGATCAGACTCCCCTTGCACCGGGAAGCACGCGCTGGCATAGTGACTTACGCGATCCAAGGGGGGCCATTCGGGCACTGTGGATCGCCTAAGCCGGGAGCCACGGTGGACCTCCACTTTCTCCTCGCCCTCATCCTCTCGCCAGGCATCCTCACCAGCTTCGTGACGATCGCCAAGCACCGCCAATGGCTTCACCTTGTACGCCATGTCTACGATCACGAGACCGCGGATGGCCGAAGCATCGATCCCATCGCACTGCTGGAGACCGCCAAGAACTCCCGTTCCACTCGACCATGAGCCCTACTTACCATGGCCATCAGCCTTTTCCCTCAGCTCGTAATGCGGGTCGATATGATGCGCATGATCACCTGCATCGACGAGGCCGTTCCCGCACGCATCGACGGTAACGGCACATACAGATCAACCGCCCGGCTCGTTTTCTCGTACCTCCATCAGTTTTTCTCGCACCTCCATCAGTTCGGCGATGGCCACCGTGGGAGCGTCAGAGAATCTTGATCGATGATCTCCAGGGTAAGGCCGTGACCTGCGGAGACGCTTAAACATCGCCGTTACACCGGTTTCTCGTACAGCCCCTCGGGTGGCATCGCGTCGTGTTCCTTACAGGCGTCTGTTTCCTTACAGAAGCGCGGCGGCGAGGGCGCGCCACTCCTCCCTGGCTGGTCGACCGGTCCAGGCGGTCGAGTCGGCGGCTGGTGAGACGACCTGTACGGCCACGTGGTCCGCGCCGGCGTCG
>NZ_CAAAFO010000020.1:61110-64552 GCF_900634715.1 Candidatus Protofrankia californiensis | reverse complement strand
GGACGCCGGCGCGGGCAAGGGCTCTGGCGGTGGACGGGTCGGTTTCCAGGACGACTTTCTGCTCGGGGACGAGCAGCGGGCCGGGGCCGAGTGTCTCGCGGGCGATGCGGGTGTGTTCGGGCGTGACAAGGTAGGGATGGGCGCCGGCCGATCGTTGCGCCGCCAGGGTGAGCGCCTTCGGGCCGAGCGCCGCGAGCACCCGCTGGTCGACGGGAACCGGCTCGGGTGCGTTGTCAAGAGCGTCGAGGTAGCCGGCAAGATAGTTCAGCGGCCGGGTGTAGGCCTTACCCAGCTTCTGCACGACCGGTGCATGGCTGACACCCAGTCCGAGCAGGAACCGGTTCGGGTAGGCCTTCGCCAGCCGGTGGAAGCCCGCGGCCAGTTCCGCCGCATCGGCCGCCCACACGTTGACGATCCCGGTGGCCAGGACCAGCCGGTCCGTGGCGGCGAGCAGATCCTCGGGTAGGCGCAGGTCAGGCGCGGCGGCGCCGAGCCACAGGGCTCCGTAGCCCAGAGCATCGATCTCCGCCGCCGCCTCGCGGGCGTCGTCGGTGTTCCAGACGTACGACGGGGACCAGATACCCACCCGTCCTATCGGTATCGCCATGACGATCTCCCTCACATGTTCGATGGGGGTCGAATATTCGCCAGTGTACGATGCCTATCGAACGTATGAGGAGTCCGAGAAGACGATGGTCGATCAGGCGCGACGCGCCCGGAGCCTGCGACACACCGATCCGGGCGACGTGACCTTGCAGGGTGCCCTGGATGCGCTCGCGGACCCGGTTCGCCGGCTGATCCTGCGGACGCTGGCGGGCGAGCCGGAGTTCACCCGCGCCTGCGGCACGTTCGACCTGCCGGTGTCGAAGGCAACCGCCAGCCACCACTTCGCCGTCCTGCGGGCCGCAGGGCTGCTCGAGCAGGTCGACCAGGGGCCGCGCCGGCTCAATCGGCTTCGCCGCGCGGAGTTCGACGCCCGTTTCCCAGGTCTCCTCGGCCTCGTACTCGCCGAGGACGAACAGACCGGGCCGGAGTGACTCCACATCCCAGCCGATCACCCGGCGCGGAGCCCTGAACTTTTTTGATCAGCGAATCCGACGGACAAGGCCGCAGATCCGGCCACTAATGCACACATGCCACTTAGCTATGTGGCCCTGCGCGGACGATCCATCGTCCACGCAGCCACTGCGACGCCTGTTCGTCCCGGTGCTGCTCCAACACCGGGACGAACAGTCCGCGCGGGGCGGTCTACTTCGCTGTGGACGGCGTTGCGACCGGTCCACCCGTGGGCACGTCAGCGGCTATTCTCACCCGCGAGAATCCGCCGACGGGACTGCCGACAGTTGCTGCTTCGCTCTGTCCGGCGGTGGTTGGCAGGAACGAGCTGGCGCCACGGATCGCCGCCGCGGCGAACGCAATGCTCAGCAGTGATGCCAACGCCACGATCAGGCGCGAGGTGTCCTCCAGGTGCAAGGCGATAATCACCGGTGAGCCGGCACCGAAGTTCGCCATGAAGAACGTGCAGGGAAACAGGACGAACAGGCCCAGCAGACCGACGGGGCTCTTCACCCGCTCGCGCAGCTGGGTTGCTGCAACGGCGAAACATATCACCTGCGCCGCCTCGAGCACGCCGATGACCAGCGGATAGTCGAGGATACGCAGCTCGTGCGGTCCCCAATACGTGTAGGCGCCGCCGTTGATACCGATCATCTCGAACGTGCAGGACATCAGCAGCTCGACGCCTGCCCAGGCGAACAGCCCGTTTCGCGTCAGCGTGCCGAGTCGGATCTTGCGGGTAATCATGATCGCGGGTGCCGCGTAGAGCACGGCGTAGCCGCTGTGGGTCCAGACCGGCTGCGGGATGCCGAAGGCAGTGAAATGGGTGTACATGCCTTCGGTCGAATAGAAGTAGAGCATCAGGCCCGCGTCGTAGAGCGGCTCGGCGAAGGCTGCCACCATGGCGGCGAGAACGATCAGCGCGTAAAAGGGAGTTCTTTCCTTCCGTCCCAGGTGTATCGCAACACCGAGGAGGACTAACGTAAGGCCCCAACTGCCGTATGTGAGGATGTCCTGGGTGGTCAGGTCGAGATGGTGATCAACAGGCGCTGTTGGCATGGCTGCCCCTTCGTACCGCTCTGGAAGCAAGTTTGTAGTGGTTGGCGGACGACGACTTTCCCACATCACAGGGTCACGTTGCGAACGCGACGACCGCGTGACATCGAAGGTTGCCATGGTGCGAAGCTCGGGTCGGGTCGGGTGATCCATGGTCGTCCATCGCCCGCGGCAGGTCATCTTCCCTGCTGGTGGTATTTCCGCCCGGAGGTGGTAGACGTGCGGTGTCCAATCCTGGGCGACGTTCAATCCTGGGCGACGCCGTGGTAGGCCGCGATCGCCTGGGAGCGGTTGACGGCGCCGAGCTTGGCGAGGATGTGCTTGACGTGGGTCTTGACCGTGCCGACGGTGATGACGAGCTGCTCGGCGATCTCCTGGTTGCTGGCGCCGCCCGCAATGAGCTCGAGCACCTCGCGTTCACGAGCCGTCAACTCATCGAGACCGCCTTCGCTGCGGAACACCGATGACGCCGTCCGGGTGATGGGGGTGTCGTCGTCGGGGGCGGTGACGAGCTCGATCTCGGCCTCGGTGAGTTCCTCCAGCGCGGTGTCGACGACGGCCAGCGTCTGGCGCACGCGGTCGCGCTGCAAACGCAGGCGCTCTACAAGCACAGAGCGTTCGTAGAGGTGGCCGAAGCCCTCGCTGAACGCCCACAGCACGTCGCGGTCGGTCTCGTCACAGACCCGTCCGCCGCGCCCGTGGTCGGCGTGCAGGAAACCGATGACACGCCCAGCTGGAGTGATCGGTGCCACCACATACGATGTCGCTCCGCCAGCCCGGATGATCGGATGTACCCGCGGGTCCGCGGTGTTCGTCACCAAGCCCGGTTGGCGTTCGCTCAGCAGCCGTGCTTCGAGGACAAAATCGTCCAGCGGGATCTCGCGCTGGACCCATTCGGCGAACCACGGCTCGTCCCGCACCACGTTGTTGACCTTCCACGGCCGCCAGACGCCGTCCTCGACGCGCGAGAGCAGTACCCGCTCGAGCCCGCAGTTCGCCACGATCTCCCCGCATACCCGGCCCTCCAGCGCCTTCGGGCTGGTCACCGTGCGCAACAGACCGAGCCCCCGTTCACAGCGGGCGATGCGTCGCGCTCGCGACGCCATCCGCGTTTCGGCCTGCTCGAGGGCCAGGTCCTGGAGATCGCAGACCAGCTGCGCCAGCGCCGCGGTCGACTCGGCGTCGGGCGCACCCGACAGTAATCGCTCGGTGCACGCCGCGCTCAGCGCGTCCGCCACGTCCTCACCGTCCAGGTTCGGCTCGCTGCCCAGCAGTCGCGCGGCACGCTCGACCAGATCCGTGGTCTGCTTGCTCATGTCCGGGGCCTCAT
>NZ_CAAAFO010000020.1:58332-60553 GCF_900634715.1 Candidatus Protofrankia californiensis | reverse complement strand
CATATCTGGGGCCTGGCGAGCTTGAGGTATCGCGACACCGCTTCCGCACGATTGGACGAACCCAGCTTGCGCAGCACGCTCTTGACGTGAGACTTGACCGTGTCCTCGCTGACCACCAACCGGTCGGCGATCTCGCTGTTGCGCGCGCCGGTGATCATGAGTTCGACGATCTTCCGCTCGCGTGCGGTCAGCAGGCTCTCCACCCCTTCCGCAGCGGCCGCAGGCCGGAAGAACTCGGCAGCGCGGTAAGCGACGGCTCCGAGCTCCCGGTCGTTCTGGGCGAGCAGGATCTCGTCCTCGGCGAGCTGCTGCAATTGCCGCTCGGCCAGGTCGAATGCCTCGCGCGCCCGCGTCCGCTGCTGGGCGAGCCGCTCCAGCAGCACCGTGCGCTCGAACAGCAGACCAAAGCCCTGGGCGAACGTCCACAGATTGTCACGATCCAGTGTCGTCAACTCGCGACGCGACCCGTAGCAGTCGGCCTGCAGGAAGCCGATCACCCGTCCCGCCGGCATCACCGGCGAGGCCACGTATCCCACGCTGTCCGACACGGCCATCAGCTCCTTGTTGGTCCGCGGATCATCGGCCGCGATCACCTCGGCCGCGCGCCTGCGGATCAGCTCCGTCTCCAAAACCCCGGGCCCCAACGGGATCCACGTCCCACGCAGATACGACTCCGTCGCCCGCGACACGCGCGGATCCAGTCCCGGCGCCAGCCAGACCGCCTCCGCGCGCCACGTCGACCCCCGACGCCGCGAGATCACCGTCCGGTCGAAGTCACAACGCGCCCCGAGCTCGGCCGCCGCCGCGGGCAGCAACTCGGCGACGGTCTCATACGCCCGCAGCTTGGCCAGCCCGTGGTGGATCCGCGCCACCGCCGCGAACCGCAACGACACCACATGCTCGCGCAGTTCTCCCTGCAACCGCCTGAGCTCCACCAGGCCCAGACACAGCTCACCTGCCGTCCGGGCATCGGGTGCGGGCCGAGCACACAGCACGGCGCGGATCTCGGCGCCAGCCGTTGCAAGCGCCTGCGCCAGCTCCGGCGACTCACCGGCGTCCCCCGTCGCCGGACGCTCCAGCAGCACACGCACTCGTTCAGCCAGTTCACCGACCCGGTCGAGTAGTAGCCCGCGATCGACAGTCACGGGACAATCATGCGGGTCTGTCGCATTATGCGGAAGCAGAACATGGCTCGCCCTGCCGGGCTACCGATCAGATCGTCAGGGCGTCTTCTTCACCACCCCGTTCTTCACCACCCCGCATTTCGACAACTATCCGGCGGCACTGGTGAACCTCGAGGACTGTCCGGTACGCCGCCTTCAAAGATGATCGCTAGGGGGTGGCGGGCGACAGTTCCCCGAGGAGTTTCTCGACACGAGCCCGGATCTCATCCCGGATCGGACGGACGGCATCGATGTCCTGACCGGCGGGGTCGTCGAGTTTCCAGTCCTCATACCGTTTCCCCGGGAAGACCGGGCAGACGTCCCCGCAGCCCATGGTGATCACCACATCGGAGGCTTCCACCGCCTCCACCGTGAGGATCTTCGGGCTCTGGGCGGCGAGGTCGATCCCGACCTCGGCCATGGCCGCCACCGCAACCGGATTGACCTGCTCGGCAGGCATCGACCCAGCCGAACGCACCTCGACGGTGTCACCGGCCAGATGGGTCAGCCAGCCGGCAGCCATCTGGGACCGCCCGGCATTGTGGACGCAGACGAACAGCACCGAGGGCTTCTCGGACATGCACCAGATCCTTTCTCCACGATGATGATGCCGCGGGCCAGGCTGGACGCGGCATGCCCGGCCCGCGAAGTGTCAGCGGGCGGGCAGGGTCAGGTCGGGCAGCAGGCTGGCGAGCAGGCCCCGGACCCGCTGGTCGATGTCGTCACGAATCCGCGCGACCGTCGCCGCATCGGCACCGGCGGGGTCGTCGATGGGCCAGTCCTCGTACCGTTTCCCGGGCAGGTAGGGGCAGGCGTCCCCGCAGCCCATGGTGACGACCACGTCGGCGGCGGTCAGGATGTCGTCGGTCAACGGCTTGGGAAACTCCTCATCCAGGCTCAGGCCGACGTCTTTCATCGCGGCGACGACTTCAGGATGAATACCCTCGGAGGGGTCGGATCCCCCGGTGCGGATGTGCAGAGCGCTCCCGGCGTAGTGGCGGGTGAACGCGGCGGCCATCTGGGACCGCCCGGCATTGTGGACGCAGACGAACAGCACC
>NZ_CAAAFO010000020.1:47358-57966 GCF_900634715.1 Candidatus Protofrankia californiensis | reverse complement strand
CCGGGACCCGCTTGGCGATCAGCCCGCGGGTCATGCCGAGCGCCTCGAGGCGTTCCCGGGCCAGCCGGCCGGCGAGGGTCGGCAGGAAGGTCGTGACCCGCGCGGTCGCGGCGAACCGCCGGAAGGAGTCCCCGAAGACCTCTTCGACCTCGGCGGCGGTGAAGGCGGTGTCGTAGTCGTAGGCCAGCCTTGTCACCAGGGTGCGCAGCATCCGCAGCGTCGCAGGGTCCAAACCCGCCGCACCGCCCAGACCGGCAAGACTGTCACTGTCGGGGCTGTAGGGAACGGAATTGTCTGATGGAGTCATGACATGCCTCCGGGTAGACGGCTTCCCGCGGCACCGTTGGACGCCGCGGCGGGCTGGTCGCGGGGCAGCAGAACCTGCGCGGCCTGACCGGGAGCAGCCGGAGTCGGTGGGTAGAACAGCCGCGCCAGCCCGTAGCCGACCACGCCCCCCACCGCCTGCGCGCCGATGAACGCCGGGACGGAGGCCGGGGCGATCCCGGCAAACGTGTCGGAGAACATCCGCCCGACACTGATCGCCGGGTTCGCGAAGCTGGTCGAGCTGGTGAACCAGTACGCCGCCCCGATGTAGGCGCCGACCGCCGCCGGCGCCCGCTCACCCCGACCGGACCGCACCAAAGCGAAGATCAGCAGGATGAGGCCGGCGGTCGCGACGACCTCGGCAAGCAGATGCGGGCCGGACGCCCGGTGATGCGTCGAGATCGACACCGCTGATGCGTCGAACATGACGTTCGCCAGGATCGCCCCGGCCACACAGCCGGCGACCTGGACGGGGACGTAGGCGGCGGCGTCCCGCCACGCCAGCCCACCGAACGCCGCGTCCACCGCGGAGACCACCGGATTGAAATGCCCCCCGGACACCGGCCCGACCATCAAGATGATCGCAAACAGGCCGGCGGCGGTCGCCGCGGCGTTCTCCACCAGCTGCAACCCGCTCTGCCCCGGGCTGAGCTGCGCTGCGGCGATCCCCGAACCGATCACCAGGGCGGCCAGCAGCATGCTGCCGACCGCCTCCGCGACCAGCCGTCGCGCAAGCGGCGGCGGACTCGTTTTTCCTACCTGTGACATCAGCGGCCTGCGTGGCCGGCGGTGACGACCGGCGCGGCGTCACCGAGGTCCGCCGCCGGACCGCAGTCCCCACCCGGCCCGCACGCGCAGGCCGAGCCCGGCCCGCTGCCCGGTTCCACCATCCGCAACACCGGCCCCACCCCCGCTCCGTCGGGGATGTCGGCGAGCACCGTGTAGATCTCCCACGGGGCGCCGTCGGGATCGTCGACCCAGACCTTGTCCTGCACCGCGTAGCAGCAGGCGGTGTTCTCCTCGGTCGCCGTGTCCAACCCGGCCCCGGCCAGCCGCGCGGTCGCCGCGGCCACCTCCTCGGAGGTGGCGACCTCGACGCCGAGATGGTTGAGCGCCCCGGCCACCCCGGCACCCCGGGCCTGCGGGTTCTCGATCAGCACCAGCTTCAGTGGCGGCACGTCGACCGCGAAGTTCGCATACCCCGGCCGGCGCTTCGCCGGGCCGACCCCGAACAGCTGCGTGTAGAAGTCGACCGCCGCGTCCACGTCGGAGACGTTCAATGCCAGCTGCACCCTGGCCATCACGACCAGCCCCCATCCGTATCGATCAGCGTCTATGTCCTGTCGGATGCAACGATGACCCCACGCATAGACGGCTGTCAATAGGTGGGGCATGCTGGGCGACATGGCGACCGCACCCCTGCCCACCCCGCTCCCCCCGAGCACGGATTCCGAGGCGCCCGACCTCGCCGGGACGCCCGCGGCCTGCTGCACCCCGTTGACCCGGGCGCCGCTGTCCGCCGAGGAAGCCGACCGGCTCGTGGCGGTCCTCAAGGCGATCGCCGTGCCCGCCCGCCTACGACTCCTGTCGATGATCTACGCCCACGAGGACGGTGAAGCCTGCGTCTGCGAACTCACCGAACCCCTCGGCCTGAGCCAGCCCACCGTCAGCCACCACCTGAAAGTCCTGGTGGACGCCGGGCTGATCACCCGGGACAAACGCGGTGTCTGGGCCTACTACCGGGCCGTGCCCGACGCCCTCGCCGCCCTGGCCACCGTCTTCACGCCCCGACAGTAGCCTCCTGCGAGCGGCGCCGGGAACCGACGGCAGGACGGACAGCCCCGGTCCGGATCCCGCCCGGAAACCGGAAATACAGCCGACAGCAGCTCAGCCGGCTCTCGCGGATAGGACACCGCCCCATGTGGTCAACCGCGCGGCCTCGTGATCCAGCACCCGCGGGGGTGGCCGGTCACTGCTGGCAGCGCTTGAAGCCCTCCGGGCTGTAGCACGGCAGGTGCCCGTAGGCCTTCATGACGTCCTGGCCGCTGCCCCTCGTCAGGTAGTTCAGGAAACTGGAGGTGAGGGAGCCGGCGGGCGGCCTGCCGTAGGTGTAGGCGTATTCGACCTCCGTGAAGGGATAGGTGCTGGCGCCGATGGCCTCGATCGAGGACTCCTGGCCGTTGATCCGCAGGGTGTGCAGGCCCTTGGACATGACGGCGGCCTGCAGTTCGCTGTAGCCGATGGCGCCCGGGAGCTTGGCCACGGTTCTCAGTACCCGCTCGGTGCTGTCGAGTTCACAGCGGACGACCCTGTCCTGGGGGGAGTTCCTGTGCTCGCAGTTCAGGGAGGTCAGAGCCGGTTCGCCGACTCCGTCGAGGATGCGCCGCCGGAACAGGTCACGGGTGCCGGAGTTGGCGTCCCGACTTACGAGCAGGACGGGGAGGTCGGGGCCGCCGACCTGGTTCCAGTTGAGGACGTCACCCCGATAGATCCTCCGTATCTGGTCGATCGTCAGATTGCCGGTCGATACCTGGTCGTTCACCACCAGAGCGAATGCGGAGACCGCAACGCGTTCCCCTGTCATCTGCAGGTAGCCGTCCGGCTTGGAACCATCGTAGACCGCGATCACGGCTGGTGACGACCCGCTCGCGGACTCACCACCGGCCTCCGCCAGCTCCTGGATGCCCTCGTTGCTGCCGTGCGGGTTCACCGTGATCTTTGAATCCGGGCAGTCCGACTCGTACTTCTCGGCGATTTCTCGCGCGACCGGCGCAAAGGCCGTGGAACCGATGACGGTGAGCTTTCCCGTGGCACAGCCGATGGGAGGCGGCACGTTCCGGCGGACGACGATGATGATCGCCAACGCCGTGACGCAGAGAGTGAGCAGGATGGTGATCCAGCGGGCGGGCCTGCTGAACAGGGGCGGGGTGTCGTCGACCGTCGTGCTGCGGTTGGGCATCACCGCGCCGTCGCGGATCCCGCCGGTGACCCGGACGTGGCAGCCGACGCCACCGCTGGTGAGCAGCACGAGCAGCTTGTAGTGCTGGCCGCGGTTGAGTGGGACGCGGGGCAGGTAGATCGTGCTGTCGCTGTGCCGCATGGCCCCCGGCGGAGCGAAGTGGTCCATCAGGTGCTCGGCGTCGGGCTGGGTGACGGCGACACCCCTGACGATGCGCTCGGTGAAGACGGCGGTGAGGCCGTTGCTGGTGTAGTCGGTGTCGGTGATGCTCTCCGCGCCGTCGTTTTCGATACGCAGGAGGACGAGGGTGGCGTCGGACATGTCGGGGAGGTCGTTGAACAGGCCGAGCCGTATGTTCGCCTGGCCCTGCCCGCTGCGGTTGTCGCTGCCGATAGGGGTGTCCATCTGCACGCGATAGCCGATGCGTCTGCGGCGCGGGACCCGGCGCTCGTACCAGACCACGGCGAAGGCCGCCACGATGCCGAGCACCGCGGTGAGCACGGCCACGATGTTCTCGGCACTCAGCCAGCCCACGTTTCGCCTCATCCCCGAATGCACGGTTGGGCCGATATGACGATTCAGCGACCGTATGGGTTTTGGTTGGGGTCGGAGCGCTTTACGCTGCCCGCTCGTCAGATATTCGCCGTGAATTCATCTCGGCCAGCCGTGGGTTCAATCTCGGCCAGCCGTGGGTTCATCCCGGTCGGGAAGTGGGCTGACGGTACGCAGGCGGCCACGGATCGCCCGCTGCGGGCCGTTACTCCACCGCGGCCACACGCAGAGGTCCGGGACTCAAGGTCCTCCCTGACCTTGAGTCCCGGACCTCTGCCGCCCGGACAAGGGCATTGATCACAGAGCCTTCTTACCGCCGGACTCCTGGTGAGCGAGCCGCCGTCGTATACAGCCGAGGAGCTCGTCGGTGTCGACCGGCTTGGTCACATAGTCGTCGGCACCGGCGGCGAGACACTTCTGCCGGTCGCCCGGCATGGCCTTCGCGGTGACGGCAATAATCGGCAACGTGACAAAACGGGGTATTTCCCGGATCGCCGTCATCGTGGCGTAACCATCCATTTCCGGCATCATCACGTCCACGAGAATGAGGTCGACGCCGTCGGTGGCGAGCAGGACATCGATACCCATACGTCCGTCGGGCGCGTGGATCACGATCAGACCGTAAAGTTCGAGGATGCCGGTGATGGCAAACACGTTCCGGACGTCGTCGTCGATCACAAGAATCTTACGGTCGCGGAGCGCGTCGTATGTCAGGGCGTCACCGTCACCGGGCAATACCGCGGTCTCCGTCGGGACTGCGGCGAAGGGCACCACACCATCCGGCTGATCGGTACTGTCCGGACGGTCGGCGGACAGCTGCGAGACAATGCGTTCGCGAAGCTCGTCCAGGGAGGACAGCGGCTCCATACGGCGGATCCGGAAACGGGCCTGAGCGAGGCGCTGCCGACTGACGCCGATCCTGTGCGCAGGGTACGCGAAGATCGGCGGCTGCTGCAGGTCCTGGCTTTCCTGGAGCCTTTCGAGGAAATCGAATGCGGACGAGCCGGGAAGGGCCAGGTCGAGCACGACGCAGTCGTACAGCGTCGCGGAAAGAGCCGCGATCGCGTCGTCGGGACTCGTTACCGAGGTGATGCGGACGGATCTGTGGGTGTCGGCGAGTTCCGCGGCGACGTTTTTCGCGAGAAGAGCGAGCAGGCCGTTGTCATCGGGTTCGAGCACCAGCAGACGGCGCCGGGCGGGCGTCAGCGCGAGCTCCGGCACCGGCGTGGGCGCGGGTACCGGCAGACCGGAAGGCGCCGGCAGACCGGAAACGGCCGGCAACGTGGGGTCATGGGCTTGTTCACCGGTCGCCTCGGGCGCGGACACGGGCAGGGACAGCGGCAGATAAAGGGTGAAGGTGCTACCCCGACCGAACTCGCTCTGAGCGCGGATCACACCGCCGAGCAGGGCCGCGACCTCGCGTGAAATGGACAGGCCGAGGCCGGTTCCGCCGAATCTGCGGCTGGTGCTGCCATCACCTTGCTGAAAGGCTCCGAAGAGCTTGTCCAGGTTCTCCTCGGCGATGCCGATGCCCGTGTCGATCACAGAGAATGCGATGGCCGGGCGCTGCTCATCGTCGAGGGCACGGCCGCTGACCATCCGTATCCGAAGTTCCACCTCACCCTGCTGGGTGAACTTGACCGCGTTGGACAGCAGGTTACGCAGCACCTGCTGCAGACGCTGCTGATCGCTGATCAGTGCGTCCGGCACGTCGGCGGCGACGTCGACGGTGAACCGCAGACCCTTCTCCGCGATGACCGGACGGAAGGTGGCCTGGACGTCCTCGAGAAGCTCACTGAGGGCGAAGCGCTCCAGGTGGATGTCAATCTTGCCGGCCTCGACTTTCGAAAGATCGAGGATGTCGTTGATGAGCTGTAGGAGGTCGGAGCCGGCGGAATGGATGACGTTGGCGTACTCGACCTCCTTCGGGGTCAGGTTGTTCGTAGGGTTCTGGGCCAGCAGCCGCGCCAGGATGAGCAGGCTGTTCAACGGCGTGCGCAGCTCATGGGACATGTTGGCGAGGAACTCCGACTTGTACCTGGACGACAGGGCGAGCTGCCGGGCCCGTTCCTCGATTTCCTGCCGAGCCTGTTCGATCTCGAAATTCTTGATCTCGATGTCGTGGTTCTGGCGGGCGAGGAGGGCCGCTTTCTCCTCCAGCTCGGCGTTGGACCGCTGGAGCTCGTCCTGGCGGATCTGGAGTTCTTCGGAGCGCGTCTGCAATTCGGCGGCAAGACGTTGCGACTCGTCCAGCAACGCGTCGGTACGCGAGTTGGCGATAATGATATTGATGTTGACGCCGATGGTTTCCATCAGCTGGTCCAGGAAATCCCGGTGCACCTGCATGAACGGGGTGAAGGAGGCGAGTTCGATAACGCCGAGAACATGGTCTTCGAAGAGGACGGGAAGGACGATCAGATTGACCGGTTCGGCGTGGCCGAGGCTGGAGGAGATCTTCACGTAATGGACCGGGGTCCGGTCGATGAAGATCGATTTCTTGGTCCTGGCCACCTGCCCGACCAGGGACTGTCCCACGTCGAATTCGCGCGGCACGTCGGGATGGGCCTGATACCCGAAGCCGGCGATCAGACGCAGTGCGGGCGCGTCCGCCCCGGATCCGGCCAGAAAGAACGTGCCGTACTGGGCGCCGACCAGCGGAGTGAGCTCATCCATGATCAGTTCCGTGACGGTATTGAGATCACGATGTTTCTGCATCAGACCGGATATGCGGGCCAGGTTGGTCTTCAGCCAGTCCTGTTCCTGGTTGGCGCGCGTGGTCTCGTACAGCGACCGCACCATTGCGTTGATGTTGTCCTTGAGTTCGGCGACCTCCCCCCGGGCCTCCACCGAGATGGACCCGGTGAGGTCCCCGGCCGCGACGGCACTGGTCACCGCGGCGATCGCGCGCACCTGACGGGTGAGATTGCCGGCGAGCTCGTTGACGTTCTCCGTCAGACGCTTCCATGTTCCCGAGACGCCCTCGACCTCGGCCTGCCCGCCGAGTATCCCCTCGGTGCCGACCTCGCGGGCGACCCGGGTGACCTCCGCGGCAAAGGACGACAGCTGGTCGACCATCGTGTTGATAGTGGTCTTGAGCTCCAGGATCTCCCCACGCGCGTCAACATCGATCTTCTTCGACAGGTCACCGCGAGCCACGGCGGTGGTGACCTGGGCGATGTTGCGGACCTGGCTGGTCAGGTTGTTGGCCATCGAGTTGACGTTGTCGGTGAGATCCTTCCAGGTGCCTGACACGCCCCGTGCGACGGCCTGCCCGCCGAGATTGCCCTGCGTCCCCACCTCGCCCGCCACGCGGATGACCTCGTCGGCGAACGACGACAACTGGTCGACCATCGTGTTGATGGTCGCCTTGAGCTCCAGGATCTCCCCGCGCGCGTCCACCCGGATCTTCTGCGTCAGGTCGCCCTTGGCCACCGAGGTGGTGACCTCGGCGATGGAACGGACCTGAACGGTGAGGTTGGTCGCCATGACGTTGACGGATTCGGTGAGGTCCTTCCACGTACCCGAGACGCCCTTGACGTCGGCCTGCCCACCCAGCCGCCCTTCGGTGCCGACCTCCCGGGCTACCCGGGTGACCTCGCCGGCGAACGACGACAGCTGGTCGACCATCGTGTTGATGGTGTTCTTCAGCTCCAGGATTTCCCCACGCGCGTCCACAGTGATCTTCTGAGAGAGATCACCGCTGGCCACCGCGGTCGCCACCTGGGCGATGGCACGGACCTGACCGGTGAGGTTCCCGGCCATGGAGTTCACCGAGTCGGTGAGATCCCGCCACGTTCCGCCTACCCCGGGGAACGCCTGCCCACCCAGCCGCCCTTCGGTGCCGACCTCCCGGGCCACCCGGGTAACCTCGCCGGCGAACGACGACAGCTCGTCGACCATCGTGTTGATGGTGTTCTTCAGCTCCAGGACCTCGCCGCTCGCATCCACGGTGATCTTCCGCGACAGATCGCCGTGTGCTACCGCCGTGGCTACCTGGGCGACGTCACGAACCTGGCCGCCAAGGCTTCCCACCGCGGCGTTGATCGAGTCGACGAGATCCCTCCAGGCACCGGACACTCCTGGCACCCGGGGAAAGCAGCCGAGTTTGCCCTCTATGCCGACCTCCCGCGCCACCCCCGCCACCTCGGAGGTGACCAGGGCAAGCTGCTCGGTCATGCCGTTGAACACGTCGGCGATCTCGTTCATGAGCGGGTCGTCACCCTGAGGCAGGTGTACGCGGAAGTCCCCGCCGCGCACCGCCATCAGGCCGGCAAGAAGTTGGCGCAATGCGGGGTCGTCCCGCCCTGGCATCGCTTCCCGCTCCGACTTCGTAGCCTCACTCACCGGTACACCCCGCTCATCGGCCGACGGTCGCCGGACGGCCGTCATATGATCTAGATAGTCTCTTTGTTCCACGGTAGAGAGTTCGCCGGTCATCAAACCATGACGAAACGGACAGCTACCTCGACTCAGTTTCTTGATGTCCATAAGGTTTTCCTGAGTGCTCCGCGGATGCGGGCCTCCGGCAGCGCGAAAGAAACATGATCGCGCCGTCTTTGGCCCGCTGGGGAGACCCAGGAGGACAAGGGGGCTGCGCAGGGACATCCGTCCGCATGCCGACGGCACCCGAACGAGTGGGGGACGTACGCGGTGGCGACACAGCAGCCGACCAGTCCGATCGGCGATGACCAGGTAGCACAGCTGACCGCGCTGATCGCCCGCCAGCAGTGCGAACTCGAGGAACTTCGGGCGCAGGCCGCCACCGAAGCCCTGGTGGATCTCGCGACGGGCGTCCTGAGCGAGCGCCTGCGCTGTTCCCCTGGCGAAGCGGTCCAGCAACTCACCCGCCTGGCGGCCCGATCCGGGATGCCCCTGGTGGAGCTCGCCGCCGATGTGATCGGCCAACCGGCAGGCGACGCGCTCATCCGGGGCGCGGCACGACCACTGCGGTACCAACCGGCGCGACTGGCCGAGACGCCGCCGGTACGGCGGGCCGTGGACGGACCCCGGATTGCCGCGGCGGCGCTGGAGGAGGCTCTCGCCCCGCTGGGAGCCGTAGCCGTGGCATTGTGGATAATCGAACCGGACGGCGCTCTGGAGCTCGCCGGCGAGGCGGGGCTCGGCGCCCTGGAAGCGAGCCGCTGGCAGCGCATTCCTCCGCAGATGGATTCCGTGGCTCAGCGGGTCGTTCGGGACGGATGCCCCCAGTGGTGGCCGGCGAGCCACCAGCTGCCACGCCAGGTCCCACTGGTCGGGCAGTGGCGCGGCGCCCGGGTGGTGCTACCGCTGGCTGACGCCGGGGCGCTGCTGGGGGCGATGGAGATCTGCTGGCCGCATCCGCTCGAGGAGTTCGCTCCCGCGGTCCGGCATCAACTCCTCGCGCTGGCCGAAGTCTGCGCCAGGAGCCTCGGTGTTCACGGGGAGCGCGCCTGGGGAGGCCGCGGCTTGTGGCTGCCCGCCCTGCTGAACGCCCTGCTACGCTCCGCTCTCGTCGCTCACGCCGTCCGTGATCACAATGGGCGGATCATCGACTTCCAGATCGACTACGTCAGCGACGGATTCGTCGACCCGACTGGCCGCGACCCTCACGACCTCGTCGGCCGCCGACTGTCCCATGTCCATCCACTGATGACGATCCCGAACGGACTGTTCGGGCGCGCCGTGGAAGTGCTCCTCACCGGTCGGCCATACCAGGCCGACGGTCTGATCATCCGCGTCATCGTCGGCGGCAGGGCCGTTGCGATGGAGATGGACGTGCGTATCGGCCGGCTCTTCGACGGCATCGCGATCACCTGGCAGCCGACGAATGCTACCGATGACCTCACCGCCATTCTCCAGCACGCACAGCGGCTCGGTGAGCTCGGCGGGTGGCAGCAGGATGTGCTCACCGGTGACGTGCGCTGGACCGACCACACCTTCACACTGTTCCGGTTGACGCCGGGAGCGCCAGGAACGCCCGTTTCCCTGCAGGGACTGGACGCCTACGTCCATACCGATGATCTCGCCACCGTCGACCGTTTCCGCGACGTACTGCTCAACCAGATGCGGCCGGCCGCCACGACGTTCCGTCTCATCCGGGCCGACGGCGTGATCCGGCAGATACGCGCGTTCGCCGAGCCCGTCACCGACACTGCCGGCACTCTGGTCGCCGTTCGCGGCACATACCAGGACCTTTCCACTCTTTACCACACCCAGGTTGCTCTCGCCGCCACCCGCAACCAGCTCGCCGACACCGAACAGCGAGCCGACGACCAGCAGCGTCTCGCCGTACAACTGCAACGGGCCATCACGCCGTTCTCGGCCGATCCGGTCGAAGCCACCGGACTCGACGTTGCCGTCCGCTACCGACCGGCCGACCAGGATCATCTGGTCGGCGGCGACTGGTACGACTCGGTCATCCTGCCCTCCAAGGAGGTTCTCCTCGCCGTCGGTGACATCGCCGGGCACGGCATCAAGGCGGTCACCGGCATGGTCACGTTACGCAACAGTCTGCGCGGCCTCGCCATGACCGGCGCGGGACCGGCCCAGCTTCTGCGCTGGCTCAACGACGTCGCCTACCACCTCACCGACAACATCACCGGAACCGCCGTCTGCGGCCTCTACAACCCGGCCACCCGCACACTGCGCTGGGCATGCGCCGGCCATCTGCCGCCCGTCCTGGTCCGCGACGGCACCGCCTGCACACTCCCGCTTCCGCAGGGAGTCCTCCTCGGAGCGGACGCCCACAGCACCTATGAGGAGACCGCCACCCCGCTGCGACTCGACGACGGCAT
>NZ_CAAAFO010000020.1:46734-47220 GCF_900634715.1 Candidatus Protofrankia californiensis | reverse complement strand
TATGCCGACCATCTCCTGCGCCACACCACCCCCGACACCGATGACGACACCTGCCTGATCGCCGTCCATCTGCGCTGAGCGCGGTCCGCCCAACCGGAAGACGTTCTGTCCCGACCGGTTGACCGCGGTCTCCTCAGCCGGAAACGATCACCGATCGTGCTCGGACACCAGTCCGGCCCGGAACGCCAGCTCGACGAGCTTTGCCCGCTGCACACCCGGAGCTCCCGTGGCGGCGGCGACCGACTCGACCGACTTCGGGTCGGGCACCAGGCCTTCCCCCCTCCCACGGCGTCGAATCGCCCGACACCGGCGGTCACCGCGGGACTGTGCCCGCCTGGATGGCCAACGGCAGTGCGATCATGCTTCTTTGTCGAAAGCGTCACCGCGGCAATCGAAGGCATTTCGATCGAAGGTCGTACAGCACTACGGATCCGACCGTGGAAATACCGCCCATAGTCGCTCCTCAGCAGCACCGGAAAGCCTGCT